>JACQZR010000302.1 GCA_016213775.1 Acidobacteriota bacterium
GAAACAGTGGTATACAAAAACCAGCAGGCTGCCAAACAGCTTTGTGAACGATTCCATCGGCTTCTCCTTCGGTCCAGTCTTGACAACCAGACCATCGGCAGAATGCCGGTGGAATCAAAATTTCAAATATCTTTGGCTAGACGTTAGGGCAAATCCCCCATCCGCCGGCATTGCTACTCGGCAGACAATTCCCTCATGTCCTTCGAACACCCGCACTCGCACGTCCTTCTCAGTGGCGGGCGCGGTGCCGCCAGGATTCTGCGCCTGTTTCCATTCTTCGGCCATTTCAATCCGATTCTAATATGTATTGTCCGAAGCCGGACGGCAAAGTAGCCTCAAGATTAATTGGTTCTCCGGTAATAGGATGTTGGAATTTCAGAAATTGGGCGTGCAGCAAATATCCTCCATCGCCGGGGAGTCCGGGGAGATTATCCAGAGGCTGACCATTTAATCCGTACAGAGGATCGCCTACCAGGGGATGGCCGATGGATGCCAGATGGATTCTGATTTGATGAGGGCGGCCTGAACCGAGACTCACCTCAAATGTCGTCGTGCCGATGTTGCGTGAGATCACCTGTGCCAATGACTTGGACGGTTTGCCGCTGGGGCTGGCGGCCCACACGGAACCGATGAGCGGGTGGGGTACGAGGCCGATGGGTGTCAGGATTTCAAAGACGTCCTGCTGGGCAACGTTTTGCGCCAGCGCCCGGTAGATCTTCTGAATTCCGGGCGAGTTCCAGTTTGCCGACAGATAAGAAGCCGCCTGCTGTGTTTTAGCAAAGAGGACGATCCCGCTGGTGCCGCGGCCCAACCGGTGGACAGGGTTTGCGTTGGGGGTTCGCGCTTGCACCAGGCGCAGGAGGGTGTTTTCCAAAAAACCGCCGCCGGGGAGGGTGGCGAGCCCGCTGGGTTTGTTGACGGCCAACAGGTGGGGGTCTTCCCACAGAACTTCGAAGTGCCGCGGGGAGTCTGGCTCCATCCAGGGTGGACGGTTCCAGACAAGAGTTTGGCCCGAGGCGACCGACTCGCTTCCGGTGGCGGTAACCCCGTTGAGCGTAACTTCTCCGTTGTTCAGTTTTTGTTGCCACGCTTGTGGGGTGGAGTGCGGGTAAAGGCTTGCCAAGTGGCAGAGCAGGGTTTGTCCCTGGTATTGGCTGCCGATGATGGTGGTGTAGGCATAACCCCGGTTGATCATGTAGTCTCGCGGGGTCCCAGCAGCAGCGGCCAGGAGTCTGGTGTTTCCAGGATGCGCTTGCGGCATTCATGGAACGCTGCGCTGGGTTTGTCTATCGCGGCGAGAACAACCAGCCGCCGAAGAATCTCTACGTCGTTTTCCGCGTCGATCCGAGCCCAGGTCCCTTCGCGAAGGGGTAGACCCGATTCTCCCGAAATTCGGCTCAACAAACCAGCGTAGAAATGGGGGTCCTTTGAGGCGAGGCCCTTGTGCTTCCTGGCCAACTTTCCGAGTTGCTGGCCGAGGATCGAGGACATTTCGGCATCATCGTCGCCGGTCTCACGCTGTAGCTCGACCTGTTGCAGGATGTAGTCCGCGCCGTGGAGTGTCTCGTTCCCGGCTGCCTCGTCGATCTGTTGAACGGGTTTCTCGCGTGCGCGGTCGGCTTCCTTCATACTGCGCTCGAAGGCCGGCCGGAGGTTGGGGGCGTGCGTGGCGAAGGCTTCGAGCAACTTCGCTGGAGCGATAAGGCATCCGGAATCATGCTCACCCGTGAGCTTCCAAAGGACATCGGCGAAAACGTCGTCTTGAGTTTTCATCCTCCGTTTCCGCCTGGGATTCGCGGGCGCTACCGCGGGCGCCGAGAATCGCGTATAGGTCAAGCGGAACAACTCTTTCAACGGAAATTGCGTCTTCGCGGCCCTTGCCGCGTTTGCCTCTTCCACAAACTCGATCAGCCGGGTAGGATCGCCCGTGAGCCGAAGGAATTTACCGATCAGCTGGGTGGCGCCAATCTGACCCAGAGTCTTGTAACCAGCCAACTCTTGCTTCATGCGCGCCAGGGCTGCGAGCTGGCGGGAACCCCGCGCGAGTCCCTCCAGGAGGTCGGTTTCCGAACCACGGTAGAGTTCTTCGAGCCGGTGGTGGATGGAGTCCGGGTCCGGGTAAAGAGTCTCGAGGTCGCCGTCAACCACCCAATGCTCGTCCGGCATTCCCTGGCGTTCGACGATTGCGGCGGTCCAAACCAGGCGCGTGCCGGTTGGAGTCTCCTGCGCCATCAATCTCATCAGCGGCACAGGGAAACGCCGCAGCAGGATGAGGCTCTCCTGATAGAAGTCCTCCCATTGCTTCGCTGTAATTCGGCTCGGGTTGACTTCGAGCTGGACGTAAATCCCCATAGCGGCAGCAGGATAGCATACCGACTCGGAAGCCGCGGCCACTGATCCCTGGCACCGTCGGCAAGCCGGGCTGGGGCGCAATCGGCGGCGATGACGGGCTAGTCCGTAGATTCCAGAAGCATCCAGACTGATCGATGCCTACTACCTCGGCGTTTACCTGCTGCCCCTGTCCTACCTGGCGGAGTGGGCCGAGGACGCGCGCATGCGGACAGCGGCGCGGCGCATGCTCGATTGGGTGATTGCCGACTTCGCGGTGGAAACGCTCGACGGCCTCTACGTGGGCGCACATGCGCGGACTGACGACGTGCAGGTGTTGGAGAAATGGAACGGCGTTTCGAGCGACTTCGCCTGGATACTCTTCGGCACCGGCTACCCTCTCCCGAACCATAGCTACTACGGATTCTTCTACTCGGTGGCCTCGGCCTACGAACCGCCTGAGGTGATCAAGCGCATTGCCACAGACCGCTCCCAACCCTACACGCACCGCGAGCAAAAGCGTACGCGGCATCGCTGGCGCTTGTCCGATCTGCGCAACGCCCCGGTCTACAAGACCACCTACATGACGCGCGACTACGCGGTGGGGTCCGATCAGGGTGGCGTGCTCCAGCCGATCCAGCAGCACAGTTGGGACGTGACGTGGGCGCTCCCCGATCCGCGCGGCAAGCGAAACACCATCTTCTCGCTCCATCCGTATTCGTCGATGCACGAGCTGCAGATGTACTTCACGCTGATGCCGGACTTCGGCAAGGAAAGCGTCGTGCGGTCAAAGAAGAGCTACGATTCGGCGGACAAATTCCTCGGCGGGTCGCCCTATGAACAGATCCTGCAGGAGCAGGACACAGTGGTTGCGCTCTACAACATTCCCGAGGGAACACGTTTTCCGCACATCAACGGCTTTTTCCCGGACGATCTGGCGCAGTTTGCGGAAGACGCCTCAGGTTGGATCTTCGCGCAGGGCGGCAAAGCCTACATTGCCTACCGGCCTCTGGCGCCCTGCACATGGGAGCCGGTGAAGGGCGGCGGAAGGCGGTTGTACAGCCCGCATCTCAAGAACGGCACAATCCTGCAGGCGGCAAGCAGCACTGAGTTCGCCAGCTTCGACGAGTTCCGCGCCAAAGTGAAAGCGCTGCCGCTGGAAGTGAAGCTGAGCCCCACACCATCGGTGCGGTTCCGCAGTCTGCGCGGCAAAGAACTGCAATTCACATTCGGGCAGCCGCGCGACTTCAGCCTGTGGAAGCCGTTTGACTCGCCGTATCTGCAATCGGAGCCGGGATCGCAGAAGCTGACCCTGCGCCACGGCGGCCTTCAATACGTAGTGGATCTGTCGACGCTACTGCGGTGAAGCGGTTCGGATAAACTAGGGAGAAGCGGTTCGAAGACAATGCGCGACTTCCCGGTGGAAAACGAACAGGATAAGAAACTCGACGCGGAGCGGATTCTGCGCGACGACACGCAATTTGCGGCCTCCAAGATCGCCGGGGCGCAATACGTGATCTTCGCCGTGTTCCTTTTCCTGATCTACGGCTTCTGGGACCTCCAGATTCAGTACCGCGAGTATTATCTGGAAGCCGCCGACCGCAACCGCATCAAGTCGCTCCCGGTGCTGGCCCCGCGCGGAAAGATCCTCGACCGCGACGGGCGCGTAATCGTCGACAATCACGCCTCCTACAGTCTGATGCTGTCGCGTGAAACCTTGAAACCGTCGCACCTCAAACCGATCGCCGAAGGGCTCGACATCGATTACGAAGAACTGCAGGCGAAGCTGGCTCGCTTCGACCGCACGCGGCCAAAGTACCAGCCAGTGGTGATCAAAGAGGAACTGTCCCCGGCGGACCTCGCCTTCGTGGAATCGCATCGCGACAGCCAGACCTTCCCTGAGATGGAGCTGGTGGAATCGCACACGCGGGTCTATCCCAAGGACGGCGTCGCGGCGCACGTCGCCGGCTACGTGGGAGAAATCAGCGACGCCGAGCTCAACAGCGATCAGTTCGGGCGCAACAAGCCGGGCGACGTGGTGGGCAAGGCCGGCATCGAGCGCCATTACAACGATCTGCTCACCGGCGAAGAAGGCCAACGGCGTGTGATGGTGGACAATCAGGGTAACGAGCGGCAGGTGCTCGGTTTCAAGCCGGCGGTGCCCGGCAAGAGCCTGCATCTCACCATTGATCTGGATTTGCAGATTGTCGCAGAGTTGGCGCTCGAAGGACGGCGCGGAGCGGTGGTGGCGATTGATCCGCGCAACGGCGAAGTGCTCGCCATGGCCAGCCGGCCGAGCTACGATTCCAACGCGATGTCGGGCCGGTTGAAGGCCCAGCAGTGGAAGAACCTCCTCACCGATCCCGATAAGCCTCTGTTCAACCGCACCATTCAGGCGCAATTGGCGCCGGGCTCCACCTTCAAGCCGATTGTTGCGATCGCGGCGCTCGAGACCGGCTCTATCGACGATGATTTCGGGACGAGTTGTTCGGGCGGCGCCAATTGGTTTGGCGTTTACCGCCATTGCCACTTGAAGCGCGGCCACGGCGGCACCAAGCTCATCACAGCGATGGCGCAATCGTGCGACGTGTTCTTTTACGCTGTGGGCAACAAGACGGGCATAGACAATATCGCCAAATATGCCGAAGGCGCGGGACTTGGAAGCAAGACGGGCATCGACCTGCCGTATGAGGCCAGCGGCACTGTGCCATCGACGCGCTGGAAGATCCGTACGCAGCGCGAGAAGTGGTACGTGGGTGAGACGATTTCGGTGGCCATCGGGCAGGGGGCTCTCACGGTAACGCCACTGCAATTAGCGCATGCCACCGGCGGCCTAGCGATGGGAGGAGTCTGGCACCGGCCACACCTTGTAGTGAGCCGCAAGGACAGCGCCCCGGCGCGCAAGATGGACCTCCAACCGGAGAATGTCGTCAAGGTGGTCCAGGGGATGTACAACGTGGTGAACGGCGGCGGAACGGGCGGCCGGTCGCGATTGCCTGGCATTGAGCTATGCGGAAAGACGGGGACGTCTCAGGTGGTCTCGTTGGAACTGCAAAGAGCGAACCGGGGCAAGCGCGAGATGGCGGACAACGCATGGTTTGTCGGCTTCGCCCCGCGCAACAATCCCGAAATCGTGGTGGCTACGCTGTTTGAGAGCGGCGAGCACGGCGACCGGGCCGCTCCTATCGTCCGCGATGTGGTGAAAGCGTACTTCGATAAGAAAGCGTTGCGGGAGCGCAATGCCAAAGCGCTCGCGATGCAGCAGGTGATCGCTCGTCCGGCGATAGACCTGGTAGCGGACCGCTGATACCGTCAGGATGTTATATAATCCGCGACGGCAGGTAACGATGGACTTCACCAAACGTGAGTTTCTTGCGGCCGGCGCCGCAATGGGTTTGCCGCTCGCCGATGTGCGGATCGCTTCCGGGCAATCGGGCACCGGCCGGGCACAGGCGCGCAAGGCAAAAACAACCAAGCTGTTCAAGTCGCCTGCTGGGTTTCCCAACGGGCTGGCAGTCACCAGGGAAGGCTTGTGGATCGCCGAGCAAAAGCTGTCCGGGCGGCAGGCGTCTCAATACAAACTGCCCGAACCCAAGTCGCTCGACGAGAACTGCTGGCTCGTGGACTGGAACGGCAAGGTATTGAAGACCGTCACCACCCCGTCACGCAACACGAGCGGCATGGCCGTTGGCGGCGGGTACGTGTGGATGGTGGCGAACGCTCCGCCGCAAGGTGTCTTTCAGGTGGACATGAATTCGAAGCTGATCAGCCACCGCCAGATTCCCCTCGGACCGGCGAATGACGGCGGCGGAAGCCACGGTGCGATGTGGCACGAAGATAAGCTTTGGATCGCGGCTCTGCGCCTGCGCGGCAATCTGCGTGTGGATCCGAAGACCTGGCAGCCGGAGTTCTTCATTCCGTTTTATCAGGCGCCAGACCGCGTCCGCTATCACGACATCACCTGGGACAACGGCAGTATCTGGCAGGTGGTGGGCAACGACAGCAAGAGCTTCGCGGAAGGCAAGCCCGGGCTGGTGCGCTATGACGCCGCGACGGGCCGGGTGCTGGAAACGGTGGATTTTCTGCCCGGTTCGAGCGACCCGCACGGGCTCGCCATGCACGACGGCAAGCTGATCAGTTGCGATGCCGGCATCCATCCCGGGTGGCCGAACAACGACAGTCCCACAGCCGGGTGGATCTTTCAGATTGATTTTGTCTAGCGCGCACTTGCAGAAATCCGTATACTGGCAAGACAGGATTCATCCAGCGCGGGGCTTCAGCCCGGCCTTCCGCCGGCGCGGACTTCTGCAACTTGATACTAGCGCGGGCCCGCACGAATTTTTCTTTTGTCACCGATAGGATCGGGCCTGCTTTTTCGCATTGATCCTCTAAGAGGTGACTCATGGAATACACGGTCAACGTGCCGTACGTTGCGCAAAAGGAAATCCCTACCTGTTGGAATGCGGCGTACAGGATGATGCTCATGTATAAGGGCAAGGACCCTTCAGCCGCTGACCAGTTGCCGAACGACAAACAGATGCGCGACCGCGGCATTCTCGATTCAGAGTTCCTGGCCTGCCGGAACAAGCTGGGCATGACCTCCTCGACGTACAAAGCGTTTGCGACGGCCGATCAGATTGAGGAGAAACTGAAGTTCTATGGCGCGATCTGGGTGTCGGGAACCTACTGTGAAGGGCACAAGCATATCCTCATCCTGCGCGGGATCAAGCGTCCGCTGATCGGGTCGGACGAGGTGTTGGTGAATGATCCGTGGAGCGGGTTCAAGTATGGACTGACAAAGCCACGCTGGATCGACCTGAATACCTTCGTCCAGAAGATGAATCCGGTGGTTGGGGCTTGCCAGCATTGGTTGTAGCGGGCGGAGGCTAGTCCTTGGCGATGGACAGCAGGTGGAGTGAAGTCACCAGTTGCACCGTGAAGACGTTCGCGGAAGCGCCGCGAATCGCCGGCCCGCGCTGCACCACATAACCTGCTTTCAGGATCTGCATCCGGTTGGGACGATAGCCGGCCACGAACTCGTACACGTCCCGGCCAGGGAAGGCGCTGGCTCGCAGATAGCCGGCGCGCGCGGCCACATACCATCGCGGATGAAGGACCCGCCGGACTTCGCCGTATCCCGCTCTCTGGCGGAACGTTGGGATCACACGATAGTCCATGCGAAAGCGCTGAAACTCACCGGACGCGTTCCAATGGCCGCGCGCGAACTGCCAGTCGAAGCCTTCCGCGGAACCTGCCAGAGCACGCGGCGGCGGCTCGCCGGGAAAGTAAAACGCGTAGCCGCGGTGCGCATAGGGTCCGCGATAAGCCGAGCCTCCCACTCGCAGCCCTTGCAGGATGGTGAACCCCGTTCCCAGCGTCCAGTTGCCGTACTGGTCACGATCGAAGATACTGCGCCGGTTCGCGGGCGACGAATTTGTGAACTGCGCCCTGACGTCGAAGTTGCGAACGGTGGCGTCGATCTGCGCGCCCGGTAGACCGCGCGTCGTCACGCCCTTATAGTAGTAGCCATACGCCGCCGGCATGTCGATCATGGGATTGCGCGCATCGTCGTAGCGCAGCAGAAACGAACCGAATGCAGACGACAAATGCCCGGCGCGGACGGCGAGAGACCGGCGCGTCCAAATGCGGGCGTAAGTCAAATGGGCCTGCAGCAGATCCCCGCGAACGCCACGCCCTTGAGTGGAAAGCTCCTCGGTGAAATAAGGTCGCGAGTGGAGCTGCCATGCGCCTCCAATGCTCCAATGCGGGGACAGTTTCCAGGTGGGGTAGAGGATGCTCCGACAGCCACCGTTCGCGCTGGAGCCGTCGCGAGGGCGCGCCGACAGAAGCGGCGAGTAGGTTCCCTGAGCGGACATCGTGGCCCGCAGGTCGAAGCCCGACGGAGCTTCCTGGCCATGCGCCACAGGGAACAGCCAGATCACAGCAAGGAGCGGTCTCATGTCTCATCCCGTGCCGTGTAACCGTTGAGAACCATCTGCGGTTCACTGGAATCGAGGATCTCCGCCAGCCGCTGGATGGAATCCACGGCGGGAGGATGAGTTTGGCAACGAATCACCGAGAGGCACTCCAGTTTCACGAACACCGCCACCATGTGTGGATCGAATTGCGTGCCCGCATGCTGTTCCAGAATGTGGATGGCATCCTCGTGCGACATGCCGCGGCGATACGGCCGGTCGGAGGTCATAGCGTCGTAAGCATCGGCGACGTGCACGATGCGCGCGTTAAGCGGAACAGCCGTGGCAATGAGCCCCAGCGGATAGCCCGTACCATCCCAGTTTTCATGATGCAGTTCGACAACGGGAAGGAACGGCGCGAAGCCGTTGACCCCCGCAAGAATCCGGCAGCCGATGATGGGATGCTGCTGGATGAGAGTGAACTCCTCGCTCGTGAGTTTTCCGGGCTTCTGCAAGACAGCATCGGGAATTCCGATCTTGCCGATGTCGTGGAGCAGTGCCGCGATGCGCAGTTCGGCGATAACATCCACCGGCATGCCGATGGCAGCCGCCAACGCACAGGAGTATTCGCTCACGCGGCGGCTGTGTCCCGCGGTGTAATGGTCTCGCGCATCGAGGGCGCTGGCGAGCGCACCCACGAATTCGACGTATGCATTCAGGAGGCTCCTGCGGGACTCGCGGTGTGCGTGCGCAGCGTGATTGAAGCTGACCATCAGCTCGCGAATCTCCACCACCGCTGGCGAGGTTGATCCCAGGGCATGCTCAGGGAACTCCGGAAGCATACCAGTACTCTCCGCGGACCGCAGACGTGTAATGACCGCGGTGAGCGGTCCAACGATGGTGCGTGATGCAATCAGGCTCACCGCAAAAGCTGCAATCAGCGCAAGGCCGCCGGCGATGAGAAAGACGCCGCGCAGGATCGCTTGCGTGGTTCCCGTCGCGCGGTCGACGCTCTGCAGGGTGCGCAGCTCATAGCCGCCATCGAGCGAGAGGCTCTGCACCGGCGAAGAGAGATAAGTCTCGCCCGCCAGACGCATTTCGCACTCCTGTTTCGGACGGCACCCCGCCAGCGCCTGCTCCATCTCATCCGAACTGACTCGCGCAAGACTCGACTTGATCACTTTGCCCTCTCGCGCGAGGATGGCGGGCGTCGTGAAGCCGGAGAAATCGAAAGGTTCGCCGATCGCCAGAAAACCGAGATTCTCCTGTGCCTGATTGATCGGCGTCGATGCAATCTGAAACGTGCGCTCTCCCAGTTTTATGAGTCCCGCGCCAAGAGGCTGCAGACGCGCCACATTGAGTGCGCCAAATGAGCCGTCCAGTCGGATCACCCCAGCCAGCGGAGTCCCCTCGCTGGAGGACACTACCAGCAAATCGAAACCTAGCGATTCGCACATCTCCCGCAGCAGATCTTCCATCGTCAGCCGGGCGTCCCTGCCTTTCGGTTCCGCGAGCACCAACTGCAATCCGGCCTTCAAAGTGGCGTTCTCGCTCAGCATCCGCAGAAAGCGGCTGTTTTGCAGTTCGCTCCTGGAGTGGACCCGCGCAATAGTGTCCTGCGTCTGGCGAAGTGAAGTCCGCAAGCTGTCGCGGACCGCGCCTTCCACCATTCGCTGAATAGCGAAGAAGCTGCCGGTGAGCAGAAGCGCGAATGGCAGGAACAGCAGCAGGAAAGCGCGGGTGGAGTATCGCATCAGCTACCTGCGCGCCATTGCCGGCTTGGGCTCGTCCACAGGAATGAAGAACGTGACTTTGGCCGCGCCGGCCCCGGTAACGGTCACAGTCTGGCGAAAGTATCCGGCCGTTTTGTGCCACGCGACGATCGTATATTTTCCAGGCGGAACGTCCGGCAGTTGGAAGCTGCCATCGCTCGCGGGCCGCGCGAACACGGAGTTGGGCGTGACAACAATCGCCGCCGACATGTTTGGATGCAGATGACAATTGACAAATACGATTCCCGGTTTCGGAAACGTGACCGTCCGCGTTTGATCCCTGGGGTAGTTCCCAAGATCAAACAATTTCGCTTTCGAAAGCGAGAACACGTTATGAAATATCGGGTCCTGGTTGGGAAAGGAAACCTGCGAGCCCGCGGGCACTGCCAGCACGTCCGGCAGAAAGCGGCGGTTCTTCTGAACCACTCTTTGCACCACTGTTTGCACCGCTGTCTGCACCGCGGGTACCGCCGGTAGAGTCCCCTCCAGATACACCACAACACGGTCGAATTCCGCTGCAATGGTGGGCTCGGGCGTTGACGCCAGGTCCACCGCCACCCCGCGCTGATAGGCGTCGGAAGATGCGCTGACTTTCGATTTGGTGAGCTTGCGTTTGATGATCACCGTGCCGCCCACCGCTGCGGCTGAGGCGGAGGATGCCACAAAGAGCCAGAGAATTCCTACTCTTAATACCTGCACCATGCACGAGATTTTCGTCGGAATTCGATGAGCTTGACATAGGCGTAAAGATTCAATTCATACGGGGGTATCTCTTAAAGGTCGCCTAAGGCGTACGCCGCACGGGGGTATTCCAATCTCCTCAGTGGGTCATCGAGTAAATGATGTAGTTGACGCCGATGCGGAACGCCATCGACGATCGCCACAACCACGCGGTGCCGTTGCGCTCAATCTGGTCGCCGCGAGCGACATTCAGCCCCGGCACGCGTACACGCTCGGCGAGATGAGCGAGGAATCCCCGTGCTCAAAGAACTCGCGCAGGCGGCCGGCCTGTGCGGGAGTGAAGATCCAGTCCCCGACTCCGACGGCGTAAAGCCAGGCGCATGCCGATCGCCTTCGCGGTCCTCGTAACCGGATAGCCGTCACAAAACGGCGCGCCGGTTTCCGATGATCGCAAGCCTGATGGAAGCCCTTTGCGAGCTTCGGCTCCAAGCCCAATTTGACTTCGGTTCTTCGGGCGAAAAGCTGCCCGTACCTCAATCAGATCATGGATGGCATCCTTATTACCTATGAGTAATTTCCGCATCCGCGCAATTGTAAGGTGCCGAGAGTGCTGTGTCCAGCGTTTGTCAGCCCATCCCATTCGAAGTGGGCCGCAAACACCGTGGGTCTTGAAGAGGCAACAGCAAGAATATCTCTCACGGAGGACACGGAGATCGCGGAGATCGCGGAGCCAAACCAACCCAATCCGTCTCCGTGACCTCCGTGCGCCCCGTGAGAAAGAAAGACGCGCGGACAACATGGAAATTCGAGGGAGGCAGGCGGAGTCCTGAAAGCATGAAGCCGCGGATGAAAACAGTGGACTGTTTGAGATTGAGAATCAGGCGCGCTGCGCGCGACGCCCGGACCAACGGCGCTTGCCGGGACACCAGAATGTTCTAATAGCCCTTGCGCGGCCGCGCCACCGAGATCGCCGCTACTTACGGTTTCACCAGTGTGCCGTCGATGGCCCGGTCCGCCGGGTACGCGCCCCCATTGCGAATATCCCCGAGCGGATACTTCGCCGCCACCTTCTCATCCAGGTCAATCCCCAGTCCTGGCTTGCCGCTGCCGTACAGATAGCCCTTCCGGATCTCCGCTACCCCAGGCATCATCTCGTGCACGCTCGGCGGGAAGCTATTCTCCTCCTGTATCCCGAAGGCCGTTGACGAAATGTCCACGTGGTAGGCCGCAAGCTGGTTCACGGGGTCGTTCTCGCCGCCCTCCTGGAAGGCCGTCTTCACGCCGAAGAACTCGCATAAGATGGCCGTCTTCTTGGCCTGCGTGATGCCCCCCATTGCCGAGACCCGGCAGCGCACAAAGTCGATCAGCCGCTCGGTCACCAGCGGGACGTACTCGAACGGATGAGTGAAGACTTCACCAACCGCTTGCGGGGTGGTGCAAACCTGCCGGATCTGCCGGTACCACTGCACCTGCTCGGGCGCGAGCACGTCTTCGAGAAACAGCATCTGGTAGGGTTGCAGGCGCCGTGCCAGCTCCACAGCGTTGATCCCGTTGAGATGCGAGTGCGCATCGTGGCAGAGCTTCGGCTCAAACCCGACCTTTGAACGTACGTAGTCGAACAGCTCCGGGATCACCTTGACGTAAGTCTCCTCGTCGAAGGCCGGACCCGCATAGCCATTCTCGGGCCGCGAGCCCTGTCCGGGAGGAATGAATCCGCCGCCGCCGTACCCGCCCAATTGCACGCGGATGTGCCGAAAGCCCTTCTCCATGGACCGCTGCACGCCCTCGGCCGCGGCCACCTTGTCACGTCCGCCGGCATGATCATAACAAGGCACCGCATCGCGCACCTTGCCGCCGAGCATCTCATACACCGGCATCCCCGCGCGCTTGCCCTTGATGTCCCACAACGCCACGTCCATGGCGGCCAGCACGTTGTTGTTGACCGGCCCGTTGCGCCAGTAGGTCCGTACGTGCGAGGTCTGCCAGAGGTCCTCGATGCGGTCCGGATCCTTCCCAATGATCCACGGTCCGAGGTGCTTCTCCAATGCCGCAATCACGGCGTGCGTCTGGTAGTGGTTGCCTGCGGTTCCGATGCCATACAGTCCCGGCTCGCTGGTGAGCAGCTTCAGAAACACCCAACGGTAGTTGCGTCCGCCGTTGGTGGTGATCACCTTGAATCCGGTGATCTTCAACGGCGGCAGGCCGTTGACGTTCTTTCGTGCCTGCTGTTGCGCGGCGGCGGGCATGGCCGGAGCGGCGAGAATGGGCTTCCACAGGTCGCGGCGTTTCATTTTGATCTACCCTCAATAGCGGCAGGCGCTCTTGTCTTCCCTGGTGAAGTAGGGCCGGTAGTTCTTCGCCTTCTGGTCCTTGCATCCGACCAGGCTCAGCAGTTCCACTTTGCGGAAGTCGACCGGATGGCTCTCGCTCTGCAGCGAGATGGTGCCCTCCTCCAGCAGTTGCCCGTCCTTCTTCACGGCCGGATCGAACTTGCTTACTGATCCGCCACCGATCTGCGGCTGTTCATAGGTGAGCGCCAACTGCCCGTTCACCCAGTGTTTCACTATGCCCGACCCGTGGACCTCGGCTTCCACACGCACCCACTGGTCGCCATCGAAGGTGGGCGACGTGGCATTCACGCAATGCGGCGTGAAGAGCTTGCCGTCGCGCACCACGTTCGTGCCCGGCGTGCATAGATTCGCCGTAGTGCGCGGGCCCTTGCCCAACCCGCCGAGCAATTGCACCTCGATCGAGATGGGGAAATCCTGATCCTTCCCCATGGACTCCGGTGTCTGCCCGTGCACCATGATGCCGCTGTTGCGCGTGGCCCAGCCTGGTCCGCCGGGGCACTGATCACCGACGAAGCGGTACTCGGCGGCCACCACGTAGTGCGAGAACTTCTGCTTGTAGAACATGTGTCCGAACTGGCTGTTGAACTCCTTGTACTGGTCGTAGCGCACTTTCAACAGACCGTCCTCGACGCGGAAGGTGTTGCCCAAATTGACGCCCGCGTTCTGGCCAGTGATTTTCACGGTCCAGTCCTTGAGGTCCTTGCCATTAAACAATTGGATCCAATCCTGTTTCGGGGCATCGATCTGCGCCATCGCCACTCCTGCGCTACAAAGCAGGCCGCATAGAAAGAGCTTATATGTCATCTCAGACGGTAGTGTACTGGATTTCGTACGACGCTATCAGGAGCGCACAGGGTGCGGAGGCGCGGCCCCCCCGTCTGGGTGGGAATTGAGCTGTCCAAGATCGGCGATGAGGAGTTGGCGGTTCGCGTAATCCCTGATTCATTCGCCGCGGAGCAGAGTCGCCGGATTGATCTGTGAGGCGCGCCGCGCGGGGATGAGACATGCGGAAACAGCCACCAGCGCCAGCACCATGCAGCCCGCAGCGAGGATACGGGCGTCGTGTTCCTGCACGCCGTAGAGCAGCGAACGCAGCAGCCGTGCCGATAGCAGCGCGCCTCCAATGCCCAACAGCAACCCTGCAACTGTCAAAGTGACCCCGCGCCACGTGATCCATCGCAACACCTCGCCCGGACGCGCTCCCAGAGCCATCCGGATGGCAATCTCGCGCGAACGCTGCGTCACCAGATACGAAAGGACCCCATAGATCCCGATCGCCGCCAGCACCAGCGCCAGCAGCGCGAACAGGCCGAGCAGCATCATCGACTGCCGCCGGTGGGCCACCTCGTCTTCCACAATAGTCTCCATGGTCCGCACTCGCGACACCGGTTGATCTTTGTCGATACTCCACACCGTTTGCCGGATGGTCTCCGCGATCGATGCCGGCGCAACGCTCGTTCGAACCGCCATTTGCCCCGGATTCGGCCACTCATTCGCTCCCTGACGGTGCGGTATATAGATTGCCGGCTTCAGTGCGAAGTCAATCCCGCGCTCATGGATCTCCTTCACCACGCCCACCACCGTAAGCCATGGATACTGCGCCCCGCGCTGCGAAACCTGAACATGCTTGCCAAGCGCGCTCTCGCCGGGCCAGTGCAGGTTCGCCATCGTTTCGTTGATGATCACCACCGGCGGCGCTGTGGCCGAGTCGGAATCAGCGAAGAACCGGCCTTCTCGCAGCCGCGCTCCGATGGTCTCCATAAAGCCCACCGTGATAGCCCGGTACAATGCGTCCTGATGGATGGTCTCGCGTCCCACCGGCTGGCCTCGCAAAACATAGCCGTTAGTATTGCCGCGCGTCGTCAAAGGGAGGTTGGAAGTGTACCCCGCGGAAACCACACCGGGCAGCGTCCGCACCTTCTCCAGAATGCTGTTGAGAAAGGCGAACCGCTTCTCGAAATCAGGGTACCGGCTCGAAGGCGGGAAGGTGTCCATCGTCAATAGGTGATCCGTTCGCATCCCGATGTCCGCCTGGTAGAGGTTCCTCAGCGTTTGCATCATCAATCCCGCGCCGGCCAATAGCGTCAGTGCGAGAGAAACCTGGACAACCACCAGGCCGCTTCGCAAGAAAGAATGACGTCCGCCGGCCGTCCCTCTGCCGCCTTGCTTCAACGCATCCTGCAAGTCCACGCGCACCGCTGTCCATGCCGGAATCGCCCCAAACAGCAAACCGGTCAGCAACGCCACCATCATTGTGAAGCCCAGCATCATCGGGTCCAACTCCAGCCGCGTCTCCGCCATCGTGCGCGGAATCAGAGTCTCCAGAGTGCGCATCCCCAACTTCGCCAGCAGCAATCCTCCAACAGCCCCCAGCAACGCCAGCAGCAGACTCTCCGTCAGCAACTGCTGCAGCAACCTGGAAGCACCGGCCCCAACAGCCGATCGCAACGCCATTTCGCGATGCCGTTCGCCGCTGCGCGCCAGCAGCAGGTTCGCGATGTTGGCGCAGGCAATCAGCAGCACGCAACCGGCGGCGAACAGCAATGCCATGAGCAGGTCCTTTGACTCAGTGGAGATCGCCTCCCGAAGCGGAACCACCGCCGACCCGATTCCACTGTTGCTGTTCGGATACTCGTTCTCCAATCGCTTCATGATGCCAGACATCTCGGTTTGCGCCTGCTGCACACTCACGCCCGGCTTCAGCCGTGCCACGCAAGTGAGATAGTGCGACCCACGCCGTGCCAAATGCTCGGGCGTGAAAGCAGCCGGAACCCACGCGTCCACACGGCGATGAAAAGAGAAAGCTCTCGGCATCACGCCGATGACCATATATGGTGCGCTGTTCAACAGGATCTTTCGCCCGACAATTGACCTTTCCCCGCCGTAACGGCGTGTCCACAACCCGTGGCTGAGCACCACAACCTTCTCGTCCTTCTCATCCTCGGTTTGCGTGAACACCCGGCCCAAAACGGGCGACGCGCCCAGCACCTGCCACAAGCTCGCCGTCGCCGCCGTCGCGAAGATCTGCTCAGGCACGCCATCGCCGGTGATGCTGAACGCCGCTCCGCGAGTTGCCGCGACCTCGGTGAACACCGTGTTCTGCTTGCGAACATCCACCCAATTCGCCGGAGCCGGATTGTTCCGCGGAAACCCCATGCGCGACGAATCCTCGTACACCATCACCAGCCGGTCCATATCGGCGTAAGGCAATGGAGCCAGTAGTACGGCATGCACGACACTGAACACCGCCGTGTTCGCGCCGATCCCCAAGGCCAGTGCGAGGATCGCCACAGCCGCAAAACCGGGTGAGCGCCGTAACAATCGGAAACCGTAGCGGGCATCCTCAAGGAAAACTCTCATGTGATGTGATACGACGCCGCGCCGTCACCGTTCCGGAAATGTTTGGCATGCGTCATAATTTAGCAATGCGATCTCGTGCACTTGCAGTGCTCGTGATGGCGGGACTATGCGGTTGTACCTCCGCGGACGGGCCTGCCACCTATGCCTCCTCCCCCAAGACTCCACCCTCCTCCAATTCCGCTGGTGGACGCGCCGACGTCACTGACTTTCTCAATATGTACAACGAGATGGAACGCAAGCTCGGCACTGTGGCCAATGAAGCGCAATGGAAATCCGTTACCGACGTGAGCGACGCCCACACTGGCGAACGCATCGGAGCGGACCGCGCCGCCGCCGCCTTCCACGGCAGCCGCTATGTGATTCAGAAAGCGAGGACACTACTCAATACCAAAGCCTCCCTCTCCGAACTCGAATTCCGGCAGCTTGACAACATCCTGCTTGCAGCCGCAGAATCACCGGGCACCATACCCGATATCGTCACCCGCCGCATTGAAGCGCAGGCGCGGCTGGAAGGCATCATGAACGGATACGAATTCTGCATCGAGAAGCGTGGCGATCATTGCGCCAAGGCTGTGACGCCGAACGACATCGAAGAGGCTCTTCTGAAATCGCGCAACATGGCCGAGCGCAAGCGCATCTGGGAAGTGTCCAAACAGCCCGGAACGGATCTCAAGAAGGGCGTGGCCGAGATTCGAGACCTTCGCAACCGCGTCGCCGCCGAACTCGGCTACACCAGCTACTTTCACCTCCAGGTGGCCGACTACGGCATGACTGTGAATGAAATGTTGCAGACCATGGATAAGACCGTCGACGATCTTCATCCGCTGTATGAGCAACTGCATCTGTGGGCGCGCCGCAAGCTCAGCCAGCGCTACAACCAGACGCTGCCGAAGAAACTTCCTGCTCATTGGGTGGGCAACCGGTGGGCGCAGGACTGGCCCGGCCTGGTGGAGGGCGCCGATCTCGACACGCTCTTCCGCGGCAAAACGCCAGAGTACATCGTGCAGCAGGCCGAGCGCTTCTATACCTCTTTGGGCATGGCGCCGCTCCCCAGATCCTTCTGGGAGAAATCGGATCTCTATCAGCTCAAGCCCGGCGACAAGCGCAAGAAGAACACTCACGCGTCGGCCTGGCACATCGATCTCGACAAGGATGTTCGCAGCCTGATGAGCGTCATCCCCAACTACAACTGGTTTGAAACGGCGCATCATGAGTTGGGCCACGTGTACTATTACATGGCCTACTCCAACCCCAAAGTGCCCAATGTGCTTCGGCGCGGGGCCAACCGCGCGTTCCATGAAGCCATCGGCGATCTCATCGCCATCGCCGCCAGCCAGGTGCCGTACCTTAAAGGCATTGGGCTCATGCCGCAGGATCAGCAGTTGGACCCGACGCAACTTCTGCTGGCGCAGGCGCTCAGCAGTGCCGTGGTTTTCATTCCATGGTCCGCCGGCACGATGACCCACTTTGAGTACGAACTGTACGAGAAGAAACTGCCCGTGGATCAGTTCAACAAACGCTGGTGGGACTTGGTGTCGAAGTATCAAGGCGTGGAAGCGCCCACCGTGCGCGGCGAAGAGTTCTGCGACGGCTGCACCAAGACACACATCATCGACGACGCCGCCCAATACTACGACTACGCGATGGCATTCCTGATCAAGTACCAGCTTCACGACTATATTGCCCGCAAGATCCTCAAGCAGGATCCCCACAATTGCAACTACTATGGGAACAAAGAGGTTGGCAAATGGTTGTCGGAGATTCTGAGCGCCGGAGCCACGCTGGACTGGCGGCAGATCATTCGCGAGAAGACCGGAGAGGACATCAGCTCCCGGGCCATGCTCGAGTATTTCAAGCCCCTGATGGAGTATCTGAAAAAAGAGAACGGAGACCAGCCCGCATCGTGGGAGTAGCGATCATCTTGTTCTCAGCCGCCTGCTGCTGCCACGCTGAAGCAGCGGATCTGCATTCCGCCGTCCGAGCGGGTGATCGCGCAGCCGTCGAGAAGTTGCTCGCATCAGGCGCGTCCCCCAACGAACGTGACGAACTCGGAGGCACGCCGTTATTGGATGCCGCATGGGGCGGCGACATCGAGATCGTGAAACTGCTGGCCGGCAAAGGCGCGGACGTCAATGTACGCCATCGCGAGGCTGGGTCGACGCCGCTTCACTACGCCATCATCACCAACCATCGCGATGTTGTGGAATGGCTGCTCGACCACGGAGCCGATCGTAACGCCACCTACCAATCCGGTTCCACTCCGCTCCACCTGGCGGCCAATCGCGGTTATGTGGAGATCGCGCAATTGCTGCTCGCCCGCGGCGCGGATGCTTCGATCAAAGATCAGACGGGGGCCAATGCGCTGGATGAGGCCGCGTGGAAAGGGCAGGGCGCGGTGGTGAAACTGCTGCTTGCCAAAGGTGCGAAGGCTTCCGCCGTGACGCTGCCACAGGCCGTCACCAAGGGCTATGCCGATGTGGTGAAGCTGCTCGTCGAGGCTGGTTCGCCGGCCGATAGCAGGGACGCCGATGGTCAAACGTTGCTGGAACTTGCACTTCGCTTTCGGCAGCGGCCCGTCGCGGAAGCGCTGCTGAGCCTGGGTGCGAAGTTGGAAGAACCGATCCGCAGGAACGCTCTTCGCAATGCGGTGCTGCGAGGAGAAGGGGACATAGTCTCACTGCTGCTCAAGTCGCCGGCCGAAGCCACGCCACTGCTGGGCGATGCGGCGCTCAAGGGCCACGCCGGCGTTGTCCGGTTGCTTATGGAGAAAGGGGCCGACGTCAAAGCCCGCACGGCAAGCGGAGGGACTCCGCTGCACGACGCCGCCCTCGGCGGTCATGAAGCGGTTGTCGCGATGCTGCTCGATCGCGGTGCGGAGGTGAATGCCGTGGACGCGGAAACGGGAGCGACGCCTTTGCACGTGGCCGCCAGCTACGGCCGGCGCGACGTGTCGATGCTGTTGCTGAAGAACGGCGCCGATCTGAAGAAGCGCAACAAGGCCGGCAAGACGGCAAAGGAAGTGGCGGTGGAATCGGGGCAGGCCGAACTGGCTGAATTGTTGGTCGAGTCGTCGAGGAATTGAATGCGATGGGTACTGCTTGTCGCCGCTGTGGCAAGCATCGTGCTTGTCGCCGCCGCGTAACCACGAGCGCGGCGCTGGTCGCAATACGAGCACGAGATGCAGAATCCGGCTGACGATCCGCCCGATGCGTGGGAACAAACCGAGTTCGCATGGGGCCGCCTCCGTTACCGCTCCAACCGCGACGCCTAGTGGGGACGCCGTGCGCTGGGGCGTCGATACCAACAAGTCGGACCGCCAGTTCATTCAGGGCCTCCGCCGTCTCACGCGCATCCATGCCCGGCCGGTAGAGCAAATCGTCGATGGCGAGGGGCTACGCCGCGTCGATGATCAGCCGCGCAAGCCGTTCGCGGTGGTGCCGCGTGTCCCCCAGTGCATTCTCGCTGTCCTTGGCGCGGCGGTAGTACAAGTGCACGTCGTTCTCCCACGTGAACCCCATGCCGCCATGGACCTGAATGGCACGGTTACCCACTTCGCGATAGGCATCGCCGGCATACACCTTCGCTACCGAAACAGCGGACGATGCTTCCGTGAGAAGATTCTCCAATGCGTAGGCCGCGAAGTAGACAGCCGACCGTGAACTCTCCGACCACAAAAACATATCCGCGCAAAGATGTTGTACCGCCTGAAACTTGCCGATCGGCTGGTCGAACTGCTTGCGGGTCTTGGCATATTCCACGGTGAGTTCGAGCACACGTTGCATACCGCCGGCCATCTCCGCGCTCAGAGCAACCGTGGCGATGTCGAGCGCGTATTCGAGTGCCGCGGTTCCACTCCGGAGCCTGGCGTCTTCCGCCGTGATCACGTTCTCAAACGAGACCTCGTAGAGTTTGCGCGTCAGGTCCAAAGCCTTTAACGGCCGAATCGTCAGCCCTGCCGCATCTTTCGGAACAACAAACAGCGCGAGTTCACCAGCGCAATGGGCCGCAACCACGATAAAGTCCGCAACCGCGGCGTCGGGAACGAACATCTTGCGGCCGTTGATCCGATAGCCGCCCTCGCCCACCGTTGCCGAGGCGGACCATGTCGCGGGATCCCATTCGCCGGTATCTTCCACCAGTGCGGCCGTGGCGAGCGCGGCGCCTTCACAGATAGGCCGCAGCCATTTCGCCTTCTGCTCGTGATTACCCACGGTGTGAATGAGCGAGCCGGCAAGCGCCACGGTGGAGTAGAACGCACCAGGCAGCAAAGCGCGGCCCATCTGCTCGAATGTGGCCGCCAGTTCCACCATACCTAGCGCCATACCGCCGTATTCCTCCGCGAAGATAAGGCCGGTCCAACCCTGCTCCACCATCTTCCTGTAGAGACCGGAGTCATGGGCCGAATCTCCTTCCATGAGCTTGCGCACCCCGGCGATCGGGCACTCGTTGGTCAGGAACTGACGCGCGGTTTTCTGCAGCATTTGCTGCGTTTCGGAAAGATCAAATTTCATCTGGGGTGTGCCTCTCTAATAGCTCTTGGGAAGGCCGAGAACAAAGTGACCGATGATGTTGCGCTGAATCTCGCTCGTGCCGGCTTCGATGGTGTTCCCTCGCGTGCGGAGGTAGCCGTACGCCCAATCGCCGCCATCGAGCGCGTGGAGCGAGCCTTCTTCCAGGGCTGCTTGCGGGCCGAGGATTTCCTGCGCGGTCTGCTGGAACCGCTGGTTGTACTCGCTCCAAAAAATCTTCAGTATCGAGCCTTCGGGCCCGGGCACACCGCTGGAACTGACCCGCGCGACGGAACGCAATTGGTTCACGCGAAAGACCTCCAGTTCCACGTATGCCTGCGCGAGTTTCTGCCGCACGATAGGGTCCTGGCTCAGCGGCTTGCCTCCCCGCGTGCGCGTTTTCGTCAGTTCCACCAGGCGGTCAAACATGCGGCGGTAGATGATGGTGATGCTCGCACCCAACGTGGCTCGTTCATGCATCAGCGTGCCCAGCGCCACCTCCCACCCCTGATTCACTTTCCCCAACACGTTGGCTACCGGCACACGTACGTCGCGGAAGTAGAGTTCGGCGAATTCGCTTTCCCCGGATATCTGCCGGATCGGTCGCACCTCGACACCGGGCGTCTTCATATCCACCAGCAGGTACGACAACCCCTTGTGCTTGGCGGCGGAAGGATCGGTGCGAACCACGAGCGCGCACCAGTCCGCGATCCAGCCGTAGCTGTTCCACACCTTGTGTCCGTTGACGATGAAATGGTCTCGATCGAGCGTAGCCTCGGTGCGAAGCCCGGCCACATCGGAGCCCGCATTCGGTTCGCTAAAGCCCTGGCACCAGATTTCCTCGCCACTGAGAATTCTCGGGAGATAGCGGCGTTTCTGCACCTCGCTGCCGTAGTGAATAATCGTCGGCCCAATAAGTCCGAGGCCCAACGTATTGGCCATCGGCGGCGCCTGTGCACGGGCCATCTCCTCGAGGAATATCACCTGCTCCAGAAGCGACGCGCCGCGCCCGCCGTAATCCTTGGGCCATGCGACACCGGCCCAACCCGCATCGTACATTTTGCGTTGCCACGCCCGCGCACGTTCAAAGCGCTGCACAATGGTTTCCTCGGCGCCGCGGGCAATGGGCGCGGGAACGTTGCCCAACAACCAGGCGCGGAGTTCATCACGGAACTGGATCTGTTCCGGAGTGAGTGTAAGATCCATACTGTCGAGTCTCGCTAGATAAGAATGGCCAAAACGGCAGTCCTCAATCTTACGCTGAAAAGGGTCGTCAGAGAACTTGTACTCTTCCACGCAAGGCCAACTGGTAACGGGCAAACCGTCCGCCGGGCGCGCTAGCATGGGAGACAATGAGGAACCACACGATTTGGCTGGTGTTGCTGGTAAGCGGGGTTTGCGCGGGCGAGAAGATTGATTCCGCAAAGGCTATGGACCTGACTTACACTTTTGACGAGAAGACCATCTACTGGCCTACGTCACCGGGGTTTCATTGGGAGAAGACGCAGTGGGGCAAGACTCCGGCGGGGTACTTCTACTCGTCGGCCAACTATGGAGCGAATGAACACGGAGGGACGCACCTGGACAGTCCTATTCATTTCAGCGAGGGTGGCATTTCGACGGAGCAGATTCCCGTTTCGAAGCTGATTGCGGCGGCGGTGGTGGTGGATGTATCGGCGGCGTGCGGGCGCAATGCGGACTACCGGCTGACCGTCGCCGATCTGCAGGCGTTCGAGCAGAAGCATGGGCGCATTCCGAATGGCAGCGTACTGCTGGTGCGTACGGGATGGGGCAGGTTCTGGCCGGATAAAATGCGCTATTTGGGGACGGACAAACAAGGCGATGTTGCGAACCTGCATTTTCCCGGCGTGTCGAAGGAGGCCGCGGAGTTTCTGGTGAAGCAGCGGGCGCTGAACGGACTGGGCATCGACACAGCGAGCATCGACCATGGGCAGTCCAAGGACTTCATCGTGCACCGGGTGCTGTACGGCGCGGGATTGTACGGGTTGGAGAACGTCGCCAACCTGGAGAAGGTTCCCGTGACGGGCGCGACGCTGATCGCGCTGCCGATGAAGATTAAGGGCGGCACCGGCGGGCCGGCAAGGATCGTGGCGATCCTGCCTTAGTGCACGAGTTGGGTGGCCTTCCAATCCTCCCCGTGCTTTTGGAATTGGAAGACGGGTTGCGCGTCCTGACTGAACTTGCCCTTCCTGACTCCCATCAGTGGCAGCGGCTTATCGAAGCAGGCGTGCTGGATAACGACTCCAAGTTTCGCCGTTGCGTCCCACACGTCCTTGGTACGCTCGTTGGCGGAAATGTACTCGGTCATCTTCACCGGGAGTTCCCCGCGGACTTGCACGTAGGACAGTTTGAAGCCGGGTTCGCTCACCGTGACTTCATCGTCGAACTTGAGAGCGCGGGCTTGCGCGGTCAGGCGGGCGATGGTGCGTTCTCCGAATTTCTCCGAGGCCTGTTCCCACAGCTCTTCTTTCAAGCCGCACTCGAACTGCTTCGGCGTGAGGGTGACCTGTTCCGCTTCCAGCTTCATCGGTTTCTTCTCGAGGTGGTACTTGACGATGTCGCCGGTGAGGCCCTCGGGGCCGCCGCCACAGCCGCCTAGGATCGACAGCAAGAGCACGGGTACAATTCGTTTCGACACAGAGAGCATGCGCAATAAAAAGCTTAACGCTTTGCGGGTTGGGGCCGCTACCGGCGAGGCCCTGAGGAGGTTCGGATCAGGTCAGCTTCACGGCGAAGGGCGAGTAATGCGACACGGCATTTCGTTTTCCGTGGTAATGACGGCGACGGGATATACTGGTCACCCGTATGATCGAATATCGCAGGCAGTTTCTTCGTTTCCTCGCCGGGAGTCCACTCAGCGGGGCGAGTTGGGCACAGAGCGGCATGATCGCGAATCCGAAAGATGCCATCAACGTGATGGACTTTGAAGCGGTGGCGCGGAAGGTCTTGCCGCCGGCGCATTTCGGTTACATGGCTACCGGCGTAATTGACGATGCGACATTGCGGGCGAATCGCGAGGGAATGGACAAGTTCTATCTGCGGCCGCGCCGGCTGGTGAATGTCGAGAAGGTGGATACCTCGGTGACGCTGTTCGGCACCAGGTGGGAAACGCCTCTGATGATCATGCCGGTGGGGAGCCAGAAGGCGTTTCATACGGAGGGCGAAGTGGCGGTGGCGCGCGCGGGCAACAAACAACGCGTGCTGCAGATTCTTTCCACCGTGACGAACTCGAGCGTTGAGGAAGTGACGAAGGCGGCCGGCCGGCCCATCTGGTATCAGCTCTACACAACGTCGTCGTGGAGCGTGACCGAGCGGCTGGTGAAGCGTGCCGAGAACGCGGGGTGTCCGGTTTTGGTGTTCACAGTCGACCTTCCGGCGGGGCGCAGCACGGAGACGGAGAAGCGCATGCGCAAGCTCGACACCCGCAAATGCGAGGCCTGTCACGACACGCCGCAGGGGCCGGGCGCGGGCTTTCTGAAACGCAAGCCAATGTTCGATGGGATTGAAATGAAGGACGTGCCTTTCAGCGCGCCTTCGCAAACGTGGGCGTTCGTCGACAAGCTGAAAGCGTCAACGAAGATGAAGCTGGTGTTGAAGGGGATCACGACGGCGGAGGACGGCGTATTGTGCCGCGAACATGGCGTGGATGGAATCGTCGTGTCCAATCACGGCGGACGCGCGGAGGAGAGCGGGCGCTCGTCGATTGAGTCGCTGGCCGAGGTGGTGGAGGCGGTGGGGAGTGCGATGCCGGTGATGGTGGATGGCGGATTCCGGCGCGGCGTGGACGTGTTCAAGGCGCTGGCGCTGGGAGCACGAGCGGTGGGAATCGGAAGGCCCTACATTTGGGGCCTCGCGGCATTTGGACAAGCGGGCGTCGAACAGGTGCTGACGATTCTGCGTGCGGAGTTGGAACTGGCGATGCGGCAGTTCGGAGCACCGTCGTTGAACGCGATTCACCGTGGGTTCGTCGCCCGCAAGTAGAGGGGCGCTGGAATGCGCAACAGAGCCGCGCGCGTCAGCAAGCGGTTTCCTGGATCGGCAGAATTATTTCGTAACAGTGCCTGAGTTCAGTTGCCCGGGGCGAAGCAGTAGAAGAGTCCCGCGCCACCCGTGCCCACGAGGTTCGCCTGGCTGCAACCGCGCGAAGCGTGTGTCGAGTTCCAGGAGATGCCACCACCGTTGCGGTCGTGATGGCCGAGTTGCACGGTACCTTCCCCGCCACTCGTCCAGTTCTTGCAGGTGTGATCCGCGGAGTCTGTGTAGGCGCGGCCGTCAGGCTGCGAGCCGGTGAGGATGTCGTGCATGTTGGGCTTGTCACCGACCCCGTTCACAAGCTCCCCCTTCTCGGTGATGGCGTTGTTCTTCGTAATTTTGTTGCCGAGGCGGGCGAGCTCGAGGCTATCGCCGTGCAGCTCGGCGAGGTCTTTGGCAACCATCGCACCCTTGGCGTTGTGCCACGGGCCGTTGCCGATACGGTCGCGGGCGTTGACAGCGGGTTTGCCATCGGCGGCCTGCGTGCTGAGGTAGGCGCGCCATGTCTTGTTTCCCGCACCGGCGGCGGCGGCGAGTTTCTGGCAATGTGCGTCCGCGCCGGCGAGTCCGCCGAGATTGGCGCCGTTGCCAACGCCGACGCTGGTGAGGAAGAAGGTCATTGCGGGCCTTTCCTGTTTCTGAGCCTGACCGAACAAGCTCGTCGCGGCGAAAACGAATAAAAGGATCTTCATAGCTTGTAGATTGTATAACGTTCCGCGGGCCTCAGTGCGAGTGTTGACTGAGGATGCGGTAGATCTGGTGGCCGTACTTCTCGGCGATTCTGATGCCAAGGCCGGGGATGGCAACCAGTTCGGAGGCGGTGGCGGGGCGGCGCTGGGCGATGGCATGCAATGCCTGATCGGAGAAGATGCGGAATGCGGGGACGTTCTTCCGTTTGGCTTCTTCAAGACGCCATGCTTTGAGAGCTTTCTCAAGGGCGGAAGTGGATTCGTTCGCGGGCGCCGGTGCTTCCTCCTGCGATGGGGCTTGCTTGGGGGCGGCGGCCGCTCGAGGCTTTGATTTCGAAGTGGTTTTGGCGGCGGCCTTCTTTTTGCGTTTGCGCTTGGAGGGCGCGGCTACAGCTTCTTTCAGGATGAGTTCCAGCGGCGTGGCTTCACTCACCAACCTGCGGCCTTCGCCAGTGAGCCGCGCGGTGCGATAGGGGATCTGGCGGCCGTCCTTTTCAAATACGGCGTCGGCGAGTCTGAGGAAGCCGGCGCGAGCCATTGCGCCGAGCAGTTCTTCGAATTGATCGCGGATGAGTTCGCCGCGCGGGCAGACTTCGGTATGGAGCTTGCCGGTGGAACGCTGTTCGCCTCCCACGAGGGCCACAGCGACCTTGCGCGCGACGGCGGCCTCCTGCGGCATCGCAGGGCGGAAGGCTTGCGCGGCGCAATCGGTGGGTGCGCAGAAATCGCAAATGCCGCAGTTGGTACGGCCGTCCGCAACGTCGCCGAAGTGGCGCACCAGCGTCGCCATGCGACATTGATTGGTCTCGGCGTAACGGATCATCAGTTCGATCTGGGCGCTCTTTTGCTCACCGTGCGCGAGATAGGAAGGCTTCCAGTTGGGTGCACCGATGGTGACGTTCTCGGCGTAATCGATGATAGCGCCACCGTGAATCCACAGTTTCTCGAGCGCCTTGTCGAATTCGTCGGAGCCGAGGCGGGATTGCTGCTGCAGGACCTCCTTCTCGATTGGGGTTTCGCGGAGGCGGCTGTAAATGCCTTCGAGAATCTTCGCGTCGGGATAGTCGCGCTCAAAGAAAAAGTCGTGCGTGTAGCGGTCGGCGTAGGAGTGCATGAGGACCGCGCGGCTGGGTTTGCCATCGCGTCCGGCTCGTCCGATTTCCTGGTAGTAGGCTTCCATGCTGCCGGGCAGCGCTGTGTGAATGACGGTGCGGATGTTGGGCTTGTCGATGCCCATGCCGAAGGCGATGGTGGCGATCATCACCTCGACCTGGCCGTTGAGAAACTGCTCCTGGACGCGCTTGCGATGATCGGAGTCGAGCCCGGCGTGATAGGCCGCGGTGGAGAATTCGCCGCGCAGTTTGTGAGTGAGCGTGTCCACCTGCTTGCGTGTGGGCGCATAGATGATGGCGGGACGGCGGTCGTCGTCTTCAAGCAGTTCTTCGGCGAGGCGGCCACGCTGCGAGGGGGCGACCTCTACTACTTCGATGGCAAGGTTGTCGCGGCGGAATCCATGGATGAAGCGCGACGCCTGGCCGAGGTCGAGTTGGCGGCAGATGTCGTCTTGTACTAGGGGCGTCGCAGTGGCGGTAAGGGCCATCACGGGCGTGGGCCGCAGAGAGGGCAGGTATTGTCCGAACATGCGATAGTCAGGCCGGAAATCGTGACCCCATTGGGAAATGCAATGCGCTTCGTCGATGGCGATGAGCGTGGGTTTGCGTTTGGCAAGCATCTCTGGGAAGCCGCTGACGCGCAGACGCTCGGGGGCGATGAAGAGGAATTGCAGACGGCCGGCGAGGTAGTCGATACAGGCCTGGCGCGACGCGCCGCGGTCACGGCCGGAGTGGATGCGCTCCACCGCAAAACCGTACTCTTTCAATTTGGCTACTTGATCTTCCATTAAGGCTATTAATGGGCTAATGACGAGCGTCGTGCCTCCGCGCGCGATGCCGGGAAGCTGATAGCAGAGCGATTTGCCGGAGCCGGTCGGCATGACGAGCAGAACGTCGTTTCCTTCGATAGCCGCTTTGCAAACGGCTTCCTGATTGGGGCGGAAAGAGGAGAATCCGAACGCGCGGTGGAGGATGGATTCGGGTGTGTCGCCGGGCTGGACTTCTGGTTTTTCCTTGGGCGCGGATACCGGCTCCGGATCGGCGGCACGCTGCGGCGCGGGCGAAGGCCCATTGCGCGGCGGCGCTTTGGTCTGCCCCACCTTGCCCACCACTTCCGTGACGTACTGCTCGATGCCCTTCAGGAAAGGTGTGAGTTCGGCTTTACCGCGATGGATGCGCTGCAGGTGGGCTTCCCACTGGCCAGTCATGGCCGGGCTCTTCACTTCCGGGTGGACCACTTCAATCAAGCGGATGCCTTTGTCGGTAGCTTCCAGGCTCTTGCCATTGCGGAGGATGTACTGGCGCTTGAGCAGCACTTCAATGATGGACGCGCGTGTGGCCGGCGTGCCGAGTCCGGTCTCTTTCATCGCATCGGAGAGCTCTTTTTCGTCGAGCGTTTTGCCCGCGGTCTCCATGGCGGTGAGGAGCGTGCCTTCTGTGAAGCGCTTCGGCGCGCGGGTCTTCTTCTTTACTGCTTCGGCTTCGATGACGTCTTGCGGCTGGTCCACTTGCAGGCCGGGGGGGAGGGTTTGTCCGGCTTGCTCTTCGGTTGTGGCCTTGCCCTTAGCGTCGCCCTTTTTCGGAGCTTTCTTCGGCGGTGCGATGTCGAGGACTTTCCATCCCAATTGGTCAACCGCGGTGCCGGAGGTGTGGTACCGGTCGATGATATCGGGGTTGCGAATGGCCGTGATCACCGTGGTTGTAGAGTAGATGTGGTCGTCGTGCCAGGCGCTGAGCAGGCGGCGGCAAACGAGGTCGTAGAGGCGGTGCTCCTCAGTGGAGAGCGCACCGAGGTTGGGAGTCGTTGGCGTGGGGATGATGGCGTGGTGATCGGTGACCTTTGCATCATCGACGAACCGGCGGCCGAGCGGACGCTGTCCAGTACCGGGGGCGATGTGTGGGTGATAGGGCGACTCAATGGCTTTGGTGACGCGCAGGAGGGTTTGCGCGACATCCTGCGACAGGTGGCGGCTGTCGGTACGCGGATAGCTGATCAGCTTGTGCCTTTCGTACAGCGCCTGCGCGATGTCGAGGGTTTGCTGCGCGCTATAGCCGTAGAGCCGGTTGGCGTGGCGCTGCAGTTCAGTGAGGTCGTAGAGCGGGAGAGGCGGCATGCGCTGCGTCTCGCTCTTGATCGACTCGATGGCTGCCTGGCCGGTGAGGGCGCGCGCGGCGATGCGCTTGGCTTCTTCGCCGTCGGCCGGCAGGCGCATCGACTGTTGCAGCGACTCTTTGTTTGCTGCGTTCGCAGGGTGGTCCGCCGCATTCGCCGGGCGGTCGCGAAACCAGGTCCCTTCATAACGGTCCGTCTCCGGCCGGCCTTTGGGTTGGAAGGTGGCGACGACTTCGTAGTAATCTTCCGGAACGAAATTGCGCACCGTGAGCTCGCGCTCCACCAGCATGGCGAGCGTCGGCGTCTGCACGCGTCCTACGGACAGGTCTTCATTGAAAGCGAGCGAGTAGGCACGCGAGAGGTTCATGCCCACTAGCCAATCGGCACGGCTGCGCCCGCGGGCAGCGTCGGCGAGCGGATCGTACTCGGTGGAGGGCTTGAGCGAATCGAAACCCTTGCGGATGGCGTCGGGAGTGAGCGAGGAGATCCACAGCCGCGCGCAGGGTTTGGTGCAGTGCGCGGCTTCGTAAATGTAGCGGAAAATGAGTTCGCCTTCGCGGCCCGCGTCGGTGGCACATACAATCTGAGCGACCTTGGGCGAGTTGACGATCTTTCGGACGGTTTCGAACTGGTCTTTCGTCTTGTCGTAAACGACTAGCGGCCATTCGCTGGGGAGCATGGGCAGCGTGTCGCGACGCCATTGCCGCCAGGAGGGGTTGATCTCGGCGGGCTGCGCAAGCGCGGCCAGGTGTCCGATGGCCCACGTCACCACGTAGCCGTTGCCGTGGAGGTAGCCTTCGCCCTTCTTGTCGGCGCCGAGCACGCGCGCGATGTCGCGAGCGACGGAGGGCTTTTCAGCGAGCACCGCTATGGTCTTGGAATCCGCATCGGACATGGGGCGAAGTTTTAGTGTAGCGAGGGAGAGTGGCGGAGGTCAGCAGTAGTTGCGGACGAGTTCACGGAAGGTCTCCATTTCGGCGGGAGTTGGGAAGGCACGCTCACCGCCTGCCACGGGGCAGATAGACGAGGAATCGGGAGGCGGTTTCCCGCACGCTCTGGACGAGGCACCACCGCAAAGCCCAGACAGAGCTTCGGCTCCTCACCATCAAGGACTCGCGATCAACCATGAACGTGGAAGCTTCCTTGTACAGCGGTTGTGCTTTCATCGGTCTCCGCGCGTTGGTGTCGAAAGCAGCAGGACGACCGCGAGGGCGGCGGCAGGCCAAAAGCGGTGCATGGAATGTGCGGTATTGAAAGCGCGCCAAATCGGACATGGTCAGCGTGTACTTGAGTTGAAGCTCAACATGTTGATGATAAACCAGGAATTGGCGAACTAATGCCACTAATTCCATGAGTCAGTATTTCCCGTTTGATGTGTTTGTCAGTTATGCCGCGTGCTAGGCTTGGGGCGCCAACTCCGTCCGTGTCTCACAGTAGCGGGGCACCCCACTGATCCGAGTGCATCCGAGTTGATCCCAGTTTATCCGTGACCCCTAACGTCAGGCCCGAGCCAAGGACCCCGGCCTACGACACGAATCCTACGCCTCGATGCTATGAACTCGACTTCAGTATTGGCTCTTCTGGAAGGTACCCCCACGCTTCTGAGATTGGCCGCTTGACGGTCACAAACAAAGACGATTTATTTCACCCTGAAATCAACAATCGGCGCGCGAAGCTCGGTCCCGCCCATCCGCGTGCATACCAAAACGGAATCGAAATGAGTTCCCGACGCATGTATAATCATCTCCAGCCAAATCCAGACTCAGGGGGTACCCACATGACCCGTCTCCTCGCTTTATTCATCGCTCTCACCGCCGCCCACGCGCAGGACGCTCGTGGCCGCATCACCGGCCGCATCCAGGACCCCAGCGGTGCACCCGTCCCGCGTGCCGCCGTCGAAGCCATGCAGACCGAAACACGCGTCCGCATCACCGCTACCACCAACGACGCCGGTGTCTACGAACTCCTCTACCTCGCCCCGGGCGCATACGCCATTACCGTCACCGCGCAAGGCTTCGAGACCATCAAACAATCCGGCGTCGAAGTCCGCATGGCCGACCGTCTCCAACAGGACTTCACCCTCACCGTTGGCCAAGTCTCCGAATCCGTTCAGGTCTCGGCCCGCGTCTCCCTCATCGACACCGCTTCCGCCAGTCTTGGCCAAGTCACCGACACACGCCGCATCGTCGACCTTCCGCTTCCCGCCGGCAATAGTCAAACCCTCGCCCAGTACGCCCCCGGCGTCATCAACATGGCCGCACCCAATCATCCCAGCCTTGGCACCGGCGCAGTGGATGTGCTCTCCAACATTGCCGTCAACGGCGCGCGCACCTACAACGTCGAGTTCACCATTGACGGCGCACCCAGTATGTGGGGCCGCAACGCCGCCTATTCGCCGCCTACCGAAATGGTGGCCGAAGTGAAAGTGCAAACCGCAACCTACGACGCCACTGTCGGCCGCGTCCCCGGCGGTAACGTCAACATGGTACTCAAGACCGGCACCAATCAACTCCACTGGGTGGCGCAGTTCTTCCACACCAATCAACACCTCTGGGCGCTCTCGCTCTTCTCGCGCCAGTTCCTCTACAATCCCGCCACCGGCCCGCTCACCGAGGCCAAACGTGCGCAGGTCAATCCGCTCACCATCCTCAACCGTTGGAGCGGCACCGCCAGCGGCCCCGTCGTCCTCCCCAAACTCTACGACGGCCGCAACCGCACCTTCTGGACCTTCTCTTACGAGGGGATCTACCGCACCCAATCCACTCTCGGAGGACTGTCCACCATGCCCACCCTTGCGCAGCGCAAAGGAGACTTCTCGGCGCTCCTCCCACTCGGCGCTGTCTACCAGATCTACGACCCTCTCACCACCACCGCGGCCGCCGGCGGACGCTTCGCCCGCACTCCGTTCCCCGGAAACATTCTTCCCTCCGCGCGTTTGGACAAGACTGCGCAGAATCTGCTCCAGTTCTATCCCGAGCCCAACCTCGCTGGACTCCCCAATGGCACCAACAACTACCAGACCCAATCTTCCAACATCAATCGCCAGGTGAGCCTCGTCAGCAAAGTGGATCACAACTTCAGCGACCGTCATCGCATGTTCGTGCGCTGGAATCACGGCAGCCAGCTCTTCATCAGCAACGGCATCGTCAAGGACAACAAGACCAACGTCACTGACCGCTGGCGTCGCAGCCAGGCGGCCGTCTTCGATGACGTGTACGTCCTCTCCGCATCGCTCGTCAACAACTTCCGCATGGGCTTCACGCGCTTCAGCCAGGCAAGCACTCCCGAAATGCTCGGCTTCGACCTCGTTGGTGCAGGCTACTCCCCAGCGCTCTCCGCCGCCATCGATCCCAAGGCCCGCCAGTTCCCAACCCTCGCCGTTGCCGGCTATCAGTCGATTGGCGGTGCAGCCAACAACGAGGATACGACCACCTACCTCACCGCATCGAACGATGTCTCCTGGACCCGTGGCACAACTATGTTCCGCTTCGGCGGCGAGTACCGCGTCTACCGCAACAACCAGTATCAGTTGTTGCCGATGAACCCCAGCCTTACGTTCAATTCGCGTTGGACCAACGGTCCTCTCGACACCGCCGCCGCCGCGCCCACGGGCCAGGGCATGGCTTCCTTCCTCCTCGGCATTCCCTCGCAAGGTTCCGTGAGCCAGAACGATTCCTATGCCGACCAGTCGATGAACTACGCGCTCTACTTTCAATCCGACTGGCGCATCAGCAGGACGCTCACGGTGAACGCCGGCCTCCGCTATGACTACGACTCTCCGATGACGGAGCGCTTCAACCGTTCGGTGCGCAACTTCGATGCCACCACCGCCAACCCAATCGCCTCCGCGGCCATCGCCGCCTACACGCGAAACCCGATCCCCGAAATTCCCGCGTCCCAATTCCGCGTCAACGGCGGACTCACGTTCGCAGGCATTGGCGGGCTCCCGCGTGAGATCTGGGAAGCCTCGCGATGGAACTTCGCGCCTCGCATCGGCATCGCATGGCAAGCGCGCCCCGGCACAGTCATTCGCACCGGCTATGGCATCTTCTACGTCCCGCAAGGCGTCGATCGCCAGGCTGTCAATCAAACCGGCTTCACCGCTGCCACCGCGCTCAATCCTTCACTGGACAACGGCCTCACCTACATCGCTTCGCTCTCCAACCCGTTCCCTTCCGGCTTCGTGCCCTCGCTCGGATCAAGCCTTGGACTGCGTACCGGACTAGGCCAGGGCGTCAGCGTCTTCCTACCGGAACTCAAGGCCGGCTATCTCCAGCGCTGGAGCTTCGGCCTCCAGCATCAGTTGCCGAAGCGCATCTTCGTCGACGTCTCTTACGTCGCCAGCCGCGGCACCAGGCTCGATTCCTCGCGCCAGTACAACGCCATACCCGAACAGTATCTTTCCAAATCGCCGGTGCGTGACACCGCCACCATCAACTACCTCGCTGCGCAAGTGGCGAATCCCTTCTACCCGCTGCTGCCCTCCACCGGACTCGCCGGAACCACCGTCGCCCGCTCGCAGTTGCTGCGTCCCTACCCGCATTTCACCGGCGTTTCCGCCAACGAGCCGAACGGCTACTCCTGGTATCACTCCATGCAGGTCCTCACCGAGCGCCGCTTCCAAAACGGCTTCACGGCGCAGTTCAACTGGGTCTGGTCGAAATTCATGGAAGCCACTGCCTTCCGCAACGGCAGCGACCCGCGGCCGGAAAAGCTGATCTCCGATCTCGACCGTACTCACGTCGTGCATTTCAGCGGGATCTACGAGGTCCCCTTCGGTCGCGGCAAACCGCTCTTCAACGGCAACACGCCCGTAGTCAGACACATCGCCGGAGGCTGGCAGGGCTCTGCGTCGTGGCAGCGCCACACCGGCGCGCCCATTGGCTTCGGCAACGCTCTACTCACCGGCTCGCTGCAGGACATCCCTCTCGGCGACGCCAAAACCATCGCGCGCTGGTTCAATATCAACGCCTTCAACCGCAACGCCGCTGACCAGCTCGCCTCCAACCTGGTTGGCCTCTCCACCCGCTTCTCCGGCGTACGCGCACCCGCCGTCGACGTCTGGAACATGTCCGGCATGAAACGTTTTACACTCCCCGAGAAGATGCGCATGGAATTCCGCGCCGAATTCCTCAACGCCCTCAATAGAACAAACCTCGCTGCGCCAAATACCAATCCGACGAATCTCGCTTTCGGGAGCATCACCTCCACCCCCGGAAGTCAACGCTCCATTGTGTTCGGTATGAAACTGGTGTATTAATCGTTGGGTAACTGATTCCGGCCTCGTGAAAAGAGCCGCCAATGTCCTCTTTCCTGCCGGAATTCCGCTGATAACGGTGAGCCATTTCTGAATGGCCAGATTTGTCCGTACAGGAGTCAATCAATGGCCGGCGAAGAAGCATTGCATCGCGCCAATCAGATCCTCGATCAGGATCCGGAGATCCGGGAACAACTGCTGGGCCTCGCCTCAAAGGGAGAGCTCAACATCCCCGGCGTCGACAACACCGTAATCCAACGCGTCCTCGATCCTCCGCGAACGCGAACCAGTGGTGGTTTTGAAGCATTCGGCATCGCCCCTCGCGAAATGGTGGGAATGAACAGCGGCGTTTTTGAAGCCATTGTTCGCAAAGTCGGCCGTCCCCCGTTGCTCGTCAAGGATGGGACGTACGTCAAACCGCCCACAAAGAAACTCGCCAACCAGTTGGAACCGAATCGGTCGAAAATCAACACCGTGATTGCCGGCACTGGCCGTATCGAGTTCCTCTTCCATCGCATGGACTGGGCCGGAACCGGCTGGATGATCGACAGGAACATCGCCGTCACAAACCGGCACGTCGCCGAGCTGGTGGCGGAAGCAAACCCTCGAGGTGGATTCCGCTTCCGCGCCTCCGCGGCAGGATTTCCTTTCAAAGCCAGGCTCGATTACAAAGAGGAATTCGGTGCTGACGGGAGCCAGGAGGCGAACCTGGTTCGAGTGAAATTCCTCTCCGCCAATCCGAATCTTGACATCGCTTTGTTTGAAGTGGAGGCCGATTTTCCGCTCCCCTCTCCCATCGAACTCGCCGACACCACGGCAGCTAAAAAGGGCCTTCCAATCGGCATCGTCGGCTATCCCGCCGATGACCCTGACCGCAACGACCCCGACCGGATCCGTCACTACTTCGGCGACATCTTCGATGTGAAACGTTTCGCCCCGGGCGAGATCAGCCAACCTTCCAGCGGCGGTATCCTCATGCATGACGCCACCACGCTGGGAGGCAATTCCGGCTCGGTGGTCTTCGACCTCAACTCCGGCAAAGCTGTTGGACTTCACTTCGCCGGCACCTACCTTAAAGGTAACTTCGCGCTCGATGCCCAATCCATCCGCAAGGTACTGCGAGGGCTCAAGACCGTTGTCGCCGGCATCGAAATCCCCAAGCTCGAAAAGAGGGACAGCACCCACGCCGCCGCGTTTTTCAAAGGCCGCGACGGCTACAGAAAGAACTTCCTCGGCAAGAGCAAAGATCTGGAAGTACCGCTGCTGGGCCTCGCCGCCTTTGGCAACGACGTCGCCGAAGCAACCGGCGCCGACGGCAAAAAGACGAAGGAGCTTCGCTATCGCCACTTCTCGGTGCAGTACTCCAAATCGCGCAAGGTCCCCATTTACACCGCCGTCAACATCGATGGAGCCAAGTCGCGCAAAGTGAAACGCGGTGACGATCAGTGGTTCCAGGATCTGCGCCTCCCCAGGAACATGCAGTTGGGCGAGAAGGATTATGGCCGTGATGTCGTCGACCGCGGTCACATGGTCCGCCGCGAGGATCCCGTTTGGGGCTCGGCCGCTGAAGCGCTCGAAGCCAACTTCGATACGTTCCACTACACCAACGCCGCGCCACAACACGCCGACCTCAACCAGCGCGCTAACGCATGGCAGGGCCTCGAGAATTTTATCCTCGGCAGCTCGCGTACGGAAGGACTCAAGGTCTCCGTGTTCACCGGCCCCGTCCTCCGTGACGACGATCCGAGCGATCCTGATTTCCCCAACCTCGGCAGGATTCCCAGGGAGTTCTGGAAAGTCGTTGCCGCCATTGACGCCGACACCGGTGAACTCTACGCTTCCGGTTACGTCCTGAGCCAGGGCAAGATGATTCAAGACTTCACTGAAGCCATCGTCTTCGGCGACTGGAACACGTTCCAGGTGCCCATCTCGACCATCGCCGCAGCCACCAGACTCGATTTCGGCGTTCTCGCCAAAGTCGATACCATGGCTTCGGCTGAACCTGCTCCGGGCGAAGAGGCCGTCATGCTCGGGCCTAAGCCGATCCTTCTTTCCACCGCGGAAATGGCATTCCTCGGAGAGCCCGCTCGGCCGAAAGCGAAGCGGAAAGCGGCAGGAGAACCGTAACCCAAAGGCAACCACGGTGAGCTTCCATGCAACTGACAGGTAAACAGGCCAAGGCGCTCTGCGAGGCAATGCTGGAGGCCTTCCCCAGCTACGCCGCGCTAAAGGGAATGGTCCGTTTTGAGTTGGACGCGAAGCTCGCCGTGATTGCCGGCGAAGGAAAACTGGATGACGTGGTCTTGAATCTGGTGGAATGGGCCGAAGCGCAGGACCGCGTGGACGACCTGCTGGCCGGCGCCATCACTGGCAATGCGGCCAACAAACGTTTGAAACAGGTGGCGTTCGAAGTGATTCATACGTCGCCCACTCCGGCCAAGCCCGAAGGCCGCTTCGAAGCCAAGGTCCTCAAGCAGGTGCTGACGCTACCGTTCGAGGAGTCCCGCGCTCTCCAGGACGCCTGCGCCCGCGCCGTCGGCCGTTTCGAGATCCCGCTCGGCAATCCGCGCGTCGGTGGCACCGCCTTCCTCATCGGAAAGGACTTGGTGCTTACCAACCGCCACGTCGTGGACTTCATGGCGGAGTTGGGCAATCAGCCCACGGATTGCGGAGTTCGCTTCGACTATCGCAGCGAAGACGCCGAGGGGCAGCCCTTCCGCCTGGCGGCCGATTGGGAGCACGCCAGCAGCCCCAAGGAGAACCTCGATTACGCGGTGGTTCGTCTGCAAGGTAGCCCGGCCGTAGCGCCCATCTCCTTCCACGACGATGCCTTCACTCCCGGCGATATCGAGTACATCCTTCACCATCCCAACGCCGAGCCTCTCGCCATCACGCCCGGCGAGATCCTGCGTACCGAAGCCGGCCGCGTCGTTTACTCGGTCAACACCGAGTGCGGGTCTTCCGGCTCGCCCGTGTTCACCACAGGATGGAAAGCAGTCGCGCTCCATCACTTCGGGGACGACAGCGGCAATGTCGGCATTCCGCTCATCACCATCCGCCACGATCTCGAGGCGAAAGGCAAGTGGATCGACGCCCCAGCGGCAGCCTTACCAATCGTGCCGCCCGTCATCTCCGCAGCCGCACCAGCAAGGCCCGGCAATGCGGTCCGCGTGCAAAACCTCAAGCGCATCCACGCCTGGCTGCACACCCGTCAACTCGAATTGCTGAACCAGTTGCGCCCGCTCTACCTGCGGTTCCCCAAAGGCTCGAGCGTGACCGAACTCACCGTTCATGCGAACACTCTCGGCCGCGAGCTGTTCACTTTTGCGGAGCTGTGCAAGCTGCCGCAGGCCAAAGTGCTCTATCTCAACATGGAGGCCGATCTCAAAGAGGTCCACCTGTCGCTCGAAACCGCGATTCAGGAAAAGCGCCGTCCCGATCTGCTGAAGGCCATCAAGCAACTGGAGCGCGTCCTCGGCCAGACCATGCCCGCCGTCGATGGCGCAATCATGTCAGCACTCGACGATCTCAACCCCAACGAAGACGATCCCATCCGCCACTACAGCAAGGTTCACCACCGCTATCAGTCCATCGACGCCGACCTCCGTCTTTCCTCGCAATTCCTCGACTCGGCGCCGTTCGAGGACGTAACAATACAGCTTGGGCATCTTATCCGCCAGCTCGAGGACGCCCGTGACGAAACGCCCTCCGGCGACGGCCGTCTCGACATGTGGAAAGACCATCTGACCAAGGCCATCGACCGCTTGAAGCAGGAGATGACTCGCGAGGATCGCCGCCGCATGACCGAACAGTTTGTCGCTGTCGTGCACCTTGCCAACGAGCGGTTCAACGGCGCGGACCAGAACCTGCTCACAACCATCGGTGGTGCAATTCCAGGAGGTATCCAATGATCGCCGTCAGTCCCGCGCAGTGCCTCGCGTCCATTCGCAAACGTCATCTGGAGTTGATGTCCGCCCGTGATGGTTCCCCCCTGTCCGACTCCATCCGCGCTTCCATCCGCGATTTCCTCATGGAAGTGGTGGAGGCCGGCGCGCATATCGGCATCGCCGCCGATCGTGCCGATGCGCAAAGTGTCATTACCTATTGGACGAGCGTCCTGCAACAGGACGATCCGCGGCCCCTCTCTCTGGTGCTTGACGAGTTCGTTCCCAAGAGCACCGGGGAGCTCGCCGGACGCAACCCCTACCGCGGACTGCTGTCGTTCCGCGAAACAGATTCAGAACTCTTCTTCGGCCGGCGCGATCTTGTAGCGGTGCTGCTCGACCGGCTCCGCCAGTCCGGCTCCGTCGCTTTGCTCGGCGTCTCCGGCAGCGGCAAATCGTCGCTCGTGCGCGCCGGCCTCCTGCCCGCACTGCGCAGCGGCGCTCTTGTCGGTAGCGCGGACTGGCACTTCGCCGGCCCCATGGTCCCCGGTACTGAACCGCTGGCGGCGCTGCGGCGGATTCTCCCTGATGAAGACTTCGTGTCCACCCGCATCCTGCTCTTCATTGACCAGTTCGAGGAGGTCTTCACTCTCGCCGGCGACAAGGAGCGATCGGAGTTTTTCACGTTCCTCGCCGCGCTGCTGGAGAACAAAGACCGTTACCTCCTGGTGCTCACCATGCGCAGCGAATACGATACGCAGTTTGTGGAAACCAGGCTCGGCGACCTTGTTGCCGCCACACGCGTTCGCGTCCCCTCCATGTCCGCTGCCGAACTGACCGACGCCATCGAACGTCCCGCGGGAATGTTTGGTGTGGAAGTGGACCAGCGCATCACGCAGGATCTCGTCCGCAACATCCAGAACGAGCCCGCGGGACTGCCGCTATTGCAGTTCACCATGACCAGGCTGTGGGATGAGATGATCGCGCGCACAGAGTCTCGCATTGAGTGGGAGGCCTATCGGCAGCTCGGCAGCAGCCCGCAACGCATCCTTGCCGAAGCCGCCGATCAGGCCTACAAATCGCTCATCCCCGATCATCAGACGCGTTGCAAGGCGCTCTGTCTGGAGCTGGTGGTGCCCGGCGCCACGCTCGAAGTCACCAGCCGCCGCCGGCTGCGTTCGGAGGTCGCCTTCATAGCTCCGCAAGGGGACATGGACAACCTCATCGCGAAACTTGTCGAGGCCGGCCTACTCAAGGAATCGAGCACCGAGGACCAGGATGGGCATAAGGACCGTGTCATCGAGTTCTCGCATGAATCGGTTACCCGCAACTGGCCCGAGCTGATCCGCTGGGTGCGCGAAGAACTGCCGCGCCTGCGCCGCCGTCAATTGCTGCGCGACACCGTTCAGCTCCTTCTGGAGAAGCGTCCGGTTGCTTTCTACTCGGGCGATCAACTCAAAGAGGCTCTCGATTTCCCGGGTCTCACCGCGGAAGAGAAGGTGTTTCTCCAGGCATGCGAGGCAAAGCAATTGCGGCAGCGCGGCTGGGATGCGTTCGCCTGGCTCCTGATCATCGCCGCGGTCGTTGTGGTGTACTTCTACCAGCAGAACAGGCGGCTGGTAGGGCAGTTGCGGGACGTCAACATAAAACTGGCGGGCGCTTTCAAGCTGGCCACCACAACCGAGAACCAGGGTATTGTCGAACGTGTGGAGAAAACAGAGGTCCGGATTCCCACTGGCCCTGAGCCGGAGCCCAAGCCACGTATCCTCGTCTTCTACCCTTGCGCTACAAAGGCCGATTGCTACGATACTCGTTTGATCGCCACACTGATGCTGGGCACTGTTCACAATGTCATGAAGGACGCGAATGCACCGAAGATCTACGCCGCCGATCCCTCTAAATTCCCGTCATTTGACGATGTCTGCCAAGTCCGCTACTTCTTCGAGGATGACGCCAACGACGCCAGGCGTCTCGCTGCCGCGCTCAACAGCGTCTCCCGGACCGTCGTTGATAGCAGCAACATCGGTCTCATCAAATCCGGCAAAATGAAGGCGCCGCCTAAGAACCACTTCGAAGTGTGGGTGGGCAAGAAGGCAAAAGCCCCAGTCTCCGGAACGACGGGAGGCCCGTGGTAGATGTAACGCCGCATTTTTCCATCTCACGCTCACCAGCGCATGGAAGGGCTTGTAGTGCTAGAAGACCACTTGCTTAACGGAGGCTGAGGTGACTTACTGACGCCGGCCGCGGCCGCTCTTCAATTCCGCGGGGAACTCGGCCGCTTTCGATCTCTCCGGATTCCGTTGATTGTTTTGCCCGCCGCGATCACGCTGCAGCGGGATGTTCATGCCGCCGGTTTGTTCCAGGATATCGAAGAGGTGCTCGCGCAGCTTTTTGATGATGGCCGCGTGCTTTTCGCTGAAGATGAGATTGCGGCTCTCCAGGGGATCCTCTTCCAGGTCATAGAGTTCGTCCACGTCCCAGATGCCCTGGTAACGGATGAACTTGTACTTGTCGCCGCGGATGGCATGGATGGTGGGAGTATGCGGAAAGTTGCGCTCCCAATAATATTCGTAGAGCAGTTCCTTGCGCCAGCCTTCGGCGTTGCCCTTGGTGAGTGGGAGCCAGCTCCTGCCATCGAGCTCCGTGGGGCCCTTGACGCCGGCGGCATCCAACACGGTGGGCATGATGTCGAGTCCGGCAACCACCTGCTTCACTGTGATACCGCCCGGAAATAGATCGGGGCAGCGCGCCAGAAGCGGCACGCGCATTGACTCTTCATAAGCCGTGCGCTTGTCGATCAGGCCGTGTTCGCCGAATGCGAATCCGTTGTCGCCCATGTAGATGACGAGCGTGGAATCGAGCTCGCCGCGCCGCTTTAGCGCATCCAGGACGCGGCCGATGCTTTCATCAACAGCCATCAGCGTCTCGGCGTAGCGCTTGTAGTATTGATCAATGTCGAGCGTGGAATGATACGGGTAATCGACGCCGTGCCAGGAACTGCGCTGGTTCTGGACCCACATGGGACGGTGTTGCGCCATCTCGCCGGTTGCAGCCATGGTCGCGGGGAAGGTGAATTTGGCGTCTTTGTACTTGCCCTTGTGGCGTTCGGCGGGTTCGAATTCCGCGTGCACGGCCTTGTGCGAAAGGTAGAGAAAGTACGGCTGCTCCTTGGGTAGCGACTGAATCCAGTCAAGCGCATAGTCAGTCAGTTCGTCGGTAATGTAGCCTTTCTGCGGAACCTTCTTGCCATTGACATTGAGCCCGTTGGCGCTGGGCAGGTAAGTTCCCTGCCCGCGGAAGCTGACCCACTGATCGAAACCGGGCTTGGGCGCGTCGGTCTCCGCACCCATGTGCCACTTGCCGAAAAAGCCGGTCTTGTAGCCGGCCTTCTGCAGGTATGACGGGATGAAAACGGTGCCCGTGGGGATTGGAGTGTTGTTATCGACGATACGGTGGCGATGCGCGTACACGCCGGTAAGGATGGACGCGCGGCTGGGGCTGCACAGCGCCGTCGTCACAAATGCGTTCTTAAAATGCGCGCCCTCGCGTGCCATGCGATCCATTTGCGGAGTCTCCAGCCAGGGCTGGGCTTTGAGGAAGCCCATGGCGTCGTAGCGATGGTCATCAGTGAGGATGAAAATCACATTGCGCTTGCGGCGTGCCTGCGCCATCAGGGGCGCGGCGGAAACGCCGGCCAGGAGTTGCCTGCGATTCATGCGAACCTTTTTTTCCGTGTCGGTGTTCATATGCAACGATCTCTACAACAGAGTACACTGGCCACATAGTCCGGGTCTGGGAGGAAACCACATGCGTTCACTCGTAGCGGCGATTGGTCTGCTTCTCGCTTGCTTCCCCTTGCTCGCGCAGCTTGGGGGTTTGCGTTCGTTGAGATCCGTGTCGCTGCCGCAGCCAACGGAATTGGACAAATATGTCCGGGACACGAAAACACTGGCGGTGCTCGGCAAGGCGCTGTTTTGGGACGTGCAGATTGGCAGCGACGGGTTGACTGCGTGCGCCACCTGTCACTTTCACGCGGGTGCGGATCACCGCTTGCAGAATCAGCTTTCGAGCCCGCATGATTCGGTGCGGCAGGTGACAGTGAATCAGGTGCTGGAGGAGGGGGCGTTTCCGTTCCGCCTGCTTTCCAATCCGGCCGACAACAGGTCGGGATTCTTGCGCGACAACCGTCAGGTGGCGGGATCAGCGGGCATCATCTACCGGAAGTTTCAGGACGTGACCACGGGGACCGGCGCGGATCTTGGAGCGGAAGAAGCAGGCCCGGCGGCGTTCGTAATGGGCGGGTTAAAGGTACGGCAGGTGACCGCGCGCAACACCCCCACGGTGATCAACGCCTTGTTCAACGTGGTGAATTTCTGGGATGGGCGCGCGAGTAATGTCTTCACTGGGGCGACGCCGTTCGGCGATTCCGACACAACGTGGAAGGCGCTGGTAGTGCGGGACGGCGCGCTGGTGAGCGAGCCGGTGCGGATGGACAATGCGAGCCTCGCGTCACAGGCGGTGGGTCCGCCGCTGAACGAAGTGGAGATGTCGTATGAGGGGCGCACGTGGAACAAACTGGCGCGCAAGACGCTGAGCGTGGCTCCGCTGGCGCGGCAACGCGTGGCCGCCGATGACAGCCTGCTCGGTGCGTTCGCCAATCCCGATGGGCCGGGCCTGCTCGCGGACTCGTCGTACGCGTCGATGATTCGGGCGGCGTTCCGTCCGGAGTACTGGGAATCCGAGACGCTCGACGCCGATGGATACACGCAGATGGAACAGAATTTCCCGCTGTTTTTCGGGCTCGCGATTCAGGCCTACGAAGCGCTGCTGGTGTCGGATGAATCGCGGTTCGACAAGTTCGCCGAAGGTGATTCGACTGCGTTGACCGCGCAGGAGCGCACCGGGTTGCAGGTGTTCAATGGAGGCTCGGAGTGCCATGAGTGTCATCAGGGCGGCGAGTTCACGGCGGCGTCGTTCTCGAATGTGCGAAACCGTTCGCGCAGCACGACGCCTCCCGGTGGTTTCGGATTATTTCGCACAGGCGTGACTCCCGTGGCGGATGACCTCGGGGCGGCAGCGAAGGATTCGTTTGGACTGCCGCTGTTCCCGGCTGCGCGTGGCAACAACGCACAAGGCGTGTTCAAGTCGCCAACGCTGCGTAACGTCGAGCTGACGGGGCCGTTCTTCCACGACGGCAGCCAAGCGACCTTGGAACAGGTGGTGGACTTCTACGGCCGGCGCGGCGATTTTCCGGGGGATGGGAACCTCGGGCCCGGGATGAACCGGATCAACATGAGTGCGGCCGATCGGGTGGCGCTGGTGGCGTTCCTAAAGGCGCTGACGGATGACCGGGTGCGATTTGAACGCGCGCCGTTCGATCATCCGGAGTTGTGCGTTCCGGTGGGACACGCGGAGGCTGATGACGGCGGATTGCAGCCCGATGGAACGAGCGAGTCGACACGGTTGAGTGCGGCGGATAAGTGGGCGCTCATTCCAGCGGTGGGGAGGAGCGGGAACAGCGCGCCGCTGCAGACGTTCGAGGAGTTGTTGAAGGGCGTGGGAGCGGACGGGTCGCGGGCGCACACCATGACAGAGGTGTGTTCGCCGGTGCGCTAGGGCGCGTCTACGGAAGCGGCATTGCGAAGCCGGGGTAGAGGTCGATGCCACCCTTGTCAAAGAAGCGGATGCCGTTCACCGCCACACCACCGATTGAGTTCGACGGGATAGCAACCTCGATACTGCCACGGATGCCCTCCGCCTGGTCGGTGACGTCAATCGGGTAGAAGTCGCCCGCGCCGAGGTCTGGGACGCGGATGGTGCCAAGGTAGATCTGGTTGCCGTCGATGTCGCGCACGGTGACCGTGAGCACGGCTTCCACGTCGTCGAGGTTGACGAAGTTGATGCCGGAATCAGAACCGGTAGTATTGTCGAAAGGCACGCGCACGACACGCTCGAGCACGTTCGACGCCGGGTAGCTGGATCCGTTAATGAAACCGCCGTCGTTCAGTTCCACGGAAACAGTGGTAGCTATCTTCGACTTGCCGGCATCAAAGAAAGCCCAGGAAACCTGATCGTCACCGCGTCCGCTGGTCTCGATGGTAGTCGCGCCGTTTGCAGGGATAGTGGCTCTTATGCTCGATACCTTTGTGAGGTCTTTCAGCTCCACGGAGTTGGCAAAGCCATCGTCGCCAACAAAGAAGAAGTCGAACTCCACGGGTTCGTTCTCCATGTTGAGAAAGCGGATCTTGGTGACCGCGCCTTCACCGTTCAGGATGTAGGGCATGAATGCGTCGCCGACGCCGACATATATGTTGCGCTGACGGGTGTGCTTTGAGGCAGCGAAGTTCGCGCCGTCCTTCTGGGCCGGGCGTGAGTGTCTGCGCGCAGCCGAGGCAGGCAGAACAGCCATCGTGATAGCAAGCAGCAGGTGCACGGGTCTCATATACCCATGTTGACGCACGCTATGCGCGTATGGTTATTAAGCTTTACTCATAGTCTCCACTGTGGGTGTGGTATTCTTTCCCGCAGCGTAGCCGCAACGGGGAAAATCCACATTAGGGGCTGACATGGAGCGGAAAAAAGCATCCGATTATCCACAGGAACTATTGAACCTGTTTGACAAGTACGTGCACGGCGACATCGACCGCCGGGCATTTCTCGACGGCGCGCAGAGGTATGCCGCCGGCGGCGTGACGGCCACGGCCATATGGGAGAGCCTGCGGCCGAATTTCGCCTGGGCGGACCAGGTGGCGAAGGACGATAGCCGCATCAGGACCGAGCGCGCCACCGTGCAGAGTCCGGCGGGCAACGGGTCGATCAAGGGCTATCTGGCGATGCCGGCCAAGGCAAGCGGCAAGCTGCCCGGCGTGCTGGTGGTGCATGAGAACCGCGGGCTGAATCCTTATATTGAAGATGTTGCGCGGCGGCTTGCCGTGGCCAACTTCATTGCATTTGCTCCAGACGGTTTGACGAGCGTCGGGGGGTATCCCGGCGATGAGGACAAGGGACGAGAGCTCTTCCCAAAGGTGGACCGGCAGAAGATGAGCGAGGATTTCGTCGCCTCGGCAAAGTGGCTGAAGGCGCACGCCGCATGCACGGGCAAAATCGGGACAGTAGGCTTCTGCTTCGGCGGCGGCGTTGTGAATATGCTCGCTGTGCGTCTGGGAGCTGATCTGGCCGCAGGCGTACCTTTCTACGGTGGACAGCCGCCGGCGGCCGATGTACCCAAGATCAAGGCTCCGCTGCTGATTCACTATGCCTCGTTGGATACACGCATCAACGGCGGATGGGCGGCTTTTGAGACAGCGTTGAAGGCTGCGAATGTCACCCACACAATGCACATGTATGAGGGGACCAATCACGGCTTCCACAACGACACGACGCCGCGCTACGATGAAGCGGCAGCGAAGCTGGCCTGGCAGCGGACGCTGGATTTCTTCAATAAATATGTTCGGGCCTAGCTATTTCGGGTAGCCGGCGGTGGCTTTCACTTCGGCGATCTGTTTGTTGTGGCGCATCGTATGGAGCGGCGAGTAGATGAGCCACTGGTATCCGTTGAGAGTGTTGAAGAACTGGAACGGATGCTCGACGGTATGTTGCTTGAGCGGCGCGCTGGTGGTCTTGACGAATTCCAGCATCCCGGCGCGCTGCTTTTCGAAAATGGCTTTTGCATCGGCGATGGTCATGCCGCCGCCAGGGACGAGCGCCTCCGGGGCTTGCGCTTTGCCGAGGCGCGGCGCCATCACACGCTCGATGGTTTCCGTCTTGCCTTTGGTCTTCGCTTCCCAATTGGGATTGGCGGCCGAAGCGAGAGCCTTCGTGACGTTGCCAAACAGCGCCGCTTCGGCCTTGACAATATGTTCAGCGACTTCGCCCACTGACCAGCGCTCCGGCGCGGGCTTCCATTTCCATTGTGCCTCAGTGAGCCCGTCAATCGCGGCAAGAAACTCGGTTCGCGATTCGTCCAGATATTGCAGAACCTTAGCGCGTTCGGTGTCGCTCATTTGCGGATCGGCCGCGCACAAAGGCAGTACGGCGGCGAGGAAAAGAATAGCAGATTTCATCAGGATCAGCCCCCCAGTCCCCACTATGATAGCTTGACACTACAGAGTTGTATGGGAATTACGATCAACTATAAAGGAGCGCTAGACGACCCGTCGCGGATCAACGAGGCGCTGAAAGAGATTCGCGCGTTCTGTAAACGCGTGGGCTGGAGCTACACCAATCACTCCGAACACATCAGCGGAGTGGAATTGCACACGCAGGAAGAGGCCGACGGCGTGGTGAAGATCAAACCGCGCAAAGACGATCCATGGCCAGAAGAGAAGGAAAAGAGTAAGTTCAGCCTGCGCGCGCGAGTCTCGCGCAAGTATCCTCCGCCGCTGGTGGAAGAAGTGGTCCGCGGAGTGTTGGTCCATGCTCCGGGCACAGAGACTCTGCGACTCGTCTTCAACAAGAAAGGGCGGTTGTGCCACCACATGGAGCTGCCGGTGGAGGTGATCATCGACGCGCTGCCCGACACCATCCACTACATGGCCATGCCAGGTTGGGTGAAGACTACCGGTGCGGTGGAATCGCACCAGAAGATCTGCGAGCTGCTGCATATGCTGAAGGAGCAGTTCATGAGCAAGCTGCAGGTCAGCGATGGCACGGGTTATTTCAAGACCGGCAACCTGAAAAAGCTGCGCCAGGAACACGGGATGATGAGCGGGCTGATTGATTTCTTCAGTGACCCGAGGATGCTCAACCCGGTGCTGCGGATGGCCGGACTGCCGGAGGTGGCCAAGGATACGAAGGTGGCAACCAACGTCGACATCCCCGCACCGCCCATGACCAAGCCGCGCAAACGCAAGCCGTCCTGAGGCTATTGCGGCAGCCCTTCGACACTGGTGACGAGCTTTCCGATGACTCGCACCTGGAAGCGTCCATCGTCGCCAACGCCATCCACTTCCGAGGGCGATTCGCGGGTCACTTCGAACTTCTTCCACTTGTGTTGCAGCACACGCCGGTAGAGTTGCATGAAGCGCAGGGCATTGTCCTCCGTCTCCCATTCGCTCGCATACTGGAGCACCGCCCGATTGGCTTTGCGGTTCTCCATGATGCGATACTGCGCGCCGCGCCAGTACTGGGCGAACACGGCCTCTTCACTGGTGGTGTGCAGTTGCAGCATGATGTTGTGATCGAACTCGCCGACACCGCCGCCCACAAGCCCTCGATAGCCTTTCAGCTTCACCTTCGGAAGTTCGGGCTGAGTGGGAACCACCTTCTTAAAGTATTTTTCCGGGTGGATGATCTGCTGGGCGCTCTGCGGAGGATTACGGAACACCTCGGCGAAGCCCTGATTGCCGTACTTCATGATCACGGCTTGCTGGAAGCTGAATCCCTTGGTGTAGGGGAAAATGAGCGACTCTTTCAGGTAGAGCGGAGCGGAATCGAAGACCGGGAATGCCCCCGCGCCCGGGGAGTTGTTCATCTGATTCATCATGTCGGCCATAGTGTCAGCCTTGCGCAACGAGGTGCCTACTTTGAAAAGCATGTATTCGGTCATCAGCCAGGTGGCTTGGCCTTCCATCACGGCCTGACGCGCGACGGCCATGTCATCGCTCTTGCCTTTGATGATGTACTTGCCGAGGTTGAAGTGTTCGTCGGCGAGGGCGTGCGCCAGTTCATGGACAAGGACCGCGCGGTCGTTCATGGAAGCGTTGCTGTCCATAACGAAGAGCTTCTTCTTCTTGTAGTCGTAGAATGCGGCGGCCTGTTCGGTGAGCAGGTCGACAGTAGTTTTCCGCAGATCGAACTCCTGGGGAACGAGGCCGAGTTTCTTGAGTGTCAGTTCTTCCGCGCGGATCTCTTCCGGCTTAACGGCTTCCTTCAACCGCTCTTCCAGGAACTTGCGAAGCCCGTCTTTGTTGATGGTATCGGAGGCGACCCGGCGCCTCATCTTGAGACCCGTGATCTCGGAGAGATCTTTCATGATCTCTTCGATCTCGCGAAACAGCTCAGGCTTGGGTGCGGAAGTGGACTCCACGGCGGGAGCGGTTTGCCCCGCCGCAATCCACAGACCTACCGTAACGAATAGAGCGATCAGACGGCGCAAACTTCCTCCTGTTCCTTTACCCATTTCCTGAACCCGGGCATGGCGAATCGAAAAGCCACTGCTCCGGCGAGACATACAATGGCCGCTGCCAGGATAATCGCGCGTGGGCCAAAGCGCGAGGCGAGGAATCCCGCTGCCAGACTGCTGAAGGGCAGCGCGCCCGTCACCACCATCGAGTAGAGCGCCGTCATCCGCCCGCGATATTCATCGGGAATGATGGACTGTGTAAGGGAGTTGCCACCCGCATTCTGTCGCATCACCGCATAGCCAATTACCGGCATCACGGCCAATGAAAAATAGTAGGACGTCGAAAGCGCGAAGGCCGTTAGCGCGAATCCCATGGCGAGTGTGCTGACGGCGACGACGCTGGGCAATTCTCCGATGCCTTTGTGACTGGCAAGGCCGACCACTCCGATCACAGCGCCGAACCCCATCGCGCCGATGAGCACGCCGAGTCCCTGCGAACCTTTGTGAAAAATGCCATCGGCGAAGAACGGCATCAATGCCAGCATCGGACCATAGCCGAGGTTCATCAGCGCGCTCATGCCGAAGAGCGTGCGCAGTTGCGGGCGCTCCCAGAAGTAATGAAAGCCGTCGAGCATGCCGCTGCTCTTCGAGCTATCGGCGTTGATACGCTCGGGATGATTCATCAGCAGCAGGCAGACCACCATTGCCACAAAGCTGAAGCCGTTGATGAGGAAGCAAACAGCCTCGCCGAAAGCCGCCACCACGATACCGGCGAGCGAGGGACCAATGATGCGGGAAGCATTAAAGATGGCGGAGTTGAGCGAGATGGCGCTGATGAGATCGGCCTTGCCCACCATGCCGACGAACAGCGATTGCCGCCCTGGTATGTCGAATGCGTTGAGCACTCCCAACCACACCGACAGCAGCAGAACATGCGTTGTCGTGACGCGGTTCGTGTAAGTGAGCCACGCCAGCAGTACAGCTTGCACGATAGCGAGCGTCTGCGCAATGGCAACGACGCGGCGGCGCGGAAAATGATCGACGGCCCATCCGCCGAGAGGGCTCAGCAACAACACCGGAGCGTGCGTGGCGAAGACCGTCAGCCCGAGCAGCCACTCCGATTTCGTGAGCCGGTACATGAGCCAGCTTTGCGCCACACTCTGCATCCACGTCCCGGCGAGCGAAACCAGTTGCCCGGTGGCGTAGAGACGAAAGTCGCGGTGTCGGAGTGCGCGGAAGGATTCCCTCATGTTCGGCGGGCTTACTTCCAGAATAGCCGCTTGGCGCGCCATCTGCGATATAACGGTATCCGTGCGCAGAGCCATCCTTATCCTTCCTTTTGTGTTCCTGCTGGGCGTGGCCATTCGCTCACCGCGAACGGTTGCCGGACAGGGCGCGGTATCGCATTCGCTCACTGGTCATGAGGAGATGACGTTTTGGACCCACCGGCGCGGGCTGGAACAGCTCGATTTTTCCGGCGAGGTGGGGTTCGGCGACATGGCCCGGCTGCTGCTGCGACGGCGCGAGAATACATATCGGCTCACCGAACTGCGCGACCGGTTCACGTTTCGCACCGTCAATATGGCGAAGCTCTCCACGCCCGATGTGTTTCGTCTGCGCGTCACCGATCGCGGGCTGGTGTGGCTCAACCGGCCGGAGCGCTACGTGGCGTTCGCCGGACGTGTGTTGAACGTCCCGATGATCATCGAGAACGCCACCGCGAATGAAGCCACAGTGGACGCGGCGCTTGAGGCGAACCGTCACACGGTGAAGGTGGCGGCGGGCAAATCGTCGGGGCTGTTGTTCAAATGGGTGGAGCGTACGCCGTCACCCGCGCGCGCGCTGCTGGAAGTGAAGCACAAGGATTCCACCCTGAACGCGCTCGTCCACATGGACAACAGGCCGCCGGCGCGACTGCGGGTGAAGATCGTCGATGAGAACGGCCAGCCTTCCGCCGCGCGCGTGTACGTCACCGGAGCGGACGGGCTATCTTATGTGCCCAAGGGCAGCGTGCCGCGCATCACCGCCATGAGCGCCGAGTATTTCTTTCACAGCGGCGGGACGTTTCAGATGGAGATGCCCGCGGGGTTCACGCGCATTGAAGCCACGCGCGGGCTGGAGTACGAACTGGCGTCGGCGGAAGTGAGTCTGCAGCGCGACAACGATGAGGAGATTACGCTGCGTCTGAAGCGGTGGTCCGACATGTCGCGCGACGGATGGTGGTCGTCCGATTCGCACATCCATATGAACTACACCGCGCCGCATCATCAGGTGATGACGCCGGAGGACATGCGTCTGCTCACATTGGGCGAGGATCTGCACGTTCCCAATTTCCTGGTGGCCAACAGCGGCGGCGAGTTCATTCACGATGAGCAGTATTTTGAAGCGAAGCCGCACGCGCTTTCCGATGCGCGCCACATCCTTTATTGGAACGAGGAATTCCGCAATTCCGGGCCGTACGGTCATATCGCGTTCTATGGGCTGAAGAGCCTGGTCCGGCCATTCTACACCGGCTTCCGCAATACTCCCTACCCTGACGACTACCCCGCGAATTATGCCGCGGCAAAGGCAGGGAAGGACCAGGGCGCGGCGGTGCTGTATGTGCATCCGGGTATGTCGAGCGGTTATGACAGCGTGCTCGGCGGCGCGGGCGCCAAGGAACTTCCCGTGGATCTCGCGCTTGGCGTGATCGACGCAATGGATGTGGTGAGCAACAACGATGAACAGGCCGGGATGGAGCTTTGGTACAAGCTGCTGAACTGCGGCTTCCGGTTGGGCATCTCCGCGGGCACCGATTCCTTTGTCAACGTCACCGATCACTACTTGCCGGGCGGGCACCGCGTGTTCGTGAAAACGCCGAACGGGCTGCGGTATGGCGATTGGGTGGAGAACTACAAACGCGGGCGGTCGTTTGCGACCAATGGGCCGGTGGTGATGATCGATGTGGAAGGCAAAGGGCCGGGCGAGGAGTTGGCCCTCGCAGCCGGTCCGCGAAAGGTGAAGGTGACGGCGCGAGTGCGGACGGCAGTGCCGCTGGATAGCTTCGCCATCGTGGTGAACGGGGTCGCTGTCGCCGCGCAACGCAATCTGGAAGGAGGCGAGCAGACGCTGACCGCCGAAGTGCCGTTGACCGCAAGCTCCTGGATTGCAGCGCGGGCAATGGGTCCGCGGCACCGGTTGGTGTTGAACGATCCGGGCGCGTTCGCGCATACGAGTCCGGTGTATGTGACGGTGGGGGGACGGAAGGTCCTGATAAGAGAGGATGCACGGTACTTCGTTGGCTGGATCGACCGGCTGAAGGAGAACACCGACCGCCGCGGGAGATTCTCCAAACCAGAGCAAAAACGCGAAGTGATGGAATTGTTTGAACGGGCGCGGAAGGTGTTTCTCGCTCTCGCGGGGTGAGCGTCAGCCCAGTGGCTCGCCAGGCGTCCGATAATCCTACATCGGACGATTCTCAGACACACGGGGCGTGGAAGCAACCCCACCCGCCGCCAGGCGTCCCACAAATCGTGAACTGACCCTAAAGCACAGATAACACGGCGATCCAGGGAACCTGTGTTCCCCGTTCGAACACTTGCCCCTCGGCTGCGCGGTTGTGGCTCTCCGCTTGCCATCACCATCCGCGAAAGGAAGCTTCATGGCGGAGGCCGATCCACACACCCACACTTGTCCAGATTGCCCCAATCGAACAGGAGAGACCTCAGAACGCAGATCCTTTGTTTCCTGGCTTCTCAGCGGCGGGGTTGCGGCCTCCCTCGGCTCTTTTTTCTTCCCGGTGATCCGGTTCCTCAACCCACCGCATGTGACAGAGGCTGCAGTGAACGAAATCGCGGCGGGCAAGGCAAGCCAGATCAAACCCAATTCAGGCAGAATCGTCAAATTCGGCAACAAGCCGGCATTGCTTGTCCGTGCCACGGAAACGGAATGGAGAGCTTTCTCGGCGGTGTGCACTCACTTGAACTGCACCGTCCAATACCAGGAGTCGAGTTCGCAGATCTGGTGCGCCTGCCATAACGGAGTTTACGATCTCAACGGCAGGGTGGTTTCCGGACCGCCCCCCAAACCGCTGGAAGAGTACGCGGTGAAGCTGCGGGGCGATGAAGTCGTGATCTCGAAACGGGCGTGACAGGGAGGGCAATGTGATTGCGGAGCGAACCATCAACGTAACCTCGGCCTGGCTGCAAGACCGGCTTGGATGGCGAACACTCAAGGAGGTGGCGTCGCACAAGACCGTGCCGGTGCATTCCTCCACCCACTGGTATTACTTCGGTGGGATTTCGTTGTTCCTGTTCACCATCCAGATCATCACAGGAGTCCTGCTGCTGCTGTACTACCGTCCGACGGTTGCCGAGGCATTCGACAGCGTCCGCTTCATCATGACGAAGGTGGAATTCGGTTGGCTGATACGCTCAATCCACAGTTGGTCGGCGAATCTGCTCATCTTTATGGTGTTCGTTCACATGTTCAGTGTGATCTTTACTCACGCCTACCGTCCGCCGCGGGAATTGACGTGGGGATCGGGCATAGCGCTGCTCGGTGTGATGATGGCGTTCGGCTTTAGCGGGTATTTGCTGCCCTGGAACACCATCTCCTATTTCGCCACAAAGGTGGGAGCGGATGTGGCGGCAAGCACTCCGTTCATTGGAGAGGGATTGGGGAGGTTTCTGCGCGGAGGAGACGATGTTGCAGGCGCGACGCTCACGCGGTTCTTCGCGTTCCATGTGGCGGTGCTCCCGGCGGCAGCGATAGGTCTGCTGATGGGACATCTCCTGCTGGTCCAGAAAAACGGTATGAGCACTCCGCCGTGGATTTCCATGGAAAAGGTCCGGCAGATGCGGTTCTTCCCGAACTTCTTTTTGCGTGAACTAATGGTGTGGTATCTGGCACTCGGCGTTCTCGGCTCGCTGGCAGCCATTTTCCCTTGGGAGCTTGGTGAAAAGGCCGACCCGTTTGCGCCCGCACCCGCCGGCATCCGACCCGAATGGTACTTTCTGGCTCCGTTCTACACGTTGAAGCTCATCCCGAGCCACGTTCTTTTCATGGAAGGCGAATTACTGGGGATCTTCGGCTTTGGTCTGCTGGCGGCGCTGCTTGTGACGCTGCCGGCATGGGGAGTGCGGAAGGACGGCAGTGCAAAGACTCGCATGGTAAACGGGGCGGCCATTCTGCTGGCGTCCTATCTGGTTGTCTTCTCCATATTGGGGTACGTGAAATGAGAACAATCCGCTGGTTACCGCTGCTTGCGTCAATCGCCTTGCTCCCGGCCAAGGATTCCTGCGTGGAATGTCATTCCAACCTGGATGGGAACCTGCAGCGGCCGGCTGCCTTGTTCAAGGGCGACGTCCATGCCGTGAGTCATCTGAGTTGTGCCGGCTGCCACGGAGGCGATGCAAATAGCGACGATCCCACGGTGGCCATGAGCCCCGCGAAAGGATTCCGCGGCAAGGTGGCGCGTACCGGTATACCGAAGCTGTGCGCGTCCTGCCACAGCGATCCGAACTACATGCGGAAATACAGGCCGCAGCAGCGTGTGGATCAGTATCAGCTCTACCTCACAAGCGTTCACGGCAAGCGTCTGGAAAAAGGCGACGCGCGGGTGGCCACCTGCATCGACTGCCACAGCGTGCACGATATCCGCGCGGTGAAGGATGCGGCTGCTCCCGTACACCCGTTGAAACTTCCGGCCACATGCGGACATTGCCACGCCGACGCCGCCCGCATGGCTTCCTACAAAATCCCCACCACTCAACTGGAAGAGTATCGCGGCAGCGTGCATTGGGAGGCTCTCACCAAGCGCGGCGACCTGTCCGCGCCCAACTGCGCTTCCTGCCACGGGAATCACGGGGCCAAGCCGCCCAACGTCGAGTCGGTGGCGGCGGTCTGCGGCAGTTGTCACGTATTGCACGAGAAGTTCTTTGCCCAGAGCGTTCACAACGCGGCGTTTCCCTCAGGCCAGGGCGGAGGCTGCATGGTGTGTCACAGCAATCATGGGATTCACAAGCCATCCACGGCGATGCTGGCAGGCAAGGACGCTGTCTGCAGCCAGTGCCATGAGGCCGATTCCAACGGCGGAAAGATGGCGGTGCAAGCGGCACGACGGCTCGACGGCCTCGCCAACGCCCTCCAGGTCTCCGAACAGCAGTTGGCTCTTGCGGATAAGTTCGGCATGGATATTGCCGAGGCTCAGTTGCGACTGATAGAAGGCAAGGAGAGCCTCATCAAGGCGCGGCTGGCATTACATTCCTTTGAGGAGCAGGAAGTGGGCAAGCCCGTGGATGCAGGCCTGCTGATTGCGAAGGAGACGAAAGCCGCCGCTGACGCCGCCCTGCACGAAAAAGATGTGCGGCGCATCGGCCTTGCGGCCTCCGTGCTGTTCATTGCTGTTTCGATCCTGGCGCTCTGGTTCCTGATCCGCAGGATCGAGACGAACGGGAGCGCAACTTTAACCAGGAGAACAATCCTATGAAATCATTCTTTCTTCGCCATCTTCCGTTGGCGGCCTTCATCACAACCGCGGCGCTTGCGGGCGCTCCCGAGGGGAAGACCCTGTACGCTTCCAAGTGCCAGGGATGCCACGGACCGAATGGCGAAGGCAAAGACGCCATCGCCAAGATGTTCAAGGTGACGATGCAACCCTTGTCATCGAAGGAAGTGCAGGCCAAATCAGATGCCGACATCAAGAAGGCGATCACCACTGGACAAGGGAAGATGAAGCCCGTCCCGGGTTTGAGCGGAAGCCAAGTGGCCGATCTGGTTGCCCACATGCGAACGTTGAAGAAATGAAGTGATAAGATAGCCGCCGTGTTCGATCAACGCGGCGGAGTCCACTATGTCTGAGAAGAGGTGGTTCTGGGCGACTCTGGCGCTGTCCAGCGTCACTGTCCTGCTGCTGGTGTTTGCGGGCTGGGAACTGGTGGAAAACCGGTACTTCCGCGATGCGGACTATGTCACACTGCATTACCTCTACCTGACGCGGGGGGTTGCCTCGTCACTGCTGCTGGCCTTCTGGGCGGCGTGGTTTGTGTGGCGGCAGCGGCTGGAGAGCGAAGAGAACCTGCGGCGGTCGCAGGAGCGCTATCGTGGCCTGTTGGAAGCAATCCCCGGCGCAGTGGTTCTCTTTGACCGCACCTTCTGCGTGCTCGAGTGGAATGCTTCAGCCGAGAGGTTGTACGGCTATGGACGAGAGGAGGTGCTCGGCAAGCCGCTGGTGACTGTTCCCCCGTCGAAGCAGCGGGAACTGGAGGATTTCCTTGCTCGCGTAGATGGCGGCGAGACTGTTCTCGATGTCGAGACGCTTCGCTCTGCACGCGACGGCGAGGCCTTCGCCGTGCAACTGAGTTTGCTCCCCTACCAGGAACCGGGAGGGTGCCACTACTTCCTGGAGGTTACCTCCGATATCCGCCACGTGGTGCAACTGCGCGAGAGGATGTTGCAGATTGAGAAGCTCACCAGCATGGGCAAGATGGCGGCGGGCACGGCGCATCATCTGAACTCTCCCCTGGCGGCGTTGCTCCTGCGGGTACAAATGATGCGTGAGCGTCCGGCCCACGATCCTGGCGAGGAATTGGCGAAGATTGAACAGGGGTTGGTCTTTTGCCAGCACTTCGTGAGTCAGCTCCTGGAGTTCACACGCGCGAGCCCCGCGCAAAGACGAGGTAACGATCTGGGTACACTGTTGGAATCGGTGGCGAGCTTCTTTCTTCCAGTGATCCACTCAAGAGGAGCCACTCTGCGAGTGGATGCGGCACCCGCGCGGGGGCTCATGGTGGTGGCCGACCGCAACCAACTGGAGACGGTGCTCCTGATCCTGTTGAGCAATGCACTGGATGCCGTGGATAAAGGGGGCCACATCCAGCTTGTATGCGCACGCGTGGCAACGGACAAAGTGGAAGTTCGCGTGGAAGACAATGGCGTGGGTATCAGTGCCGCCAATCTCACGCGAGTCTTTGAGCCGTTCTTCACTACAAAGGATCCAGGCAAAGGGACAGGGTTAGGGCTCGCGATTGCACGCAATGTGGTGTTGGACCACGGTGGAACCATTGCCATTGAGAGCGAGCCGGGTCACGGCGCGGTTGTCAGAATCGAGTTTCCATTGGCGAAAGCCGGGTCGGAATCGGAGGCCGCATGAAGCGCACGAGCACAATTCTGGTGGTTGACGACGATACCAGCCTGGCGGCGGCGCTACAGGACCTGCTCACGCGCGACGGCTATTCAGTGGAAGTAGCGCACTCGGCCATGGAGGCGCTCGCGATCCAGGAGGCCAATCCTTCTCTGGCGCTGGCGCTGGTGGATCTGATTCTGCCGGGAGTGGATGGCCTCACGCTGATTGAGGAAATGCGGCGCCGAAACGCGGAGATCTCCATCGTCATCATGACCGGCTACGGCACTATCGAGACAGCCGTGGATGCGATGAAACGCGGGGCTGAAGACTACATCACCAAGCCGTTTGACTTCCAGGCGATCCGGAAAAAGGTGGGGCGGCTTCTGGAGGTTCTCGAGTTGCGGGAGCGAGTGGTGCAACTGGAGACGCACCTGGAACGGCACCCCTGCTTTGAGAACATTGTCTGTGTCTCGCCGGCCATGGAGCGCGTTCTTGAACGTGCCCGCCTCGCGGCCAATTCCGGCGCGTCCATTCTTATCCTCGGCGAGACTGGCACGGGCAAGGAGATGCTGGCACGCGCGATCCACGGGGCGAGCAATCGGAGCCGCCATCCCTTCATGGCGCTGAACTGCGGAGCTTTGCCCCGCGAGCTGGTGGAGAGCGAATTGTTTGGATTCCGGCGCGGGGCGTTCACGGGCGCCTATGCCGACACCCCGGGCATCTTTGCCTCAGCCTCGGGAGGATCCATTTTCCTGGATGAGATCGGCGAGATGCCGAAGGATGTCCAGGTGAAGTTCCTGCGCGTGTTGCAGGAGGGCGAGGTCCGCCCCGTGGGTGGATCCCGTAGCGTCCAGGTGGATGTACGGGTGGTGGCAGCCACCAATCGCAGTTTGAACGAACTCCGCGGCGGTCTGCTGCGGGAGGATTTCTACTTTCGCATCGCAACGGTAGTGCTGCAGCTACCGCCGCTGCGAACGCGCCCGGAGGACGTGTTCGTTCTGGCGCAACATTTCGCCCGCCGCCTGTCGCGCCGCTATGGCCGTGAAATTACACTGGGCCGGTCGGGACTGGAAGCGCTGGTGGGGTATTCCTTTCCGGGGAACGTAAGGGAATTCGAGAACCTGATGGAGAGCGCCACTGCTGTTTCCGAAGATGACCCGCAGGTGATCACCGACAAGGATCTGCGGCCGTTACTTCAGAACGATACACCGCGAGGAATGACGGAAGGCGGCGGTCAGCCAGTGTCCATGGAGCAGATGGAGCGGGTCACCATAGAGAGGGCATTGCGGCTATCGGAAGGCAATCGCACGAAGGCCGCCTCGATGCTGGGCATTTCGCGCGATACTCTCTATCGCAAGATGCGGCTGTATCAGGTTTAAGAAAAAATGTTTGACATTTTTTGCTGCATGATCAACAAGCCGCAAGGGGCGGGAAAAATGGACCCATCTCTCTTGCGCTGAGATGCAGGAACGCCAGCGGCCAGAGTATAAGGAACAATGCGCTCCGGCACACAAACGAAAGCCAATAAGTCTGTCATTGGCCTGGGCGAGACGCCGACGCTGACCGGCTCGCCGCCTGTCTTTGGCGTGATCCCAACGCCTTCACCGTTGAGCCTTGGCGTAAGCTTTCGCCTGCTTGGCAACCCTCAGATCCGGTGGATCCTTTGAAGGCCAGGCCAATGATCGAAATCGCTATCGAAGCTCAGAATCGATCGAACGCCATGGCGCTCCATGACTGCGATGTGTAAGGCGTCGCGGGCCGACATCCGCGCAGGATTCTGGACGATCTCGCCAGCACGCAAGACGTCCCTCTTCTCGATGGGCAATACTTCATCGACGATGTCGAGGGTGACTTTGAGTGCTGGCCCGATGGCTTCGCGCTTTTCAATCGCCGTATAACGATGAAGAATCTCCTGCAGAACTTCAGCGTCCGTAACCAGGCGCCGGCCCCCGGCAATCAAGCGCTCCAGTATCACTTGGACCTCGGCCTTGTGGGGATGAGCCGCTCCCACCAGGTACATCGGAATATTGGAATCGACGAAGATCAACCCTCGTATCCTCGCTCGATTTCGTTCAACATCTGCTCTACGTCAGCAGTGGGGAACGAATACTGCGCACCGTGCCGAACTGCCTTCAACTTCGTTTCGGCGTCAATCACCGGCCGGCTCGCGCGCGCGTCGCGAAGCGCTCGACGGACCCACTCGCCAACGGTCAAACCTTCTCGCTTGGCAAAGCGCTGGATGTCGGACATCTCGGGATCGGGCAGGATCACTTGAAGCCGCTTACTCATACCGTGAGTATAGCATGATCATGCAAGGTGTGTGAGGCCACTGACCCCGTCCGATATTCGGACACTCGTCTCGTTTCCTTACGAGCCACTCCCGTTTTCTTGTGAAAATGCTTAAGAATTGGCGCTTTCTGCATGGCGCTTGGCGTGCTTCCAACCCCGGCATGGCCCCAATCGGTTCCCGCAAAGAGTTCTTCTTCTGGACCGTTGCCGCTTTGGCCGCAACGACAATCCTGGTGATTGTCCTTACCCGTAACCGCGCCGGCGTTTCCGCACGGACGTCCATTCACGTGACCGGTAACGCCGACAGGGGAGCGGAATTGTTCTTCGGCGCTAAACGATGTTCCATCTGTCATGCCGTTAACGGCGTGGGTGGGCGGCTGGCGCCGGACCTGCGCGGTATGCAGCCCGGCAAACCCGCGATGGGCTGGCTGACCAGCGTGCTCTGGAATCACGCTCCAGGGATGTGGCGCAGGATCCGCGGCTCCGGAGAGACATACCCGAAGCTGGATCAGCAGGAGATGGCGAACATGCTGGCGTTCCTTTACCAGTCGGGTAATACGGATCCGCCTGGGAATGTCGATGCGGGCCGGCGTGTTTTTGAGGAGAACAGTTGCAGCCGCTGTCATGCCATGAACGGCAAGGGAGGAACCGGAGGTCCGGATCTGGCCAAGATCGGACCCGGCCGGGACGCCAATGCCTGGATTCGCACGATGTGGAACCATGCCCACCAGATGATCGAACCAGTGACTCATGCGGTTGGCAAATGGCCGCAACTGGATGGCGCTGCTATGAACAATCTGCTCGCGTACTTGAGCAGCGGATCAGCGAAGGGCAAGCCAGTGTTGCCTCCGATGCGGGGCAATGCGGAGCGCGGCTGGAAGGTCTTTCAGGCCAAGTGTATCCGGTGCCATTCGCTGCGCGAGGGAGAGATCACGTTGGGCCCCGCCCTCGGGGCTGGGAAGGACCTTCCGCTCACCACCGCCCGGTTCGCGGCCCTGCTGTGGAACCATGCTCCGGCAATGGTGGAAAAGACCAAGTCGATGCCCGGCCAACTACCGAAGATTGAGGGAGAGGAAATAGCCGATGTATCGGCGTTCCTGGCGAGCCTTCGTTTTGTCGAGACTTCCGGTTCGGCGCTGGTGGGTGAAAAGGTATTCTCTGAACGGGGCTGCGCGGTATGCCATGGCGCCGGAGGAGAGGGTGGACCACTGGCCCCCCCATTGCGCAAGCCGAGCGAGGCCTATACGTCCGTTTCCTTTGCTACGGCGCTATGGCGGCACGGGCCGCGCATGTTGGACCGTTCGCTCGAGAAGGGCATGACCTGGCCGGTGATGCAGGCTTCCGACGTGGGGGACATCGTGGCGTTCCTGAACGCGAGATGAAGTCCTATCTACGTCACAGATGGCGGGGAGTTTGATGTACCGCGATCGCGATTCTCCCAAGCCCGGTAGAGGCACAAACTCGCACCCGCCAGAACGTCGCGGCCATTCTCGGATTCGAAAACGGGGTTCGGGGCGCTTATCCTGCTGGGTGGACAGGGACACTAGGCGCTTCTGTCGATGACAAGGTTTTTCATTCTGGCCGGTTCTCCGCGCGCATCGAACGCACGGCCAGCAGTAGCGGGACCAACTCGGGAATCCTTGTTTCGCTTCCCATGGACTTCTCGGGGCGAACCATTGAGTGGCGCGGCTGGGTGAAGACGCAGGCCGTCACCAACGCCGCCGCGCTTTGGATGCGCGAGGACGGTGATACCGCCGGCCTTGCATTCAACACCACGCAGGGTCTGCAAGTCAAAGGCGACACCGACTGGAAGCAATACTCCATCACGCTGTCAGTCGTACCGGATGCCAAGCTCCTCTTTGTCGGTTTTCTAATCGTCGGCACTGGCACGGCCTGGGTGGATGATCTCGAATTACTGGTGGATGGGAAGCCGATTGCGGAAGCCCCGGCTCGAATCACTGTATTGGATAACGATAAGGAATTCGACGGAAGCTCCAAGATCTCGCTCAGCGCTGTCAGCGAGACGCAGGCACGGAATCTCGCCAGGCTTGCCCGTGTGTGGGGATTCCTGAAATACCATCACCCTGCCGTCACGGGAGGGAAGCGGCACTGGGATTATGACCTGTTCCGCATCATGCCTCAGGTACTGGCCGCGCCCGAAGACGCGACGGCCAACAAGGCAATCAACGAATGGATCACGGCGCTCGGCCCCGTTGCCGAATGTACTCGCTGCGCGACATTGAATCCGTCCTCCCTTCACCTGGAGCCGAGCCTCGATTGGATCCGCGACGAATCGGTTCTCGGCGCGGAGCTGAGCCGCACGCTGCAAACGGCCTATCGCAACCGGCCGGTGGCAACCTCGGGTTTCTACATCTCGCTGGTTCCGGGCGTTCAGAACGCTGTGTTTGAAAACGAGTTGACGTATCGCAGCGTTCGCTTCCCCGATTCCGGCTATCAACTGCTTGGGCTGTTTCGCTACAGGAATATGGTGGAGTACTTCTCTCCCTACCGCGACGTGATGATGGACGATCCCACAGACCTCGACTACTGGCCGCGCGTTCTGGAAGAGTCCATCGCGGCGATAGCCCTCGCGGGGGACAGCGTCGGCTATCAGCAGGAGTTGCTCAAGTTCATCGCGAAGGTGAACGATACGCATGCGAACCTGTGGTCGTCGATAGCGTCGCGCCCGCCTATCGGCACGTGCCAGTTGCCGGTGGACCTTCGTTTCGTGGAAGGAAAGGCGATTGTGCGGCAGTGGAATTCCGCCACCGCGGGGCCGGAATCGGGCCTAAAGCCAGGCGACGTAATCGAGGAATTGGAAGGCGCCACCGTGGACGATCTGCTCGCCGGATGGCGTCCCTATTACGCGGATTCGAACGAGGCCACGCGATACCGCGATTACGCCCGCTACATGACGCGGGGCGCGTGTGGACCCGTTTCGGTGCTGGTGAATCGCGGCGAAGAGTTCCTCAGGGTCGACAGCACCCGTGTCCCAATCTCGATCCTGGATTTCTCCAGATCGTCGGTGCATGACCGTCCTGGCCCGGCGTTCCAAAAGCTCGCGGACGACGTGGCGTACCTGAAGCTCAGCAGCGTGGAGGCGGCCAAGAGTGCCAGCTATGTCGAGGCCGCGGCAGGAACCAAGGGGCTGATCATTGACATTCGTAACTACCCTTCGGAGTTCGTAGTGTATACGCTTGGCTCGCTGCTGACATCCAGCCGGGTTCCGTTTGTGAATATCACACGGCCGGATGTTTCGAATCCTGGAGCTTTCTACTGGACGCCGCCGCTCGAGCTTGTCCCGGCGCAACCACACTACAACGGGAAGGTCGTCGTGTTGTTGGAGGAGGTGTCGCAGAGCCAGGCCGAATTCACGGCCATGGCGTTCCGCGCCGCCGGCGCTACGATCATCGGGAGCACCACGGCCGGATCTGACGGCAATGTCTCGACGATTCTACTGCCGGGCGGGTTCAGTTCCTATATCAGCGGGATCGGCATCTTCAATCCGGACAAGACTCCGACGCAGCGAGTCGGCATCATCCCCGACATTGAACTTCGGCCGACAATCGCCGGCATCCGCGAAGGACGGGATGAATTGCTGGAGGCGGCCATCCGTCAGATCCGCGGCCAGTGACATGGGGGCGATACGGACTTAAAATGAACATTGATAACTTGAATGTGCGAGGTTTTTGTGTCGTAGGTCTGGTGGGTTCTTTGCTCGCGGCGGACGGTAGGGGTCACGGATGAAATCGGATGAACTCTGATGAACACTGATACTGAAGTCAGGACGCCCAGGTTCTCGAACCAACCGGCGCGCTAACAGCCGGTGGCAAGAGTCTAAGTATACGCCTCGTCTGCTGCTCGATTGACTTGCAGCGTGTCAAGCAGCAGAAAGTTTGCTGCCAGCCTGTAGCGCGGAGCCCGATTGGCGCCACGCTACAGGGTGCTGTAGGGCTGAGCTACAGCGATTCGATTGTCAAGGATCGGCGAGCCGTTGCCCTTCTCAGGGGCGGCCCAAACTTATAGACAGAAAGCGGATAGGCCGCTCGACGGCGGAGACACTTATCGCGTGGCAGGTGCGCCGGGTTCCGAACTGCGTTCGGTAAGTTACTTGGTTTTGGATGATTTCATATAGTTCATGCAGCTTTCGGTTTGAGATCGGGCTTCGGTTCGGGCCTCGGGGTCGTGGTGATCGGTGTTGTTTGCGGCGCAGGCTTCTGATTTCGGCCGAGGAAGGTCAAAAGAAAGGCGAATTCTTCCGGTTCCGTGAAGTTATTTTGATAGTCGTCGGGTTCGATTGAATCGGGAGTATATGCGAGGACGGGCTTTTCCCCTAAACGCAGCGTTTGCAACTTGATGAGGGCATTGCAGGCGCGGTGCCACTGACGGTCGAGGTGGTCTTCGTGCTTGCGGATGTGCTCAAGACCGGAGGTATTTGCGACGGCGATGGAGAGGACGCTCTCTCCGGCGCGGTGGGCGGCAGTGATCTTATCAAAGGAAGGGTCGAGTTTGCCGCGAAGGATAGCGTACTCGGCGTCAATGAGAGCCGTTTCCATGGCCCAGAGGCGGCGAAGGCGCCAGGCGGAGTTGGTCATGCGGACGACGAGGTCGTATTCGGGTTGGCCGGCTGGTTTGAAGGCGGCGACGTATTTGGCGAGTAAGTTGTCGTAGCGGTCCTGGCATTCGTTGGACAGGACGACCTGGGAGGAGTAGAAGCCATGTTTCATGGCGTTTTTGGAAGAGCGGGCCTTGCCCTCTTCTGTAACGGGACCGTGTGAGAGCTTGCCGTTTTCGCGGGAAGCGTTGATTTGTGATTCGGAACGATAGTTGTCTGACATGGGGATGTCCTTTCGGCTTCCACTCTGGCATGGGCCCTAGCGAGGCTGATTTGAACGAGGGCAGCAAGTAGTTGAAAAGGTGGGAGAAAGAAAATCGTGGCGGCTGTGACTGGCTTTCTGCTACTTTTGTAGTTTTTGGTGCGGCGGATCTGGATGCCGCAACGGGCAGGTCATCACCTCCGGTAGCCAGCACTTCGCTCGTCAGGCCGGATCAGTTGAGTAAGGCTCTTCTCTTTTCCCGTTGGCGGGACCTTGGCTCAAGCTTTTCAATACTGGGCATGATTTTCCTGGCTTCCGAGCTTGAGGAGAATCATCAGAAATACCACGGCATCCACGTCTCTCAGTTCCTCGGGAACCTTCTGGTGTTCGTGAGATACAGCAGGCAGATATTAAGCAAGCTGGGATACGCAAGCCCCGGCACATTGAGATGCGGATGTTGGGCATGCGCGGAGTGAACTGGATATTCTTCCAGGACAACTTTCCTGAAAGCGGCCCTTGCTCCGAGCTGGATGACACCATTACCTTTGAGCTGGAAACGAACACAGAGGAGCTGACGCTTGATCCGGACCGGGTCTGCTTGAATGTACTGCGCTATGTCTTCTTCGCTACCAACTGGGACCAACAGATATCGAGTTCAACTGATAGCCCTGAGCGGCTGCTTCGGGCTGCCTATAGCTTCAATCAATGGGGCGAACCGAAGAAGCTGCAATCACCTTAAAGGCCTTATCAGGTCTTGTCTGACGTGTCCTGTAACAAGAAAATCGCACTCGGCCCGGGCGAAGAAATGAGCCTTTACCGATGCGCAACCGGGGCATTTGAACCAGAAGGGGGGTGCGTGGGATCGCCTTCGGTCGGGATAAACCATCCCCGCCGTTCGCAGCTGTCCCAGAACTTCTTGAGATCGTCTTCATAGCCGAGCGACAACTTCGCATTTGTGTATTGGCAAACCGAAAAGATCAGGAGCGTTGCATATTGCAGGGCCATCGTCGCGTAATCGCGTGTTCCGGTCGGGTCCTCTGTAGCCTCGATATCACGGGTTCCGATGCCGCTTCGCGGAATGAGAAGCGGGAGGGCACCGCCATGGGTAATCGTGCAGGCCTCGCGATAGAACGTCTCGTAGGCCGATTCAAACCCTGTTGCTTTTGCAAGGGCGGCCACTGACATGCAGTACCATCCCTGATTCCCAAACCGCACCTTGAGCTGCCTGTAACGCGCTTCTTCCGCACTGCCCGGCTCGGGTTTTCGGATCTTCAGGATCACGTACTCGGCTTCGTCCATGAAGTCCTGAAGTTTCTCGGGGTGGTCTGTGAGATGGATACACCCCATTACGCTTTCCATCAGGTTTCTTCCGAGCGCAACAGGAGCCGCCGGCAAGCCGGTTTCCACCAACCTGACGATCGATGCGAACAGCTCCCAGCAAAAGAGCAACTGACTGCAAACAACGTCCTGGTGCTCGTCTGGAGCCGCGCGCTGATTGATGCCTGCCATGAACCGGAGGAGTGGATCGCAGTCGGACAGAAAATCAGGATAGCGGCGGTTGAACGCGGCGCTGCCTCCCTCGAAACCTAGAAATCTCGTTTGTTTTTGCAGGGGCTGTGACTCTTCAGAAGCAGATGGCAAAACGCCGTCCTCAGCCAGGCTCCAGATAGCGACGCGCCTTTGAAAGTAGGCGCGCAGCTGCGCGTAGCGGGAAGCGAGATCTTTATTGCCGGCCAGAAATTCGCGCTCCTGCTTAAGAATGAAGCTATGCGCTTCCCTGACTTTCTGGTCCCAGAACTCATGGTCCAGCTCGTTTAGCACGCTGAGATAATCGAGGCTTCTCAGCCCGTCCGGATCTGTTTGAATCCAGGTCATGCAATGCTGGGCATGCCGCTGCTCGATCTTTCTGTAGATATCGGCTTCTGCTTCATCCTGAGCGGCAAGACTCAAGTATTTCCAGAGTTCATCGCCGATCAGGATACGGGGGTATTTCGCGGCGGAACATTCGAGGCGATAGGCACTGTTGAGCACCGGGCCGTAGATCTCCCCTTGAGCAATGTTGACGCCAATGCCTGCATCGATGCCGCCGCGAAGCGGCTTTTTCTGCGAAAGGCTCCAGCACATGGCCCCGCTTGCAGCCGCCAGAGTGCCACTGATCGCGATGGCCGGAAAGCGCTCCCGCAGTGGCAGGGAAAACACGAACGAATCTGAGAACCCCTGAAACCTTATACTTCGCGTGCTGCTCTCTACGGCCGTTTGCAGTTCCTGCCGGATGTCATCGAGAACGCCTGTTCGTGCAACGAACTTTTCGAAACAGCTACGAAAGAATTTTCGCAGCTCGATGACATAGAGAGCGGTATCCCTGATCAGGGGAGCGGCGGCGGCTATTTCATCGGAGGTTCGGGGAACAGAGGTAATCTGGCTTAGTTTCTGGCTCTGGCCAAGCACATCCAGAAAAGCGACGACATACCAGCCCACACCGGGTTCCTGTTCGTTCATGAGATTGCCAGCGAGTAATCGACCGCTGTCTTCGGGGAAAACGAATACGCCTTGGAGCCTACTGGCAGCGTGTGTTGGCCTGGTTGCCGATCCGCGTCGTGGTGCACCGGCGGCCGTCGCTGAAATTGTGATATGTCGTATTGCCGACCTGCGTGCTGGTGCCGGTCACGCCGTTGTTGTAGTTGTGATACGTCGTGTTCCCAACGCGGTTGCTGTTTCCGGACGTTCCGTCATTCCAGTTCTGGTAGGTCTGCTTTCCGATACGGTTCGTGTTGCCGCTCAAGCCATTATTGAAGTTCTGATAGCTCTGGTTGCCGATGTCGGTATTCGTGCCCGAGACGCCATTGCTGAAGTTGTAATACGTGTTATTGCCGATGCGGTTGCTGTTCCCTGTGACGCCGTTATCGAAGTTGTAATTCGTCGTTCGTCCGTTCCGTGTTGCGGTCGAATTCCAGCCCGGCGAAGCATCTTCCGAGTTCCAGTTCGACCGGGGCGCACTCGATGTGGAGTTGCCTGTGCTGCTGGATGCCGCGGCATTAAGATCGCGCATCCCCTGGCTGCTGAGCTTGACGCCCATGCCCGAGAGATAATCTACCTTTTCTGCGACGGTTGAGCCTGGCGCGGTCCTGAGCCTTTGCAGATACTGCTCAAGACCGAGTTCCTGCGCAAAAGACAGTGAGGCCAGCATGAGGGAGAGAAGAGTAACGCGAAGCACGGGGAATACCTCAGTCAAATTATAGACATCTTTCTTGGCGGAAGCAAAGGGGTGGTCAGGCGGGACGGACGCAGGCGGCAGTGGCCTTTGAAAACTTATCCGCGACTGGTACGTAGATCTCGAACACGTCTACTTCCCTGACCTGCTCATCCCTGAGCACCATGGGCGAGCCGTCAACGCTGCGCGGCGATACGTAAAGCGCGCAATGCTCAACGCCAGCCGCTCCGTACCCTTCGAGTTTCCCAAGCCCCTTGTGCAGCGCCGCCGTCAGATCCTCGAAGGAGAACCCGGCCATTGCTGGTGATTTTGATGCGCACGTTTTTGGGGCGCTGCCCGCCGGCCTGGCCGCAGGAGCAAATCAAGTACGCAAAGTCTGTCTTAACCGGTTGTCTCAGGTCAGGGGACCAGTCCAAACGGTGGCGTACTATGGAAGCATCGGATCAACCTTGACGATCGCCGTCCCCCAGTTCGCGAGCAGGGTTCGAGGCCGACTCGGGATGTATTCCGTCGACAGCCAGATGGCGCCCGAACTGTCGGCAACGGCGCTCGAGTAGTCTCCCCACCGAGCCACCCGGCCGCCGAATACGCCGTATCCCGTGAAGCCATCCTCTGGTCCGGCGCCAGCCAGGGCAATCTTCACTGGCCCAGCCCCAGCCACCGCATCCAGTCGCAAATAGGCCGCCGACGGGAAATAGTCCTCTCCGATGACCGTGAACGTCATCACGCCCTTCCCGGCGCTGTTCACGCCAATCGCCGGATACGCGACGTTATTGCGGTTCAAGGCAACGTACCCTTGCTTCACAAGGGCTCCGTTCAAAGTCGCCCCCGTCCCTGTGGGCCGCACGACAAACCAGGCGATACCCGCTCGCACGGGACCATTTTCTGGCTTCACCACAGTGGTGAGCGCGCTCCAGAGCTTCCCGTCAGCATAAACCGTCTGCTGCATGCGGTCGTCATTGGACGCCACCAACGCCAGGTGCTCCTGCACGCGCCTTCCGGTAACTTCGCCGGCAGCAATGAAGTCCGCCAGAGGAAGCGGACCACTGCGTTGCTGCATGTTGGGAGGCTGGCCATACACCTGGCTGTCGAGCACCTTGCTCGTCAGCGTGAGGCTCGGCGAAGCGGTGTTCAGACTGGCCGTGCCTGCCAGTTCCCAGAGTGCGATGCGGTTATCCAGAGTGCCGGTGAAATCCAAAGCGCTGAGGAAGTACTCGACGCCCGGCGCCTGGGGTCCGCCGGGAGGCGCGACGGCCGGCTGCAGGGAGTAGGCCGGCCCCTCGGCAAGGCCCAGACCGTCGAAAACGACGATCGGGTGGCTGAGCGTGCCCGAGACCAGATCTGCCTTCGAAATGGCGTAAACCTGGGCGCCGTTGAACCCCTCAACGAAAATTGGGAACTCGTTGGTCGAGATGTAGAAGCCGTTGGTGTCAGCGCCTATCAAAGGTTGGTCGCCAAAGCACGGGCACCGCGGGTGATTGGGAAGTGCTCCGGTACCGTTCTGGGTGTCGAGCTCGTACAGGAAAAACGTAGACGGCGTCCCCGAAGTGCTTACCGCGATTAGTACCGACGCCGTGCCGTCGAAGGCGCCCGTCGCAGGAACAACGCCGAGTTTGAGCAACGTGACGAAAAAGCGGCCTGTTGCCGGATCCCAATAGACCTTCGGATCGGCAGTAAACGGACCGTACACCGGAGGCGTGGAGCGGATGATCTCCGGCGCCAGA
>JACQZR010000303.1 GCA_016213775.1 Acidobacteriota bacterium
CCCGTGCAACTGACTGTGCATGCCTGCGATGAGATTGGCTTTCAGGAGAGCCGGATGCCGGGAAATCCGCTTGTCCGGTTCGACGAGGGGAGAGTGGGTCGCACTCCAGTGTCGCCCGCTCTCCTACTCTACCGTGAACCTGCTTTGTCTGGAAAAAGGGTCGGAACCTCCCCCCTCCTTCTCACGTATTAATCCCTGCAAGGAGGAACTGCGCTTGCACGACTTGGTCCGCGATTTCCGGCACACCCTACGCCGCCTCGCCAGAACGCCGGTGTTCACCCTCGCCACACTGGTAACCCTCGCCCTTGGCATTGGCGCCAACACCGCCATCTTCACCGTCATCAACAGCGTCCTGCTCAAGCCCCTGCCCTACCCCGAACCAGGCCGCCTCGTTGCCGCGCTCCAAACCGCGCCAGGCGTCGGTATCAAGGATCTCCCCGCGTCCATCGCTGACTACCTCACCTACCGCGAAGATTCCCGGACCTTCGCCGACATCGCCCTCTGGAATGGCCGCTCCGTTACTGTCACTGAATTCTCCGATCCCGAACGTGTCGACGGCCTCAGCGTCACCTTCGGCCTCCTGCCCATGTTGGGCATCCAACCGGCGCTCGGCCGCGGATTCACCGAAAAGGACAACAACAACGGCACGCCCGACGTCCTCCTCCTCAGCCATGGCTACTGGCAGCGGCGGTTCGGCGGCGATCCCAAAGTCATCGGCCGCCGCATCATGGCCGATGGCGTGGCCCGCGAGATCATTGGCGTTCTCCCCGAAGGTTTCTGGTTCATGGACATGCGACACGACCTCGTAATGCCCATCCGCTGGAACCGCGCCAACATCACCCTCGGAGGCTACAATTCGAACGGCATCGCACGGCTCCGCCCCGGCGTAACCATCGAGCAGGCCAACGCTGACGTGGCACGAATGATCGGTCTTGAGCTGGCCAGGTTTCCCCCGCCAAAAGGAATGAGCACTAAGATGTTTGAGGAAGCCCGTCTGGGCCCCAATGTCCAGCCGCTCAAAGACAACCTCGTCGGCGATCTCGGCAAAAGCCTTTGGGTCGTGATGGCCACCATCGGGATTGTCCTGCTCATCGCCTGCGCCAACGTCGCCAACCTGCTGCTTGTCCGCACCGAGGGCCGCTCCCAGGAGCTCGCCGTCCGTGCCGCTCTCGGAGCAAGCCGCGGACGCATCGCCCGCGAATTGATCGTCGAAAGTCTCGCCCTCGCCTTGGCGGGCGGCGCGCTCGGCGTCGGGTTCGCCATCGCGATGGTGAAGCTCGTTTTGAAGATGTCGCCCGCTCGCCTGCCCAGGCTCGAACAAGTCTCTCTGGATTCCACCACCCTTCTCTTCACCCTCGTCGTCTCGTTGACTGCGGGATTGGTCTTCGGTGCCATCCCTGTGTTCAAACACGGCGGACTCCGCCTCGCCGAAGCCCTCCGCGCCGGTGGCCGCAACGCCAGTTCCGGCCGCGACCGTAACATCGCCCGCAATACTCTCACTGCCGTTCAGGTCGCCCTTGCGCTCGTCCTCCTCATCGGCTCCGGTTTGATGATCCGCACTTTCCAATCCATGCGACGTGTACACCCGGGCTTTAGCAATCCCGAAGCGCTCCAGACGCTGCGTCTTTCCATTCCGCGCAACGCTGTTCCTAAGGACCCTGAACTCCTGCTCCTGCAACAGAACCTGGTCAATCGCCTCGCCGCCGTCCCCGGAGTGGAAACCGTGAGCCTCATCAGCCATCTGCCGATGACCGGCATGAGCGGGCAGGATCCGATATTTGCCAGTGACCGTGCCTACACCGCCAATCAGCTCCCGCCGCTGCGCCGCTACATCACCGTAGCTCCCGGAACATTCAGCGCACTCGGCACGCCTCTCCGCGCGGGCCGCGAGTTCTCCTGGCCCGAGATTCATCAGAAACGGCAGGTGATCCTGATTAGTGAGAATTTCGCCCGCGAATACTGGGGGTCGGCACAGGCCGCGATCGGCAAGCAGATCCGCGGCAATCCCATCAATCCCTGGTCCGAAATCATCGGCGTGGTCGCCGACATCCATCATGACGGCGCGGACAAGAAAGCCCCCACAACGGTCTATTGGCCTCAGCGCTCGTCCAACTCCATGATCTTTCTCATTCGCGGCCAGCGCGCCGGATCAGACAGCTACTCCAGCGAGATTCGACAGGCCGTATGGGCGGTCAACAACAGCCTCGCCATCACGGATATTCAGACTATGAAGCAGGTCTACGACAAGTCCATGTCGCGCACCGCCTTCACCCTTACACTGCTGGCCATAAGCGGTGGCATGGCCCTGATGCTCGCAGTGGTCGGCATCTACGCAGTGATCTCCTATGCCGTAGCTCAGCGAACCCGCGAGATCGGCATCCGCATGGCACTCGGCGCACAGCCCGGCGAGTTGAAGATGTTGTTCGTCCGCAACGGTCTGCTCTGGGGAGCAATCGGAGCCGCCGCGGGACTTGCCGCCTCAGCCGCACTGTCACGCGCGATGTCCGCTCTGCTGTTCGAGATCAGCCCCATCGACCCGCTGACGTATTCCGTCGTTGCCGCGGGACTGCTCGCCGCTGCCGCTCTGGCCAGCTACCTCCCCGCGCGCCGGGTCACCCACGTCGACCCCACCGAAGCGCTCCGCGCGGATTAAGCGCTCAGAACGTCAGCACCTTGTCCGCCTCCTTCGTCCAGCAAGTCAGTTCCTCCATGGAACTTCGCTGGGTACCCTGCGCAAGCGTCTCAGGATATGGCCTTCAGCATTCGTTCGATGTTGTAGTAGCCGTTTGGCGTCGTTTGGCCGGCCACCGCGCACGATACCGCATCGCCCATCAGGAACACGTACACGTTGCAGTTCTCGTCCTTCGCCAGCGAGCCTGCCAGGCGGAGACCGTTGTAACTGCGCTCGGTTCCGTACGGGGGGTCATTTAGGATAATGAGGTACTTCATTGCTTTTCCTTTGATAGACCGTGAATTACAGTTTGATCGGTATGCCGTAGACTCTTCCACCGCCTTTCACCACCCAGCCGATCAGTGAACGCCGGAAGCCGGCCGGGGCCAGCCACCACTTCTCGAAAAGCACCTTTCCCAGATGCCACGCTTTGCCGATTTGCCGTAGCTGCACATTAGGGGCCGGTTCAGCGAAGAAATTGCCAAATGCGAAGCCTGCCAAGTCCTCCCCAGCCTCCAGCATGCAGTACCCCTCTCCGCAGAATTCCGCCTCGCAGGGTCTTCCCGCCACCTCCGCCACAATCCGCTGCGCGACAACTTCCGCCTGCGCGTGCGCGAACACGCCCGCCTTGGGCAACAGCAAAGACACATCCGGCTTCCAGCGCCCTGGTATTGGAATCGCCGTCACGTCGCCAATCGCATAAACTCCGTTCTGACTCGTCCGCAGCGTACGCGGGTCCACCGGAACCCAGCCGGCCTGGTTCGTGAGACCAGCCTCAACCACGGCTTTCGGGGCCCGGTGCGGAGGCACCGCGACCAACAGATCGTACCCGCATTGGACTCCGTTGTCGAAGGTCATCTCTCGCACTCCCGGGTCCACAGCCTTCAGTTTATGAAGTGGGTGAAACCCGACGCCTTTGGACTGGAGCATGCCGCGCACGGCTTCCCCAAGCTGCGGACCTGCCACCGGCATTGGCTGCGACTCAGGCGTGAACAGTTGGATCTCCACTTGACTGGACATGCCGCGCCGGCGGAAGTAGTCCGCGATCAGCATGGCGCCCTCGTGAGGCGCGCCGGGACACTTGTACGGCAGGGCGGAAACCACAACGGCGATGCGTCCGCCGGCAAAAGTCCGGAGCGCGTCCCGAAGGCGCGTTGCGCCATCCAAAGTGAAGAACGTGTGTGAAGCAGCCGCCAGCCCTGGAATTGCGTCGGGAGCGAGATCGGCGCCAAGCGCTATCACAAGCTGATCGTAGCCGAGTTCAGCCGCGCTGGTCCTCACCTTGCGATGCACCGGGTCGATGCCGAGAACTTCCCCCTGCACCAGTTCGACGCCCCGGCGCAGCAGTCCCGCCAATGGCCGGCGGATCTGGTCCGGCTCACGGTCTCCCGTCATGAGCCACAGGAACGAGGGTGCAAACGCGTGTTGCGCATTCTTCTCCACCAGCACGACACGATGGGCGGACGGCAGTTGCCGGCGAATCTCGTTCGCCGCCACCATGCCTCCTACTCCGCCTCCAAGCACTACGATTGTTGATTGCATATCACTCCACCTGCAAGCGCACGCGCCGCTCAAAGTAGTTCCCCGCCATGCCTTTCTTTGCCTCGCCCTTCACCGAGTCCCCGCGCGTGAGCATCACCTGAAGCTCGATCTCGGCATTAGCAGCGTCATCTCCTGCCCGCAAGGTCATCGGAAGCGCGGTCAAATGCGCGCCCGCGTATGCCTCCAGCCCGTCGCCCACCACCCGGCACGCCATCGGCAGGTTCACCATCCACCCCGGCGCGAATTTGTTCAGTGAGCCGGCATCGGAAATCCGTTTCGGGTCCACATACAACCACGCGTTGCGGTACGGTGGCGGTCCGGGCTTGTCCCCTCGCCAGCCGATGACCGTTACCACCGTCTTCAGCTCCCCGCGCTTCGCCCGGATCACGAACGACCCATCGCCTTGCCGCAAGGACTTACCCGAAGCCTTGTCGACAATGTCAATGATCAATCCGGCTCGATCCTTCCATGGCCCCTCACTGGAGTGGCAGCTCAGGCAGTTCCGGGCCGGGCCAAGAATCCCGACTGCGGGCGGATACGCCAATGCCGTGTGCGCGCCGAGCACGGCAAAGCACGACGCCAGCAAAGTCTTCTTCATAATGTCCTTTCTCCGGCTGCGGCCTCTTCGCCAACGGCAACAGGAAAACCCTTCGCTTGCCAATCCGGCACGCCCTCTTCCAGCCGGAATGCGGCGAAGCCACGGGCCCTCAGCAACTCCACCGCTTCCACCGAGAGCACGCAGTAAGGACCGCGGCAGTACGCCACAATCTCCCGGTCGTGTCGCAGCTCTGCCAGGCGGCGTTCCAATTCCTTCAATGGGATGGACACGGCGCCCGGCAGATGCCCCGCGCGATACTCCTCGCGCGGACGCACGTCCACCACGGTGACGGCGCCATCCCGCACTCTAGCCAGCAGTTGTTCACGGTCTACAGGCTGCAAATCCTCACGGGCTTCCAGGAAGCGGCGGGTGATCTCCCCGACTTCAGCCAGGCGTCTCTCCGCCAAGGATCGTAGCGACCTGAAGAACTGCCCCACCTGCTCGTCCGCCAGACGGTAGGTGACGAATAAGCCGGATTTCTCGGCCTCCACCAGGCGGGCCTCGCGCAGCGCCTTCAAGTGTTGAGAAGCGTTCGTGAGCCCCAGACCTGCCTCCTTCGCAAGTGCTTCCACGGTCCGGGGGCCTTGGCAGAGAAGATCCAGCAGTTCCAGCCGGCTGGGATTGGAGATCCCCTTGCCGATCCGGGCGAACTGCTCGTAGATGGCGGTTTTGAAACGGCGGTTTCGGCTTGCCATTGTTATCTCAGTAATTCATCATATCATGAAATACGCAATCATGTGGTCTCTGGATATTTTTGACCCAATCATACTATAGAAATGTTTGAAACAGTCGATCTATATAATGTATGGTAACCGCACTCCTCTTCCTCGCAATCCAAACCCTCAGCGCCCAGCCCAACCGCTACGGTCTCCCCGCCTGCACCGCCCCAGATCAACAACTCGCCGTCCGCACCGCCTTCACTATCTGCCTCAGCAACTCTCACCGAGTCCCCGTCTGGACCGCCTACCAACTCACACCCGAAATGCTCACTTCCCCCTCCGCCCCACGTCAACACTTCCGCCGCGACCCCGAACTCCCCGCCTCAGCCACCAACGACGACTACCGCAATTC
>JACQZR010000309.1 GCA_016213775.1 Acidobacteriota bacterium
CCCACCCCCCTCCAGGGGGGCCAGAAGCGGCACGATCTTCGCTTCGCTCAGATCGAGCCGCGCTTGATGCCGCGCCAAAAGCGCGCGGTAAGGTGTTTTTCAAAACAAGAGAGAAGCAACAACACTCGAAATGGAATGTTCTACTGCTTCTGTTCAACAATGAAGAGGTAAGAATCTAATCCCGTTGCGTAAGTGAACTTTCCCCCACCCAGCCGCGTATCAATTCACTAAGGAGTGTTATGCACAAACTGCTGTTCGCTTTCGTTCTCGCTACCGCCACGTTGCTGGCGGGGGATGCTTCTGGGAAATGGTCCGGCAATATGCGGCCCACCACCGGTGACGGCAACGATCGCCCGGTAACTTTGATCCTCAAACAGGAGGGTGCGGTTCTCACGGGCAGCGGTGGACCTGCCGAGGAAAAGCAGACCCCCATCAATCCGGGCAAGGTCCAAGGCGACGAGCTGAACTTCACCGTCAACATCGGCAATGGCGCTGTCCTCACCTTCAAACTCAAAATGAGCGGCGACGATATTACCGGTGATGTCCAAATGGCCCGCGATGGCCAAACCGAAACCGGCAAGGTCACGCTAAAGCGCGCAAAGAGCTGACGGCGCGTTGAGCTCTTCGTCAAAGAAGCGGTCCACCATTTCGAGAATCGCTTCTGCCTTCATCGCATGATAGATCGCCGCCCGCAGCTTCGATCCGTTTCTCACCCCGTGCGTAAAGTAAGTGGCGAACTGCTTCATCTTGCCGACCGCATCCGGCGCGTCCATTTCGCATAGCATCGTGTAATAGCTGCGCATGATATCGTAGCGGTCCCGCTCGCTCGGCTTCCAGTAGGAGCCCGTCGCCGTGTACTCCGCAATCTGCCGGAAGATCCATGGATTGGCCGACGCCGTCCGCCCGATCATCACCGCATCGCAGCCGGTCTCCCTCACCATCCGCGCCGCGTCTTCGGGTGTGGCGACGTCGCCATTGCCAATCACGGGAATCACCTTCACCGCGTCCTTCAACGCGGCGATCCGGTTCCAATCAGCCTTGCCCGCATAGCCTTGTTCGCGGGTCCGCGGATGCAGCGCAATCGCCTGCAACCCGCACTCCTCGGCGAGCTTGCCCATCCGCAGATAGACGAGCTCGTTGTCGTTCCAACCGGCGCGAAACTTCATCGTCAAAGGGATGGTGATCGCCTTGCGTACCTCCCGCAGCACCGTCTCCACCAACGGCAGATCGCGCAGCAGGCCCGATCCGCCATTGCACTTCACCACCTTGTTCACCGGGCATCCGAAGTTGATGTCAACGGCGTCAAACCCGAGCCCCTCGCACACGCGCGCAGCCTCGGCCATCACCTCCGGATCGGAACCGAAAAGCTGCGACGAGATGGGATGCTCCTCGGGCTCAAAGTAGAGGTAGCGGAAGGCCTTGGTCGGCTTGCGCGATTTCTTCAGATTCACCACCCCGTGTGAGCTGGTGAATTCGGTCATGATGAGCCCGCAGCCGCCCTGATTGCGGATCAGGCGGCGAAACACCGTATCGGTAACACCGGCCATCGGCGCAAGCACAGTGGCTGGCGCGATGCCGACCGGACCAATGGAAAAACGCGGCGGGACCATTACTACTAGTTTCGCACTACTGGATGTGTCCGTCCTCGGCGTACCAGGGATGGATCTCCACCATCATGCGGCCGGCCTTCACCATCGGATCCTCTTCGGCTAGTGCCTTCATCTCCTCCATCGAATCGGCGCCTTTGAAGATGAGGATGCCGCGGATGTCGCCGTTGTCCCCAAACGGTCCGGCCAGCAGCAGCTTGCCCGCTTTGTGCATCGCCGTCAGGTGCCCCATGTGCGCTTTGCCCAGTCCGGCCAGTTCCTCTTTCCCGGGAGGCGAATTCCACGCCGGCCCCTTCTTGAGAAAGGCCATGTAGTACTTCACGAGCTTTGGCGGCGCAGCCCCCTCCTGCGCCATCAAAGTGGCGCACAGCAACAGAATTGTGAGTAGGATTCTCATGTCCCTCACTAATTACGTGCTGCGCCGTGGTTCTTTACTCTTTACTCTCTTTACCGCACTACGCTGAGCGATCTCGTCTGCGAAATGATGTCCCCGGACACCACCATCTCGACGCGGCGGTTGCGCTGCCGGCCTTCGTTGGTGTTGTTGGAAGCCACCGGCTGCGTCTTGCCGAAGCCCCTCGACGTCATTGTGTCGCCGCCGACGCCCTGCGATTGCAGATACTCGCGGACGGCGCTGGCGCGCTGTTCGGACAGCCTCTGATTGAACTCCTCGCTGCCGATGCTATCGGTATGGCCCTCGATCTCCAGCTTCAGGCCAGGGTGCGCCAGAACGATGCCGGACACCTTGGCGAGCTTCTCCCGAGTGCCGGCGCGAAGCGTCGACTTGCCGAAATCGAACAGCACATCGGACATGTTGACGATGAGTCCGCGCGCCGTATCGCGCGTTTCCAGCACGAGGTTCAACTGGCGTAGCAACTGCGCGCGCAACTCAGCCTTCTCGTCCTCCGCTTTCTTGCGCAGACGGTCGGCATTGTCGGCGGCGGCCCTGGAGGCATCGGCGGCGAGGCGCGCCTTTTCGGCGTCCGCCTGCGCGGCCTGCTGTTGTGCCAGCGCGGCGGCGCGGGCGGCGTCCAGCCGGGCTATTTCGGCTTGCGTGGAGGCCCTCACCTTCTCTTGCTCGATGCGAAGGCGCTCCAACTCCGCCTGCGCGGCGGCCTTCTGCGATTCGGCCTGTGTACGGCGTGCCAGTTCAGCCCGCTGCTCGGCCTCAGCTCTCGCCCGTCGCGCCATTTCGTCTTCGGCGATGCGGCGCTGTTCGGCTGCCTGCCGCGACTTATCGGCGGCCTCCGCTTTGGCCTTCTCTTCGCGAGCGGCTGCGGCGGCGCGTTCCTGCGCGAGCTGTTCCTCTTCCTGGCGCCGGACCGTGATCAATCGAGCGTCTTCCGCCCGCTGCGCGGCTTCGCGAGCCGTCGTCCCGACGGCCTTCCTGTCCTTGCTGGAGCGGTAGTAGTCTTCAGCGTTCTTCAATCCGATGACAGCCTTCTGAAACACGTCGGGGGCATACTGATCGGCACCCTGCCAGCGGGCGATCTGCACCGCGTTGCGCGCTTCTCTCAGTTCCAGCGGCACGTTGGGATCGGTCAGGGCATAGCGCAGTTCCACCGGATTCCCCTTCAGCACGTAGGCGCCCTTGGGCACCAGTTCGTACTTCACGTCGATGGGCATAATCGTCCCCGTCGTGTCCTGGCGAACGAAGTTCTCCATCACCACGACATCGCTCGGCTGCGTAACCGCGAAGTACGGTTCGGCGGTCACGATCAGGCCGAAGACCTGTAGTTCGCAAGTCGCGCTGATCTTCGATTTCGTGCCGTTGCCGTTAATCACGATCTCGCCGAGATTTACGGGCCTGCCTTCGGGTGTGATCGCCCACAGCACGTAGGTGACGTACTCCGGTCCGTAGGAGAAGGCGGGGTTCATCTTCTCCATTGACGCGTCGATCTTGATGACGCCCTGTTTGCTTTCCACACGTGCCTCGCCGCGAGCGGCGGGCATGAGCGAGGTGCCGCGGAAATCGACATTCGTCGCCCCGCTGCGGTGGTGATAGTTGATGGCCTTCGCCGTGCGCGACACGACGCTCACTCTGAACACCGGCGTGGGTGTGATCTCCTGCGGCGCCTGCGCGACGAGCAGTCCTGCAAACACACTCGCCGCTCCGATCATCGTGTGTATCTTCATAGTCTCTCTCCTCTGTGGGTTCTGATTCAGTTCTTGGCTGCTACAGTTAACGGTTTGCTGAGACGGAACGTCAGGACGGATTCGGTGGGGAGCTTCACTTCCTTGCCCCTGGTGAGGGTCTGGGTGGCGCCACCCGCGCCCGCTCCGGCAGCCGCTCCAATCGCCGCGCCTTTGCCGCCTCCCGCGATTGCCCCGACAATCGCGCCCAATGCCGCGCCGCCGCCCACCATCACGCCCGTGCGTTTGTTCTTACCGACGCCGTCGCGCTGATTGGCCTGGTCGATTTCGTCGCAGTCGACGGAGTATTTGATGCCATTGACGGTGACGCTGACAAGGTCGATGGCGAGCTCGCCTTTGGATATCTTGCGAACAGTCAACGCTGCTTCCGAAGCCTTCGGAATAGCTACCGCCCCGGATTCATCCATGATGTCCTGCTGGATGTTCGCCGAAAACGTCCGGTTGGGCGTCGCCTCGGAGGTCCGGATGTACTCGCTGGTACGAATGCTCACATCCGTGCCCGCGGGAACGTTGCCCGCCACTGCGACAGCGCTCCAAACCGCTGTGGTCAAGAGAATGGGGAGTATTTTCATGCCTTTGTAGATGCACCGGACATGCCAAACACTTCAACCATCTAGATTGAATCACTTAGGCCGAACGGAACTAGGGTGAACCCTTGAAAAAATTTCCGGAATCCGGTCAAGCCTACCAGCCGCGATCGCTACAATACCGGGGTGGCCGATCGATTCCGGATCTTCCAGCAGCCCGCTAAATCGATATTGACACGCACCAGCGGCTTCATCGCGCAGGCCGGGTTTTCACACTCGTTAACTCCCGCGCGCAACTGCACCTTCGGGTGTGTGTACTGCTACGTGCCCACCATGGGCATCTACGGCGGCCTCAAGCCTGACGATTGGAGGCGCTGGGGACAGTTCACGACTCTGAAACAAAATGCTGCGGAATTGTTGCGGCGCGAGCTGCGGCCGCCGCAACGCATTTACTGTTCTCCACTTGTCGACCCGTATCAGCCAACGGAAGCTCTTCAGCCCCTAATGCCGGAACTGTTGCAGGCCTTGATCGGCCACCCGCCTCAGGTGTTTGTCATTCAAACACGGGGACCTCTGATCTTGCGCGACCTTGCCCTGCTCCGGGAATTGGCGGTCAGGGCTACGTTGCGCGTGAGCTTTTCTATCACCACCGATCGCGACGACATTCGCCGGTTGTACGAACCGCACTGCGCGCCGGTCCCGGAACGGCTGGCGGCTGTGGCCGCTTTGAACGACGCTGGAATCGCGGCGCAGGCCACGCTCGCGCCGCTGCTTCCCTGTGACCCCGAGGCGCTGGTGGATGCGGCGTGCGCGGTGTCGCCGTACGACATAGTTGCCGATCCGTTGCACCTCCGCACTGTGAAGCGTCAAGGCGCCACCACCCGCGAGCAGGCGTTTCGCATCGCGGAGCATCACGGCCATCTCGATTGGTTCGACGCTGGCTTTCAGCGGGCAATCGTGGCGAAAATGGAAGACAGGGCTCGGAGGCGCGGCCGTCGCTTCGCCATCGGCCCGGAGGCTTTTTCATGGTTGGCACAACCAAATCTACCCCGCGCGTAGCCGATGTCCTCGATCGTCTCGGCATCCAGCGCGTCAACTCAGGCGCTTGCGCTGGTGAATGGCTCGACACCACTGGCGACGAGCTCGTCTCCTACAATCCCGCCGATGGAACCGCGATTGCCGCCGTGCGGCTCGCCAATGAAGAGGAGTACGACGATGTGCTCTGGCAAGCCGGCAAAGTCCAGGAGCGCTGGCGCCTGGTACCGGCCCCGCAGCGTGGCCTCCTCGTGCGCGAGATCGGCGAAGCGCTGCGAGCGGCCAAGGACGATCTCGGCGCGCTGGTCACCATCGAGATGGGCAAGATCCTCGTTGAGGGGCGTGGCGAAGTGCAGGAGATGATCGACATTGCGGACTTCGCGGTCGGGCTCTCGCGTCAGCTTTACGGCATGACCACGCACAGCGAGCGCCCCGGCCATCGCATGTACGAACAGTGGCATCCGCTGGGGATGGCGGGCATCATCACGGCATTCAACTTTCCCGTCGCTGTGTGGAGCTGGAACGCGCTGCTGGCCGCCGTTTGCGGCGACGTATGCGTGTGGAAGCCGTCACTCAAGACGCCGCTCACCGCGATTGCCGTGCAGCATATCGTCAACCGCGTGCTGGACCGCCATGACTGGAAGGGGCTTTTCAACCTCGTCATCGGGCGCGATGACATTGTCGGAGAGCGGATGATCAACGACAAGCGCCTGCCGCTGATCAGCGCCACGGGAAGTTGCCGCATGGGCCGTCATGTGGGGCAGACAGTGGCCGCGCGCATGGGCCGGTCGCTACTGGAACTGGGTGGCAACAACGGTGTCATCCTGATGGAAGACGCCAACCTCGACCTCGCGCTGCGGGCCGTGCTGTTTGGCGCGGTGGGCACGGCTGGTCAGCGATGCACCACTATCCGGCGGCTGTTTGTGCATCACGGCATCGCGCAGGAATTTCGCGGCCGGCTGGTTGCCGCCTACAAACAGGTGCGCATCGGCGACCCGCTCGCGCCCTCCACGCTGATGGGTCCGTTGATCGATGAAGATGCCGTCAAGATGATGCTCGATGGTTTGCAGCGTGCCGACCAGCAGGGCGGGGAACTGCTCCACGGCGGGTCGCGCCTCAACACGCGCGGGAGCTTTGTGGAACCCGCCATCGTCGGCGCCGGGCCGGAGATGCCCATCGTGAAGGAGGAGATCTTCGCACCTATCCTTTACTTCATGGAGTTCGATGAACTCGACGAAGTGATCGCCGCCCACAACAATGTGCCGCAGGGGCTCAGCTCAGCGATGTTCACCAACAACCTGGCCGCCGCCGAGACTTTTCTTAGCGCGCGCGGCAGCGATTGCGGCATCGCCAACATCAACATCGGAACGAGCGGAGCGGAAATCGGCGGCGCCTTCGGCGGCGAAAAGGATACCGGCGGCGGACGCGAATCGGGGTCCGACGCGTGGAAGAGCTACATGCGCCGTCAAACGGTTACCATAAACTATTCCGCCAGTCTCCCTCTGGCTCAAGGCATTTCATTCGATCTCTAGTACCGAGGAGCAACGTTCGCTTGGCCATCTACACGTGTCACGACATGATCCGGGACTGCCGCGCTGGGAATCACGCCGGCTGGTCCTATCTGGTCACCTACTATTTGCCGGTGCTGCGCACTCTGCTGCATCAGTACTACGCCGGGCGCGCCGGTGACGAGCAATTAATTGAACGCGTGCTGCTGAAACTGAAGTCTCCGCAACTGCCGCTCTATGCCGCCAACCCGTCCACGGAACGCGAGTGGGTCTGTTTGCTCCGTCAGGAACTGCTGCGCATTGTGGAGTTGGACAAAGCGAGCGACGCTGCCTCGATTCCAATCGACCTGGAGACGTTGACGCAGGCGCTGGAGCCGTTCACCATCATCGACCGGCAATTCATCTGGCTGGAGACCATGGGCTACAAGGCCGAATCCACGGCCTTGATGATGAACCTCGACACCTCGAGCGTGACACGGGCGCGCGAACGGGCCGAGGAGGCGCTGCGGCAACATATGGACCATTGGCGCCGCGGGCTGCTGTTGGAGAACGGTCTGGCGCTGAGCCTGCTCGCGGAGACTTCGCGCGGGGCCAACTGCCTGCCGGCACGCGCCTATCTCGACACTATCGACGGGCGTATCACCTGGTCACATAAAAAGGATTACGAGTTTCACCTGCGGCAGTGCTGGCATTGCGTGGATGCCTTCTGCCGCATCCGCGAAGTGGACTTTGCCCTGCGTGGGGTGAAACCGCTTGCTGAAGCCGAGGCGAGGCCGTATCACAAGTTGTTGGGAGTGCCGGAACCGAAGAAGGGCTTGTTGCAGGCCTTGTTTGCGCGCTAGCCGCCTTCAGGCGTATTCGGGTTCGCCAATGCGAGCGTAGATATCCGCGAACTCGCGGTGCACGTGGAGGAATGCGTTTAAACATGTTGGGTCGAAATGTTCCGGGCGAGTGCGGCTGTCGCCGTTCGTGATGATGTCGTATGCCTGCTCGTGGGGCAATCCCGGCTTGTAGGCGCGTGGGCTGCGCAGCGCATCGTAGTTGTCTGCGAGGGCGACAATTCGCGCCGCGACGGGTATTTCTTCACCCCTGCGCCCCAACGGGTAGCCGCTGCCGTCCCAACGTTCGTGATGGCCCAAGGCCACCTGGCTGGCGAGTTCCAGCAGTTCCGATTGCGACCCTTCCAGCAGACGGGCGCCAATGACTGGGTGCTGCTTCATCACCACCCATTCTTCTTCAGACAAGGGACCCTGCTTGCGCAAGATATGATCCGGAATTCCGATCTTGCCAACGTCGTGCATCGGCGCAACCGTCGCAATGCGGTGAACTGCCTCGTGCGGTAAGCCAATGGCGAGCGCCAATGTCCGGGAGTATTCGGTGAGGCGTTCCATATGCGATCCCGTCTCCTGGTCCTTCCACGCCGATGCCCTGGTCAGGCGCCGGACCATATCGAGATAGGCGTTCTCCAACTCGCGCGTCTTGAGCTGTTCGCGCTCGATGCTTGCTCTCAGCTCCATAGCGTAGGTTTGCAGCGTGTCATTGAGAACAGAGAGCTCGTGCGCTTTTTGCCGTTCCCGCTCTGCCAGATCGCCTAGCTGCAGAGCATAGAGTGTCAGTTGGTGGTTGGCCTGCTCCACCTGCTGCCGAAGATCGTATTCCGAACGGGCTTCCCGGGGTATGGCTTGGTTGTCCAGTACGCCAATGTGGCCGTAAGACATCTCCTTTGCCTGGTTGCGAGCTTTGCGCATTCTCTCTCCTTATCGGAACCACGACGAGAGTCTGAGATAGGGAAATGCACTACCACTGGTTTGCGCATCGGTGTAAATGATGGCCGCGAACAACAACATCCTCCTCGCTCCCGGCTGCTGCAGCTTCCGGCTTCCTGCACGGCTCCTTCTTCGGCCTGGCTGCATTCCACCGTTACACGCACGGCGCAAAAAGGTGATACATCTATCACCTACGGAGAGGATTACAGTATGAGCTTCAGGCTTGCTGTCTGGGTGTGGATCGCTGCTCTGCTGCATGGGCAAGGGCAATATGGCTCGATGAACGGCACCGTGAAAGACACAACCGGGGCAGTGGTGCCGGCGACGAAGGTGACGATCACGAATACCGAGACCGGCCAGGCCATCACTTCCATTACCGCGGCGGACGGTACCTACACCGTGCCGCAACTGCTGCCCGGCACCTACACTGTCGTCTTTGAGCAGGCGAGTTTCAAGAAGTCCACGGTTACCAATGTGAAGGTGGACATCAATCAAAACGTCGCAGTCGACGTCACCCTCGAAATCGGATCAACTACTGAGAGCGTCACGGTGAGCAGCCGGGCGCAAATGCTGGAAACCGTCAGCGGCTCAGTAGGTCATACGGTGGACAACAAGGAGATCAACGAACTGCCGCTGAATGGCCGCAACGTGTTCGACCTGGTGACGCTGACGCCCGGATCGTTCCGTTTAGGCGGCGAAGTTTCCATCGGTGGAGGCCGCACCAGCTCCGCGCTTGCCATGCTCGATGGAACCATGAACTCGCGCGGCGGTATCGCGGCGCAGGGCATCGAAATGAATCCACCAGTGGACAGCATGCAGGAGTTTCGTGTGGAGACCAACAGCTTCTCGGCGCAGTACGGCCGTTCGAACGCCGGTATTGTCAACGCGACGACCAAGAGCGGATCAAATGAGTTTCACGGCACCATCTACGAGTTCCTCCGCAACGATAAGCTCGACTCGCGCGGCTGGAACGCGGACGCAAAAGCTCCGCTGCGCCGAAACCAGTTCGGCGGGACGATCGGTGGGCGCATCATCCGCAACAAGACGTTTTTCTTTTACAACGAGGATGTGTATCGCGAACGGCGTGGTGTCGTCCGCACGCGCACGGTTCCGCTGGCGGAATGGCGTACAGGCGATTTATCGAAGGTGACGCGGCAGGTGAACTCGCCAACAGGACCCACTGCGCAGCCGCTGGTGATCTACGATCCCGGTACCGGGCAGAGGCAGCCCTTCGCGGACAACCGCATCCCAACGAGCCGGCTGGATCCCGTATCGCAGAAGGCGATCGCGCTGGTTCCACTGCCGAATCGCGCGCCGGACAATCCGATCACGCAGGGAGGCAACTGGCAGGAGAATTCGTCCACGCCCACTGATCGCAACAACCATACGGTTCGCATCGACCATACATTGAGCGACAGTTGGAAGGTTTTTGGACGGCTGCTGCTGGCGGATCCGGACCGCAACGATGTCGGTGGCACGAAAGGGTTCGGCGTGGCAGATACCGATGCCATCAACATTAGCAACCGCCGCTTCAACATCGCCCTGAATGCCACTTACGTGGTTTCGCCGACGTTCTTCATCACGCTGCGAGCGGGTGCGAATCGTGCCTCCGTGTTGCGTGGCGGCGCCGGCGCGGGCGAGAACTGGCCGGAGAAACTCGGCGTCAAGGGTGTGGGGCCCGACACGTTCCCGCGTTTCAACATGTCGAACGGGCTGGTGCCGACGGCGAACTTTGGGACTCCCGGCAATCAGAGCCGCCGCGCCGGGTTCACCACAACCGAATACCACGCCGACTTCGCCAAGCTCCGCGGAGCGCACAATTTCAAATTCGGCGGCGACTACATGCGCTTCAATGCAAACGAAGTGGCGCGCCAGTTTGCCTCCGGGCAGTTCGTGTTCAATACGCGCTGGACAAACGGGCTGAACGCCAACGGCGCGACGATCGCGCAGACAGGCATGACGTTCGCCGATTTTCTGCTGGGCCGCCTGAACCAGGTGAACGCCGAAGTGAGCCAGGGCAACGGCCGGCGCAGCCAGTACTATGCGGCGTACGCAGAAGACTCATGGAAAGTGTCGCCACGGCTGACGCTGACATTCGGCATTCGCTACGAGGTGGAATCCCCGTTCATTGAAGTAGCGGGACGAATGAACAACTTCGATCCCAGCGTGGTGCATCCGCTCGCCGGCACGGGGGACATTCCGGCGGGGGTGCGTGGCGTGATCACGTTCCCGGGCCGCAACGGCTACGGCAGGCGGTTGATTGATTGGGACCCCAACAACATCTCGCCGCGATTTGGTTTCAACTACCGGCACAACGCAAGCACGATCGTTCGCGGCGGCTTCGGCATCTTCTTCGGCAATCCGTTCGACCGCAACGCGATTCAGATTTCGGGACTTGGATTTGACGGAAACGGGACAGTGCGCGATCCTGTCCCGTTCACGCTGCAACAGGGGTTGCCCGCGAATGCGCTGGTGTTTCCCCCTGCTTCAGCGCTCACCTCTGCGTTTGGCGCGCGGGGCACGCAATTTGCGGTATCGCAAGTGCAATGGCTCGATCCGCATCGCAAGACGCAGTACAACGAGAACTTCAGTCTCACGATTCAGAAGCAGTGGCGCGAGCTGCTGTTCGAGCTCGGCTATATCGGAAACCTGGGGCGCAAGATCACATTCCCCAATATCAACCTCAACCACATCCCGCCCGATCTGCTGCCACGCACTGAGATCCCTGTGCGCTTGCGGCGGCCGTATCCGCAGTTCGATTCCGACGCTCCGCAGATTCAGATCATCTCGCCCAACTGGGGCCTGTCGGCGTATCATGCATTCACCTTCAAATCGGAGAAGCGGTTCTCCAACGGGCTCGGGTGGATCGCCACGTACACATGGTCCAAATGGATTGACAATGTCATCTTCACTGGCGGCGACGATTCGACGTTCGGCGACATCGATCAGGTGCAGAACATCTACGATCTGCGCAATGAGCGGTCGCTGTCGACGAATCACATTCCACACCGGTCTGTTCTGTCGCCGGTGTATGAGCTGCCATTTGGAAAAGGGAAACGACTCCTGAACACAGGCGGACCGCTCAACTGGATTCTTGGCGGGTGGCAGATTTCCGGCATCATGACGCTGCAAACCGGCTCCCCATTCGGAGTGACGGTGGTGAACGGCCCGCGCGATATTCTGGGCGACAACTCGGACGGCAAGAACCTCCGGCCGAACCTCACGGGCAGCCTGGAACTGCCTAACGGGGCGAAAGGCACTCCGGCGGCGGGCCAGCGTGGGATACAGTGGTTCAACACCGCGGCCTTCACGGTCCCTGCGCGATTTACGCACGGCAATGCGGCGCGGACGGTGGCGCTTGGTCCCGGGATGGTCAACATCGATTCGGGAATCATGAAGAACTTCCGCATTCGCGAACGCTACCGCGTGCAGTTCCGTTGGGAGTCGTTCAACGCGTTCAATACCCCGGCCTTCAACATCCCGGGGAGTGACCTTGGCGGCGGCAGCTTCGGCATCTCCGGCGCCGGATCGTCGCACCGCGAGATGCAGTTCGCGCTCAAGTTCTACTACTAATGCGACCGTCCGCGCTATAGTAAAGACAGGTTCTCACCACGAAGTAACCAACCTTTTCCACTCCAGATCAGAGGGCGCTACCAGATTGCTTGCAGTCAACAACGTTTCCATTCGCTATGGCTCACGTGTCCTGTTTGATGACGTGACCATTACTTTTCTCGCCGGCCGGCGGTATGCGATCACGGGTCCGAACGGCGCGGGCAAGTCCACTTTGATGAAGATCCTCGCCGGGGAGTTGGAGCCCGACAAGGGGTCGGTGACGCGGCCGAAAAAGATGGGCATCCTGCGGCAGGACCAGTTCGCTTTCGACCAGTACAAGGTTCTCGACACGGTGATCATGGGCAACCACGCGCTGTGGAACGCACTCCAGGCGCGCGAGGAGTTGTACGCGAAAGACTACACCCATCTCACTGAAGAAGACGGCATGCGTCTGGGCGAACTCGAAGGCATCGTCGGCGAAGAGGACGGGTACACAGCCGAATCCGATGCGGCGATTCTGCTTGCCGGGCTGGACATTCCCGAGGAGTTGCATCAGCGCAAGATGGGCGAGTTGCAGGGCGGCCAGAAGGTGCGCGTGCTGCTGGCTCAGGCGTTATTCGGAAGCCCCAACGTGTTGCTGCTGGACGAACCGACGAACCACCTTGACCTGGAATCCGTGCACTGGTTGCAGGATTACATGATCCACTATCCGGGCTGTCTAATCGTGATTTCGCACGACCGGCATTTCCTCAACGAGGTCTGCACGCACGTCGCTGATATCGACTACGAAACCGTGATCACCTACACCGGCGGTTACGACGATATGGTGCTGATGAAGACCAAGGTGCGCTCGCGTGTGGAAGCCGAGAATGCGCAGCGCGAGAAGAAGATCTCGCAGTTGAACGAGTTCATTGCGCGATTCGCGGCGGGCACGCGGTCGTCCCAGGTGACGTCGCGCAAGAAGGAAGTGGAACGGCTGCAAACGTCCGAGCTGGCGAAATCGAATATTCAGCGGCCGTTCATCCGGTTTGACGTCGAGCGGCCCTCAGGCCGTCATCCGCTACAGTTCAAGGGACTGTCAAAGTCATACGCCGATAACGCGGTGATTCGGAATTTCACCGCCGATGTGAGCCGCGGCGAGAAGATCGCGATCATTGGACGCAACGGCGCTGGTAAGACGACGCTGCTGCAATCGTTGCTCAGCAACGCGCCGGGCAAGTCGATCGGGGCGGCGCTTGGGTTCCCGGTGAATGCGGGCACACTCACCTGGGGCCATGAGGTGGCGGTCGGCTATTTTTCGCAGGATCACAAGGAGTCGATCACTCCGGGGATGACGTTGCTCGAATGGCTGCACGGGTACAGTCCGATGTCGTCGCAGATCGACCTGCGCGGCGTGCTCGGCCAGATGTTGTTCAGCGGTGAGGATGCCCTCAAGCGCACGGAGAACCTGTCGGGAGGCGAGGCGGCGCGGCTGCTCTTCTGCCGGTTGATGCTCGAGAAACCGAACGTGCTGGTGCTGGACGAACCGACCAACCACCTGGACCTGGAGGCCATCAATTCGCTCAACATTGCGCTGCAGAAGTTCCCGGGGACGCTTCTCCTGGTGACGCACGATCACGATGTGATCGACGAGGTGGCGACGCGAATCTGGAATTTCTCGGGTGGCGAGATAGAGGATTTCAAGGGCCCGTACGAGGAGTTTCAGAACCGGGTGAGGGTGACAAGCCTGGCATAGTACTGGCATAGTACATGCTCTTAGTAGTTCCATGCAGTCTATTCCTCACCCTTACTTGTGTTCGGACCTGGCAGTTTTGACCACCCAGAATCGATACGGCAATTCGCAGACCTTGACTGCCAATCTGGAGGAAGTCGGAGAGTGGAGGTTCGTTGTCCTGACAGATACTCCATTGCTCCGCGGTGCGCAAGTCCGCGTGGAAACACGCGGTTGTCGCTTCGACGGGCGTGTAAAATCCTGGGATTATGAGCCCGTGCTGGGATACTTTACAGAAGTGCAACTGGATCCGGAATCGCGCTGGTCGAAGGAATGCTTCACCCCACAACACTTGTTCGCCCTGTGGAGTCTGGGTTCTGCCTCTCGGTCCGGGATTGCTGCCTCCCGGTCCCGGACTGCAGCCTAGGACTTTCCCCTTAGGCAATCGCTCAGGTTACTGAGAAAAAACTCGCTGGTACTTTCTACCGGGCGGTACTAAGCGAAAACCGCAAGCCACCGGATCGATTCCGTCAGCCCTAGAGTTCGATCCACTCATACACGTCGGCCAATGCCAGCGAGACCCCAACGGAAGTGAGGTCGAGAGTTGCGTCCAGCCCTTGCGCATCCGTGAGGCTCCAGATGCCGGTCTCGCCTTTGGTGTAGACCTCCAATATAGGGCGTCTGGTGGATACGAGCAGGTATTGCGCGAAAGACGGGATGCTGCGGTAGTGGCGGAACTTGTCACCCCGGTCCCAGGCTTCGGTGCTGGGCGAGAGGACTTCGACGATCAGTTTCGGGTTGAGCAGGGTGTCGAACTCTGCATCCAGAAGCTGTGCCTGCTCGCATGTGACAACGATGTCGGCGTAGCTGTACAAACCGGTGGCAGGTACATGTATTCGCATATCCGCGGTGAAGACACGGCACCTGCCTCGCGTCTGGGAGCTGAGTTCGCGAGTGAGGTTACTGGTCGCTTGAACGTGAGCCGTTGAGGCGCCGGCCATCGCGAATACCTCGCCGTGCACGTACTCACTCTTGAACTCCGCCTTGCGCTCCGCTTCGAGGTACTGTTCCGGTGTGAGGAAAGGCTGCGGTACTGTTGCCATGAGTGGATGGGCCTACTGCCAGTATACGCTCCCTACTGTGAGTGGACGCCTCTTTTCGGTGATCAAGCCGCGGCCGATCTGGCGTAGCGCACCAATCGACTGATTCAACAAATAGGTTCGCGGCCAAGCTACTTCTTCGCGCTCTTCCGCGCCGGATCGTCATCCGGATTCACGTAGATCGTGTCGAGTGGTCCGGCGCCATACACGTAGATGATCGTTTCACCTTTGGTCCACTCGAAGTGACGCACTCCTTTCGACATCCTCATGAAGGCTCCCGCCGTCATTGCATGGCCCTTGGTTTGATCGAACTTGTCGCCGAGCCCCATCACGAACGTTCCCTTGATCACCAGGACGCTCGCATCCATCGGGTGCCAGTGCGGCGGAATCCTATAACCCGATGGCATCTTCAGCGCGATCGAATATTGCGCGCCGGCCTTTGATGCATCGCCATCCAACACCGCCACCTGTGCTCCTGCAGGCAACGGTGGTCCCGCCGGTTGCCACTGAATCTGCCCCGGCGAAACGACGACATGACCCGTCTCCTCTTTGCCGGATAAAGCAAAGCAAACCAGTGTAGCCAAAGCCACTGCGAACACACTTCCGCTGTACGTTCTCATCGTGAACCCCTCCCTTTCAGAGGCAAAGTTATGTGGACCGCTCGGTCCACATGATCCGCTCGATCCGATCCCAGGCCGACATCCAACCGGAGCGGTGTTGCAGGCACAGCCCGATTTCCGGAAAATGCTTGTGCGTCAGCGACATCATCGTGGCGTCACCGTCGAGTCTGAATTCCACGGTCACTCTGGTCTCCGGCATCTGCTCGAATGCGTTCTCCCATTTCCATGTGTAGGCCAGCCTCCCAGGTGGGCTGACTTCCAGAAACACGCCGGACGCGTATACCGGCCTGCCGCCATTTTGCCGGCGCATGCCGATTCGAAAGAAGCCGCCGACGCGCAAATCGACTTCGATTTCCGCCGGTAACCAGCCTTCGGGACACCACCACTGCTTCAACGCTTCCGGGTCGGTCCACGCCCGGAAGACTCTCTCCCGCGGCCCCTCGAACCGCCTTTCGAGCCGGAAGGCAATTGCTGTTCGCTCGAGGGTGGATTGCTGCATTCGTCCGTCTCCTTCTCCAGGTATTTCGCCAACGCGTCGAACTGTTTTTCCCAAAACAATCGTTGTTCTTCGATCCAGTCTCCGGCCTCGCACAACGGCTCGGTTCGCAACCGGCAATAATGGACGCGGCCCTCCTTCCGGCGGGTGATCATTCCCGACCGTTCCAGAACCCGCAAGTGCTTCGAGATCGCAGGCGCGGACACCCGAAACGGCTCGCTCAACGTGGTCACCGACGCCTCGCCCCGCGTCAACGCGGACAGCATTCCCCGGCGGATTGGATCCGACAACGCTCCAAACACTGCGTCCAACCGGTGTTTCCTCGATCGTGCCGGACCAGCCATCAGTGCGTCGCCTTCCCATGGGTGGCAGTTTCAACCACGTCACTTTTGAAGCTCGCAGCCAGCGACAACACTTCCTCTTTCTCCTGTTCCGCGACCCCCAAATCGTTCAGAACCGCGATAGCGTGCTGAGCGAAGATGTTCCATTCGTCTTCGTTGATTCCCAAGCCTGTGTGCGAGGTCTTCATGTCGCGGCCGGAATAGTTCACGGGCCCGCCGGCGATCATGCACAGGAAATCGACGAGAAGCTGGCGGTCCTTCCGCATACTGTCGTCGCATTTGCCCCTCCAGTACACCGCCAGAGTGGGATCCTTGGTGAGACGTGATAACAGCTCATCGCAGAAGGCGGCGATCGCATCGTAGCCCCCGAGGCGGTAGTACAGCGCTCGATCCGGGTTCAGCATCCGAGTTTTCTCCTTCCATAACGCTTTACCATTTGGTTAAGTAATATTGAATCAAAACTCTGGCCGTGTCAAGAGGAATTTTATGGCTGCAATACACACACCTTGCGCACACGCTTTCGTCTGAGCCTCCATTGCGCGCTCACACCGCCATGACACAAACCTGACCTATCCCTGACCGGTATCGGAATCGCAAGACCTACAATATGGATTCGTGCATCAGCGGAACCCCGTTCTCGTAGCTCTCCTGACGACCTCAACGCTCGTCACCGTGGCGCTGGCTTGGTTCGGCATTCGGCTTCTGCAACAGGAAAACGTCATGGAAGCTCAACGGTTGCGGGAGCGACTGGAGAACGGTGCGGACGCCATCGCAGCCGGAGTGAGAGGCAGACTGGCGGAAGCAGGAGAACAATTGAGCCGTTGGATCTCAGCCCCAGGCTCACCGGTACCTGCTCGGGATGATGCTGTGGTTGTCGTTACCGCGGGCGTGCGCATGCACGTGTCGCCCCACCGCGCCCTCCCGTTCGTTCCAGGAAACGTCCCCAACCAACCGGCGGACCGGGTATTCGCGGATGCCGAAGCAATCGAGTTCGGATCCAACCGGCCAGCGGATGCGGCAGCAACATACCGGAAGTTGAGCCAGCATCCGGACAAGCAAACCCGGGCTGAGGCGTTGTTGCGACTGGGGCGAGTCCTGCGCAAGAACCGGAAGTTTGAAGATGCGCGGCGGGCATACCGGTCTCTATTTCAGTTGGGGGATGCCATTGCCGGAGGGATCCCAGCCGAGTTGGCTGGTCTCGATGGCGAGCGCTTGATCAGTGCCGCGATGGCCGATCACGCGGCGGAGCAGCGGCTTGCGGCACAGATCGCTCAGTGGATCGATGCCGGCCGTTGGCCGTTGACGCGAGGCTCAGCGGAGTTCTATCGCGAGGCGGTGACACGAGAACCGAAACCGGACTCCTGGCTTTTGGCGGAGGCAATGGCTGATTTGTGGGATGTCGAGACGAAAGCGCCCCCTTCCCCTGGCGGGCATCGAATGGTCAACATACAAGGCCGGTCCGTGTTGGTGGCCTGGCGCTCCAATGGTCAGCGAGTTGCAGCAATGGCTGGCTTCGCCGAACGGTTCAGTGCCAAAGACGTTCCGGCTGGTTATGCCTACCAACTGAGCGATGCAGCGGGGCAACGCATTGCGGGTCCAGCCGCAGTTCCGTCGCCGGCTGTCGTTCGGATCATTGGCGATCCCCCAAACCCATGGATGATGCGCGTCTGGTCAACGGTCAGCGAGACAGAAGGCCGTCTCACAAGGCATCTTCTACCGGCGATGCTGGCGATTGTGATCGTCTGCCTCTGGGCAACTGTTTACTTCATGGCCCGTGCCATCCGGCGCGAAGCCCGCGTTGCCCGATTGCAGTCGGACTTTGTGGCCGCCGTCTCCCATGAGTTTCGTTCTCCACTCACCACTGTGCGGCAGTTATCGGAGATGCTTGAAATGGATCAGGTCCCGAATGAGGAACGGAGACGGAAATACTATCAGTTGTTGGCCGGCGAGTCGCGCCGTCTGCAACGCCTCGTCGAAACGCTGCTCAATTTCGGCAAACTCGAGGCCGGCGCACAACAGTATCATTTCGAGAAAGTGGAGGTTCGCGAACTCGTGGGCCGGGCAGTGCGGGAGGTTTCCAGCCTGGAGAGTGAGGCCGCAACCCGCGTTCGGATCATTGGTCCGCAGCCGGAAACGCACCTCTTCGGTGATGCCGATGCTCTTGCGCTCGCGCTACGCAATCTGTTGGAGAATGGGCTCAAATACTCGCCAACCAACGAAGCAGTCGAGGTGAACTGGAGAAACGGGGAGGGGCGCGTGTCCATTTCTGTCGTCGACCACGGGCCCGGCATACCCAAAGAGGAGCACCAGGCGGTCTTTCAGAAGTTTGTGCGCGGCCGCTCGGCCATCCAAGCCGGCGTCAAGGGCACTGGTGTAGGACTGGCCATGGTTCGTCAGATCCTATCGGCTCATGGAGGCGAGATCAGTTTAGACAGTGAACCGGGACGCGGCAGCACGTTCACGATCGTCATAGCGGAGGCAACTTAGATATGCCCAAAATCTTAGTGGTCGAGGACGAGCCTGGCATCGCAATCGCGCTGGAAGACGATCTCACGATGGAGGGTTATCAGGTGGAGGTAACTGGCGACGGTCCAACAGCCTCCAGGCTCGCGCGCGAACGTGAGTTCGACCTGATCCTGCTCGATGTGATGCTGCCCGGTAAAGACGGTTTTGAAGTGTGCCGCGAGATCCGCCGCGCTGGAGTGCGCACGCCCATTCTCATGCTCACTGCACGAACTCAAGAGGCAGAAAAGGTGATGGGGCTCGAGCTCGGCGCCGATGACTACGTGACCAAGCCGTTCGGCGTTCGTGAGCTACGCGCGCGTATCGCCGCTCTGTTGCGGCGCAGCCAGATACCCGCACCGAGCCGCGTTTTTCGCATCGGTGATGCCGAAGTGGATTTCGCCCGCGCCGAAATACGGCGAGGCCGCGAAGTGACGGTATTGACGCCTCTCGAGTTCAAGCTGCTGGAACTGTTCGCGCGCAATCGCGGACGTATCCTGACTCGGGATCAGCTTGTGGACGGCGCCTGGGGTGTGAACACGATTGTGTCCGAACGCGTGGTGGACAATCACATCGGCAGCTTGCGGAAGAAGCTCGAACCCGATGCAGATCACCCGCGTTACCTGCGCAACGTTCGCGGGATCGGGTATTGCTTCGATGACGGAAACCTTACGCAAACATGACGATGACTGTGTCGTGAATCGGAATGTGGCCGCGTAGTCTGCCAACAGGAGGTTCGAACGTGAAATCCTTGACAGCAATTTGGCTCATCGTAGCTGGCACCGCAGTGCTCTCAGCGCAGACTACCGCGCAGGCGGAAAAACTTCTGCAGAGCGCCCGTCACAAAGAGGTGATGCAAGGAGACTTGAAGGCAGCGATCGAGCAGTATCGCAAGATCGCGGCGCAGTTTGCCAAGCAGCCGGAGATCGCGGCGCGCGCCCTTTTTCAACTGGGGCAGTGCCAGGAGAAGCTGGGCGAGGCAGAGGCGAGGAAGTCGTACGAACGTATCGTGCGGGAATACGGCGGCGCGCAATATGCTTCCGCGGCGCGGCAGAGACTGGCGTCGTTGGGCGGAGGTGAGCCGTCTGGGCAACTGACGATGCGGGCTGTTTGGACTGGCGATAAGGTTGACTCCGAGTCATCCCTGTCACCGGATGGCCGGTTCATTTCCTTCCCGGATTGGGACACCCATAACCTGGCTCTTCACGATCTCGTCACCGGCACCGACCGTCTGTTGACCAATACAGGTTCCCGTAAGCGCGGCGAGACAGTATTCGCGGAATCATCGGCAATGTCGAGGGACGGGAAGCAGGTGGCCTACACCTGGCATGACCAGAAGAACGGTAGCCTCTATGAACTGCGCGTGGTCAATGTCAGTGGTGATCCGAAACCACGGCGCGTTTACGAACATAAGAGTGGCGGGTATCTCGAGCCCTGTGACTGGTCGCCCGACGGCAAATGGATTGCCGCCTCCTTATGGTTAGGTAAAAATACGTCACTGCCGCAGCAAATCGTCCTGATTGGGGCGCAAGACGGAGCACTGCGCGTGCTGACATCATCAGACACGGATCGTTTGCTCATGGGAGGGTTTTCTTCGGACGGCAGATACGTCGTTTACACTCGCAGGACTGGCGGTGGCTCTCGAGGCTATATCATTTCGGTCGACGGAAAGCCGGAGGTCCAGTTAATCCCAGGCAACTCTTTCGTGGACTCTCCAGTGTGGACACCGGACGGCTCGCGGATTGTTTTTGTGAGCGACCGGAGCGGGTCTCCCGGTCTCTGGTCAATTCGTGTGGTGGACGGAAAACCAATCGGCGAGCCGGAACTCTTGAAGGCCGACTTTACCTACGCCCGAACCCAGAATATGAGCACCCCGGCGATGGGCTTCACACGTGACGGGTCGCTCGTTTACCGGGCGCGCGTTAACCAGACAGATGTCTACGTGGCGGGACTGGACCCGGCCACCGGGAAGCTGACGTCCGAACCCAGGCGCATCAACGAGCGTGGGGTCGGCAACGCCGGCCAACCGATTGCATGGCTGCCGGATAGCAAGTCTCTGTCTTTCTGGAGCGCGGGTACTGTTGGCGCGCTCCTCGTGCACACTCTTGGTACGCGCGAGGAGCGCGAGATCTGGGGCGGGAGATCCGGGCGCAGGCCCGCGGGCTTCGCCGGTTGGTTTCCGGACGGGAGAAGCCTCATGACTATGAAGCGCGAAGGCCAGACTCGGGTGTACAGTCGCGTGGACAGCACAACCTTGGCAGGGCAGGCGAGTTGGACCGTCCCAGAGCACCTTGGTGGTGCCATCTCACCGGACCTGATGACCGAGTATTTCTCGCACAAAGACGAGACGACGCCCTGCGAGGGGACCAAATGCACGTTCGTCATTTCCGCTCGGAGTATCGAAACAGGAAGCGGCCGCGAGATTCTTCGAATCCGTGCGGCTTGGCTGTGGGGTCCATCTATCTCCCCGAATGGAAGTGAAATGGCCTTCATCGTCGGGGATGACCCCAACACTCCCGCGGTGATGGTCGCGCCAACGGCCGGCGGCTCGCCCCGCGAGATCTACCGCGCCGCGGAAGCTGTCAAATTGCACGGGCGCACCAATTGGACCCACGACAGCCGTCACGTGCTTGCGTTCCGTTTTATGCCGTCAGGCGGAGAACTTTGGTCGTTCCCCACCAAAGGCGGCCCGCCTGAGGTCTCCTCAATGCGTGTTAGACCCATTCAGGAACCCTTCGTCAGTCCGGACGGAACTCAGATCGCCTTTCTCGGGGGGAACACGGGAACGGAGATCTGGGTCATGACCGGGCTTCTGCCGAAATCCACACTCGCGACGCCTCGTTGAACTCCAGCCGAAATGTTGCAGCCGTACTCCATCACCTGACAGTGATCGGAGAAGCGATGAGCCGATTGTCCGCCGAATTAAGGGACCGCCATCCGGAAGTACCGTGGCGACAAATCATTGCGGTGCGGCACAGGATCGTGCATGCATATTTTGATCTGGATTGGCAGATCCTCTGGGATGCCGCTAGCGGCGACATTCCTGAGCTGAGACGGCAGGTTCTCGACATCCTCACGGCGGAGTTCTCAGAATCCGATTGAAGCCAACATCGTTCCCCTCACTCCCTCGCTGAGCGCACACTGGGTGTCCACGCGTTCCGTCATCGGATGAATGGAGCGGCCAGAAATGTTCTCCTAAAAAACATCAAAAGACAAACTCCTGACACAATCCTCACACTTCCCAAGTGTGTCCCTGACAATCGAGTCGTAGACTGAAGTTCGAGCAAAGGAGGCGCAACAGTGAACCCCGGATTCAATTCCCGCTACGAAACGCTGGAGAAACTCGGTGAGGGCGGCATGGGCGTCGTCTACAATGCACGCGACACCCGGCTGGGGCGCCTCGTCGCCCTGAAAATGCTGCCGGAGCGGTTGATGGAATCGCCTCAGGCACGTGAAGACTTCCTGCGCGAGGCGCAGGCCATCGCTGCGCTCAACCACCCCCACATCGAGACGATCTACGAGATCTGCGAGAGTGAAGATGCGCCGGTCCTGGTCCTGGAATTCATGCCGGGCGGTACTCTCTGTTCACGCTTGGAAGCACAGGCGCTCTCGATGGATGAGATCGTGCGGTACGGTCTGCAGGTGGCGGATGGGCTGGCGTACGCCCACCGCCGCGGGCTCATCCACGGCGACGTGAAACCGGAGAATCTCATGTTCGCCGAAGACGGCCGCCTCAAGATCACCGATTTTGGACTGGCCCGTTTCGATGACAGCCCAACCGTTGTACTGGATGGCAGAGTCGCAGGCACGCTGAAGTACATGGCGCCGGAACGCTTCGAGGGCCGCCCTGCCAGCCGCCAGTCGGATATCTTCTCACTCGGTGTCGTGTTGAATGAGATGGCAGGCGGGCAGGCCCTACCGGAAGCTTTCGAGCATCTTGTGCGGCGCGCGACCGCCCGGGACCGCGCCCGGCGATATCCCAGCATGGATGAACTCGCCGCCTCCTTACGGCAACTTCACGAGGTCCCTGCCTTTACTCAGCCGGAGATTCCCACGATCCTCGTAGTGGAGGATGACGATACCTTGCGCTCCGTAGTCGAGGCGGGCCTGACGTACGAGGGCTACCATGTCCTCACGGCTGGAAACGGCCGCGACGGAATGCGGATTGCCACCGAGGAGAACCCGCACTTGGTCTTGCTCGACGTGATGATGCCTGGCCTGAATGGACTGGATGTATGCCGCCAACTACGCCGGCGGGGATATGCCGGTCCGATTATTATGGCAACCGGAAGGGGAGAGGAAGTCGACCGCGTAGTAGGTCTGGAGATCGGAGCGGATGATTACCTCGTCAAGCCCTACAGCCAGCGAGAACTCTTTGCGCGCATCCGTGTGCACCTTCGGCGGTGGTCTAATACGTGTGCCAATTCGAGCGTCTACTTGGCTGCCTAGACAAACGCCAACCTACGTGTATCAAAATAGGTTGAGCAGATGCTATCCACCAGACGTGCGATCCTTCCACTCCTCCTATCCGCTTGCAGTCGCGCGGACTCCTCGGCGCGTCTGCACGCGCGTCCGGTCGCGATACCCGCGCAAGTAATGAAACCAGGCGTCGTCCCGCTGAGCCTCCGATCCGGCCGCGACGCTCTGGTGAGTGTTCCCGCCACTCGGAGGGATCCCGCGCCGCTCCTGGTTTACCTCCACGGAGCCACCGGGAATGAGCAGCAGGGAATTCGGCGGTTCGGTCCGCTGACTCAGGAACTGGGTGTTGTGCTGCTGTCCCCTGCTTCACGCGATGGCACCTGGGACGCAATCCGGTCCGGCTACGGCCCCGATGTACGCTTCATTGATCAGGCGCTGGACAAAGTGTTCGCCAACTACCGGATTGACTCCCGAAAGATCGGCGTGTGTGGTTTCTCCGATGGCGCCTCGATGGCGCTCGGTCTCGGCTTATCGAATGGCGATCTCTTTCACCAGGTGCTGGCGTTTTCGCCAGGCTTTATCCCCGGGAACAGCTTGAGGAATGGCAGCCCGAGCATCTTCATCTCACACGGAACGAAAGACGAAATCCTTCCCATTGATACATGTAGCCGGAGTTTGGTCCCTGAACTGGAGAAGTCCGGGTATCGGGTGCGCTTCCATGAGTTCGATGGCCCACATACAGTGCCCACTGAGATTGCTCGCGAGGCGGTAAGCTCGTTTCTCAAGGGCTAGACCTTCTGGAATGCCGCCGCCACACCTGTGAACGCCTCGCACACATCGCACACTCTGCAACCTCTAATAAATCAATAGCTTACGAATTGGCCTCGGGCGTGCCATCTAAAGCTGCGTATGCGTCTGGCACATGCTCTTCTAGCCCTCGCCGCCCTGGCCACGACAGCCTTCTGCAACCAGGATCCCGAGACAAACGTCAATTCCCGTTACACCGTGGAAAGCGCCGAACTCCCTCAGCGTGCTGAAAAGCGCGTCAGCCCGACACTCAAGGCAGACGTCCAAAAGCTCGTTGGGGAAAAGTTCAATCAGGAGATAGTGGACCGGTTGACGCGGCAGATGAAGAAGGAACTGCGCGGTTTCCGCGTCGCCCAAAAGGTGGCCAAAGGGACCAAGCCCGAGCATGTGCGCGTTCTTTGGGAAGCGATCCGGACAAACCCGGCGCAGGACCTAGTCCTGCCGCGGCTGGTCTATAGCTCTAAACAGAACTTCACTTTCGGTGCCGACGCCGATTTCGATATCGACGGCAACGTGTTCCATGCCGGCATTCTCACCGATAACGACGAAACGCTGGAGCGCTACTCCGGCGTGCGCGGCGGTTACCGGCGAGTGGCTGCCGGAGGTAAGTTCCGCGGTGGGTTTGTGGTGGAGAGTTATCGCGCCCAATGGTCGAACGCCGTCGAATCCGCGCTAAATAACCAGTCCGAGGTTCCAGGGATTTACCGAACCAGGCTTCATGTGCAACCTGAAGTCCAGGTGGAGGTGCTTCCGGGAGTCTGGATCGGAGCCGGAATCAGCATTCAACGCATGCAATTTCAGTTTCCGGCCGCGCGATACCAGGATTCCCATGCGCTAATTTCATCTCTGCGCTTTGAAAGGCGATGGGCAGGATCGACACCCGCTAAACACGGCGTGGAGGCAGGCTACAGTCTGCGCGCGGCCACCACCTCTCTTGGCAGTGACTTTTCCTTCACTCGCCATTTCTTTGATGCCCGCTACTTCTTCCGCTTCAGCGGCGAGCAAGTGAGCGCGGCTTTTCGCGGCGGGGTTCTCAGCGGCACAGCGCCTCTTTATGACCGCTTCGTGCTTGGCAATTCCACCACGCTGCGCGGCTATAACAAGTTCGATGTCGCTCCTCTAGGAGGCAATCGGGTGGCGCATGGTTCCCTCGACTATCGCCACAAATGGTTTCGCGCGGTCTACGATGTCGGGGCAGTTTGGAGTCGTGGCGGCGAATCGAAAGTCCTGCATTCACTGGCCGCCGGAGTAACCACCGGGCTCAAGCGGGACAGCCTGTCGCTCCTGGTGGCGTTTCCCCTGCGCGAAGGCCGCGCGGAACCCATTTTTATCGTAGGTATGAATTTCTAAACGGGTACATCGAGTGCGAAAAACGGAGGTCACCGCTCTTCTGGTAGGACTGGCTGCGGGCCTGTGCCCGATGTTTGTCCAGGAGATGCTTGGCCAGGATTTGCGTGCGGTTTGGAATGGCGTGGAAATCCGCGTCACTTCGCCTCGCTTGAACTTCATCGCCGGGCGCGGGTTGGATCAACTGCGCAACGGGCGTACTGTGTCGTATGACATTCAGCTCAGCCTGCACCGGGAAGGCGTGCCGGGGCGGAGGAATATCCAGCGCTTCGCAATCAGCTACGATTTATGGGAGGAGCGGTATCGCGTGACGCGTCTCGGGCGCGAGAAACTGGAACGGAAGTCGCAGTCGAATCTGGCGCAGAACTCCGCCGAGGGGTGGTGCGTGGAGAACACCACGCTGTCCACCGACGGGGTGGATCCAAAGGCGCCAGTGATGGTCCATCTGGAGGTGCGGGCACAGGACCCGCGCGAGAACGGCGATCCGTTGACCGAGCCTGCGCTGTCGCTGGCTTCGTTGATTGATCTGTTCAGCAAACCGACGCGGGCGCAGCAACAACGCTGGACGAAACAGGCCGGGCCGCTTCGCTTGAATGATATTCGCGCGAAGGCGAACTAACGTGTTTCGCCTCCGCAACAGGTTGCTGCTGGCCTTTCTCGTGGCCACGCTTGTGCCGTTGAGCATTTCCCTTTGGGTCACCTCTTCGTTGTTGGAGCGCAGCCTCGCCCATTCGAGCACGCGCGAGATTGAGCAACTCTCCCAGGCGTTAAAGGAAACGGGCCGCGAATATTACCGGCAGGCGCGCGAGATGCTGCGTGCCGATGCGGAGGCAGGCCGGGCGCGGGCAGAGAAGTTCCCGCTTGCGCAGAAGGCGGGCTGGCCGGAATCCATTGCTGAGTTTCATGAGGGCGGCGAGAAGGAAGAGATGTCGCTCGGCGGGGATGGCGGCAATCTGCTGCATTACATGGTGCGGCGCGAGGACGGAGTGTGGCGATACGCGCGTCCACTGGGCTCCGTGCGAATGCAGAGGATTCAGGATCTGTACGGCGATGCCTATGATCGCGTGGAACAGTCGCGCGGGCGCGATCTGCGCCGGGGCTATTTCTTTGCACTCTTGTCGATTGCGGCGACGGCACTGGTGGTTGCGGTGGCCGTGGTGGTCTTCTTTAGTTACCGCATTGCCGCTCCGGTACAGCGTTTGACCGATGCTCTGCAGCGGCTGGCGGCAGGGGACCCCAACGTGCGCGTGGCAGCCGGCGGCAATGACGAGATCGGCGCGGCGCTGGATGCGTTCAATCACATGGCCGAGCAGTTGCAACAAAGCCGTGAACGAATGGTGATGCTCGCGCGGTTGGAAAGCTGGCAGGCGCTCGGCCGCAAGATGGCGCACGAGGTCAAGAACTCGCTCACGCCCATTCGACTCACAGTGGAGGAAATGGCCGCGCGCCAGGGAAGCGGTGGCGGTGATGCGGCATTCCTGGAGCAGGCGTCGCGCATCATCGTCGAGGAAGTGACTCGGCTCGAACGACGGGTGCGTGCGTTCTCCGACCTTGCCGCGGAGCCACCGGTGTATCTGACTGAACTTGACGTGAATGCCGTCATGGAGGAGCGAACCGGCTTCCTTCGCGGCTCGCACCCCGAGGTGATCTATCAGATGCGGCTGACGGCAGCCCATCCACGCGCTCGCGGCGATGAGGACCTGGTGCGCGGCATTTTGACGAATCTGCTGGAGAACGCTGCCGAAGCGGCGGGTCCCGGAGGCGTGGTGCTGGCGCTGACGCGTGTGGACAAGGACAAAGTCCGGCTTGAGGTGCATGACTCGGGCCCCGGACTCAGCCTGCACGCGCGCCAGACTCTCTTCCAACCGACTATTTCGTTCAAGCGCACGGGCATGGGGTTGGGACTTTCCATTGCTCGCAAGAGCGCGCTGCTTTCCGGGGGTGATATCGAACCTATTGATGGCGAGCTGGGCGGCGCGGCGTTTCGCGTGACGCTGCCTCTGGCCGAACCCGCGGCCTCCGATGAGCCGACATCGTCGCCCACCCGGCAGCCCGCAACAAAACACGAATGGCTACAAAACGAATCCTGATCGTCGACGACGAAGAGAACATTGGACGCTCGCTCAGTTGGATACTGGAGCGCGAAGGGTTTTCCGTTTCCATCTGTACCTCGGTGGCCGGGTTCAACGCTGCTTCGGAGGTACGCGCGGATCTCTATATGTTGGATGTGCGGCTGCCTGATGGCAATGGCATCGACATTCTGCGCAGGCTGCGGCAGAACGGAGCGAGCGCGCCGGTGATCATGATTTCCGGTCATGGCACGATCGCCGATGCCGTGGAGGCTGTGCGCATCGGGGCTTACGACTTCCTGGAGAAGCCGCTTGGCCGCGACCGTGTTCTTCTGGCGGTGCGGCACGCGTTGGAACAAACGAAGCTGGAGCGCGAGAACGAGGTCCTTCGCGAGATGGCCGGTGCGGGCAGCCGCATGATCGGCGACAGCCCGGCGTTCCGTCAGGTGCTGGAACAGGCGACGATGGCCGCGCGATCCGATGCCCGCGTGCTGCTGATTGGCGAATCGGGCACGGGCAAGGAGTTGCTCGCCGCGCATATTCACGAGCACAGTCCGTTTGCCGGCGGGCCGTTCGTGAAGGTGAACTGTGCGGCGATTCCCAATGAATTGATCGAGAGCGAGTTGTTTGGCCACGAAAAGGGCGCGTTCACGGGAGCGACATCGGCGCGCCGCGGCAAGTTCGAACTGGCTGATGGCGGCACGTTGTTTCTGGATGAAGTGGGCGATCTGCACGGAGCATCGCAGGCCAAACTGCTGCGTGTGTTGCAGGAGGGTGAGTTCCATCGCGTAGGGGGCGAAAAGTCGATTCGCGTCAGCGTGCGCGTGATCGCGGCCACCAATCGCAACCTGGAGGAGTTGGTCGAGAAAGAAAAGTTCCGTGAGGATCTGTACTACCGGTTGTGTGTAGTGCCCATCCGCTTGCCGGCGTTGCGGGAGCGCCCGGGGGACATACGGTCGCTGGCAGCGTATTTCCTGGATGAGTTTTGCACGCGCAACAATTTCCGCGGAAAATGTTTGGAGGACGAAACGCTGGGAGCATTGGAAGAGTACCACTGGCCGGGAAATGCGCGCGAATTACGCAACGCGGTGGAGCGGATGGCCATCCTGACGGCTACGGACAGCATTCCGTGTTCCGCCATCCCCGTGGAAATCCGGCTGTGCAAGCAGACTACGCCGAAGTCGAGCCTGCAGGAAGCGCGTGAATCGGCCGAGCGCGATCACGTGCTGCGCGCGCTCGATCAGGCCAATTGGAACGTGTCGTCGGCGGCTCGGATACTCGGGATGGAGCGCACCAATTTGCACAAGAAGATCCGCGCGCTGGGGTTGCAGCGGGAGCGGTAAGGCCCACGAAGAAAATGCTTGACGCCAGTGTGGGCCTGGGTGCATACTGGAGCAGTTATATAACCTAATGGTGATATATGACTGCACCGCAACGTCTCGACGCCACCTTCGCCGCCCTCGCTGATCCCACCCGGCGAGCCATACTGGCGAGGCTCGCACGAGGCGAAGCCTCAGTCCTGGAACTGGCGGAGCCCTTCGCCGTGAGCCAGCCCGCCATCTCGAAACACCTGAAAGTGCTGGAACGTGCCGGGTTGATCGAACAGGGCAGGGAAGCCCAGCGCAGACCTCGACGGCTGCGCGCGCAACCACTGCATGCCGCGAGCAACTGGCTGCTGGAATTCCGTGAATTCTGGGATTCGAGCTTCCAGCGGCTGGACGGGCTACTGGAAGAACTGAAGGCGGCGGAGAAGAAACGTACGAAGAAGAGAAGACAATGATCCCGCCATTCCTTCTGAACATCCGATCGCAAGGGGAACAGGAAATCCTCATCACGCGCCGGTTTCAGGCGCCGCGCCGCATGGTCTTCACCGCCCTCACCACTCCCGAATTGGTGAAACGGTGGTTGGGCGTGCGCGGCGGCTGGATACTCGCCGAATGCGAAATCGATCTACGCGCCGGCGGACGTTATCACTACCTGTGGCTTCACGAGCGCAGCGGCAAACGCATGGGTGCGGGCGGGCGCTATCTGGAAATCGTCTCGCCGGAACGTATCGTGAGCACGGAGACTTTTGACGATCCGTGGTATGAAGGCGAGTCGATTCTCACCGTGGTCCTAACGGAAGAGGACGAAGTCACGCTGCTCAGCATGACGTTGCGCTACGGCTCCAAGGCCACTCGTGACGGCGTTCTGCGCTCGCCCATGGAGAGCGGTCTCGGCGAAAGCTACAACATGTTAGAGACTCTTCTCACCGAACAACTACAAACCGGAAAGGAATCACTGCAATGATGTTGACGAAGGATGAACTGATCGCGGCTTTGCACACTGAGATCCGCGTACTGCTCCATCTCGCCTCGAAGGTGGACGAATCGCGGCAGGACTACAGGCCGTCGGCAAAACAGCGCTCCACTCTGGAACTGCTGCGCTATCTCGCCATCATGGGGCCGATTCACGCCCGCACGGTCCGCGCCGAGACCTTTGACATGAGCGCGTTCGCCGGCGATTTGAACACAAGCGAAGCGCGCGCCAACACCTGGACACTCGATCAAACAACGGCGGAGATCGCCAAGCTGCCCGCGCTGTTTACCGAGACAATCGGCTCCTGCACGGACGCGGATCTGCGCGCCACTATCAACCTGTTCGGCCAAAACGCCTCCCGCGGATCCATGTTCGTGGGCCTGCTGTTGACGCATTATGCCGCCTACCGCATGCAACTCTTCCTCTACCTGAAAGCGAGCGGGCAGCCGGAACTGAACACGATGAACCTGTGGGTGGGGTGTGACGGGGCAATGCCGGGCGGGTGAGTATATGATGGCTAAGCCATGGTTAGACCCTTGCTGCTTAGCGCTACCCTTTTGCTCTTCACGTCCAGCGTGATGAACGGCCAGATCGTCACGGGATCAATCGCCGGAACCGTCACCGACAGTTCGGGTGCAAGTGTTCCCGCAGCCAGCGTCACGCTGCGCCGCGGCTCCACAGGCGCCACGCGCAACACCACTACCGACGACGCCGGCAATTTCACGATTGGCGCGCTCGAACCTGGCGAGTACTCCATTCGCGCCGGTAAGACCGGCTTTAAGACTGCCGAGCAGACCGGCCTGCAACTCACTACCGGCCAACGGCTTTCGGTAGGCGGACTTGTTCTGGAAGTCGGCGCGGTCACGGAAACGATCGCCGTCACGGCATCCGCGGCCAACGTGCAAACTGTCGGCGCCGACCGCGGCGATCTCGTCGACAGCCGGCAGATCGAAGACCTGATGGTGCGCGGGCGCAATGTTACGGACCTGATGCAACTGGTGCCCGGCGTAGTGATGGACAGCGTCAACGACGACATCGGCGGGGGCGCGAACTTCAACGTGCAAGGCAGCCGTGCGACATCGAACAACGTCTCGGTGGACGGCGTCGCCATGACCGACATGGGCAACGGTACGCAGTACAAGATGGTGGTGAGCCAGAGCGCCGTGGCTGAGGTTCGTGTGCTCATCAGCAACTACCAGGCTGAGTTCGGACGCATGGCGGGATCGAATGTGCAGATAGTCACCAAGTCCGGCGCGCGCGCGTTTCACGGCGAGGTTTCCTACTTCAAACGGCACGAACAGTTCAACGCGAACAACTTCTTCAACAACCGCCTGGGGCTGCCCACGGGCCGCTACCGCTACAACACACTCACCTACAACATCGGCGGGCCGGTGTTCATTCCCGGCAAATTCAACCGCAATCGCGACAAGCTCTTCTTCTTCTGGCAACAGGAATATTGGCCCACGCACAACAGCGCCAGCGGGCGTGTGACAGTGCCGACCGAGTTGGAGCGTGGCGGCGATTTTACACGCACGCTGGATATCAACAACCGCGGCATCACGACGCGTGATCCGCTCGACAACCGCAACCCGTTTCCCGGTAACGTCATCCCCACTTCCCGCATCGACAGGAACGGCCAGGCGCTGATGAAGATGTTCCCGCAGCCGAATTTCCTCGACCGCGGCGTTTCCGGCGGCCAGTACAATTTCGTCTTTATCTCGAACAACGATCTGCCGAAGATGGCGCAGACCTTCAAGCTCGACTACAACCTCAACTCGTCGAACATCCTCACCGGAACCTTTCTGTACTACCGCGAAGATCAGACCGGCACCAACGGCGTCACCACTTCGAGCGCCAACTGGCCACAAATCCGCAAGACCTGGTCGAGCCATCCCAAGAGTCTGAGCACGCGCTACACACGCGTTATCTCGCCGTCGCTGCTGAACGAGTTTGGCTTCTCCGCGCTGAGCCAGCCGGCCTGGAATTCAGCCAGCGACGAGGCAGTGAAATCGAACCTGCGCTCCACCGTGGGCTTTAACGCGGGACAGCTTTTCCCCGGCGCGAACCCGCAAGGAATCATTCCCAACGCAACCTATGGCGGCGTGACGGGCGCGGCCACCATCGCCACCGAAGGCCGCTTCCCGCTCTACAACGCCTATTACCTCGTCGGCTTCTCAGACAACATCACGTACACGCGCGGCAATCACACGTTCAAGGCGGGCGCATACATTGAGTGGTTCTACCGGCATCAGAAGAAGACGGTCAGTTTCAACGGCGCTTTCAACTTCGGCACCAACGCCAACAATCCATTGGATGCCGGTTTCGCATATGCCAACGGACTGCTGGGCAACTTCAACAGCTACACCGAATCGTCGAACCAGGGGTGGATGAAGGTGAACACGCATTCGGCGGAAGGGTTTGTGCAGGACACGTGGCGGCCGATGAAACGGCTCACCTTCGATCTTGGAGTGCGCATCTACTGGATCTGGCCGATTACGGAACAGGAGAACGGCATGGCGGCGTTTGTCCCCGGCCGTTATGATCCCACGCAGTCGATGCAGTTGATCCGTCCGGCAACGGTTGGCGGACGGCGCTCCGGCGTGCACCCGATTACGGGCGCTGTATATCCGGATGCAGCCGTTGGCGCTATCGCGCCTGGAGTGGGCCAGTTGTTCAATGGCATGGTGGTGGCCGCCAACGATCCCACGTATCCGCGTGGAATGGTGAACCCGAGCGGCGCACGCTTCGGCCCGCGGTTCGGATTTGTCTACAACCTCACGCGTGATGCATCGACGATTCTCCGCGGCGGGTTCGGCATGTTCTACGACCGTTACCGCACCGAGATTTTTGCCAACAACTACATCGGGCAGCCGCCGTTGGTGTCGACGCCCATCGTCAACTACGGCCAGATCTCGACGCTGCTGAATTCATCCGGGCTACTGTATCCGACGGCGGTGAACGGAGCCGATGCCAGGGGCAATCTGCCGCAGATCATGAACTACAGCTTCTCGCTGCAGCGCACGTGGTGGGGCGGCATTGTGCTCGACACGGCGTATGCGGGATCGTTGGGGCGGCGTTTGTTCTGGCGCCGCGACCTGAATGTAATTCCCCTGGGAGCGAATTTCCTGCCGCAGAATCAGGACCCGACGCAGCCCGGCCGCCCGCTGAATCCGAACTTCGAGCGACCCATTCCCGGCTACACCACTATTCTCCAATCCGAGCCCGGCGGCAGTTCCAACTACCATTCGCTGCAGGTGTCAGCGCGACGCCGATTCGCGCGCCATTACCAATTTGGCGCGGCCTGGACGTGGTCAAAAACGCTCGACTACAACGATGCCGACGGCGACCAGGTGACGACGTTAGTGCCCGTGCGGGTTTGGAACTATGGCCTTGCCTCTTTCGATCGCACGCATGTGCTCGCCATCAACTACCTCGTCGACGTGCCACGGTTTCCCACGTCGAATCGCATCGTCGTGGGCGCACTGCATGGATGGCAGGTCTCGGGCATCACGCGGTTTGTGAGCGGCCAACCGGTGACCGTCGGCTTCAGTAGCACCACTGGCATTGACTACACCGGAACCTCGTCGATCTCCGCCCGCATCGTTGTGCGCGACAATCCCGTACTGCCCAAGGGTGAGCGGACCTTCTCGCGCAACTATCGCACGGACGTGTTCGCAGCGCCGGCCGCGGGAACGTTGGGTAATGCGGCGCGTACGATTCTGCGCGGGCCTGGCATCAACAACTGGGATGCGGCTTTGTTCAAGAATTTCCGCATCTATGAGCGGCTCCGGTTCCAATTCCGCGCAGAGGCCTACAACGTGTTTAACCACACGCAGTTCTCCGCAATGGACAACACCGCGCGGTTCGACAACACCGGCGCGCAGATCAATGCGCGGTTGAGCGAATTCACCGCGGCTCGTAATCCGCGCCAGATGCAGATGGCGCTACGGCTCACGTTCTAATCGAACTCTACGCTTCCGAGGGCTTGACCACTGTCGAGTGCGGCGTTATAATGAACAGTGTTCAGGTAGTGAAAGTTGTTAATTATACGTGTCGAAACTTGCCCTTCGAAACCTGTTTCACGATAAGGTACGGCTCGCAGTCACGCTCACTGGCGTCGTATTCGCACTCATCCTCATGGTGATCCAATTCGGCCTTTTCCTGGGCTTTTTGGAGACCAGCGGCAACGTCGTCGAACACTCGGGTATCGACCTTTGGATCACCGCGCCGGGCATACCACACGTGAATGGCGGGTCGCCGATCCCCGAACGGCGGCGGTACAAAGCCATGGCAGCGGAAGGCGTCGACCTTGTGAAACCCTACGCCTTTCTGTTCGCGAATTGGAAACTGCCATCGGGTGCACAGGAGGCGGTTCAGGTTGTAGGGTTTGACGTGGATTCGCGGCTCGGCGCGCCTTGGGATATCGCCGAAGGGTCTATTGACGACCTGCGCGGCGCAGATACCGTTCTGATCGACGAACACTATAAGAAAAAGTTGGGCGTAAAGGGGATCGGAGACACAGCGGAAATCAACGGACATAGAGCCCGCGTGGTCGGATTTACACGCGGGGTGCTGTCCTTTACGACTGCTCCCTATGTCTACGCTTCTTTTAAGAACTCACTGGACTATGTGCAACTCACCGAGAAAGACACCATCTTCTTCGCCGTACGTGTCAAGCCTGGCTTCAACCGGCAACAGGTGAAGGCCGCGGTCCAGGCGAATGTGCATGGCGTGGACGTATACACGAACGAAGAAATGCTGGACAAGACCCGCAGCTACTGGGTCATTTCCACCGGCGCCGGCGTCACCACGCTGATGGGCGCCGTGCTCGGCCTGCTGGTGGGCATGGTGGTGGTGGCGCAGACGATCTACGCGGCCACCGTTGACCACCTGCGCGAGTACGGCACTCTGAAAGCGATGGGAGCGAACAATGCCTATCTCTATCGCGTGATCCTGCAGCAGGCTCTACTGAGCGCGTTGATGGGCTACGTGCTGGCGATGGGCGTGTCGTGGTTTGTGGTGGAGGGCAGCAAGTCGGGCGACGCTGTGATCCTGATGCCGCCGGCGATGATCGCAGCGGTGTTTGTGCTGGCGCTGGTGATGTGCGCCGGCGCGTCGATCCTCTCCATAAGGAAGGCCACGCGCATCGACCCGGCGATGGTGTTCCGAGCATGAGCGTCATCCTCCAGATACGGGATCTCTACAAGACCTACGGCGAGGGCGCCTCGGCGGTGCACGCGGTGAATGGCGTCACGCTGGACGTGAAGCGCGGCGAGTTGCTGGTGCTGATGGGCCCGTCGGGAAGCGGCAAGACTACACTGTTGTCGATGATGGGATGCATCCTTCGCGCCAGCACGGGCAGCATATGCGTGGAAGGAATGGAGACCACCGGCCTGGCGGAGTCGCACCTGCCCAAGGTGAGGCTGGAGCACTTCGGATTCATCTTTCAGGGCTTCAACCTGTTTCCCGCGCTCACGTCGCTGGAGAACGTGGAGATTGCGCTCGATCTGAAAAAGATCCGTGGCTCGCGGGCGCGGCAAAGAGCGTTGGAGCTACTGACTCAGGTAGGTCTGACGGACAAAGCGCACGAGTTTCCTGAGAATCTGAGCGGCGGGCAGAAGCAGCGCATCGCCATTGCCCGCGCGCTGGCCGGAGATCCGCACATCGTGCTTGCCGATGAGCCGACGGCGGCGCTCGATTCCGCCAGCGGACGGAAGGTGCTGGAGATCCTGCATGAATTGACGCGGGAGCAGAATCGCGCGGTGGTGGTGGTGACGCACGATCCGCGCGTGCTGGATTACGCCGACCGCATAGTGAAACTGGAGGACGGCCGCGTGGCGGAGGAGATTGTCTGCAGCGCGATGAAAGAGGTGGTGTCATGAAGAAGAGTGTTTTGCTTCTTGCAGCACTGGTGATTGGCGCGGTGGTTCTACTCTATCCGCGATTCGCCGGCAATCAGGCCCGCATTCAAGCGGCCGGTGCGAAGACGCCGGAGCCAGGGCTTGCGGCGGCGATGGTGGTTGCGGCCGGACGCGTGGAGCCAGTTTCTGAGGAAGTGAAAATCGGCTCGGAACTCGATGGCCGTCTGAAGCAGGTGATGGTGGACGAAGGCGGTCCGGTGAGGCGCGGGCAGGTGATTGCGGTACTCGACAATGGCGATTCCGTGGCGCGAGTTGCTCTCGCCAAGGCGGAACTTGCGGAGAAGCAGGCGGCGCTGGAGCGTCTGTTGAACGGCACACGTCAGGAAGAGCGGCGTGAAGCGCGGGCCGGCATACGGGAAGCCGAGGCCGTGCTGGAAGCCGCTTCCGCCGAGCGCGAACGGCGACAGACTCTGTTGCAGCGCGGCGCGATCAGCCGCAGCGAATTCAGTTCGTTTGACCGCGAGTATCAGGTTGCGCTTGCCCGGGTGGAAGCCGCCAAAGAGCGGCATGCCGTTGTGGATGCTCCCGCGCGCAACGACGACCGCATGCGCGCCGAAGCCGACATCGCGCGCGCCAGAGCGCACATCCAGGAAGTGGAAGCAGCCCTGGAAAAGACGGTGATCCGTTCCCCCATCAACGGGGTGGTGTTGCGGCGGTATCTGAAGACGGGCGAGAGCGTCTCCACCAACGCCAACACGCCGATTGTTTCGTTGGGAGACACGAGCCGACTGCGTGTCCGCGCCGATATCGACGAGACGGACGTGGCGCGAATCCGCGTCGGGCAACCCGCCTATGTGATGGCGGACGCTTACGGCAAGCAGCGTTTCGCGGGGCACGTTTCGCGGATCGGTCAGGCTCTGGGCCGAAAGAACGTACGCACCGATGAACCCACGGAGCGCATCGACACCAAGATTCTGGAGACGCTCATCGACCTCGATCCCGGGCAGCAACTGCCGGTTGGGCTGCGTGTGGATACCTACATTCCGGCGCAGTAGCGGAGGCTCCTCATCATGACCCGACTGATCCTCCTGATCGCCCTTGGTGCGTGCGCGCTGTCTGCCCAGGTGCAGCGTCTTTCGTTGGAAAAAGCACTGGAAATTGCCCTGCAGCAGAATCCCGAGATTCAGCTTGCCAATCTAAGGAGGCTGGAGGCCGAGGTGCAGACTCGCGTGGTGCAATCGGGCTACCGGCCGCAGGTAATGGCACGAGTGCAGACGGCGTATCAAACCACAAATCTGCAGAACATCGGCTTATTGTTTCCGGGCTTTGGCCCGCGAATCGGCCCGTATCGCGTGTTTGATGCGCGTCCGGTGGTACAGCAAACGGTGCTCGACTTGAGCCTGCTCTCCAGCATCCGCTCGGCGCGCGCGCAGGAAAAGGTCCTGCAATTCGATTTGTCCACGGCCAGGGAAGCGACGCTGCTCGCGGTGCTGCAATTGTTCCTGCAAGTGCAGCAGAGCGATTCGCGGATTGCCGCTGCCGAGGCACGGCTGCGCACCGCCGAGGCTATCCTGGCGCAGGCCAAGCAGTTCGAAGAATCCGGCACGGCGAGTAAACTGGACGTGGCGCGTGCCGAGCAGCAGTATCATGCCGAATCCTCCACCGTCACCGAATCGCGCCGCGATCGCGACGTGGTGGTGGCCGCGCTGGTGCGCACCATCGGATTGGCACAGGACCCGGTGGAACTGGAAACCCCGAGGCTCTCTCTGAAGCCGTTGAGCGGCAGCGGTTCCGTGCGCCCCGAACTCAGAGCGTTGGACGCGAGGCTCACTGTGGCGGAGTTGGACCGGCAAAAAGCGGAGCGCGAGCGTCTGCCGAAGATCGCCTTCTCCGGCGATTACGGTGTTGCGGGCACGGGGCCGGACCGCAGCCTCTCCACCTTCACCATTGGCGCCGTGGTGACGATGCCGCTCTGGACCAGCGGCCGTATCGACGCCGATGTGCAAGCCGCGCGCATCCGCATGGAGCAAACCAGGACGCAGCGCCGGAGCGTGGAACTGCAGTTGGAGCAGGAGCGGCGTCAGGCCGGGATTGAAGCCGACGCCGCGCTGCTCACCATGCAATCGGCGGGGAAGGCAACGGCAGCAGCGCGTACCGCGCTTGAGTTGGCGCGTCTGCGATTCTCATCCGGTATCGCCACCAATCTGGACACGATAACGGCGCAGGGAGCCCTGGCGCAGGCTGAGGACTTCGAGATACGCGCGCGCTATGACTATCAGCTCGCTCGCGCGCGGCAGGCTCGTGCCATGGGGAATGTGATGGCGTTTCTCGACTGACGTCAGCGGGGGGTTCTTTTGTCAGCCGCTTCGGCCGCTTCCACGAACTTCCGGAATTCGTTTTCTTTCTCCGGCGGCGGCAGAAAGTCGTTCGTATCCAAGACCCGCAGCGCCTGCGCCGGCGGCGCCACCTGCAGCACGAGAGTGAGATCGCCCGAACCCTGGAAGTAGAAAACGCGGATCGTGTGTGGACCTGCCGTCAGGTTCACTTTGCCTTCCTCCGTGGAGGGAGGGTGCAAGCCGTCGTGCTCGATCACCATTTTCTTGTCCAGTTGTAGTTTCGATCCATCGTCGGAGGTGAGCGCGAACACGTATCGTCCGGGCTTCGCGATCCAGATGTGCGCCACGTACTCAATCGCAAACCAAGTCAGACGGTCCAGTACGCCAGGGGAGCTTTGCCGGGGATGGATGTTGAGCCGGGTGGTGTAGACGGTCCCTTGGGGGTGCAGACGGTTGAACTTCGGCAACTCCACTGTCATCACCGGCAGGAAGTAGACTCTGCCGGTGAATCCGCGGCTGGAGTATACCGTTGTGCCGAATGTGGCCTTCGGTTCTTCCTGCGCGAAAAGCGTCGAGCTGACGGCGAGAAACATGGTGAGTCGGATGGGCATACTATTTGGGTTCATGACAGAAATCACACGCGACGGAAACGCTGCGCGAACGATGGCATTCCATGCAGGCCTGCATGCCGATGTCTTTCTCGCGGCGCAGTGCATCCCGCTCCTCGACGGGTCCATGGCAACTACCGCAGTTCATGTCCTTGGCGTTCACATGGGCTTTGTGATTGAAGAAGACGTAGTCCGGGACGCGGTAGACGCGCGCCCATGGGACCTTTCCGCCGCCGGCGTGGTAGGCCGTGAGTTTGACGATGTGCGGGCTGTCCTTTTTGATGGCGATGTGGCAGGCCATGCAGACCGTGGTTGCGGGGATAGTGGCGAAATCGCCCGGGTCGGGCATTGGATGGCATTGCCTGCAGGCGAGTTTCTGCGCCGCGTGCTTCCTGTGGCTGAAGGGCAATGGCTGCTCGGGCGCCGGCCGTTGGTAGGTGGCCTGCCCGTTGCAGTCCGGAGCACCGACCAGCAGCCAGAGCGAGAGAATCGCGAGCATCTTGTGATTCTACCAATAGCGGCGATTCATTCTGATGCATAAATGCGCGGGCCGAGAAACGATGTGCTAACTAGAATCGGTAAGCCACTGGTCAGTACCGTGTGGTCTTGTAGAGGCAACAGCAAGAATATCTCTCACGGAGGACACGGAGATCACGGAGCCAAACCAACCTGATCTGTCTCCGTGACCTCCGCGCGCTTTGAGAAAGAAAAACGGCCGGACAACATGGAAATCCGAATGAAGCCGCGGATGAAAACAGTGGACTGTTTTGAGATTGAAGTCAGGCGCGCAGCGCGCGACGCCCGGACCAACGGCCCGACCGCCTTTGAGGCGGCGCCACTCATCAAGCTACCCGCTTGCCGGGTGGTGTCTGACTGCCCGAGGTAGAGGTCTACCAAGCGTCGGGTGCGGATGCGAAAGCAGGTGCCGTAGACTGAAAGAATGAGGAATGCTTTTCTCCTTGCGTTGCCCTTGACGGCTACGGCGCTATTCGCCGGCGGCTACACTGCGGAAGACCGCGCGTCCTTGTTGGCCCGCCTTGATGATTCCCGCCGCGAAGCAGTAGTGAGTGTCGAGTCCGTTAGCCACAAACAGAGCATGTGGACTCCGGACTCCAACCGCTGGACCGTCCTTCAGGTTCTGGAACATCTCGCCCTTACCGAGGATTTCCTGTTCGGGATGCTGGAGAAGTCCCTCGCCGAAGTGAAGCCGCTGCCTGATTCCGAGAAGCTCGCTGACCCTGCCGAAGGAGACGCGCGGGTTTTGAGAATGATCACGAACCGTACGCAGAAAGCGAAGGCGCCCGAACCGGCTGTCCCAAAGGACAAGTTCGCCAATCGGGATGCCGCGATGCTCGCTTTTACGCGCAGCCGCGAGAAGACCGCCAACTTCGTTCGCACCACGCAACTGGATCTGCGGCGTTACATCATCGACACTCCGATGGGCAAGCTCGATGCGCACCAGTGGATTCTGATGTTGAGCGGCCACACGCAACGTCATGTCCAACAGATTGGCGAGGTGCTGAGCCATCCGCAGTATCCGCGCGAAACGAATTAGGGCTGGAAGAGCGTCTTGGGGATCATGGCATGGACGCCCTTGTTTCCATCCACAAGTTGGGTGATGCGAAGATCGACCGCGATGCTCGCCAGCACGTAAGCATCGGCGCGGCTCATGCCGCCCAATTCCGTTAGCCAAATCACCGCCTCGTCCGTGGCGATCCGCACCGCCTTGTTCAGATCCTCATCAAAGCCCATGGCGATGAAGTGTGTTGCCGTCTCGGCACGCGGCCACGCCAGTTTCCGGTTCTTGCGAACGGTAAAGCGGAACGTCCCTGTGAGCGAGGTCTCCAACCCTGTCTGATCCACTTCGCCGTCGCCTTGCGCGGCATGGCCGTCACCCACCAGAAACAGCGCGCCCGTAGTATGAACGGGGATGTAGACCGTGGTGCCGGCCACCAGTTCGCGATTGTCCATGTTGCCGGCGTGAATCCAGGGCGGGGAACTGGGGCGCCGGCCCGCATCAGGAGGAGGCGCCACGCCCATGCTTCCGAAGAACGGCCGCAACGGCACGTTCACACCGCTGGCAAACTGCGCGACCATGCGCACGCGATCGAGCGCGACCAGCTTGTTGGTCCCTACGCGGAATTGACCGGCAAGCACGCCGTTGGCGCCCATTGCGTTGTAGGCGTAATCGAGGTTCATGCGCACATCGAGGATGTTCACCTCGAGCGTGTCGCCAGGTGCGGCTTCCTCCACGTACACGGGTCCTGTGAGAAAATGCCCTCGTGCCTGGGGATGCGCTGCCATCACGGCTTTGAGTTGTGGCTGTATGCGGCCGGCCGGTACACCAAGCCCCTCCAATGCCGCAGGCCGGGCGACGCCCAACGTTTCCACTTCCACCGTATCGCCGGATTTCACTCGAAGCGCCGGCGGCGAAGCCGCATCGTAGTAGCCGACAACAACGGTCTCAGGCTTGACTGGGAGAACATGGTGTCCGGCGAAGAGCTGCGTGGCCACGGCCACGACGAGGGAGAATGCGCGCATCTTCTTATTATCCGGTTTGCGTTCCGGCGTGGGTGGCAATTCTCCTCCTCCGCTGGACCGGGTGGCGGTATAGTATAGACCTGATCCGGTGGCGAGGACAGAGCGGTTTGGAACACGGTAATGGAACACGGTGAGCTGACGCAACTTCTCCAGCAGTGGAGCCGCGGAGATGGCGAAGCTCTGAATGCGCTGATGCCGCTGGTATACCACGAACTCAAGCAAATCGCCGGCGCGCGCATGCGAAATGAGCGTTCCGGTCACACTCTGCAGCCCACGGCGTTGATCCACGAAGCCTATGTCCGATTGGTGCGTCAGCAACTGCCCGATTTCCGTAACCGCGCTCATTTCTTCGGTGTGGCCGCGCAGGTGATGCGGCAGGTGCTCGTGGATGAGGCGCGAAAGCACCGCGCCGGTAAACGCGGCAACGGACGCAGCCTCCTCTCGCTGGAGGCCTTGCCGCGGAACGCCCGCGTGCCACCTTCCGTGGATCTGCTGGACCTCGATAGCGCGTTGAACAAGATGCAGCGTCTGGACGAGCCCCTGAGCAGGCTCGTTGAGATGCACTACTTTGGCGGGATGACCGCCGAGGAGATGGCCGAACTGCTGGGCGTATCGGTGCGCACGATCGGGCGCGATCTGCGGACTGCCAAGACGTGGCTTTGCCGCGAGTTGGAACACCAGCCACGAGGAGTCCCCGGTGAGTGAGGATCCCGAAGGGAAACGGTGGCGACTGGTGAAGGCGCTGCTCGAAGCAGCCGCCGGGATGGATACCGGCGAACGCGAGCAGTTCCTGATCAGTTCCTGCGGCGAGGACACGGCGTTGCGCGAAGAAGTCGAGTCGTTGTTGCGCATCGACAGCGAGCCGACCGATGAAGCCGTGCGCGATGCGATTGCCGATTCGGCATTGCGGCTATCCGCTCCATCACCAATGGAAGGCACACGCATCGGACACTACCGCGTTCTCGAGCTGATCGGGGAAGGCGGCATGGGAGCGGTCTATCTCGCCGTGCGCGATGACGATGTCTACCAGCGCCAGGTTGCCATCAAAGTGCTGCACACCGGCGCAATGTCTCCTCAAGTGTCCGCCCGGTTTCTCCAGGAACGGCGCATCCTGGCCCGGCTGGAACATCCCAACATCGCCCGCCTCTACGACGGGGGGGACACCGCCGGCGGGCTTCCGTACTTCGTGATGGAGCACGTTTCGGGAAAGCCCGTCACTGCCCACTGTGATGAGCAGCGTCTTCCACTTCGCGAGAGGCTTCGTTTGTTCCTCACGGTTTGCGGGGCTGTGCGCTATGCCCACCAGAATCTCGTCGTGCACCGCGATCTCAAGCCGCAGAATATTCTGGTTACCGGGGGCGGGGAAGTGAAGTTGCTCGATTTCGGCATCGCCAAGATCCTGGAGCAGGAGCCGGAGACTTCTCTTACCACGCCGCTGCTCCGCCTTCTGACGCCTGACTATGCCAGTCCTGAACAGGTCACCGGCGCCGCGGTGACAACGGCGGCCGATATCTACTCCCTCGGGGCGGTTCTGTACCGCCTGCTATGCGGCGCGCCACCGCACCGGTTCCAATCCCAAACGCCGTCTGATCTGGAACGCGTCATCTGCGAAGTGGAGCCGCCGAGATTGAGCGCCGCGGCAACCACGCCGGCGCTGGCGCGGCAGTTACGCGGCGATCTGGAGACGATTGTGCAAACGGCGATGCGCAAGGAGGCGAGCTTGCGTTACGGGTCAGTGGAGCAGCTTGCCGGGGACATCGAGCGCTATCTCGGCGGGCTGCCGATCGTCGCCCGGCAGGCGGGGCTCCTCTACCGCGCGGGCAAATTCGCGCGCAGGAACCGGTGGGGACTTGCCGCCGCTGTATTGATCGCCGTGTCGTTGGTAGGCGGCATTCTCGCGGCGAGCTATGAAGCACGCCGGGCAGAACGGCGGTTTCAACAAGTGAGACGACTGGCCAACACCTTCCTGTTTGAGGTGCACGACGAGATACAAGGGCTGGCGGGGGCTGTGCCGGCGCGGGAGAAGCTTGTGAATACGGCCCTCGAGTATCTGGACAGCCTCGCCGCGGAAGCTTCCGGGGACCAGTCGCTCACCGCCGAACTGGCGTCAGCCTATGAGCGGGTGGGCGATGTGCAGGGCTATCCATATCGGCCGAATCTGGGAAAGACGCAGGAGGCTCTGTCCAGCTACCGCAAAGCGCTGGCGTTCTCGGAGCAACTCGCCGCGGGCCGGGGCCGGACTGCGGTGTCCCGGGCAGCTCTCGCTTCCAGACACTACAAGATGGGGACGCTGCTGTTATACAGTGGTGCGTCGCAGGAGGCCGCCGCGGAATACGAACGCGGATTGGGCATCGCTGAAGCGGCCGGCGATACGCCGCTGCTTCTCACCGGCCATTCGCATCTCGGGCAGCTCTGGCTCACTCAGGGCAACCCGGAACAGTCCCTGGGCCACTACGCAAAGGCGCTCCGGCTCTGCGACAACAGCGGCGCGCAGAGCGTCCTTAGGGCAGCGGTGGCCGCTGGTCATCTCGCCGACGCTCAGATGCAGGCTGGCCTCATCGAGGAAGCTCTTGTTCACTACCGCAAGTTTCTCAAGGCGTTCGAGGCGGGCACGACGGCTGAAGACAAGCGCATGCTGATGCTGGCGCACCGCAATCTCGGCAACGTTTTCGGTAATCCGTATTATCTGAATCTCGGCAGTTACGAAGAGGCCGAGGCGCACTTTCGCCAGTCGTTGCTCATGGCGCGTCAGATCGCCGCTGCCGATGAAAAGAGCGCGCGCGCCGTGGGCGACCTTGGCGGGGCCTATTGGAACCTTGGGGCAGTGCTGGAGGGCCGGCGTCCGGCGGAGGCCGCCGAGGCATATCGACAGGCGATTGCAATCACCGAATCGATGGTCCGCCGCAGTCCGCGAAATACCGATGTTCTGCGCCTCCATGCCTTCAACCTGATCGGGCTTGGGCGCGCTTTGGGCGGACAACGTAAGGTTATCGCGGCCGAAGAACAACTGCGCACGGCGGTGGAGATATTGGAGGGTGCCTCCAAGGCTGACCGTGTACGCACACAGTTGTTGCATGACGTAGTGGTGGCCCGTCTCTCCTGGGGTCATGTCCGCGCGCAGGCCGGTGATGCCGCCGGGTCGCGGCCGCATTTTGCCGAGGCTGCGCGCATCGGTGAGGGCTTCTCCAAAGCTCATGCCACCGACTTGTCGTGCCAGCGCTACCTGGCTGAATCCTACGAGGGTCTGGCGCGAAGCTGGCGCAATGAGGATTGTTGCGAGGCCGCGCGCTGGAGCCGGAAATCTCTCCACGTCTGGCAACAGTACGAGTCGCGCATCCCGTATGCACAACGGCGTCTGCGCCAGGCGGCTGTGTCCGCTATCTCCTGTCCGTCCTGCCTGCCCTGAGCGGAGACTGCCAGCCTCCTGACGAAAAAGTTTGGCCGGATTCTCCGCGGTTTCGCGCCTGTGGCTGTGAAGCCCGCCGCATCGCCGGCGAGCCGCACAGCGAAAAGGAGCACTCAATGAGGAATCTGCCCGTGACCGGAGAGTGGCTAATGGTGGGCAACTGGCTGAGCGATCCCCCGTTTGCCGTTCTCAACATGGACTTCAGCACGCTGCCCCCGCGCGGATCTGTTCGCATCGGAGACCGCAACAGCCGCAGGCCGCGGATCGGCCAGTTGACCGGGGTCAGGATAACCGCTCCGGACACATTCGTGGCCACTTACTCGCTGGAGTCCAACAGCGGATCGTTCTCCGCACAGTACCTCGACGACGCCGATTTGACGGTCAACTTTCTCGCCGGCACGATCGTCAACACGTTCTCGGCATCGGTGCAAAGCGTGGTGGGCGATCCCTTTCTGCGTATGTCGGACGCCGACAAGCTGGGGGCGGCCATCAACAAGGCGCTGCCGCTGCTGCCGGAAGGCATGGCTTCGCAGCTACGCGGTCTTCTCACACCAGAGGCGCTCTCGATCATGGCGCTGTTCGCCAGCGTCTGGGCCTACGGGCAGTTCTCGCCGCATGGCTGGATTGCCGACGCGGTGCTGCTCGGGGCGGGCATCGCGATACTGGGAGTGGATGCGATCCGCGTCGCCGGGGAGATCTACGACTTCGTCATCACGGCAGTGAATGCCAAGACGGAGCAGGATCTGGAGGAAGCGGGAAAGCACTTCGCCGCGGCCGCACAGACCGTCGGACTGTATGCTGTTTTCTCGGTTCTGTTCGCCAACGCACCCAAACCCTTTCAGGAACGCTTCCGGAACATGCGGAACGAGCCGAATCTAAAGCCTCCCACCACGCCGGGTAAGTTGTTCTACGAGCCGCCGCCGCCGGCGAGAGTGAAGTATCTCCGCGGTCCTGACGGCAAGCCGAGCTCCAATCGCGGGGGGTGCGATGGGTATGGGCGGATCATTGTTGCTGAGGAGGTATGGCAGGAAGGCCGCTACATCCGCAAGCGCACGGCGCGCGAGATGGAGAAGACCCTCTCCCACGAAGGCGGCCATGCGTTTCTCTGTCCCAAGCTCCAGGTCCTGCGTGAGTTTCGCGTCCGTCTCGGCATGGAGAGCTATATCCGTTCCCACTTTCTGCGCTACCTCGAGGAGGCCCTTGTCGAAGCGCGCGCCGCTGCGCGTCAGGATGGCCTTGCGGGTGCGTGGGCCGGCATTCAGTTTCCCGTGAAGAACGGCTACGTGACTATTGCGCAACTCTGCCAGGAAGCCTTTGGGGTCCTCATCGGGCCGGTTTGCGTGGAAGGCAAGATCTACAACGCATGGTTTTCTGAATCGGAATGACGAAGGAGATTCCTATGCTCAATTCGCTGCTGCTGCTGTCTGCTTTCGCGCTCAATGCGCAGGAGCCCGCGGGTTCCAAGGATCATCCGCTGATCCGGCGTTACGAGGGCTCGCAAATCAAGCGCTATTCGATGCGCGAGTTCGATGAGTACACTCTTCCGCTGGGAAAGACCGACGGCACGCGCCACAATCCATCGCGGGTCGTCGAAGGCAGAGTCGTCAGGATCGAGTACGTCTCTCCTCCGGACCGCTCGCTGGTGGAGGTGTCGCGGAACTATGAGGCGGCGTTGGCCAAGGGCGGGTTCCAGACGCTCTTCCGCTGCCGCGGCGACGAATGCGGACGCGTCGGCAGCGACAGGGTTCTCGTCACCGCAAAATTGAGCCGCCCGGAAGGAGATGTCTATGCCACGTTCCTCTTTGTCTACGCGGGCAAATCGGTCTACATCGGGCAGGACATCGTGGAAATCAAACCCATGCAATCGGGGATGGTGAAGGTGGACGCGTCGGCACTGGCCGGCGACATCGCGCGTACCGGACACAGCGCAGTCTATGGCATCTACTTCGATACAGCGAAGTGGGACGTGAAGTCCGAATCGGCGGCCGCCTTGAAGGAGATCGCCACTCTGTTGGCGCGCAACACGCAAATGAAGATTCTCGTTGTAGGGCACACCGATTCAGTTGGAGCGATGGAGGCCAACCGAGTGCTTTCGCGAAAGCGGGCAGAGGCTGTCGTGTGGGAACTCAGCGGCGTCTACGGTGTTGCCCCCGCCCGTCTCGCCGCGGACGGCGCTGGCGCGTCTTGCCCGGTAGCCAGCAACCGCACCGAGGATGGGCGGGCCTTGAACCGCCGCGTGGAACTGGTGGAACAGTAACCGCTCTCCCGTTGCTCGCTGCGCGCGGGCGGCAATGTACCCTAGAGAAGAACACCCTATGCGTGGCAAGTGGCTTCTCTTTTCCGGTATTGTCATTCTCGTGGCCATCGCGGCCGGTGCGCTGTCTCTGCTCCGCAAGCCCACCGCCGAACCAGTGAAGAAAGCTGCTGTTGTAGCGCCGCCGGAGGAGACCACCACCGCCGGCGACGAGATCAACCTGATGGGCACGATCCGCGCCGCGCACATTGTCCCGGTGCCCTCGTCAGTGGATGGCGTGGTGGAGACATGGGAGGTGGAACTTGGACAGGAAGTGCTGCAAGGACAGTTGATCGGCCGCATCCGAAATTCGAGTCTGGAAACCGCGAAGGAAGGCGCGCAGTTGGATCTGGAACGCGCCCAGACCCGCGTCACCAACCTGGAAGGGCAGATTCTGGCCGCGCGATTGGAGGCCGCCAGAACCGACGCCGATGCGGTTCGCACGCGGCTGGAGATGGAGCGTCTGGAGAAGGCCTGGGCGCGGCAGCAAATGCTCTTTAAGGAAGGCGCCACACCGCGCCTCACCTACGAGAAGACACAGAAGGACTACACCGTCTCGAAAGCGGAAGCGGAAACGTCAAAGCAACTTGCTACCGGAGCCACCGACCGCGTTTCCAAATTGGAGCGGGATCTGCAAACCGCCAAGAGCGCCGTCGAAGACAAACAGGCAGATCTGGACACCGCGCAGGACGCCATCGATTCCTGCAACATCATGGCGCCAGCCGATGGCGTCATCATCAAGCTCTCCGTCGATGTCGGCGGCGAGGTGGATAAAGCAATGCCCGACCTGGTGCAGCTCGCCGTCGATCCGGCGCTGCTGCAGATCGTCATCCGGCCGGATAAGCGCGCGCTGGAACGTATGAAGGAAGGATTGCCCGCGCTCGTGATTGTTCCCGATGTTTCCGCCGAAGCGCTCTCCGGCGAAGTGGAAGAAGTGGGCGAAGAGGAGGTCATCATTGGGTTCACCAGCCCCAACTCCGCCATCAAGCATGGAATGCCCGGCAGCGTTCGCGTGAAGCTGGCTCCGTAGGGTGAGATTTGCCAATGCCGATCCTGAATGCCCGTTCAGAAACAATTCAGAGATTCTTCAGTTGCGCCCGCGGCAGGAGGTCCACATAGTGAAAGGGAACGTGCGCATCCTCGTCGTGGAAGATGAACCGAAAGTCGCCAGGGCGCTCACGGAGGGCCTCCAGGGGGAGTCCTACGACGTTTCGGTGGCGTACACGGGGGAAGACGGGTACTTCCAACTGAACGCGGGCAACTTCGATCTCGTGGTCATGGACATCATGTTGCCTGGCCGCAGCGGCATTGAAATTCTGGAAACCATCAGGCGGCAGGGCATGGTGCTCCCGGTGCTACTGCTTACCGCCAAGGACGGAGTCGAGGATCGTGTGAAAGGTCTCGATTGCGGAGCCGACGACTACCTGGTGAAGCCTTTCGCGTTCGCTGAATTGTCCGCCCGCGTGCGGGCGCTGCTGCGGCGGACCAACGCCGACAACAGCCCGCTGCTTCGCATGGAGGACCTGGAGATGGACCTGGTGAAACGCAGCGTTCGCCGGTCTGGAAGAGAAATCGACCTGACCGTGCGCGAGTTCGAATTGCTGGAGTATCTGCTGCGCCATTGCGGCGAGGTTGTCTCGCGCGAAATGCTGGCTCGCGACGTCTGGAAGGAGCCACAGCGGCACAGCCCACTCGATAACGTCATCGACGTGCACATGGTGCGGTTGCGGCGAAAGATCGACGAGGGATTCGACACTAAACTCGTGCAGACAGTGCGCGGGGTGGGGTTCACGCTCAGGTCCGCCGTCTCATGAAGCCGCCGCGTGCCTGGAGTATCCGGACCCGGCTCACGCTCTGGTACCTGGGGGTGCTGTCGGCCATCCTGTTTCTGTTCAGTTGCGGCATCAGCGTGGTGATGTTCTATCAACTCAGGACCCAATTGGACGAGCACGCGATTGAAGAGCTGGAAACGGTGGAGGGCTTCTTCCGCTTTCACGGCGACGGCAGATTAGTGCTGGAGAGCATCGACCACGACCATCCGACGCCGGCAAGCGCACAGGAACGGTTTATCGAGGTCCGGTCTCCAGAAGGGGCCGTGCTCTACCGGAACGAACTGCTCGGCCGGCGCTCTTTGGGGGGCGGGCTGGAGCCGGAGGAAGGCGTCAACCAGTATTCGGAGCGTTCTATCCGCCTGGAGGACGGTCTGCGTGTGCGGCTTATCAGCCGCCGTCATACCGTGGACGGACGGCCGACGATCATCCGCCTGGGCTTCAATGAATCGATGCTGTGGCAGCGCTTTTTTCGAGTAGCCGGCGGGCTCTTCATTGGGCTACCGCTCGTGCTGGGCCTTGCTGGATTGGGTGGGCATTTTCTGGCGAGGCGGGCTTTAATACCCGTGGCGAGGATGACACGCCGCGTGCAGGAGATCAACGCAGACCGGTTGCATTCCCGCATCGAGGTGAGCGAATCCAACGACGAGTTGAGCGAACTGGCGAAAGCACTCAACCACACCTTGGAGCGGTTGGAGAACTCGTTTGCGCAACTGCACCGCTTCACATCCGACGCGGCCCACGAATTGCGCACACCGCTCACAGCTTTGCGCACGGTGGGGGAGGTAGGACTGCAACGCCGCGGCGATTCTGCGCGTGATCGCGAGGTCATCGAAAGCATGCTGGAAGAAGCCGGACGGCTCACGCGCCTCATCGATGGTTTGTTGACGGTGGCGAGGGCGGATTCGGGACGATTCCGGTTGGAGCCTGCCCCGCTGCCCCTGCTCGACTTCGTCCAGGACATCACGGCGCTCCTGATCGTGCTCGCGGAAGAGAAGGAGCAGGACCTTGTTGTCAATGGCGAGCCGCACATCGTGGTTCAGGCGGACCGCGCCATTCTCCGGCAGGTTGTGATTAATCTGCTGGACAATGCCATCAAGTACAGCCCGCGGAAGGGGAAGATTCACGTCCGGGTGCTGACGCGCGGGAGTGACGTTGCCCTCGAGATTCAGGACAGCGGACCCGGTATTCCCGCCGAGCACCGTGACAAGGTCTTCGACCGTTTCTACCGCACCGACGATGCCCGCGCTCGAGACACTGGCGGCGTCGGTGTGGGGTTGGCGATTGCCAAGTGGGGTGTCGAAGTGAATGGCGGGCGCCTGGAACTGGACCCGGAGGTCCGGCACGGGTCGGTCTTCCGTGTGGTTTTCCCGCACTTTCTGAATAATACTTCAGAAAGTGTTCAGTAAATCGTCAGTAGTCCTTTGTCCCAACGCGCCTTATAAGTATAGGTGTGGGGGATTGGGTACAGTGCGACGGGGGACTTGCGCCCCTGAATGTGATAGCATTGCAGCATCTGCGGTTGTTTGCCGTCGTTCAACTGGCTGTCATTGCCAGTATAGGAAAGTACCTGCTTCCGGCGGATGTGCAACGAGTCAAGCGGTTGAGCCAGCGCTGGCCGCTTTCGAGTCCTGCGGATCACCCAATACTCTCTGTTGAACCCGTTGCAGTGACTTCCGGTGTTATGCCGATCCGGTGTCCTGTCAACTGCCCTTTTTCCATCGGCCGGAACGCCGGATAATCGTAACGCAAGGATTTCAGTAGGGAGGTAATAATGCGAATCATGTGCTTGATGCTGGCGCCACTGCTGGTAGCGCTGGCGGATACTCCGCCCACCACAGTTGTAGACAATCCCGCGATGGTGGCTTTGGTGGAGTCATACTATGGACGGTCGGCGGGAGAGTCGAAAATCTATGTCGGCTCGGAGATCTGTCTGGGCTGTCACACTGGAATGTCGGCTTGGCGGGATACGCTGCACGCCACCGGTTTGAAGACCGTCACTAACGACGCCAACTCCATGCAGGTGCGTAAGGGCGTTATCGTCGACTACGACCAGAACGGCGAGGACGACTTCAAGCAGGGCCTGGATTTCAACAAGGTTTCCAGCGTCTTTGACAAGTTCAAACCCAACGCGCCTATTCTCGGCTACGCCGGTGGCAAGGGGTACACCATCACCATTGGCAAACTGGAACTGCCGGTCGTGATGGTGCATGGCGGGACGGGTTCGTACAAGCAGCGCTTCGTGGTGAAGATTCCTGTCACTGACCGCACGGGCAACCTGAGCGCAGGTAACTACTACAGCCCCATTCAGTACAACGAATCGGTGAAGTCTTATGTGCTCTATGAGACTCAGTATTGGTACAAGGCCGACAACACGCCGCTCTTCACCACTACGCCCAGCGCCAAGGAAGTTGCTGGGGGTAAGTCGTTCGATAAGGGCTGCAGCGGCTGCCATTCGACGGCCCTGTTGAGTGTCGCCAAAGACGCCAACGGCGAGTGGGTATCCTCCGCGCCGCCGGCGGACCTGGTGCCGGCCAATAATCCCTACTATCTCGACTTGAACGGGTCCGGGAAGAAGCAGATGTACAACATCGGCTGCGAGCGCTGCCACGGCGCGGGAAGCGAGCATGTCGTCGCGCGCACCAAGGCTACCATCATCAACCCCAGCACACTTACCGCCATGCAGCAGAATCAACTATGCGGAAACTGCCACTCACGTGGGGCAAGCAAGCCCGCCGGCACGCATGAATTCCCCTATGACGAAAGCACCAAGGAAGAGCCCTCCATCGGTATGACCACCGAAGTCTGGGAACGCTTCTTCAGCGCCAAGCCTGGCGTGTATCCGGACGGCTCCACCTCTCGCCAGCATCACCAGCAGTTGAACGACTTCATGAAGTCCGCCAAGTGGGAGTTTGAGTTCCACAAGGTCACCTGCGCGGAATGTCATGATGTGCACAACAGCAAGCCTTCTCAGATCCGCCAGACCATGGAAGTGGACGGCTCTGACGGCAAGAAGCTCAAGGTGAGCGTGAAGCTTGAGGACAATACGCTCTGCCTCGCCTGCCATGCCGGATTCGGGCCTTTCGAAGGGTTGAAGCGCGAGGATATCGCAAACATCGAGGCCAGCCGGCCGAAGATCGCCAACGTGGTTGAGGCGCATACGTATCATCCTTACGAGCCGGAGCGGACGGTGGGACTGAGCCGCTGCACGGAATGTCACATGGCCAAGACCGCTTCGAGCGGAGCCCCGTACGATATATCGGGGCATTCCTTCGCCGTCGTGCCGCCGGAGAAGACACTCAACACCCTCAAGGATGGGGGCATGCCAAACTCATGCGCGGCACGCTGCCATCGGCCGCTTTCCACGCTGTACGGATTGCCGGCGGACTCCTCGTTGGCGACGTGGACTGAAGAGAGCGACCGGGCATTGGCCGAGTTCCTCACCACGTTCTACGGTCCGGACGGAGTGTGGTGGAAGACCGGAGAGCAGGCTGCGCCCAGCGCTCGCCGCTCGAAGGCGAAGTAGTTCAGAGAAGAGATTGGTGCGTCACAGCAGCGGATGGGTGCGTTTGGCAAGTGGGAACTTGACTCGGCCGCCCATCCGCTGCGATGCATACAGCGAATGCGCCATTTCGACCGCCCAGCGTCCCATCAGTGCGCCGGCTTGGGGCTCGCGCTTTTCTTCGATCCCGGTGAGAAGGTCGTCGATCAGAAGATGATTCGCCGAGCGTTCGTCCTTGGGGCCGATGCCGGCCGGGATCTCCATCTTCCGCCATAGAGGGTCTTTGCCGGGCAGTGCATTGCTGATCCACACCTCCGGCACGTGGCCCACGAAGATGCGCATCGATCCCGCGGTGCCCACCAGGTCCATGCCCCATCGCTGGCCCGCCAAGTCTGCCGTCTTCTTTGAAGCGAAGTATCCGGTAACGCCTTTGCTGAAGCCGAACATGCCTTCAATGGTGTCGCCAGCGATGGCGCCCATGCCTTCGGGACCGTTCTCGTTGACATCGGCGCGCGTGATCTCCCGGCCACCCACCATCACGCGCCCCACTGCCCACAGAGGATCGCCCGCGAAGCGCCGCAGGTTGTCGAACATGTGCGTACCGAGGACCATCATGTCCTCTCCGCCGGAGCGCCTGTCTTCCTTGCCGCGTGCGCGAATTTCGAGCAGGTCGCCGATGACGCCCGCCGCCAGCCGCGATTGCACGTGATCCAGAATCGGGCAGCAGCGCATGTTGTGGGCCACCGCCATGCGCACGTGCGTGCGGTTGCTGGCGTCGATCATACGGTCGCATTCTTCCAGCGTTCGGGCCATCGGCTTTTCGAGAAAGCTGTGCGCGCCGGCTTCCGCGGCGGCAAGCACCATCTCTTCGTGACAATCCACCCAGCGCATCGCAATCACCAGCACCTCGGGCTTGGTCTTGCGTAGCATCTCGCGCCAGTCGCTGAACGTGTCCTTCACAGCCAGGCGCTCCGCTGCTTTCTGCAAGCCTTCGCGGTTTTCGTCGGCCACGGCGGCGATTTCCGCGCGCGGGTGCGTCTTCCAGGCCATGTCGTGGTTGTGGCCGTAGTTTCCGCGGCCCGTGCGGCCGACAATGGCGACTCGATATGTTTTGGGCATGCACTCAAGATTCTACCGGACCTGCGGGTAGCCGGGAGTGTGGACAGGTCAAGGCCCTAGGGATCTGCCGTGGGAATCCGGTGGCAATCTGCTGTGTGAGCGTGCCGGTCAAGAATTGTTCGTCGTTTCGGACTGCCCAGGTTCCTGAACGCCGATCAACCCTTGGGTTTCAGGTTCGAGTCCAGGATGGGGAGCCAATTCATTTCCTACCGAGCCGCCAGTCCCCAACCGTTTGCGCAAGAGCCTTCTCTCGCCTGCTCCGCGCCTCGCCTTTTTCGCACGTTTCCGCAACAACTTGCGCCGGCGTTGCGCCTCTCCCGTTTTCTCCGTTTCGCGCGATCTCGTTCGGGTTGCGAGCGCAACGTGGCCCGTTGCAGCCGCGAGTCCGTCTTCTCCGCATCGAATTCTCTCGTTCTCCAGTTGCCGCACGGCCTTATTTAACGACCTGTCGCGCTCGGACGTGCCGGAGCACAAAGTTCGATTGCGAACCTCTGACGGGGCACGACTGTGGAACGGATACGGACCTTCAAACAATCGGGCATGCCGGCGGCGCAAATGGTTTGGAGTAGCCAAATATCATTGGCGTCTTACAGGTGGCAGTAGCGGGGGTTCGTGCCCATGTTCCGCCAATCGCCGCCATGCCCGCAAACAAGATGGCACGTCCCGCACATCTCCCGACCCTTATTCCCATCGGCAGGACCAGCGTAGTGGTGCGCTTCTGTCCGCCGGAATCGACGCTTGCAGCAAGAGCAACGGCCGGTCTTCTTTATCCACAGCCGGACCCGCTTCGCAGGGTTCTGCGAGCAATTCCGCGTGTCGTGGCCTGCCTTACCGCACGTGCCGCATCGCCGAGGCGCGGGACTCTCGAGCGCCCTCGCGACGAGGACGGCGAGGCCGACGGCACCAGCCGTCAACAAGAGTCGCCCCCAGGAGAACTCCTGCTGCACCGGAACGAATTGCGCGTGCGGCGACGTCCAGAAATAGGGCGTGCGGTTCGGAAAGTGCTGGTTCGTCTGGACGATTGGCATGAGCACATTGTACTCCGATAATCCCAGGGCCGGGGACTACCACCCCTGCATGTCGTGGGCGAGTTCGGTAAGGCTACGAGATATGGCATAATGATGGTAGTCCCGAAATTGAAGTTGCGCGACGTGCAGGGGACTCGCAAGTTGGCACCGAGCGAGAAGTAGGTGTCCCTTGTGGGCTCACGTCATTCGACATTTTGAGCAGTTCCTCAGTGATCTGGAGCTCAAACGTCCCGAGCGGCAGGATGCCGAGGGCAAGGCCGATCGGATCGCCCGGTCCCTTTTCGCGAAATACTATCCCAACCAAACCTTCGATCCGTCGAGCTACGTCAAGGTCGGCTCGTACGGTAAGGGCACCGCGACCCGGCCACGCACGGATCTGGACATGCTCTTCGTGCTGCCGCGGAATGTCTACATGCGGATCGAGGGGCTCGTCGCGAACAAGCAATCACAACTCCTGCAGGAAGTGCGGCGCGCGCTGCTCGTCACCTTCCCAAACACCGAAATTGGCGCCGATGGCCAGGCGGTCGTCGCGCCCTATCATACGTACAACGTGGATATCGTTCCCGCGTTTCACTTCATTGCTGGAGAATTCGCTGGCCAGTATTTGATCGCGGACACCACCGACGGCGGACGGTGGCGGCACTCAAATCCGGTCGCCGAGTACAACTGGCTGCGGCAAGTAGACGCAGCATCGGCCGGGAAAGCGACGCATCTGATCAAAATGCTCAAGGCGTGGAAGCGCGAGTGCAACGTCGAGATCAAATCCATTTGCCTCGAAGTCCTCGCGAACGTGTTCGTTACACAGTGGCAATATCGTGACAAGACGATTTTCTACTACGACTGGATGATGAGGGATTTCTTCGCGTTCATGCTGAACTACGTGAACGGATGGACGCAGCCTGCCGGGATCACCGAATGGATTCCGCTGGGCGATTGTTGGGCGACGAAGTGCCGGAGCGCCTACAACCGTGCGCTCAAGGCGTGCGAGTACGAGCACGCGGACGACGGCTTCTCAGCATCATCGGAGTGGCAGAAAATCTTCGGCTCCCAGTTCCATCTGGACTGGTTGCATAGCCTGTTCATGGCACGCGTCGGCGCGTAAAACATTCCATGCCAGCAAGTGACCCGGCACCGAACAACTCGGCGTTCGCTCTCGCGCAGGCGCTCGATCACTGCGCGAAGCGTTGGTGGGGCGCAAGCTTCGTAGCGAAAGTCGTCGGGTTCGGGACCGGGGCGGCCGTCACCGTCCTGCCACCGGAGCCGGTCCCATTCATCGTCGCCGCATGCACGGTGATCGCGGAGCTCTGCATGTACCGTTCGGACGCGATCAAGAGCACCGCGCAGCAGTTCCGGCGCAAGCTCGACCTTCAGGATGGGTTCGGCTGGCAGATCCCGAACACCGACCTCTCCGATCTCGTCGTACGGTGCTCATCCTGGGTCAAGGATCGAGCGCGGAAGCATCCGGTGACGGAACCGTACTTCGCGAGCAAGGAACCGGCTGGTCCGGTGCGCGCGTTGCGGAACGTGAGCGAGTCGGCGTGGTGGACGAAGCATCTCGCGCAGTCGATGGCGACTTACTGCTGGGGCACCATGATCCTCGGTATCATCGTCTCGTTCATCATCCTGATCGTGGCACTCCAAGCCACTAGCACGCATATCGCCCAAGTGAACGTCGCCCGCATCGTCACCGCACTCCTCATGCTCTTCCTCAGCTTGGGCCTGATCAAACTCGCGATCGGGTACAGCAGCCTGAGCAAGAACAGCGGCAGCAGCGAAGCGGCAGCAGAACGAGCACTCCAGACGACGCCAGAGGAACTGTCGGCGTTCAAGGTCATGTACGATTACCACCTCAACCGCGCGGCCGGCACGCTTATCCCGACGTGGATTTGGAAGATGCGGCGGGACGAGCTCAACCAGACCTGGAACGAACACCGCAACGGCGGGGTGCGCGGATGACGAAGGAGCTGTTCGAGAGCCTCCTCTACGAGGAAGAAGGCACGACCATCGACTTCAAGAAAGAGCAGTACCGGTTCGTCAAGGCTTCTGATGAGGAGAAGTCCGAACTCCTTAAGGACATCCTCGGGTTCGCGAACGCGTGGCGGCGATCAAACACCTACATCCTGATCGGCGTCGAGGAAGTCCGCGGCGGGAAGAGCCACGTCATTGGCATTGACGCGTCGGACCACTTGGATGATCATTCGCTACAGCAGTTCGTCAACAATCTCGTCAACACGCCCGTGCGCTTCCAGTACCGAGCGTTCACGTACGAAGGCAAGCACGTCGGCATATTCGTGATCGACGACGGTCAGCAACGTCCTATCCATTTAAAGAAGAACTACGGCAAGCTCAAAAAGGACGAGGTATACGTCCGATACGGTAGCTCGACAGAACCCAGGCCCGCCACACCGAGCGAGATCGCCCAGATGGGCAAGGACAAGCCACGGGACCGGGCCGAGCTTCTCGTGGAGTTCGCCGAGGTTGATCGCGACGACGCCATTGGCGTGCGAGTCCACATTAAGTGCGAGTTGTGTAGCGTTCCTGAACGCAAGGCTATCCCCAAACTCCGGGACCCGCACGAGCATCCCTTGGGAATTCGGACTGACTACCTGCGCCAGCACAATACGAACTACTACCACGAGCTTGCCGAATACGAGTTCATGACGCGACTGTGCCGGCCGGTTCGTCTCACCGTGAAGAACGTCGGCGTGGTAGCGGCGAACAACGTACGAGTCGAACTCGTGGTCCCCAAGGACCTCGGACTGCTACCGACCGATGACATGCCGGAAAAGCCAGCAAAGGAAGAAATGGCTGGGGCCAGAGCAATCCGCGGGATTCGCTCGGTGCACCGGCGCGATCCAGGCGAAGTAGACATCGACCGGAACGACGACAGGTACCGCATCGAGATCGACTGCAAGGACCTGCAGCCCGGACGGCGGATATGGTCGGACAGGTTCTATATCGGCGTGGGGCAGAGCGGCGACTACCCTCTCCAGGGCCACGTCTTCGCGGACAACCTCCCCACGCCACAGCATTTCACGTTGACCGTCACGGCGGAGGTAGCGCACACCACGCTCACGGTGGAGGAGCTTTGCTCCAAATGAGTCAAGGAGGGTTGCCGTTGGACCGGTATGGCATGACGAGCTCGCCGGCACTCGGTGGGCAGCCGGGCGACTACGAGGAGCGGTGGGCGCAATGGTTCCTTGAGCAATCTTTCTTTCTTTCGTGACTTCGTGTACCGCAACCCGAGAGGCAAGAAGAAAGGGACGGAGCTTGCGGACGCGCTCGTCCTGTTCAGTGACGTCGCGCTCCTGGTCCAAGTCAAAGCACAATGCGGCAACCATGATCCGGTCGCGTGGGCGACGGAGAAGCTCCTCAACGCACTGAAGCAATTGAAGGCGACACATGAACAACTCGGCGATGGAGGCATCACGAAGTTGGACCACGAGGTGTACGGAACGGCGCCATTCGCGCCAGCGAAGTACCCGAATCACCTCGGCATCATCGTGCTTGCACAAGAGAACCCACAGCCGTTCGATGCGGCTACGGTAGTTCCCGAAATTCTGGGGGCAGGCTTTCCGGTCCACGTATTCTCATTGCGTGACTTCAACATGATCACCGACCGGTTCGATACTGCCGGAGACTTCATCACGTTCCTTGAATTCCGAACTGACGTGATGCAACGCGAACACTTCACGCTCACGACGAAGAAGGAAACATCAAACGCATCATTCCTCACCTCCGGGACGTGCTCACCCGGCATATGTCGCCCTCGTCCGCGGAAGAACTGGAGAAAACGGTTGCGGCAGTAACCGCCACCGCGTCGGGCCGCATGCTTTCCTCGCCGGAGCGCCGGTTCGGCCTTGCGATCGATGACATCATCGCGCGAGCGCACGACGTCCAAGCGCCCGTTGACCCAGGGCGGCGTCGCAAGAACCTTGTGGTCGCCGAGTTCCTGGGGTGGCTTACCCGCGGGCGGCGGATTTCACTTGGCAAGCGACTCGTCCAGCAGAGCTTGGAGGCTCAAGACGGAAACCCCCATTACTTCGTGCATGTTCAGAGAGAGCGCGGGACCGCCTGCGTCTACCTCTCTACTGCAGAAGCGCGCCCACGGCGGCTTGAGACGTTGATGTTTCTTGTCGCCTACGCGCAGATGAAGCACGGCGTAGACCGCTGCCTCGGCGTGGCCACGGAGCCGGTCGGGGACGGACGATCCTACGATTTTGCGCTCAGGGAAGGGCCATTGCCGGACGAACTCGTAGCGCACTTAAAGAATCTCGATGACCCGTTCGGAGCCACCGGACCGTTAGGTATGCCAGAGTAATCCGGTCCATCGGGCGTGTGCTCTGTTTGTACTCGATTTGATTCGTGTCGGAGAGCTTTGACGAGTCCCGCGAAATATTTCAGTTCGAACCCTCTACAAACGTGCATCACGCGGGGTATATAACCAGTAGGAGCAGTTAACGGCTGCTCGTTGATCCACCAGACAGCGGGACGACCGCGAAGCGGACTTCGTTGTGGGTGGCGGAAGGTCTGGTCGCCAGACAAGCCGTCGAGGCCACAACGTCACTGAGGGCGCTTCGGACCTTCCGCCACCCACATACGCTGCCCTTGCGCCGGTCCCCCGGACGGAGATTCGGATGCAAGAACGTCAAGACCCGACCCAGGCAGTAATCGATGAAATCGCCTCCATCCTCGCCACCGGCTACCTGCGCTTGCGGAGCGCCCGCCAATTGCAGGCCCAGGACTCCGTAGATGCCCTTGATAGTGCGGACGATACGAGCCCTCATAGGTCTGGCAGTTAACGCCACCCGAGAAGGAGAACGATTTGAATCGCGCACTCAAAACGGAAATCGAGAGCCTGCGGACAATGACGGTGGGCCAGCTTCGGCGCAAGCACCTGGAGTTGTTCGGCGAGGAGTCCCGATCGAACCATAAAGAATTCCTGATCAAGCGCCTCGCCTGGCGCATGCAGGCGGTAGCCGAGGGCGGTTTGAGCGAACGCGCGCGGCGGCGCGCGATGGAGATCGCGAACGACGCTGACATCCGGATTCGCGCGCCGAAGAATGTGTTTGCCGGCGAGCCGCTGCCTCAACTCACTCACGCTGCCGTAGTCAGCGTGGACCCGGCCGGCGATCCGCGGCTGCCCATGACCGGCGCGTCGATCAGCCGGGATTACAGGGGCCGGCGAATTAGCGTGGAGGTTCGCGAGAACGGGTTCGAGTACGACGGGAAGATTTACAAGTCGCTGAGCTCGATAGCCCGCGAAGTGACGGGTACCAAGTGGAATGGTTTTTTGTTCTTCGGGCTTGTCCCACCCAGGGAGGCCGCTGGTGCGTAACGGCAGGCGCACGACGCTGTCGGCGGTGGAGGAGGTGGCGCCGACGCCTCCGAAGAAAATGGTCCGGTGCGCCATCTACACTCGCAAGTCGACGGACGAAGGACTGGAGCAGGACTTCAACTCACTGGACGCGCAGCGGGAGTCCGCCGAGGCGTATATCCTGAGCCAGCGCGGCGAAGGACTCCTGACCCTGCCGGAGCACTATGACGACGGAGGATTCAGCGGCGGCAACCTGGACAGGCCCGCCCTGCAGCGCCTCCTGACCGACATCCAGGCAGGCTCGATCCAGTGCGTAGCCGTATACAAAGTGGATCGGTTGAGTCGGTCACTAATCGACTTCGCCCGCATCATCGAAATCTTCGAGAAGCACAACGTCAGCTTCGTCTCTGTCACTCAGCAGTTCAACACGACTAACTCACTCGGCAGGCTGACGCTGAACATCCTGCTGTCCTTCGCCCAGTTTGAGCGCGAGATCATCGCCGAACGAACCCGCGACAAGATGTCAGCGGCGCGGCGCAAAGGCAAATGGACCGGCGGCCATCCGATGCTGGGCTACGACATCGACACGCGCGGTGGGCGTCTGATCGTCAATCCGGATGAAGCCCAGAAGGTGCGCACCATTTTCGAACTCTACCTCGACTATCAGGCCTTGCTTCCGGTAGTCCGTGAGTTGGATCGCCGTGGCTGGCACAGCAAGCGTTGGCTGGCGCAGACCGGGAAGACTCGAGGCGGAAAGCCCTTTACCAAGGGCATGCTGTTCCGCCTACTGACCAACGTGATCTACACAGGCAAGGTCGAATTCAAGCGTCAGATCTATGAAGGCGAGCATGAAGGAATCATCGAAGCGAAGACGTGGGAACGGGTGCAGGCGATCCTGCAGCGCAACGGAAGAAACGGCGGCGTCGAGGTACGGAACAATTACGGGGCACTGCTGAAGGGCTTGCTCCAGTGCGCCTCCTGCGATGCAGGCATGATCCACACGTACACGGTCAAGGGTCCGCGGCGCTACCGGTACTACGTGTGCGTGAAAGCCCAGCAGAAAGGATGGGCCAACTGCGAAACGAAATCGGTTTCCGCGCCCGCCATCGAGACCGCCGTCGTGCAGCAACTGCGGAAAATCGGCAGCGATCCGCGTATTGTGCGGGAGGCATTGAACCGGATCGAGACGATACGGTGCAGCCAGATTACGGACCTAAGCGTCGAGCGGGATCTGGCGCGGAAGGAACTCGCCGCGTGTGCCTCCGAGATGCAAGGGCTGGCGGCCCTGGTTGCACGGCAGGACCCGACGGTAACCGGTCGCATCGCCGACCTGCAGGACCGCATGAAGAGGGCAGAGGCTCGGCGGGGTCAGCTTGTCGGAGAGCTTGCCGGGCTTGAGTCCGGCGGCATGGACGAAGACGACCTCCGTGAGGCGCTGCGGCAGTTCGGTCCAGTGTGGGACTCGCTCAACTCGCGTGAGCAGGCACGCATCGTCCATACGTTGGTGGAACGCGTCGCATACGACGGTAGGACCAATAAGGTGACCGTGAGCTTCCGCTCGGCGGGCATCCGTGAGATGTGCGGGGTCGCGGCAAACGGAAATGAGAATGAATCGTAACGATCTCAGTTCAACAATCGACGTCCAATTCGACCTTGGTACTCCCAAGCGCGCGACCGTGGGTGCAACGCGCGAGGTCAAGCCGCGTGGCGGCCAGATGCCACGCCTTACCCGTCTGATGGCGCTGGCCATCAAGTGCCTCGGAATGGTGGAGAGCGGCGAGGTCTCCGATTACGCGGAGTTGGCGAGAGCCGGCTACGTCACGCGGGCCAGGATGAGTCAGATCATGAACCTGGTGAACCTCGCCCCGGACATTCAGGAGCAGATCCTGTTCTTGCCGGCGATCGAACTGGGAACCTCGCCGCTCACCGAGACTACAGTCCGCAAGATCGCGTGCCAGCCCCTTTGGAACCGGCAGCGCACGCAATGGCAACAACTTCGGAAGGACGCGCAATGCTAACCGGTATTACGTGTGAGCATCAGATCGATAGCGCGGGGTGGCCGGTGCCGCCATACAAGGCAGTACTGGACAGCGGTGACTTTAGCGCCCGCTTCAAGATCGTCGTACAGATCCTCCAGAAAGACATCCAGCAGATTTTCGGCGGCATGGGCCTGTTCCAGACGTGCGTCGGTGATCGGGCGCGTCGCGAACTTGCGGGGAAACTCCAGGATGAAGCCGACTCGCCGGACGTCACGATGGCTTACGCGGCTCACGGCTCGCGGCGGGCAATGGCGCATGACAAGCGCGTAATCGGATGTTCGAATCAGGGCGCCCGCCCGCACGGCCTTGTACAGGTCGTCGAGCATGGCGTCGAGGATCTCCTCGGCCGCAAACGCCTTGGCCAGGCGTACATCCGTGATCGGCCGCGGAATCCGTTTGGGTCGGAATGGCAAAACCGGCATCGATCTTCCCCAGGGTCTAAAGCACTACGTTACACAACAAATGCCGGCCAAATCAAACGATCTTTCGCCTTTTCTTCGCATCTCGTTGAGCCGTCTTGAAATCGAGTTCAAACATGCTCTTTAGCAGGCGTTCCATCTCTTTTCGGTATGGCCGCTCGGCGTCGCGCAGGAAGGCCAGAAGGCCGGCGACGAACGCTTTTTCCTCTCCGTTTTCGGGCGTCAGTTCGTGCGGCAACTGGCTGGCGCTGCGGGAGCTCTCGGCAACCTTGGCAAGCCATGTCTTGGCGGCGCCGGTATCTTTCGCATGGAGCCAGTCAACGAGACCTTCGAGGATCACCTGCTGGAAGGAAGTATCGAGTTCCGCGATCTTACGCCGCAGCGGGAGGTGGAGGTCCTCCGGGATGCGGACGACGACGTTTTTTATTTTCGGTTCCATCTCAGATGCTTGCATGCAAGTGTTCAGTTTAACCTATTGACTGACTGCATGCAAGAAGGCGATAATCTTTTTTCCGGTTACGAATTATGAAACATCATACGCGGCAAGGCAACAACATCATGCGAGGCCGATCTGGCAGGGAGTTCGGCCTGGTAACAAGAGTGGCAAAACGTCTGGGCAAGAGCAAGGCGCTGGTTTCGATGGTAAAGAACGGACGGGCGAAGTCGAGGCTCGTCGAGGAGGCACTGGAGGCCGAGCGCGCGGCCATGCGTGCCGAAGCCCTTGGGAAAAAGGAGGCGGCGTGATGACTCGGGATCGGATTGGCAACCTGTCGGAGGGGCGGCGGCGACTGCTCCGGCTGATGCAGGACATCAATTTCGGAGCCATCGAAGAACTTGAGATCCGCGGGGGCGAACCGATGTTCAGTCCACCGCCCCGGGTGGTGCGTGAGATCAAGTTTGGCTCGGAAAATGGGCCGCGGTCGGAGGCGGCATTGACGGATTTCGCCATCAAATCCTCCGTTACCGAGTTGCTGCACTCGTTGACGAAGATCGGCGACGGCACGGTCGAACGCCTCGAGGTGAAGCACGGCGTGCCGTTCCGGATGAAGTTGGAGGAACCGATGCGGGCCTGAACCGGCCCGTGATGTAGAAGATTCACCAGACAAACGACTGGCCGCGAAGCGGAGGTCCTTGTGGGTGGCGCCAACAGAGGCAAACCCACGGACCTCCGCTTTTTTGTTGGCTCCGCCCACAAGTCCTCCCGGCCAGGGAGGAAAAGATGACGACGAACAACGAACTGTCGGAAATGGACGCGTACGCGCTCCGGTGCATCAAGGCTTGCATCCGGGAGATGAGGCGGAACGGAATGACGCCCGAGGATTGCGATGACCTGACGCAGGAGCTCTTCCTGAAGTATCTGGAGCGTAAAGACGGGTTCGACCCGGCACGCGGCAGCTACAAGACTTTTGTCAGTTGCCTGATTCGGAACCGTGCGGCTTCGCTTCTGGGGCAAATCCGGCGCACGAGCGCGCGACTGCCGCTGTGCCCGCTCCCTTGCGCCTGCAAGGCCTCGCCCGACGATCCCGCCCCAGAGCCGAGCGACGCAATCGAGGAACCGCGCGCGAAGTCAGTGGATCTCACTGTCGAGGTCAGGCGGGTAGTCGGTTCCTTGCCTGCCCGCCTGCGCCATGTCGCCAGCCGGATCACAACGGAGCCGGCCATCGAGATCGCCTCCGAGATGGGCGTCTCGCGCCACCGCGTGTATCAACTTGTTGCGCAACTGCGCTCCGCATTCACAAACGCCGGACTGGGCCCGGTGGGTGCGCAATGACGCCCGCTGCGATGACCTCCACATACTCGATGTGGTCGTTGTTTCGGAATTGCCGCAAGGCGGTGGAGTTGCGTTACCTCCAGCAACTGGTACCTCTCGGGCGCGACCGCAATCTTCACTTCGGGTCAATCATCCACGAGTGCCTTCAGGCCTGGCACGAGCGCCGCGACCTGGCTGAAGTGCTGGCCCTGATCGACCGGCTATGTCCCAATCGGCTCCAGGATGAGGGTCAGCGGCGGGATTGGCATCTTGCAATCGCGATGATGACGGGCTACGCGCGGCGGTATCCAACCGAGGATTTCGAGATTGTCGCGCTGGAGAAGACGTTCGAGGGCCCAATAGTCAATCCGGCGACCGGCGCTGCATCGCGCAGCTTCACGCTTGCCGGCAAGGTGGACGGCATCATCCGAATCGGCGGCGACTACTTCATCCTCGAACATAAGACGGCCGGACAACTCGATTCGGATTACCTGGAAAAGCTCTGGACCGACTTCCAGATCACCCTCTACGCCCACTACGTCGAGCAGACGATGGGAATTCCGATCACCGGCATCCTCTACAACGTCCTGGTGAAAGCGAAACTCCAACAGGGCAAGGGCGAGACAGAGGACGAATTCCAGGCACGCCGCGCGGAACTGCTGGCGAAGTCGAAAACCGGCAAGAGTTCGGCCAAACGCCGGATGCCGGAAACAGATGAGGAGTTCCAGGAGCGCCTTCTAAAGAAGTACGCCGACCCCGGCATGTTCCACCGCGAGATGCTTTATCTTTCGCGGGACAGATTCGACATCCTTCGCGGGGAGCTTTGGGAGTTGACGCAGGCTTTTCTCGAAGCCAAGCGTCGGGGCATCTTTTACCAGAACACCGCGTTCTGCTTCAACTACCAGCGCCCCTGCCCATATTTCGCGATCTGCCGCTCCAACGGCAATCCCAACGTGATCGAGAACTTCTACCAGCGCGTCGCGCCTAACGAGGAGTTGCGCGTGCTGCCGGCCATGGAGCCGGAACCAGCTTTTTGAAAGGAGAACCATGTCCATTTTGCCAACTGCAAAGACGCAACCCAAGCCTGACCTGGCCGACCTCACCGTGTTGGTTTACGGCCAAACCAAGATCGGCAAGTCCACATTCTGTTCGCAATCCGAGGCCGCGCTCTTCCTCGCAACCGAGCCGGGCCTGAACGCACTCGACGTCTACCAAGTGCCGGTTCAGTCCTGGGAGGAGTTGCGGGCCGCCTGCGGCGAGATCGAAAAAGGCGATCATCCCTTCAGAACCGTCATCATCGACACGATCGACAACGCCTATAAGTTCTGCACCGATTTCATCATCAAGAAGCACAAGATCGAGCATGAGTCGGACCTTGGCTACGGCAAGGGCTATGCCCTCGTCAACAACGAGTTCCAGCGCGTGCTGACAAAGCTGGCGTTCCTACCCTACGGTTTGTTCCTGATCTCGCATGCCAAGGAGGTCGAGATCGAGACGCGCACGGAGAAGTACACACGCGTCGTGCCCACGCTGCCCGACAAGGCTCGAAAGATTGTGCTGGGCATGGTGGACATGGTGCTGTACTCCGACCTCGATGTAATCGAGGGTGAAGAGGAAGACACCGAGGAGACGTTTCGGCGCGTGATCCGCACGAAGCCGAGCCGCTACCACGAAGCGGGCGACCGTACGGGTCGGCTGCCCGAAATCATCGAACTCGATTTCGCCAAGTTCATGGATGCGTTCACGACTGCCGTGGAGACGCTCAAGCCCAGCGGGGGCAAGACCGCAGCCACGCCCGTGCAGTAACGAAAGGAGAAAAGAACAATGAGCAAACGTGCAATTGATCTGTCGCAGTTTGACGACGATTTCCGCAACGAGCAGCCGGAAGAGCGCGGCGATTTCGAGAGCGTTCCCGACGGCAAGTACCAGGTCGCGGTGGAGAAGGTCGAGTTGACCGAGGCCCAGAGCAGCGGCAATCCGATGCTGAAGTGGAAGCTCCGCGTGATCGCACCGAAGTTCATCAACCAGGTGATGTGGCGCAACAGCGTCATCACCCACAACACGCTGAAGTACCTGAAGACGGACCTGCATACGTGCGGCCTGGACCTCGACAAGATCTCCGATCTGCCGAAGCACCTGAAGAAACTGCTCGATGTGAAGCTCGAAGTCACCAAGAAGACCAAGGGCGACAACGAGAACATCTTCTTCAATCGGCGGATCGACAACGACCGGGCGCCCGGCAGGTTCCGGCAGGAGGCCGGAGGCGCCCTTGATTCGTTTTAGCCCGGCGCCGGTTGCGGTGGTTGTGGACACGCGCGAGCAGGAGCCGTACTCCTTCGATGCCGGATTGGTAACGGCGGAACGCCGCGCGCTGCCGGCCGGCGACTATTCCGTGGCAGGACTCGAAGGCTTGGTCGCGGTGGAACGGAAGAGTCTCGACGACTTCATCTCCACCGTGATCCACGGCCGGATGCGTTTTCGAAAGGAGTTGCGGAAGCTGGCGGCATACCGGGCATCGTGCGTTGTGGTCGAGGCGGGCGTCGTCGATGTCATGCTGCATCGCTATCGCGGCGATGCCCATCCGAACGCGGTGCTTGGCAGCGCGCTGTCCATCATCCTCGATTTCCGGATTCCGGTTTTCTTCTGCTCCAGCCGGCAGGCGGCTTGCCAGTTCGTGCAGGCGTACCTGCTGGCCGCACATGCGAGGTGGCATGCATGACGAGGGCGGCAATCGCGGAGGCGCGCACTTCGCTCCGAGGCATCGTGGAAACGGTCTTCTATTCAGGCGCGGCATTCACTGCCGGGCGCCTTCGCACTGCCGAGGGAGCACTGGTGAACTTCGCAGGCAAGGTATTCGCGAAGCCGAACGACCCGGTGCGTTTGGAAGGTCAGTGGATGAACCATTCGAAATACGGCCGGCAGTTCTCCGTTGAATGCCTCGGCTACGACCTCGAAATGGATGCCGATGGGCTGGCGAACTTCCTGGCCAACCATCCCGACGTGAAGGGGATCGGTCCGGCTAAGGCTCGGCTCATCGCCGATCACTTCAGCAACGGATTTGACGCCGCGATTCGCGCGCGGCCCGACGCGGTTGCGGCGGTAGCGAAGGCGCCGCTGGAGTCGATCCTGGCGCTCCAAAGTATCTGGATCGCCAACAGCGATTTCAATGCTGCGATGACGTATCTGTCGCGGTTCGGCTTGACGCACTACCAGGTGACCACGTTAGTGGATCGGTTCGGCAGCCAGGTTGTGCCCATGCTCGAACGCGACCCGTACGTCCTCATGCGCGAGATCTCCGGCTTCGGTTTCAAACGCGTGGACAAGATCGCGCGAAAGATGGGCACGCCCAAAGATCTGCCTTCGCGCATTCGCGCCGGGCTTCACTACTGCGTGCTAGCCGCGCTGGATGACGGGGATTGCTGGGTGGAGTACGAGGACCTGCTCGATCGCGCCAACACGCTCCTGGTAATGGACACGCTCGACAGCCGGGATGTAATCGAGGGACACCTCGAAGCTCTGGTTGCGGAGCAGATACTCGTTTGCCTGCCCTTCGAACGATTGGTGGTCGCCGATCCGGAGGTCCACCGAATGGAACGGGAGTTATCGGAGATCCTGCGGACTGCCCAAACGCCGAACCCACATGTGATCGCCGACCTGGATGGCTTAATGCACGCCGAGGGCGCCGAACTGAACCCGGAGCAGAGGGAGGCGGTAAAGAACGCCCTCTCGTACTCCATCTCGCTGATGACGGGCGGCGCCGGAAGCGGCAAGACGTACGCCGTCTCGACCATCACGACCATCGCCGAGCGGCTCGAGTTGAATGTCGTTCTCGCCGCGCCCACCGGAAAGGCCGCCAAACGGCTCGAACAGGTCGTCGGCCACGAGGCCAGCACCATTCACCGGTTGCTCGGCTTCAATGGCCGCACCTATTCCCGCGATGCACTGAACCCAATCGAAGCCGACATCCTGGTCATTGATGAAGTTTCGATGGTGGATGTCCCGCTCGCATGGCGACTGTTTCAGGCAGTGAACCGCAGCAAGACCGCGGTTGTGCTGGTAGGTGACCATAATCAGTTGCCGCCGGTCGGGCCGGGAAATGTGCTCCGGGATTTGGTGAAGTCGTGCGCGATCCCGACAACAGTCCTTACCCGCATCATTCGCCAGGCAGGCGTGCTGAAAGAAAACTCGACAGCCATCCTGTCTGGTGAAGTGCGGCCCACTGCCGAGATGAAAAACGGCGCGCGGCGGCCGTGGTACGTGATCGACAAGTTCACAGATACCGGCGATGTGCGCGGCATGCTGCTGCTCTTGTTCGAGGAAGTGCTCCGGGAGCGGCTCGACTATGATCTGCTGCGCGATGTCCAGGTGCTCACGCCGACACACAGAGGTCCGCTTGGCACTGTCGAGCTGAATGTCGAGCTTCAGCGGCTGCTCCAGAAGAAGCTGTTTGACTTCGATGTGCCCGATGTCGAGTCCGGCCATCGGCCGCGCCTATACCCCGGCGACAAGGTGATCCAGACAAAGAACGACTACGACCTCGGCGTCATGAATGGGGCAATGGGCATCGTGGCCGATACAGGTTCCAGCGGTGACATCACCATCGATTTCGATGGACGGCTACTGGAAATCAATGCGGGCAGCAATGCACTCGGGAATATTCAGTTGGCGTACGCCACCTCCATTCACAAAGTGCAGGGTTCGGAATTCCCGTGCGCGGTGGTCGTCGCGCACAAATCGCATTCCTTCATGCACCACCGCAATCTGCTGTACACCGCGGTGACGCGCGCAAAGGAATCCGTGGTTCTACTCGGTGACCGCTGGGGCATCGACAACTGCGCCAGTAAACGGCAGGTGGACCGCCGCAATACGTTCCTGTCGTTTCTGCTCAGACCAGAGGCATGTCCGTGAATGACCCGCCACTGGACGTCCATACTTATTACCGGCAAGTCACCGATCTCGACATCGGCGGGATTGCACGGGAACTGCTTGGCGGCCGGGTCACCCAGGAATCGCGGCAGAGGCTCTTCTGCGACTGCCCGAACCATTCCAGCCAGTCGCATCGGTCGCTCCACGTCTCGCTCGAAGAACAGTGCTGGCGTTGCTGGGGCTGCGGGCTCGGCGGCGATGTCCTGCAGCTTGTCGAGTTCGTCCATCATGGCGTCGTAACGTGCGGACAGACCGGCAGCATGCCGGAGTCCCACCGCCGGGCGCGGGATTTCCTGGCTGCGCGAGTTGGGCTCCCGCCACTGTCGAAACTCGGATCCGGCAATCCGCAGAAGGCCGAAGAAGCATACCAGCACACATTCCGTGTTCGCGAGACGCTGACCGCCGTGGCCAGCGCATATCATGAGCGGCTCATCGCGAACGTCGAAGTCCTCTCTTGGTTTCGAACAAAGTATGGAATCAGCGACGAAACCGTTGCACGCCTGAAGATCGGCTTTGCCGATAACTCTGATCCCAGTGTGGCCCGAATGCTCATGGAGGGATCGGACGCATTCACCATGCGCGACCTGACCGCCACGTCTGCGTTCCGGCCGACAGCTCAGGATGGTCTGGTTCCGTTTTTTGATCAGCGGATCGTGTTCCCCTACTGGAGCCGTGGCCACGTCGTGTTCATGATTGGACGCCGGACTCCCTGGACGCCAGATCACGAATGGGAGAAGTCCAAGTACAAGAAGCTCGCCATCCGCAATGACCGGAATAACGAACACGTCTCACCTTGCATCCGGAATGATGTTCTGTACAACGAGGACGTACTGCTCGCGCGCCCAGAGCGGGTGATCATAACCGAGGGCGTCACGGATTGCATTTCCCTGATGGAGCATGGATACCCGGTGGTGTCTCCGGTCACTGTGCAGATCCGCGAGGCCGATTGGGACCGGCTGTTGCCGAAGCTCGCCGGGGTGAAGACCGTCTTCATCTGCCAGGACAACGAGATCTCCGAGGCTGGCAGCCAGGGCGCGCTGAAGACTGCACGAATCCTGGCAGAGCACGGTATTGCGACGCGAGTTGCTGCACTGCCGCTCGGCGAAAAACAGCAGACCGCGCGCGATAGACTGGTCCACCTGCCCGCCGGGAGTGCCGAAACTGAGGCACTTCGGGCCGACGCCAAGATCGATGTCAACGAGTTCTTCGCATCGGGCAAGACGGCAGCCGATTTCGAAGCGCTCCTCGCGGCGGCGCAGACTCCGCTGGAACTGGCGATCTCGAAGATCAACACAGATACCGCAGACGCGGATCTCAGCCGGTTACTCGAGCCGGTCCTCGCGGAGGTTCGCAGCCTCAACCCGATCGAACAGGACCGTCATCTCAGGCTCATCCAGGCACGCTGCGGAAAGGTCCGCATGCCGGTCGCGACGCTGCGAAAGCAGTTGAAGGTGCTCGAGATCATTCGTCCGAGGCGCAAGAGCGCGGCAGCGCTAAGTTCAGAGGACGCGGATCTGCCGTCGTCGCCCCTCCGAAGCATCCAGGTCAACAATCGCCAGTTGCGCGACGTAATTGCCGATGCCTGGGCCGCTATTCACGCGATCAACGAACCTGGCGAGCCGGGCGCCAGAGACAAGCCTTTCCTCTTCCAGAAGGGCGGCGCGTTGGTGCGTATCGCTGGCACCGGCGCCCACGCGAAGATTGAGGCACTCGGCGATACCGCGATGTATGGAGTGCTGGCCCGGAGTGCGAACTGGCACAGAGTAACCGAGGAAGCCGTCGTCGCTGCTCCACCGTCACGCGACAGTGCCCGCGACATGCTCGTGAACCCCGACCCATCACTGCCGCCGCTGGAATCCGTAGTCCGAACCCCGACCTTCGGAAAAAATGCCGAACTCATCACGACGCCTGGCTATCACTGCCGGGACGCGCTCTGGATGTTCGCCGATGAGTCGTTGAAGATTCCCGAGGTTCCCGCGAATCCGACAGGCGAGGAGATCGCGGGTGCAAGGGCACTGCTGGTGGATGAACTGCTCGTCGATTTCCCGTTCGTCAGGGATTCGGATCGTGCTCATGCCGTCGCGGCGATTCTTCTGCCGTTTCTTCAGCGCATCATCGACGGTCTTGCGCCCATACATTTGATCGAGGCGCCGACTCAGGGTTCCGGCAAAGGATTGCTGGCCAGCCTGATCAGTATCGTCTCGACTGGCGTGGCGCCCGAGGGCCGCACGGTACCGGAGGGTGAGGACGAGGTCCGAAAAATGATCACGGCTGAACTGATTACCGGCCGGCCTATTATCCTCCTCGATAACCTCAGCGAAAAGCGGAAACTGGATTCGGCAGCACTGGCATCGGTTGTAACTCTGCCGTGGTGGACGGACCGGCTGCTGGGCGAGTCCACGATGCTCCACCTGCGGAATAACTCCCTTTGGCTGATGACCGGCAACAACCCGCGACTATCGGACGAGATGAGCCGCCGATGCATTCGGCTGCGCATTGACCCACGAATCGATATGCCGTGGCTAAGAGCCGGATTCAAACATCCGCTGATCGCGGAGTGGGCCGAGGAGAATCGCTCGGCGCTGGTGCATGCGGCACTGGTTTTTGTGCAAGCCTGGATCGCTGCCGGACAGCCGCTGCACTCCACCAGGCTGGGCTCGTTTGAACGCTGGTCCGAAGTGATGGGCGGCGTGTTGGGGGTTGCGGGAGTTCCCGGCTTCCTCGGGAATTTGAATGAGCTCTACGAAGCCGCCGATACAGACGGCCAGATGTGGCGCGAGTTTACCGGCGCCTGGTGGGAGACATACGACGCCGAACAGAAGAAGGTAGGCGACCTGAATCAGTTCTGCGAAGAGCGCGATTTGATGTCCACTGTGCGCGGTGAAGGCTCGGCGCGCTCGCAACAGACGCGGCTCGGCAAGGCCCTCGGCGTCAAGCGGGATCGGGTATTCAACGGACTCGCCATCAAGCGGATTACCCAGGGAGAAAAGAAGCACGGCGTCCTTTACGCGCTTGAGCCAAGCAACGGCGCCAACCGCCCGGACGGTCCGTCGCGCCGCGACCCGGATCTCTTCGACCTGCTGGAGGGGAACGTCGGCGATCATGAGGGGAACCTCGCCGTCCAACGTTCCCCTTTGCTCGACCCAATAGATCCAATCACTTCCGGAGATTTGGGGAACGTGGGGAACGTGGGGAACCTTATTCCTTCTTCGCGCGAGGAGAAAGACACACACACGGTATACGCAGAGAGAGAAATCGTAACGGAGAAAGGCGGCGAAACCGGCCCAAACGTTCCCCACGTTCCCCTGGAGTCTGCAACCAAAACAAAAGACGCAGCTTATGTTTGGGGAACGTTTGAGCGCAACGTTCCCCCGATGTTCCCCAGAGGTTCCCCTGCTGACGGTCCCACAACGATCGACCTGGCTATCTTGCCGGATGGCGGCGACGACGAGCCTCCGTGACCCGGTCTTGCTCGATCCCGCGAGTCCATCTGTAAAACAGGAGAGCAACCATGACTGCCGCACTGCCAGAGCAGTGTCCCATGTCCGCCGCAGCAGCGCCGGCTGTTGCGTTCGTGAGCACCTCTCTATTTGTCTGGTCAACTACTGAGCCGGAACGGTTCGCTCGTGATTTCCAGATCAACGATACGGTATACCGGCGGCTCGATCCGGAGTACTACGCCTGGCTGCGGTCGCGCATGGCGATAGCCAAAGCCGCGGCGATGGCCGGGCGTCTCGATGCAGTCGCATTCGAAGAATTGCGCGTGCGGTTCAACGCCGTGCACGAATGCGCCATCGCCGTATTCGGTAAGGCACGTCTCGTTGATGCGGTCAGGACGGCAGATGTGGAGGCGTATGTGCAACCAGTGGCTGAGCCTTGGCGTCCGCACCGTCCGCAATCCGCGGTGTCGGCGGCCGTCAATGATGCGGGTGGCTTTGAACACCGCCTTTCCGAACACGCCATCTCCCTGGTGGACGCAATTCGCGATCGGGCATTGGCACTTGGCTGGACACACGGAGCGTTGTATCAAGCCCGGGGACGCCTCCGCTTTCCATTCGGCCAGGATTACGGCCTTGTCTGTTTCATTCACGATAAGGACCGTCTTGGAGACGTCGCCGCCGATGCCATTGAAATTATCGGGCCGCCTCCGCGCGAGCAGCGCAGCCGGTTCTACAGGAGTCCGCCCGGCTCTCATCGGAAATAAAAGTCGTTGGGGCCTCTACAAATCGGGATCGCGCGGGGTATATAACCAGTAGAGGCCGAGTTCGCCAGTCAGCGCAAAGCGCACCTTCCGAAGAATCCTCCAAACATAAATCGTACCGGCGGGCCGGGCGCAAAAATAGTCCGACATCCCTTCGTTACGAGTAGTGTGCCCAAGAACATCATGAGAATCCCCGTGTTTGCAGGTCCCCGAATCATCGACATGTGCGACCAGATCACCGTGCGACGCTACTTTGGCGCGGCCAATGCGGAGCTGGTCCGAAAGCGCAAGACAGGACAGATCGTCCAGGTCAATCTAATCCAACACGGTGACGATTCGCTGCTGAAGTCACTGCATGACAGTGCGCGCCCCACGTATGAGGAACACGTTGGCCCACGGCCGCTCGTAACGCTGAAACGTCTCGATCCGGAAACAGGCCAACTGGTCCGTTGGTCAGACCGCGATCACTTCAATCCGCGCCGGTTCAATCCGGACGTGATGCACGCGCCCGCAATAGCGGCTCGGGATTAGCTGATGCCAAAGCTCAAGAGGGACATGGTGATCGACCATGGGCTTCAGCGGGCGCTCGACCTCGCCGTCGTGAAGCAGGCAATTCGCGATCTCTGGTTGCGCACTGATGGCTATCGAATGCGGCGCAAGGAACAGCGGGAATGCAACGATCTGATGCTCTACGCAGCAGCGTGGTTTTTCGTGGCGCCGGAATCGCCGGACGCCTTCAGCTTTCGCCAGATCTGTGACCGCTCGCGGATTGACCCGGTTAAGGCTGCCATCGCCGTGTTCGCTGGATTGCCCGACGAACGCCGGCGCGAGATCTGGCAAGCATTGAGAAACTACCGAAAACGGCTGCTGCCGTTGAGTTGGCAGGCGTGCGGCCCGGCCAAGGTGCCGGACCGGCATCCTAAGGGGCGGAGGTACCTCAGTCACCCGCCACAGAAGACAGCTCGCCATGAGCGGATTGCCAAAGCTGCGTAGCATTTATGGGTCCTTCCTGGGCCTCTCAGGCTCGGGTGTCCGGATGGCACAATTTCGCTACCGTCAGAACGAAAAAGAGGTTGTCGGTGGTCGGTCCGGTTGTCACCGCGTTGTGATGCGGCGTGCGTCGTTGCATGGACTTGCGCGCGATAACGCCTGACCACCCAGGTTGTCACTCGCCCCTATGATCTTCGGCTCTGTCTGTTCCGGCATCGAGGCGGTGACCCTGGCCTGGGAGCCTCTTGGATTCCGGCCAGCGTGGTTCGCCGAGATCGATCCGTTTTGTTCCGCCCTGCTGGCGCACCGCTTTCCGGGCATCGAGAACCGTGGAGACTTCACCGCCATCAGCGAGGACGCCGGTCCAATCGACGTTCTGGCCGGAGGGACTCCCTGTCAGTCCTTCTCCATCGCCGGAAGACGAGGCGGCCTGGATGACTCGCGTGGCAACCTGGCCCTCGAATTTTGCCGGCTTGCTGGCTGCCTTCGGCCCCGTTGGATTGTCTGGGAAAACGTACCCGGAGTTCTGTCCTCGAACAAAGGACGGGACTTTGGCACGATCCTCGAGGCGTTGGCGAACGTCGGGTATGGTTGCGCCTGGCGGGTCCTGGACGCTCAGTTCTTCGGAGTGCCCCAGCGCCGCCGTCGCGTCTTCGTTGTCGGACATCTTGGAGACTGGCGACGTGCCGCAGCGGTACTTCTTGAGCGCGAAGGCCTGCGCGGGAATCCTCCGGCGCGCCGCAAAGCGCAAGAAGAAGTTGCCGGTGCTCTTGGCGGCGGCTCTGGAGTGCGTGGCTGGTGTGACGACCTCGACCGCGCCGGAGCCTTCGTAGCGCACGCCCTGAACGGGAAGGGTGGCAGCGGGCGGATGGACGGTGAGAGCGAGACGTTCGTCGCGCATCCACTCAGCGGCGCGGGTTACGACGCCAGCGAGGATGGCACGGGTCGCGGCACTCCGCTGGTCGCGGCTTTCTCCGCGAAGGATCATGGCGCCGATGCCGGCGATCTTGCACCGACGCTCCGAGCAATGCCGCATGATCGCAGTCACGCGAACGGCGGAGGGCAGATTGCGGTGTGCGTGCAGGAGGGGCAGACGGGAGTCCGCGAGTACGACACGGCCGGCACGGTGCGCTCCGACGCTCCAGGGACGCAGCCGGGCGGTAGCCTCATTCGTCTTCGCATGGCTGTGCGCCGGTTGATGCCGCGTGAGTGCGAACGGCTCCAGGGACTTCCGGATGACTGGACGCTGATCCCGTACCGAGGTAAGCCCGCCGCCGATGGGCCGCGTTATCGCGCCATCGGCAACTCCATGGCTGTTCCGGTGATGACTCGGATCGGGAGACGAATGCAAATGGTAGAGGCAATCTGTGGCTGACTCGGCTTCGTTGCAGGCACGCTCGTTTGGAAAGATCGCCGTGCCGGTTCCGGGCACACCCGTCCGTCTGACGTCGGACTTGGCGCTCCGGGTGAACCGGCTGCGCTTCGCGCCCTTGATCGGCGAGGTCGGCCGAGTGTTCGTCGGCGTGGCCGGAATGAACAAGGCCAACGGCGCCGGAGTGGTCAAGGAGTTCTGGCCCACTGGCGCGGGCGGTGGTGTTGCTGATGACCTGATGATCGAATCCCGCGACGGCGATCTGCTCCGGCCCGCGGATTACTACATCGATGCCAACACGGCGGGCGAGGGATTGATCGTTGCCTACTGGATCTGGGTCTCGTCCTTCAACAGTTGATCGCGCGCCTGCCATGGCGAAGAGGATCGAACTGTGGCCAGTGGAGCGACTCATCCCTTACGCGCGGAACGCTCGGACGCACTCCGAGGAGCAGGTGGCTCAGATCGCCGCGTCGATTGTGGAGTTCGGTTTCACGAATCCGCTCCTGGTGGATTCGGACGCAGGGATCGTGGCCGGTCACGGCCGCCTGCTTGCCGCGCGCAAGTTGGGACTGGTTGAAGTGCCGGTGATCGTGCTCGATCACCTGAATGAAATCCAGCGGCGCGCTTACGTGCTTGCCGACAATCGCCTGGCTCTGAACGCGGGATGGAATGACGACGCGCTGGCGACGGAACTCGCTGCGATTGAAGCCGAAGGCTTTGACCTTGCCGTCATTGGCTTCACCGACCAGGAGTTGGAGGGCTTGCTGGCGGAGGACGCGCCTGCGAGTGCGGAGCCACCCGTAGAGGAAGAGATCCCGGCTGCACCCGCCGTCGCAGTCACGCAACCGGGCGACCTTTGGCTGATTGGTCTACATCGGCTGATCTGCGGAGATTGTCGCGATCGCGCTGTTGTCGATCGTCTCCTCGACGGAGCGCGGGCGAATATCGTCTTCACTTCGCCGCCGTATGCGACGCAGCGCGAGTATGATCCGTCGAGCGGTTTCGTGCCCGTGCCGCCGGAAGAGTACTCGGAATGGTTCCGAGACGTTGCCGCGAACATACAGGCGGTGCTTGCTGAGGGCGGCTCTTACTTCCTCAACATCAAGGAGCACGCCGAGGCGGGCGAGCGCAATCTCTACGTGAAGGATCTCGTCATCGCGCACAAGCGGCAGTGGGGTTGGCGGTTTGTCGATGAGTTTTGCTGGCGCAAGACCGACAATGGCGTGCCTGGTGGATGGGGAAACCGGTTCAAGAATGCCTGGGAGCCGATCGTTCACTTTTGCCGGCAGCCCCAGATTAAATTCCGGCCCGAGGCCGTAAGCCACGCCTCGGACGATGTGTTCGATTACTCGCCCGACAATCCGAAGTCGACGAGTGGGAGTGGGTTGCTCGGAAGCGGCCCGCGTCCCCGGCATGAAGGAATGGCGCGGCCGAGCAACGTGATCGAGGTCCGCACGGAGAGCAATCAGGGATCGCACTCGGCTCCATTCCCTCGGGCGCTGGTCGAGTTCTTCATCAAGGCGTTCTCCGATGCGGGCGATATCGTGTTCGATCCGTTCCTCGGAAGCGGAACGACGATGGCCGCGGCGCAGGTACTTGACCGCGCCGGTTATGGCATCGAGATCAGTCCGGCCTATTGCGACGTGATCCTGCGCCGGATCGAGCACCTGACCGGCACAGAGCCGGTGCTCGCGACTGGAGAGACGTTCAACGACATTGCCGCGCAGCGCGGTTCCACTGCTGCCGGTGATCTACGGCTTCGTGATGCGAAGTCGATCCGCCGAAAACTGAACGGCATGCCTTGTTACGCACCGAAAGGTGCCGTCCGGTAGCGGCAAACACTCAACCCAACTGACAAGGAGACAAACAAGTATGCCCGAAGTAGCTACTCCGAACCAGGGCGAACGCGAGTTCGAGACTGGTTCGGACGAATCTTTCAAGAACGTGAACGCCACCGGCGGCGCCACCCACAACGAGAACCAGCGGGTGACGTACGCCAACATCAAGCGCACCTACGACGTCTACCAGGACCTGGACATCCAGGCCGCGCGCCAGGCGTTGACCGAACAGACGCGGCTGAACCAGATCGCGTCGCAGGCCCTGCAGAACGCCGTCGAAACGGCCAACATGGTCGGAAAGCGGAGCATCGAACTCAACAATCTGGCTCACGATTCCTTCTGGAATCCCGTGGCCAGCGGCGCCGGTATGAACCTGACCGCAGGCGCCGTTCCCGCCAACCGCGCTACCGACGTGAGCGCCGCCGGCGTGGGCGTCGATGCCCAGGCAGTCGCCGCCGCGGTTGCCAAGCAGGTGGACGCCACCATCACTCCGGTGCTGGCCACGCTCCAGCAGATCGTTCAAGCGCTGGCCACCGCTACTACGTCGATCGCCAACGTCGTCAACCAGTCGCAGCCGAAGACGGCGTAGCCCCTTCTTCCCTGACCGGGGCGGCAGCAGTTGTGGGCCGCCCCGTAACTTTCCATGGACACCAAACCGATGAACACGCTCATCACCGCATTAAAGCTCCTACCGCTCGTATTGGCTGCCGTCAAAGCCGTTGAAGACGCCATTCCGCTGCCGGGCCAGGGGAAACAGAAACTCGATCTCGTTCTCGACGTGATCAAATCCGCTTACGAAGCAAGCACCAGCCTCTCGAAGGAATTCTCGCTGGAGAAGCTGATCACTCTCGTCGTGCCGATGATCAATCAGATTGTGGCGTTGCATAACGCGCTCGGTCTGTTCCAGAAATCCGCTCAACCTAACAACGCATGACGGACCTTCAGGTGGTGCGCTGGCCGGTCGAGAAACTGATCCCTTACGCCCGGAATGCGCGCACGCATAGTGACGAACAGGTCGCCCAGGTCGCGGCGTCAATCGCCGAGTTCGGCTGGACGAACCCCATTCTTGCCGGCGCCGACGGGATCGTCATCGCCGGCCACGCCCGCCTGCTGGCCGCACGCAAACTGCGCATGACCGAAGTCCCGGTCATTGTGCTGGACCATTTGACCGAAACACAACGGCGCGCGCTTGTTTTGGCCGACAATCGCCTGGCGGAAAACGCCGGCTGGGATGAGGAGATGTTGCGCGTCGAGCTTGCCGCGCTCGAGGAGGACGATTTCAACCTCGAAGTGGTGGGGTTCACCGATGACGAGTTGAAGGATTTACTGGCGGAGCCGGAAACTCAACCTGCCGCCGGATTGACGGACGACGATGCGACTCCGGAGACGCCGGATGTTGCCATCACCGTCCTCGGCGATTTGTGGCTACTCGGCGACCACCGTTTGGTTTGCGGTGACTCCACCCAAATAGAGATCGTCGAGAACGTGCTTGGCGGCGGTCTCGCGGACATGGTGTTCACCGACCCGCCATATAACGTCAACTACGGCGTGGCGATGAAGGATCGACTCCGCGGCAAGAAACGGAAGATCGCCAACGACAATCTGGGAGACGGCTTCGAACAATTCCTTCACGATGCCTGCTTGAACATCCTGGCAGTGACGAAGGGCGCCATCTACATCTGCATGTCGTCTTCGGAGTTGCACACGCTGCAGAAGGCGTTCCGGGAGACTGGCGGACACTGGTCCACGTTCGTCGTCTGGGCCAAGAACACTTTCACCATCGGACGTTCTGACTACCAGCGGCAGTATGAACCGATCCTCTACGGCTGGAAGGAAGGCACGGATCACTACTGGTGTGGCGCTCGCGACCAGGGTGACGTGTGGTTCGTGAAGAAGCCGGTCAGCAATGATCTCCATCCGACGATGAAGCCAGTGGAACTGGTTGAGCGAGCGATCCGCAACAGTAGCAAGGGGCGCGACACGGTGCTCGATCCTTTTGGCGGCGCGGGGTCAACATTGATCGCTTGCGAGAAGGCAGGCCGACAGGCGCGCCTCAGTGAGTTGGAGCCCAAGTACTGCGACGTGATTGTTCGCCGCTGGCAGGAGTTCACCGGAAAGGAGGCGAAGCTGGATGACGGCCGTAGCTTTAGCGACGTCGCCGCAGAGCGAAGCCCAGCGGCTGCGACGTGAAATGGATCGATGCCGCGTCGAGATCGCTGAACTGGAGCGGTTGCTGAGAGCTGGTCACCCGGACGTGGCGGGCTTGTGCCTTGCGTTGTCGGACTGGTCAGCGGAACTCCGGATTCTTGAGGGGCAGGAATGGAAGAACAACTCATCCGATATATAATTCCGGCGACGGGACTGGTGTCCGGGCTGATCGCCACGTACGTGAGCCTCCAGAACCGTGCGCTGCTCGCCGAGGTGCGCAAGGAACTCGCCGAACTCGAGAACCGGATCATCGCGCGGATTAATGGCACGTACGTTCGGGCCGGCGAGTGCGGCCTCCGCGAACAGTTGGTGCACGAGAGAATCATGGCGCTCACGGAAGACATCAGAAGCAAAACTGCCGCCGGTGGTTCAGGCCGGCGGCACGGTGAGGCGGGCGAGTCTACTGAGTGATGCGATATCCGCGGTCACCATTTTCGGCTTTGAAGGACTCGACCTTGAGGCCCATCTTCTTGGTGAGCGCTCCGCTGATGAAACCGCGGACGCTATGCGCCTGCCACGACGTTGCGGCCATGATGTCCTTGAGTGACGCGCCTTCCGGGCGCTTCAGCATGTCGATCACGACGGCCTTCTTGCTGCCTTCGCGCGCCGTGGACGCGGCGTCCTCGGCGCTGGCCGCCTTCCTCGCCCTCTTGCCCTTCGGCGCAACGTCGGCCGTCTGTGGCGCGGCGGGTGCGTCCAGTCGCTGGATGGCCTTCCAGACTCGGGCCACTGCCGTCTTGCGGTCCGTGAACTTTTTGATGGGTTTCAGCTCGTCGAAGGGCGCGACTCCGGCGAAGCTGTTCCAGATCTGGAGCAGTCGGTCGCCCGGCCAGTTGGCGGCGAGTTTGGCAAGCTCCTTCTCGGTGGCGAAATGCTCCTGGCCTTCGGGGATTTGCCCGGCGGCAGGGAAGGCCGTGATGTTGTTGTCGGTATCGATGGCAAACAGTCTCATGGGTCGGTTTCTCCTTTTCAAAACTTCAAGCCGGCGAGTTTCCCGTCGGCGCTTAACTGCAGGTCCTTGTAGTACCCGCTCGCCAGACGCGCATACCCAAACGGCGTTGAGATCTCGTGGCGCGCGGCGATGCGGCTCAACTTGAGCCGGTGCGTTCCGTTATCGAATTCCTTCTTGAGGTGGCCCCAGCGGTCGAGCTTCCAGCCGTTCCGTGTGGCCCAGGCGATCAGTTCGTCGCGGGTAATCATGGCGAACCCATTCATCACTTCGATCCACCCGAATAGCAAGGTCGAAGTTCGACTTCCGGAAAGAAAGATCGATGGCACTTATTAGCCAGCGCGCTTACGCGAAGCATCGCGGAGTCAGCCTTGCGGCCGTGCAGAAGGCCATCAAAGCCGGCCGGATTCGCACGACCGCCGATGGGAAGATCGACGCGGCGCAGGCCGATGCTGATTGGGAGCGGAACACCGGGCCACGACGACACCCGGGCAAGGCCGCTTCGTCGCCTGCCTTGCCGAAGTCAGCGCCTCCCGCGGCAGAGCCCATGCCCGGCGGCCTCGACTACGCGCGCGCCCGCGCTGTGCGGGAGAACTACATGGCGCGCCTGGCCAAGATCGACTTCGAAGAACGGTCGGGCAAGCTGGTCAGTCGCGATGAAGTGCAGGTTGCTGCGTTCAACAAGTTCCGCACGTTTCGCGACGGCATGCTGAACATCCCGGATCGCGTTTCGGCAATGCTGGCCGCCGAGTCCGACGCATCCAGGGTTCATGGCTCACTGACCACCGAGATTCGGAAGGCGCTGCTGGAGTTTGCCGATGCCGCAAACAGTTGACCAGATCTACGGTGCGGCCGCGGCCGCAGGCGCCCGACCGGATCCTCTACTCACCATCTCCGAGTGGGCGGACCAGTATCGCGTACTCTCGACGCGCGCTTCTGCCGAGCCCGGACCCTGGCGCACGGATCGCACCCCGTACCTGCGCGAAATCATGGACTGCCTGTCGCCATCGTCGCCGTTGGAGCGCGTGGTCTTCATGAAGGGTGCGCAGGTGGGCGCCACTGAGTGTGGCAACAACTGGATCGGCTTCGTGATCCACCAGGCGCCGGGACCAATGATGGCGGTGCAGCCCACCGTCGAGATGGCCAAGCGTAATTCGAAGCAACGCATCGATCCACTGATCGAGGAATCAGCAGTGCTGCGGAAGCTCGTGCGCGATCCGCGTTCGCGCGACTCCGGCAATACCGTTCTCTCGAAAGAGTTCACCGGTGGCGTGCTGGTAATGACCGGCGCGAATTCCGCTGTCGGGCTCCGCTCGATGGCCGCGCGGTACCTGTTCCTGGATGAGGTGGATGGGTACCCGGGCGATGTGGACGGCGAAGGCGATCCGGTCAACCTGGCTCTGGCGCGCACCCGCACGTTCGCGCGACGCAAAGTCTTTGTAGTCTCGACGCCGAAGGTCACGGGCCTGAGCCGGATCGAGGCCACATTCGAAGAGAGCGACCAACGCCGCTACTGGGTGCCGTGTCCGCAATGCAGCGAATTTCAGACGCTCAAGTTCGCACAGGTCACATGGCCCAAGAACAAGCCGAAAGAGGCGGTGTACATCTGCGAGCACTGCGCGGCGCGGATCGAGAACCACCAGAAGCACGCGATGCTCGCGCGGGGCGAGTGGCGGCCTAGCGCGGTCGGTGACGGGCGCACAGCGGGCTTTCACCTGTCGAGCCTGTACAGTCCGGTGGGCTGGTTCAGTTGGGCGGACGCGGCCAAAGCGTTCGATCAGGCGCAGAAGAATCCGTCGCTGTTGCAGGTGTTCGTGAACACGGTCCTTGGCGAGACGTGGGCGCAGATGGGCGATGCTCCCGATTGGCAGCGTATCTACGATCGCCGCGAACAGTACAAGGTTGGCATCGTGCCGGCCGGTGGCTTCTTCCTAACGGCGGGCGCGGACGTCCAACGGGACCGCATCGAAGTCCAGATCATTGCGTGGGGACGCGGCCGCGAGAATTGGCTAATCGACTACGTCGTCATCGACGGCGACACTTCGCGCCTGGATGTCTGGCTGCAGTTGACCGATTTGCTCAACACCACGTATCGGCACGTGTCCGGAGCCCAGCTCGGGATCGTGCGCATGGCCGTCGATTCGGGCTGGGCCACGCAGGAGGTGTACGGCTGGGCCCGCCAGCAGGGACCGGGTCGCGTGCTGGTGATCAAAGGTCATGAGACCGGCTCGGCTCCGATCGGACAACCTGCAGCGGTCGAGGTCACGGTTGAAGGCAAAAAGATCAAGCGTGGCGTGAAGGTGTGGCCGGTTGCGACCGGCATGCTCAAGAGCGAGTTCTACGGTTGGCTGAAACTGGAGCGACCCACCGAAGAAAGCGGCGACCCGTTCCCGACGGGCTATTGCCACTTTCCACAGATGCCGGAGGAGTTCTTCAAGCAGCTGACTGCCGAGCAACTCGTGACCAAGGTGGTGAAGGGATACCGGCATCCGGAGTGGGTCAAGACACGCGAGCGGAATGAGGCGCTCGACACTCGCGTCTACGGGCGGGCCGCAGCCGCGCAGTATGGGATCGACCGTTTCACCGAGCGGCACTGGAAGGCGCTCGAAGAACAGGTTGGCCGGGCTCCGAGCGAAGAAGAGCAGGAATCGATACCGCGGAAAACAAGGGCCACTCCTGTGCGCCGTGTTATTCGATCGCGCTTTCTGGATCGTTGACTATGTACACCGAACAGCAGCTACAGGCGCTCCGAGACGCGCTCGCGAATAGTGTGCGCCGTGTTAGGTTTGGCGACCGGGAGATCGAGTACCGCACGATTGACGAGCTGAAACAGGCGATCGCGGCTGCCGAAGCCGATATCGCGAAGAGCAGCGGTGTTCCGATCACACGGCAGATTCGCGTGTCCACTGAGAAAGGTTTCTGAACACCGTGGGTTTCTGGAGTCGAGTTCGGACGTGGTTGCCGGGCATGCGAGCCGGGGCCGACTATGAGGCGGCTGCAAACACGCGACGCACAACAGGTTGGTCGCCTGCGACCAGCGACATCAACACGCTCGTCTTTAGGAATGCCGATACGCTACGCTCGCGCTCGCGCGACATGGTGCGCAGGAATCCGTGGGCGACCAACGCACTCGATGCCTTCGTCGGGAACTGCATCGGAACCGGGATCAAGCCGCAGTCGCTCCACCCCGAACCGGACGTCAAGGAGCATATCCAGTCGCTCTGGCTTCGGTGGACGGACGAAGCGGACGCGACGGGTCTCACGGATTTGTACGGCTTGCAGGCGCTCGCGTGCCGGTCGGTCATGGAGGCCGGTGAGTGCTTCATCCGGTTGCGCCCGAGGCTCCCGAAGGACGGCTTGTCCGTGCCGCTACAACTGCAGTTGCTCGAGGCCGAGCATTTACCGACGAACGAAACGCGGAAGCTCGAGAACGGCAACTACGTTCGCGCAGGCATCGAGTTTAATGGCATCGGAAAGCGGGTTGCCTATCATCTTTATAGAGAGCATCCCGGCGACGCGCTCAACCCGGTCTTTTCCACCGAACTCGTGCGAGTATCAGCCGAGTCGGTCCTGCACTTGTTCCGTCCCGTCCGTCCCGGCCAGTTGCGTGGTCAGCCCTGGCTCACGCAGGTGCTGATCAAGCTTTATGAGCTCGACCAGTACGATGACGCCGAACTGGTCCGCAAAAAGACCGCCGCGATGTTCGCTGGCTTCGTTACGAAGAACGCACCCGAGGATTCGCTGCTCGGCGAGCAGAATCCGGATGCGAACGGAGCTGCGCTCGCCGGCATGGAACCCGGCACGCTGCAGGTGCTGCTTCCCGGCGAGGACGTTACCTTCTCGACGCCCGCCGATGTGGGCGCGACGTACGAGACGTTCATGCGCGTCCAGTTGCGCTCAATCGCTGCCGGAATGGGCATCACCTACGAGCAGTTGACCGGCGACCTCACAGGTGTCAATTACTCCTCAATCCGTGCCGGCCTGCTGGAATTTCGCCGCCGCTGCGAACAGATCCAGCACCAGGTGCTCGTGTTCCAGATGTGCCGCCCTATCTGGCGTGCCTGGATCAACACGGCGGTACTCGCAGGTGCGCTGCCTGTCGGCGACGGCAACTACGACGTGAAGTGGATTCCGCCAGGCTTCGCCTGGGTCGATCCGTTGAAGGACATTAAGGCCCAGATCATGGCCGTGCGCGCCGGTTTCAAGAGTCGCGCCGAGGTCGTCTCCGAACAAGGTTACGACGCGGAGGAGATCGACCGCGAAATCGCCGCAGACAACGCCCGCGCCGACACACTTGGGCTCGAATACGATTCCGATCCACGAAAGGAAAGCAATGACGCCTCTGCCTCATCTGGCGACGCGAATCTTTGACACACCACTACTGATCGCGCCGCAAAAGCTCGAAGTGATTCTCGCTGTGCTTGCGCCACGGATTGGCCTGGACATTGTCACTCCGGCGGCCGCTGTTGCGCCTCAGCCTGCATCGCGAAAGGCTTTCGAAGTCACGCCGGATGGGATCGCCATCATCCCGATCGAAGGCACGTTGGTTCACAAGGCTTACGGACTTGATGCCGCGTCGGGCATGCGCTCCTACGTCGATCTTCAGAACGAGATCGAGGATGCTGCGACTGATCCCGCGATCAAGGGCGTCTTGCTCGATGTCGATTCGCTCGGTGGTGAGGTCGCCGGCATTTTCGAGCTCGCTGATGTGATCTATGAAGCTCGTCAGACCAAGCCGATCTTCGCAGTCGCCAACGCCAATGCATTCAGTGGTGCCTATCTGCTCGCGTCCGGCGCTCAGCGGGTTTACGCGGGGCAATCGTCCGGACTCGGCAGCATTGGTGTGATCGTTACGCACCTCGACGTCAGCGCCAATGATGAACAGCGGGGCTTCAAGTACACCATCCTGCACGCCGGCGCGAGGAAGGCCGATTTCAATCCCCACGTGCCATTGAGCGATGAGGCCCGCGCGTCAATCGAAGCCGAACTGAATCGCACGCACGGAATGCTCGTGAAGGCCGTGGCGCGGAATCGAGGAATGTCCGAATCGGCGATTCGGGAAACGGATGCCGCGAGGTATTTCGGTGATGAAGCGATCCCTGTGGGCCTGGCCGATCACATGGGTACGAAGGCGAGCGCCCTGTACGATCTGCGCCAAGCCACGGCGCGGCCCACCATTTCAACTCAACGAGGAGGCAAGAAAGCCATGAACGAAGAAGCCATCGACATCGAAGCGATCCGCGCCGAGGCCCGCAGTCAGGGCTACGCCGAGGCTCGCGAGATCGTCGAACTGTGCGCGTTGGCGGGCATGCCGGGCAAGGCTCCCGGACTGCTCGCGAAACAGACGAGTGCGTCCGATACGCGGCAGCATCTGATGGAGGCGCGCGCCACCGAGGATGCGACGGAGATCCGCTCGCACGTCATGCCCGACACCGGCACGACTGCGAAAACCAATCCCGCGGACAGTCCGGTGATGAAGGCCGTCGAGCGGCTCGCCCGGAAAGGAGTGAACTGATATGCCCGTGCTCAACGAACTGAACTATCTCGGTGACTGGCTGAAGTTCGAAGGGGACAACCTCTACAGCCGCGACGAGGTCACTGTGATCTCGGGTCAGAACCTGGCGACCGGGACCGTGGTCGGCATAATCACGGCTAGCGGCAAGGTGACGCAGGTCGCGCCTGCCGCCGTGGACGGTTCGCAAAATGCGGCCGGCCTGCTGCTGCTCGATGTCGATGCCTCGGCCGCCGACAAGTCCGGCGTCATCATCGCGCGCCACGCGATCTGCTCGGACAAGAAGATCGTGTGGCCGGGCGGCATCACGGGTCCGCAGAAGACCGCCGCGATCGCGCAACTGAAAGCCCTGGGCATACTCGTCCGGGAAGGAGCGTAAACCATCATGCCGATGATCAATCCATTCGCGAGTGACGCCTTCGATATGGCGTCGCTGACCGCCGCCATTAACAAGATTCCCAACACCTATGGGCGGCTGGAGCAGTTGAATCTCATGGCGGCGCAGGGCGTGCGCACTCGCACCATCATCATCGAGGAGATGAGCGGCGTGCTCAACCTGCTGCCTACACAACCGGTAGGCGCGCCGGGAACTGTGGGCACGACGGGCAAACGGAAGACGCGCTCGTTCGTGATTCCCCACATTCCTCATGACGATGCCGTGTTGCCCGAGGAGGTCCAAGGCATCCGGGCGTTCGGCTCCGAAACGGAGATGGATGCGCTCGCGAACCTGCTTGCGCTGAAGCTCCAGAACATGCGCAACAAGCATGCGATCACGCTGGAGCACCTGCGCATGGGCGCACTCAAGGGCGTGATTCTCGACGCCGACGGCTCGACCCTATACGACCTGTACAGCGAGTTCGGCATCACGGCGAAGACAGTCAGCTTCGTGCTCGGGACTGCGGGTACCGAAGTGCTACTGAAAGTGCTCGAAGTGAAGCGCCACATCGAAGACAACCTGAAGGGCGAGTTCATGACGGGTATTCTGTGCCTGTGCTCAGCGGGCTTCTACGATGCGTTCACCACGCACGCCAAGGTGAAGGAGGCCTTCCAGTACTTCCAGCGCAATCAGCAACTCGGCAACGACTACCGGACGGGCTTCACCTTCGGTGGCGTAACGTTCGAGGAGTATCGGGGCCAGGCTACCGATGCCGCCGGCACCGTGCGGAAATTTGTTGCCGACGATGAGGCGCACTTCTTCCCGCTCGGCACGGCAAACACGTTCCGGACTTATTACGCGCCGGCCGATTTCAATGAGACGGCGAACACTCTGGGCCTGCCGCTTTACGCGAAGCAGGAGCCGCGGAAGTTTGGGCGCGGCACCGACCTCCACACCCAACAAAACCCCCTGCCGATCTGCCTGCGACCGGAGGTTCTGGTCAAAGGCACGAAGGCTTGAGCCATGGCGGATTGGACCTCCCTGCTGAACGGCCTCAATGGAGCCGCGCTCGCAGCGTTTGGCAGGGAGGTGACATATTCGCCGGAATCCGGTGCGCAGACGGCGATCCGGGCCGTTTTCGAACCTGCGCACCAAGTGGAAGAGAGTTCGCCCGGCGTATATGCCGTGCTGTTCGTCAAGCTTTCGGATTTGCCGCAGGCGCCCGCGCGCGGCGACGAGGTAATGGTGGACGCCATCCTTTATAAGGTCTTCGCCATTGAAGCCGATACCAGCGGCGCGGCGGTGTTGCGCCTTAGGCAGGTGTGAGATGCCGTTGGTTCGTATCTACCAGAAGAAGCAGATCCGGCTTGACCGGCTGAACCTCCGCCAGAACCAGATGTTCAAGATCGGCAACGTCGGCGTTGCGGCGGTGAAGAATCGTGTCGGCGCTGCACTTGGGCCGGAAGATTCGCCGGCGAGGCCACTCACGAAGCGTTACGCAATCGGAAAGACGCGGCTCGGAAAGGGCAATCGCCGCAACCTCACGTTCACCGGTGACATGCTTCGCAACTTCATGGTCCGGACTGTAAGCGAGAACAAGGCCAAAGCGAGCCTTTCGACGCGCAAGGACCGGATCAAGGCATGGGTCAACCAGAAGATCGAAGCGTGGGCGGTCTTCTCGCCGAAGAACAAGGAGGCCGTGCTTGAAGCGGCGCGGCGAGTTGTGAACGAGATGAAGGACCGCTTATTGGTTGAGCGGATGCTCGGAGGAAAGCAGCGATGATTGATCCGGCCGAACTTGTCGACAACTTGGTCGCACTGCTTCGCGGCATACCAGAGCTGGTGGCCGAGATGGGTGGCGACGAGCAGCGCGTCTTTGCTTACCACGATCAGTATCCGAAGCGGTCGAGCCTCGCCAATGCGATTCACCAGATGCCGGCGCCGTCGGTGATGGCGGTTTGGCAGGGCACGGCGCCCGGATCCTTCGGCACTGCGGAGGTGTGGAAGCACCAAATCACGCTGTACCTGCGCGCTCGCGAGACGTTTGATGGCGATCCACCAACCGCGTACTACCGGCTATTCCGGCTCCTCACGAAAGGTGTGCCGTCGTCTGCCGGCGCGCCGATGCTGAATGCAACCGTCCACCCATCGTGCCATCCGATGGACCTGCCCCTGATTCAGCGGCAGACCGATGCGGAAGGGCTGGACTATTTCGAGGTGCCCATCACGTTTACGGAGATCGGCGATGACTGAGTACGTGTACCTGCGGCCGCCATGGGGACAGGGAAAGCCCCAGAGGTTTGAGGCGCGTCCGGATCTGATCGTGCCTTTGATGAATAGCGGTTGGTCGCAGTGTGATCCGCCCGCTTCGGGCGAAGAGGAGGTGATCGAGCATGTCGGTTAGAACGCAGGAGATTCTGATCGGCTTCGGCAAGGCCAAGCAGACGGACATTGCTACTGCCAACGTTGTCGGCGGCATCTGGCAATTGAAGAAGCTGAATGCCGCCCTCGCCAACCCGAAACTGAACACCGAGAACGACGCGGAGGAGTTCGGCAAAGGCCACGAGTACATCACTGAGGTATTCAAGACTTCGTGGGACGTGGCCGGGACGATCGAGAAGTATCTGAGTGCCGAGGTTGCGGCGTGGGCGATGGCGTTCGGCCTGGGCAAAGTCGTGAAGTCGGGCACGAACCCGAACTTCACTTACACCTGCACGCCGCCGAACCCCTCCAATGGCGATGCTGTCGAGTTGCCGTTCTTCTCGTTCATCGAGCAGATCCGCCCGGGTGCCGGCGTCGTGCTCGACCGCATGGCTGTCGGGTGTGCCGCCGAATCGTGGCAGGTCGCAGTGGCCAGTGGTCCGGGCCGCGCGAACTCGAAGATCACAATTGAGTTCGTTGGTTCCGGCAAGCTCACTGAGCCTTCCGGCATCACGCTTCCCGCGGCGATTGCGGAAAAGCTCCTGCCGTCCGCGTCGCTTGCGCTCACCATCAACGGCACGAATTATGTCACCAACAAGAACATCGTCTCGCTCGAATTCGGCGGCAAGAACAACATCCGTCTAGAAGATGGATTCTATCCCGGCTCGGGGTTCCAGACGCCCGCCGATTCCACGAGCGGCGCGATCCGCGGCCGGATGGAGTACGGGAACCGGCAGTTCAACCTGAAGTTCGTCGCCCGTTTTGTGAACGGATCGGACGAGCTGACGAAGCTCAAGAACCAGACCACCGGGACCGCTGTCATCACCCTCACCTACGACGCGAACAATTCGCTCGAGGTGACGTTCACCAAAGTGTCGTTCTCGATGGCCGAGGTCGTCGATACAGACGGACGTGTGACAGTGTCCGTCGAGTGCGCGCCGATGTACCAGGCGGGCATCATTTCGGCCGTTGCGAAGTGCGGGGTAGATGGTATCTGCCAGTGAGGAATCTTATGGAAACGAGCACTCCTGTCTTTGACGCGACCGTGCCGGTCGCACTGCAACTCCGGACTCCCGGCGGTGTGAAAACCGTACGGGTCCGGTTCCCTTCCGATGACCAGTGGGCCGAGCGCCAGCGCCGCCGTAAGGTGATCATCAAAAATCTCGGACGCGGGATCTCGGAGACGATCATTCCGAATGCCGAGGATGTGGACGCCGCGCTACTGGCGAAGATCCGGATTGAGGAGGAAACACCCGCTGAGGTCGATCCCTTCGAGGCCGTGAAGTGTATCGAGCAGTTGTCGCAATCCGAGGTGGACGATGTGCTCCACGTTGGCGACGCGTTCCGCGTGTCCACGCGCGTGCTGGGCGGCACAACCGTCCATTTGCTCCGCATGCCCGCCGCAAAGGACGTGTTCGAGTACCGGCGGGTGTTCGCGCGCGTGCTCGACCTGCCGTTCAACAAGCAGGAGTTGACGATCAACTTGCATGCGGCCGGCGACCTGTATAAGAAGCTTCGTCAGGCGACCGAAGGTTATGCTGGCGAGGCGCCGATCATTCATCAGGCGGTCGCGATCAAGGCCGCCATCGACGCGCTCGATGCCGGATTCCAGGAGGACCGCGACCCAAACTTCTGAACGGCGAGTGGCCGGACAATCCGTCGTTCCGCTATCTCGTCTACTGGGCGCTTCGCCGGGACGATCTCTGCAACCCGCAACTCTGTCCGGACGCGCCAGATGGCGAGCGATGTGATCATTGTCCGCTGAACAGGATCGATGAAGCGCAGAACAGCGAGACCGGAATATTGATCCGGCGCACCCTGGACATGCGGGCGGCATTGAACCTCGGCATTCGGATCTCCCTCGACGAGATCCGCGCCGACGAATTCATGGCCATGCAGATTCTGGAAGAAGAGCGGGATCGGCACGAGCGCGAACAGACACCAGGGAACCATGGCCAGCAGTAACCAGGTCGAACTGGTCGTTACCGTCGAAGTCGACAAGGCGAACCAGTCGATCAAAAGTGTCAACGCCAACCTGTCGAGCATTGAGAGCACCGCCGCGAAGAGTGCGCGCGGCGCGGCGGCGGGCGTCGACGGAATGACGGCGGCGATGGTCAAGGGCGCGACCGCCGGGAACCTGCTGGCCGACGCCATCAAGACCGCTTTGCGATGGGTGAAGGACTTCACCATCGACGCGGTGAAGGATGCTGCGCACGTCGAGCGGTTGGAGACGGCGACGCTCGCGCTCGCCAAGGCGAACGGCATCTCGGCGGCGGCGGTGAGGAAGACTTCTCAGGCTATCCAGGATCTGAACCTCGAAGACGAGGTGGCTCTCCGGACCATCAACCGCCTGATCGTCGCCGATATGGGCTTGGAAAAGGCGGAAGGCCTAGCGAAGCTTGCCAAGGATGCAGCGATTCTCGATGAGAACCTGACCGCGCCGGAAGCGCTCGAAGGCATTCTGCGCGCCATTGAATTCGGTCAGGAACGCGCGCTCAAGCAACTGGGAATCAAGGTCCAGTTCGACAAGGAGATCGAGCTCGCCGAACTGAAGCTGGGCCGCACGTTGTCGGAGAACGAGAAGGTTCAGATCCGCTACAACGCGGTAATGCAGTCGGGCGCCGACATCCATGGTGCGTCCGCGGCGGCGGCCGGACTTGCCGAGTCGCAGATGAAGAAGCTCGAGCAGGAGATCCGCGATCTCCGGAAGGAAATCGGCAAAGAGTTCGTCGATGAATTTCGCGCCATCATTCAAGTCCTACGCGATCTGGTGAAGTGGCTTGGCGAGAACACCGACCTGCTGAAGAAGTTCGCGCAGGGAATCCTGCTGGTCGGCGCGGCGTTGGCCACTTACAAGATCGGCACCATGATCATGGGAATCACGGAGGCGGTGAAAGGGCTGACCGCCGCGATGGTGGCGGGCCGCCTTGCGACGGTTGCGAATCCCATGGCGTTGCTGATCACGGGCGGGATCGCCGCAGGCGCCATCATCTACAACCAGTACACCGACATGGTTGAGCAAAACGAGCGGCGCTTCAAGGAGATGGAAGAGATGGCGTTACGCCAAGATCTCCTGAGCGGCAAGCTCAAGGTCGAGGACCTCAAGAAGGCGCGCGGGATGACCGATGCGCAGGTTCGCGAACTGGTTCTGGGCAGCAGGCGACGGTTGATCCCCGGCATGGAGGAGGAGGGCGGTCTCGATTTTAGCGATTTCCAGTACAAGGGTCCAAAGGTTACTATTGGCGGGCCCGCGAAAAAGGAAGACCTCGACAGAGAGATCGCGCGGTTGAAGCTCGCCAAGGAAATGGGCGAGTTTCAACGGAAGGCCGAAAAGGATGCGATTGATTCCGCTGTGCAGGCGCGCGTCAAGGCGCTGCCCGGATTCGCCGGAGAAATTGCGGAGTTGAACAACAAGATCCGGAAGTGGACCACGTTCACTGATGACAAGGGCGTCGAGCATCAGGTGCGCCTGACCAAGAAGGCGTGGGATGCGGTCATTGATGAACTGTCCACGAAGTGGAGGGCGTTCAAGGAAAAGCTGGACAAGGACAATCGCGAGGCGATTGCGGACTATGTGAAAGGCGAGGAGGAGGTCCGCCACCAGCGCATGCAGGCCGAGGCTGAATTGTTCCAGAAGAGGCTTCAGTACAACGTGGAAATCGCGCAGCAGAACCTGGATCACGTCAAGGAACTGATGCAGGTCCAGGAGCAGCGTACCGGCTTCGAACGCGACGCACGTATCCGGACGCTCGAAGGCTACGACGCGAAGACCATTGAACAGAAGGTCTGGGTCGAGCAGCAGAAGGCGCAGATCGAAATCGACTATATCGAGCAGGTCCACGAGATCAAGCAGCGCCTCTTTGACCTCGAAACTTCGCAGCGGGTCATGGACTACGAGCTCGAAATGAAGCGGCTCGGTTACCGCGCCGACGAGATCCAGGCGCGGATCGCAGAGTACACCCTGCAGCGGGAGGCTATCCGCCAGGCGAACCAGGAAGCGACGGACGCCTCTGTGGATGCGGCGCGCCAGAACGCCGCCAATCGCACTGCGGACCTGATCCGCGATCACAACCAGAAGATCTTCGATTCGCTGAAGCGGCAGGCCGAAGGCGTGTTCGACGCGCTCGTGTCGAAGTCGCAATCAGTGTGGTCGGCGATCGGCAACTCCTTCAAGACCGCGATGCTCACCGCAATTAAAGAGGTTGTGACATCCCAGGTAGCGCGCGCATTGATGGGGCTGTTTGGCGGCAAGCCCGCGTACGCTCCGGCTGGCGCGCCCCGAGGCGGCGGTTGGGCCTCCGCCCTCGGCGGCATCGGAATCCTCGCTGGCAGCGGCGGTGGCGGTCCGATTCCCGGCGGATCGGCTGGAGGTTGGGGCACGCCTCCGTTCGTGCCCGGAAGCACCGGTGGTGGTGCCAGCGGCAACTGGAATTGGGCCGCGATGGGAGCTGGCTACAGGAGCTGGCTCACGAATCTCGGCAACATCGGATTCCGGCCAGAGCGCTGGCGCATGGACGAGTTCGGCAACATGACGAAGCTCGCCAACGCGCGCGGCATCGGAGGCTGGCAGGGTGGCGCGTTGCTCGCCGGCGGCGGCATGCTCGCAATGGAAGGTCTCCGGCGCGGTGGCTGGTCCGGCGTGGGACTGACCACGGCTGGTGGCGCGATGATCGGCGCTAAGTTCGGCGGACCCATCGGTGCCGCAATCGGTGCCACGGCCGGCTTCGCCGCCGGGATGATCCGGAAGTTCATCAAGGGCGCGACGGAAAAGGCGCGCGAGAAGATCAAGGCGACCTATGGCGTTGACATCTCGGACAAGGCGATCCTGCAACAAATCGTCGAGACGGCGAAGTCGGCCTACGGCGGAAACCTGGACGTGGCAATCCAAAGCCAGCAAGTCCGCGAGTTGGTCGAACTGTACGCCATGACTACCGGCCAGCCGTTCGGCGGCAAATCCACGCAGGTGCGCCCCGTCTCGGTCGCGCAGTCCGGAGGATCACTCTTCCAATCCACTGCCTATTCGAACGGGACTGCGCTTTCGTCCCTGGGCGGTTTGCCGACGCTCGATTCGATTGGCAGGGGTGCGCCGTCTGGAGGCCAGACGGTCATCAACATCACCGTGCCGGGCGCGAAGGAGTTCTTCGAGAAGGAGACGGTGCGTGTGGTGGTGGAAAACCCGCGTGCTGTGCAGTCGGCGGCCATGAGTGCCACAAAACAGAATGCCGGCCGCCGGGAGATGGCCAGCCTCCAGATGAGTCCCGGCCTGTTGACGAGCTGACTACGCGGAGCGACGTTCTTTCTCAATCGCCTCGTGTAGCAACATTTTGATGTAGGTCTGGTATGGGATTCCCTTGCGAAATGCGAGGTCCTTAGCAGCCTCGATGTCGGGTTCTGGTAGGCGCATGGTCACCGTCTTGAGCGCGACCTTGCGCCTCCGGACCGTGCCGGTGTCGACGGCGTGCTTCATCAGTTCAGTCGCCGCCCGTTTGCCCTCGCGGCTTTCCCACCAGTCGGCCTCGTCCTGAGTGTTGCGGAATTTCGGAATCGTGATTGGCTTCTTGGGCATCGGTTATTTCCCCTGGAAGTATATGCGTTGCTGGCTCTTCGTCATCGGGTAGCCGGTGACCACACGGATTGCCTCGCCACGCATAGCGTAAATGACTGTCAGCAGCCGCCCCTTCGCTGTGCGGCCAAAACAAAGCACTCTCTCTTCATCGGAATGCTGTTGAAGCTCGAATTCCAGACTATCGAGCAATATCGCTTCCTCCGCTTCCTGTGGAGTGATTTTGTGACGTCCCAGATGCTCGATGTTGCTGGCATCCCATGTAAACTCCACATTTGACATTGTAAATACAATGCAAAGCAGAATTCAAGGGACCTGATGCCTGACTCCGTCCAGAATGCGGCACCGTCCACGGCGCTGCCGAACAGCCTGTGCCGCGCGTTCGCGCGCTCGCAGGAGTATCCGGTTGTCGAGAATGAGTACCGGAACGGCGAATCGCAACGCACGGTGCTGGCCATCAACAGCCGCAAGCGCTGGCGGCTTGGAAAACGATTGACGCCGGCGTTACTCCAGACGCTCCGCGACTTCTACGACGCCCGGAAAGGGCCGACTGAACCGTTCTATTTCTACGACCCGTACGACACGAACCCGAAGTTCTCACATGATCCCACGGGTGTCTCGACGACTGGCAGGTACACCGTCCGCTTCGACTGCGAGTGGAGCCAGACCTGCGGCCCAGGCCGGTCGGACGTGAACATCGAACTGATCGAACTCGCATAAAACCGAAGGAGAAGCACCGTGGCGTTTTCCGCTTACCTCGACCAGAAGATCCTTGAGAAAGCCTTCCTCGGACAAGACTTCCAGATCGCTGCGCGGTGGTGTAGTCTGCACACCGCCGATCCGGGCAAGACCGGACAGAACGAAGCCGCAGGCGGGCCGTACGCCAGGCTCGCCGCAGAGCAGTACACGCCCGTGGATGATAGTGGCAGCGCGAAACGTGTCCGCAACGCAGTCGTTCTTTCGTTCCAGGTTCCAGCGGGCACGTACACGCATATCGGCATCTGGGACGCGCAAGGCGGTGGCAACTTCCTCGGCGGCGGTTCGCTCTCTGCGCCTGCCACGATGAACGACGGCGACTTTGTGATCGTTCGCGAGGACGACCTCTCGATCCTGCAGGACTAGGGGGCGCACGTGTCCAACATTCGCACTCAATTCGGTCCCGTCACCAATTTCGAGATCACGCTTAACGGGCTCGCCTCCGGCGCCGCGCGCAGTTCGGCGAAAGTAGAGAACCAGAGCAGCCGCTACATCGATGCCCTCTGCCAGTTCAAAATTAAGCCCGCGACAGGCAGCCTCGGTGACCGCTACTCGGTGTACTTCCTTGCTTGGGGCGCGGCCGACGACGTGTCTCCTATCTTTCCCGCCGGCGTCACCGGTGTGGACGAGTCGGTCTCAGTTGCGCTCGAAACCGTCGCGATACGCCAGGTCGGCTCACTCTACGTCCCGAGTTCGGGCATTCTGATCAGCCCGCCATTCTCGGTCGCACAGGCCTTCGGGAACGTTCTTCCTCCTGCGTGGGGAGTACTGGCCGTGAACCGCTGCGGCCTGGCGCTGGATGCAACAGACAACATCGCCTTCTGGCGCGGCGTGCAGTTCGAGGTCGTCTGATGCGGCACCTGCTCTTAAACTCCGATTCTGAAGCTCTGTTCCCTACTGGCCGGAGCGAACCACATCCCGATTTCGGCGCCCCGCTTTCCGATGGCTTGTATGCGCTGTGGATGCCGACCCTCGATCCGAGGATGTGGTTCAACCCCTGGCGGTTGAACGCGAAGCGTGCCGCGATTCCTTTTGAGTATTCGCCGGCGTATTTCCAGCGGCGAATGCTATTCGGCGCGGCGCCGGCCGGACTTACGCTCCCGACCGGATCGGGAGGCAACGTCTCAGGGCCGTTCGGCGCCGCGCTCGCATGCAGCAACGAACAGGTCGGTTGGTCCGGCAGTTCGATGGCCGATGCGCCGGCGTTCACCGGCGATGGAACGGGGAAGACGATCTCGGTCTGCGTATGGTTCCGGATCAACCGAGTGAATGGCACGGGGTTCCCTACAATTTGCAGCACCAGCTATACGACTGGTTGGTGGCTGGGCCTGCGAACGAGCACGGGCAAATACAAGGCCATCTTCCGCAACAGCACATCGCCGTATGGTCCCTTCGAGTGGGGCGCCTACAGCGCTGATTTTCAAAAGGTCAATTGCGTCTCCTTCGTCCTCCCCTTCGACGCCAACTCGACGGCCAGCGTGTACCACAACGGCGTCCTGGTTGCGCAGAGCACGCTTCCGAACGCGGGCGCGGCTTCGGGCAGTGCCTCGGTGTTTCCACTGTCGTCCTCTACGCCGGGCATGTTCGTCGAGATCTTCGGTATTGCCTCGTGGACGCGGGCGCTGTACCAGGACGAGATGCGCCAACTGGTATCCGGACCACGCGTGCTGCTGGCAAAGCGTCAAAACTTCTGTTATGCGCCCTTCCTTGCTTGTCGTGGTGCGCAGGTTGCCGGTGACTCTGGCTTGGACTCGGACCGCCGCATCGGTAGACCACGAACGGCACAGATCGACGGGCACTCCAGCCACTTCGCAACACGCTACCGAGGATTCTCGCGCACAGCGCTGATCGCAGGCACGTCGAGTCTGCTCGCCCACCTCCGGCCCGCACCATCGCCCGCTCGCACCTGGCTGATACGGCGTGAGCCGCGTTCTATGTCAGTCCCCGCGGAGTCGCGCACATTCACGGTGCGGCCTGAAAAGAGGAGCATCGACGCGTGACGTTCACGAAGGACCCGAACGCGGTTCTTGATTACTCACTCGACTGGACCCGGTGGCTCAATGGCGACGCGATCGCCACCAGCGAGTGGATCGTCCCTGATGGTTTGGTCAAGGTCACTGACAGCCGGACCACGAAGCTAGCGACGATATGGCTGTCCGGCGGCTTGGCGGGCCAGTCGTACACGATCACCAACCGGATCACGACGACGGGCGGTCGGACTGAAGACCGCTCGTTCGCCGTGAAAGTCGAAGAACGCTAACACCTCACTCTCAACCAAGAAAGGAACTTCCATGAAACGTGGAATTGTGCTCGTCATTTTGTGTCTCGCACTCGCGGCGCTGATCGCCGCGCAAACTGGATCACCGTTGCTCCTCCCGGTGTGGAATGGCGCTCGGTACGTCTTCGCGAAACTCGGCCCCACCCTGGTGCTCAACGGCAACCAGCTTGACGTTCTGCTGCCGCCAACTCCAGTCCGGCGTGTCGATGTGCTGTTGATCTACGACACCACCGTCGCCGGATGGAAACTGCCGGCAGGCGCCACGAATATCGCGGTCTATGTGAACGGTCTCCGATACCGGCAGGGCAACGACTACGTGGTCACCGCCGGCGTGATCAAAGCGCAGTTCGACAATATGCTTCCAGAGTTCCAGGTCACTTGCGACTTCGACACACCTCCAAGCCAATGACGAAGAGCGAAGCCGCGCGCCTGAAGCCGTACCTCCACGAGTGTGTTTGCGGGCGCGTGTACGAGTCACGGTACAGGCGCAGGGTGCTCGAATGCATACGCTGCCGACGTCGCCGTAATGCGCTCGATGCGAAGAAGCGGCGGGCAGATCCAGCGTACGCGGCGCGGTGGCGAGCACTCACCGTCATCGCCCGCGCGTGGCGGCACTTCGGTCATATCGCCCTTGATCTGTTCGGACCAGACGCCAATCTGAGAAGCAGCCTCAGCAGTATCCCATGACTAACAACAGAAGCCAGCGGCTCGCCGAGGTCGCCAAGATCGCAGTGCGCCTTGAAGGCGAGACCGGGATTCCCGCGCGCATGCTCATTGCGCAGTGGGCCATCGAATCGCGTTGGGGAGCAAAGCCCGTCGGCCATTTCAATTTCTTCGGGATAAAGCGCGCCAAGCGGCACACCAAGTGCTGCACCGTCGAGACTCGCGAGGTGATCAACGGCAAGGACGTGACGCGCGTATGTGAATTCGCGGATTACGAGTCCCTCGAGGAATCCTGCCGCGATTACGCGTGGCTCATCACTCACGGTCCGCCCTACCTTGCGGCGTGGCAGAAGTACCAGCAGGAAGGCGACCCTGGCGACCTGGTCATGTCGGTCGCGCGCGTCTACGCCACCGATCCGAACTACGCTCGCCTTGCTTCCCAGATTGCCGGGCAGACGAACGTAGCGGCCGCCATTGAAGCGGCGAGAGCAACCCGTGCCTGACTACATTGGCAACATCGAAGTGCCGGAGATCGTTCCGTCCGGCACGTTCCCCATCGTTCCGGACTACGGCTACGGCCACGCGGTCCGTCCCGAGGTCGTGGTCCATCAGTTCGGAAGCGGCAACGCGAAGATCGAGCAGCGCTTCCTCATGGGGAACGGTGCGCAGCGATTCTCCGTGCGACGCGCCTCGCTCAAGGAGTTGGATCGGATCGCGCTCCGCAACTTCTGGGAGTCGAAGTACGGTCCCTACGGCGCGTTCACCTATAACGCGCCCAACGACGACGGCAACGGAACCACGCCGTACACCTGCCGCTTCGCCAACGAGCCTCTGTCCTGGGAGATGCTCAGGGACGATCTGTGCTCGATCGGCGTCACACTCATCGAGATCCCGGCGAGCTCGCCGACGTACACCGTCAACTCCGCGGTCCTGCGGTTCCCGTCCGAGGCGCTCAAAACCGCCCTTCTGTCCCAAGTTCAGCAGATCATCCCTCTGGTTAAGATCCAGCCCCACCAATCCGGCTATCCAGCGATCTACCTCTCCGATCGCCGTTGCACCGTTGGTGGCCAGTTGTACCAGGCACGCCTGTTAGGTTACGACGGCATCTCCCAGGGCATGGGCAACGAGGCTGACCAAGCGTCGTTCACCTTCGGTAACGCCGATCGTGTGATGCGCGACTTCGCCAACGACGTGGATCTGTTCCGCGCCTCGATCGAGTTCTCGCTCTTCCACGTCCCGCTCGGCCAGACTGCCGGCACCAAGATCGATCTTTGGAAGGGTGAGATCGTCGATTGGGCACTCGACGCCGGCCCGGAGTTCAAGGTCAGCGCAGCGGACGGACTGTACGAACTGAACCTGCCGTACCCGTGCCGCAAGATCACACGCTCCTGCTGGAAGCCTTTCGATTCGCAGGTCTGCCCCTACTCTACTACCGGAGCGCTCGATCTGGTTCACTTCCCGAACGCAGACGCGTCCAAATGCGACAAAGGTTACGAGACCGACAACGGGTGCCTCGCGCACGGCATGAAGCGCTACCACGGCGGCATCGTCGCGGAGCCGCAGGCTGTCCGCATCAAGGACAATTCGACCGGCACCTGGGGCTTCGGGCGGTCCACAATCACCAGCGTCTCGCTGATCGCGGACTCGATCTACGATCAATTGGTTGCGGAGGTCTACACCGACTCCGACATGCCGGTCAACGCGAAGATGGCGGCAGGCCGCGACGAGAGCGACTTCTACGAGGGCATGGCCATCGTCTGCGAGGGGCCGGTGACGTTCGGCACGGGCCACAAGCTCGATGGCCAGGAGAACCACGTCCCATACAGCCCGCGTGCGATCCCCGGTAACGATCCGGCTGGCGCGACTGACTTCTTCTCGCTCGATGAGTCGGGCAACAGCATCCCCAGCAAGCCGCCCGATAAGCAGTGGCGGTACGTCTACTCCGGCAACAGCACATACCTCGACAACTTCGCGGCCGGAACCGCGTTTGTGGTGATCCGGCGCTCCGACGCCAAGGGCCTCCAGTTGTCCCGCCTGGGCGAGCACCAGATGGAGGTCATCGTCCAGTTGGGGATGAAGGGCTGGGAGTGGACGTCGCCAGGCGTACGGGCCTATGGCGCGCCGCTCACCAACCCGGTGTGGATCGCCATCAACATGCTGCTACGCGCGCGTGGCCTACGGCTTCGTGAGGATGCCACACCGCAGCAGTTGGATCTGGCCGAGACGCTCTTCGATGTGGATGCCGCCATGGCGGCCGCCACGATCTGCAATAAGTCGGTGACGAAGCTCGTCGGTACCGGCAGTGAGACGCAGTTCCGATTCCGCGGCGTGATCCAGGAGGAGAAGCCGCTCCGCGATTGGATTCAGGAAGTTCTGATGAACTGCCTGGGCTATTACACGTTCACGTTCGGCAAGCTCAAGGTCGGCGTGCGGGTAAACAGCAGCGCGGTCGAGGCCTTCACCGAGGGCAACATCCTGTTCCAGTCGCTCGAACTGGCTCCGGCCAAGCCATCATTCAACCATCTGACGGCCAACTTCGCTGACGAGGATTACAAGTTCGTTGGCAACGCGGTCACGGTCTATGACATCGACCACGCGACGCAGATCGGCGGCGCTGCAGGCCCGCTGTTCCTGAAGTCGAACGTCAACCTCGCCGGCACGTTCACCAAGTCGCAGGCGGCGCGGATCGTCTCCGTCCGGATGCGCGAGGAGTTGGGCGGCATCACGGCGACGGAATGGAAGCGCGCGCGTGAGGTGACGTTCAAGACCACGGTCCTGGCGCTCAACACTGAACCGGGGATGGTCTGTTCGATGACGCATCCGGATATGCCCGGCGGCGCGGGAGAGTTTCGGATCGTCTCCTGGACGCTCAACGGCGACGGATCGATCACGATCAAGGGACGCACGACGACCGATAGCATGTACGACCTGGTCGCCGGCCCCAAACCCGCCGACGTGGTTCCGGACGAGGTGCCCGAAGAGATCCTGATCGACACTGGCGTGCCTGGTGTTGTCCTGGGAACACCCAGCCTCTCCGACTACGGCACGTTTGTGATGGACAACCTCGAGGTGCAGCCGGACGCTTCGGGCAACGCCAATATTGTCGGTGCACACGAGGTCGCCATGGGCCTGTATTACGTGGATGAACTCGCCACCGACCTGTGGGCCAGCATCGACGCGGACCTGGACGACTCCACCGACCCGGTGACGGTCAACTGCACCGTGAACCCGGAGACTTCGCGCGTGCTCCGCATTGGCGACTTCATCGTCTTCAACGACGAGGCCGCAGATGCGAACCATTCCGGCCGGCGCTCGTATGAGTGCGCGCAGATCGTTGGCCCAGGAGATACCGGCGACGTGGTGCCCACTGGATCGTTCCAGATCCAGCGCGCCTATCCGGGCGTCGATCCGGGCTATGCCACCTTCGGCACGTTCCGCTGCGCGCACCTCGCCGGCATCCGGTTCTACAAGCTCGACATGAAACTGTTCACGATGGCAGTGAAGCGCGGCTTCTTCCGCACGCCGGGACTGCCGCCCAGGATCGTGGCGACGCTTCCTTCAGCCTGCATCGTGGCCGCGCTGGTCGGTGTGGCCAACCACTTCGGGTACGGCCCGTTCACGGTGTTCCCGCTGTCGCATCACAACGAGCCCTATATTCCTGGCGACCGGACGTGCTCTGGCGGGGCGTACACGTTCCAGATCCAGGGTCCGCTCTCAGCCCAGGAGAACGTGGCGATCCCGATGAAGGTCCACGACGCGGCATCGATCCGCTGCGTGTTCGCCTATGTGCAGCAGGGCACGAGCGACGGCCAGAGCGCGTATCTGGTGAAGTTCAGCCGGGACGACGGCGCGACGTGGCAAACGCTGGAATACATGGGAATCGCGCAAGCGCTGCCGACTGCGTACAAGAACACCTACGACTTCCTCGTCCAGAACGAGGGCTACGGGAAGCCCGACACGCGCCGACTGCCGTACAACGACTTCGGCATCGCGCTCGCGGAGGTAATCACCGCGAGCGGATCGCCGCAGACCGTACAGACCGCCTCGTACGGCGCAAACCGCCTGGGTCTGGAGGTGGGCGAGTTTGTCCACGTGGGGCCTGGCACTGCCAACGAGGAGTACGTGCAGGTGGTGGTGGCCGATCCGGACAACCAGACGTTCGACGCGATCTTCACTAAGGACCACGGGGCTGGCGAGCGCGTGCGGCCGACCATCTGGCCCACGCCGATTCTGCGCGAAGGCGACGCCCTCGCCTTCGACATCCTGTCGGTAGCGTCGCCCGATCCGGGCTCGGACCTGACGGTGGTTATTCAGACATAGTCGATCACTCTCGGTCCTTCAGCTTGTGATCCGATGCCCGAAGACTGATTCGCGCTTGACGCGGTCCCACTCCTTTTTCAAATACGACTGCGTGGCGTCTCGCAGTTCAATGAGTGCCCGCTGCAACTGATCCGTTTTGTGCCGGTCAGTTAGAGCGGGTATCTGTTCAAGCAGCGTAGCAATGCGCTTGTCGACGTCATCGTTTGGATTTGAGGTGGAGCGTAATCTGCACACGGAGGATATCGCACTCCTGGATGAGGCGCCTGGATTCAGTCTCATCGAGCGGTGTAATCGCCCAATGGTATGTCAACCCGATGAATCGGGATACCTTGTCCCTCAGAGAGTCAATCCACTTCATGCGAGAAGCCGTCACCGTATTCACATACGCGGATCGGCGCGTGTTCGCGAGGCTGTACATCAAGTTGACTACTGCCACCACTAGGGTTGCGAGAATTGCGACCAAGCTCAGCCAATCTTTCGTTTCCATCGGTTCGTCTGCCTCTCCACTCTCAACTTAGTGTAGAAGCGCTTTAGCCCACTGAATCGGGCCACTCCTGACGATGTCCGATCCACTCCACATCTTCGACCCGCGCCGGAACTTTCAAACCCAAGGGTTCACCGGCAAGGGCGCGACGACCACGATGTACGACGCCACCGAGACCGGTGTGTCCATCTCGGGCATCTTTCAGGCTCCGGATGATTTCGCGGTCCTGTGCTGGTGGAACGCTTACGAATATTTCAACCACCTGCGGTGCAAGCACCTTCCCAGGACCGACCTCGCCGGCCTGAAGCTCGAATTCGACATTGAGTACGACCACGTGCTCGATGGCGCGATGCGCTTGGACGCCGCCAAGTACCCATCCGTCTCCTGGGACGCCATGACGTTCGTCTGCGGCAAGGGGATTGCGCCGGACGACATCTACGAGGTGCGGTTGCTCGATCACGCGACGGTCGCCTCCGGCAACGAGACGCCAGCCAGTGTGGAAATCGATCTGACCGGCGAGGAACCAGCGCAGGGAACCGACTATCTCCATCTACACTTCCGCGACGCACGGTACACGATCACCAGCGTGGAGTGCCGGTTCGAGACGCAACTGACCAGCGACGTCCAGCCGGCGACGGATGTGGGCGGCAATCTGCTGCCCGTCGACCTCCATGTGGACGACGCCAACGGATTCGCGGTGGGCGACATGGCCTGGGTCGAACGCACGGGCGCGAACGAGGAATTGGTCCTCGTGCTGGAGGTCAACCAGGTCCTCGGGTTCATCCGTGCACGGATCACGATGACGCATGCCAACGACAGTTACGTGACGCGCAAGACCGTCGCCAGGCAGGCGGCACAGAAGCTCGCGACGCTCATCAACACGGCAGGCGAACCGGTCGCCGGCAGGTTCGGCCCGGACCAGACCGCCGTCATCGAGGCCAGCGCTACCGGCTACACAGGCGGCGCGACGCTCACACTCGCATTCAAGACGGCCGCGCTTCCGGCAGGACGCTATGGCATGCTCGGGAACCTGGACCGCGTGCTCGTCACGTCCGGACACGATGGCGCGGGCACTCAGGCGCTCACATGGTCTCAGCCCGGTACATATCGGTTCATCGGCGGGGACGACAACACGAAGTACCACATCACGCTCGACTTCACGCAGCCACTCACGGACAAGCAAAGCCACACCGTCCCGATAAACGACTGCCGGAAGATCTATATGGTCTTTGCGCCACACTTCGAACAGAGCGAAAGAGAACTGGAGGACGGTTGCTTCCTCACCTCCGGGGTTGGTCCGTCCGATACCGTGTGGCAGGTTGACGACTCCTCGAAGCTCTCCGGAGGCCGGTACTTCATCGGTACGCCGACCGCCGAAGAGCGCGTGCGCCTCATCTCCATGGACTCGCCAACGCAAGTCACAGTGGAGCGCGGCTATCAATCTTCGACGCCTTGCTCCTGGGCGGCGGGCGCGCGCATGAAGAAGCTCTCTCCGCAAAGCGGTTTTGCGAGCGATGTGGAATGGGGCTGCACGATCTCGAACATCACGGTCACGGGCGACGGCAGTCTGAAGGTCGGCGGGGCGGCGGCCAGGATCGAGGAATCCGACGCACGATGCACGTACACAGGCTATTGGGAGAAGTACTCTTATGGCTCTGGGTGGCCGAGCCAGTGGTGGTCCACAGGGCACGCACGGCGTTGCGCGCCTTCTTCTGCGTTGGATGTCCGGAAAGTCTCCCTGCGCTATTCATACACGCAGCAGCACGATCTGTATCTTGGGACTTTCCTCAACACGGATTGCGGCAAAATCAGTATCTCCGTGGACGGCGATGCGCCCACCGTGCACGACCTGTTCCTCAGCGAGTACGGCGGCACCACGGCCAACATCAAACTCCGCGGCGCAGTTGCGGCCGGAACACACACGGTCGAGATCACCGCGCTGTTTGAGAGGCACGCCTCGAGCAGCGGCTATTACTTCTACTTCGATTACCTGTGGCCTCTCGTGCCGGTCGATGTTCCGGACGCGCCGCAGGAGTACTTGGACGTCTCGCTTGCCATCGATTTCGACACCGACCACGGCTACAAGAAGCCCCCGGCCTGGCACCTGTGGCAACTCCAGAAGCTCGGCTTCAAGGGTCACGCCGACGTCTATATGGGTGTCTTCTGGAATAACAAGCGCAGGCGCGTGGGCGCCACATACCCGTACGCGACAATCGCGTTCTCCGGCACGCCGTCTCCCGGCGACGTGGTCTGGTTCTCGATCGGTGATACCAGGATCAACCACGCCATCGGCTACGGGGAGACGCTTCAGCAGATCGTCTCCCACATGCGCGCCGCGATCAACGGCATGTTCGCGGGCGTCTGGGCCGACGACAACTTCGGCACGAGCACCACGCTTCGTATCCAGTCGAAGGCCCCCTCGTGGACGTTCACGGGCCTGGCAGTCAGCACTCCGAATTCCGTGACGCTCACGCTGACCAACCAGATGGGGACGCCCGGCACGGAGGGCGATTGGGAGATGATCGACTCCGTTACTCCTGTCATGACGGAGGGCGCCCGCCGGTGGATTCGTGACCTCGCCGGCCAATTTCAGGCGGCGGGCATCAAGGCATCGTTCGCGTTCTCGATGGAATGCTATAACCCGCCCGCTGCGATGCGCGCGAAGTATCTCTCGTACAGCGGCGGTGTGGTTAGTCCCGGCGCCGATGTGTTCTTGCAGATCCCGTCGCATCAAATGCATTTCGGCACGCACGTCCGGAACTATCTGAAGCAGATGTATAAGGAGTGCGCCGATCAGATCGCGGCGGCGGGCGCGCCGGTCATCCTGCTGTTCGGCGAAACGCAGTACTGGTATTTCGACAACCAGGCAGAGGACCCGAACGGCGGCATGGGCTTCTACGACGAGGAGGCCATCAGCGACTTCAGCACGAGGTACGGCCACCAGATCTGGCCGTTCCGGACCAACAACGACGATCCGGCCGGCGACCCATCGCACCAGTATGAGACGGCGAACTTCCTGCGCGACCGCATCTGGGCCTACTGCCAGGACGTGATCACCTACGTCCGCTCATACCATCCGACGGCGGTGTTCGAATGCCTCTGGCCGCTCGATGCAAACCAAGGAAAGCCACAGCCCTCGTCGGAGTATCGACGGCTCCTGATGCACGCGAACCTGCCCAACGAGTGGAAGAACAGCAGTTACGGCATCAAATACTTCCGGTGCGAGGGATTCGATTATGACGTGTGGCAGAAGAACAGCAGCCTCATTCGGAAGGTGATCTCGTTCGCCAGGACGACGCTCGGCCGGCCAGCCGAGGAGTGCATGTTTCTGTCGGGCATCTACGGTCCTCCTGACCCACCGATGGCGCAGGCCTACGGCATGTGGCTCCCGCTCAAGCTCTATTCATTCTGCTTTTGGGCGTTCGATCAGTTCTGCCTGAACAGCCGTACGGTTCCGCTTCCGGTGCACTCAGTGTCCGTGAGCAACGCGCAGTACTTCAAGCCCAGGGCTGCGCGCGCCCTGGAAGCGCCAATCGCGCAAGCTTGGGTGCCTGCGGCCAGTGGCGCGCTCAACCAGTTCCGCTCCAATACGAGGGCGTGCGATGAGTAACTTTCCATCGGCCATCGATACCGCCGCCACGCTGTACAGCCCGGTCGATGCATTCTCGACCAAGCCGCTCGAAACGACCACCACATCCGCTGTCGGCGCGGGTGACTCGACCATCAGCGTGCAATCCACTGCCGGTGGATTCGCGGATGCCTATGGCGTACTGTCCATCGACGACGAGCTCGTCATCTACACGGCGCGAGGCGGGTCACAGTTCACCGGCTGCCAGCGCGGGGCGTTCGGGACCACGGTGGCCAGCCACTCGAGCGGGGCCACGGTGCGGGCCAACATGGTCGCCGGTTTCATCACCGCGATCCAGTCCGCGGTGCTCGCGATCGAGAACGAATTAGGCACCGCCGCCGCACGCAACTACGTCCGCAAGGACGGCGCGGTCACGATCACCGGCGTGAAGACGTTCCAGGACGGCGCGGAGTTCGGCAGCGGCAACAAGGCTGGCACTGGCCTGGTACGCCTGCCCAACACCGGTGCGGTGAAGTGGCGTAAGGGCGATAACTCCGGTGACCTGGGAATGGCGCTCAACGCGAGCGACCACATCGCCATGGACGCGATCATCGACTTCGCGCCAGGCCAGACGTTCGGCGCGTTCTCGTACCCGGACGCAACGACTACCAGCAAGGGCATCGTTCAGATAGATCCCACAGGAGGCCTCGCTGTTGCGGCAGGGGTGCTCTCAGTGGCTTCGTCGGGCGTTACGCCTGGCACATATACCAAGCTCACCGTGGACGCCAAGGGGCGCGCCACAGCCGGCACGACGCTATCCGCCGCGGACTTGCCAGCCCATACGCACGTGGCCGGCGATATCGTTTCCGGCGCCCTGCCATTCACGATCCAGAACAGCGGCTCCGTGGTCGGTACGCGGCGGGCACTGAACCTGATCCAAGGCGCGAACATGGCGCTCTCGTTCGCCGATGATTCGGGCAATGATCGGGTCACGGTCACTCTGGCGCTCGGCTCCGTTCCAGCGCACTCGCACGCGGAAAGCGACGTCACGAACCTCGTCTCGGATCTGGCCGCGCGGCCGACGAAGGGGTTAGGATGGAATCCCTCCCGCGCCGCTGTCATCGACCCCGGAGGTGCACTCCAGGGAGCCGTGGGGAACGCCAGCGATTGCGTGCTCGTTGACGGCACCAGTGCGGCCAAGGCGAACGCGACCCACACGCACGCTGCCTCGGATCTCAACTCCGGCACGCTCGCACTCGCGCGTGGCGGTACCGCTGCGGATCTCTCGGCGACCGGTCCCGGCTTCTTGAAGCAGGCGAGTTCGGGCGCGGCGGTGACCGTTGCCGCAATTGCGGCAGGAGACCTGCCGTCGCACACCCACACCTCGGCGCAGATCAGCGACGCCACCGCGAACGCCACGGCCAGCACGGTCGTCCTGCGCGACGGTTCCGCGGGCGCCAACTTCGGCTACGTCGCCGCCAACAACCTGTGGGCATATCTCGAATCGCATCTCCAATCCGTCGAGTGCGGCGCGTTCCAGACGGTTAGCGGCGCGTTCGAGAACATGGCGAAGTACTCGGAGGACTTCAGCGTCGCCGCCTGGGACAAGAACGGCGACTCCTGTTCGGTCACGGCCAACAGCACCACGGCACCGGACGGCAACACGACCGTCGACACCGTGAGCGCGAACACCTCGACGCCGATCATCCAGCAGCAGATTGCTGGCTTGGTTTCGGGTGGGCAGTACACGTTCTACCTGTGGGCGAAGGTTGCGAGCGGGACCAAGCAGGTCTCCCTCGCCATCGTGGACAACACCTATGCCACCTACCTCGCCGGCCCGATGAGCATCACGCTCACGACGTTGTGGCAGCGGTTCAAGATTACAGGCACGCTGGCCGGCGGGCAGACCGGCCTGTGGATCGTCGTGCGCCAGTATGCAGGCAACGGCGACAACTGGACCTCCGGCGATATCCACCTGTGGGGCGCGTGCCTCCAGCAGGGCAACGATCCGAAAAAGGGCTATGCACGCACGTGGGGCTACCAGGCGTCGCCGGTTGCGGCCGGAGTCGCGTGTGGTCCGATGCTGGTCGTGGCGGAGGATAGCAGCGAATCGCCGTTCCGGGTCACCGGCCCAGGCTCGAACCTCTCGGACCACACGCTGCTGCAAGTTACGTCCGGAGGCGAACTGATCATCGCGGGCAGTACCGGCAATGGCTACCGGCTCGCGGAACTGATGGGCGCCACAAATCCGTCAGGATGGTCGGGCGTGATCAAGGTGAAGAATCCCGCTGGAGTCACGGCGGGCTATATCCTGCTCTACTCCAACCCGTAAAGGAAATCCAAATGAAATTGACGCTGGATCACACCCAGCGTCTGAACCTGCACGCGCTCCTGGGCGCGCAGCGGGCAGACGTGGGGTCTATTCGCGCGATCTGGTCCATCCAGGACCGCATCGCCCTCGACGCCGACGAAGAGAAGGCGGTCGAAGTGAAACGCGAGATAGTCGCCAGCCAGGAGCGCGTGCTGTGGAATCCCGCGCGCTCGCTGCCGGCGAAAGAGTTTGAGTTCACCGATCCGGAGATCGCGCGCATCAAAACGGCGATCCAGACGTGGGACTCGTATGGCGTCAACGCCGACCGGCGTTGGCTTCAGCCGCTGATTGATGCCCTATTTCTCCGTGATACAGGGGCGCCCAATAGCGTAGGCCCTGGTTCGCATGACGAAGCCCTACATCGGCCGTTCCACAGACGTTCATGACTCGATCACAATGACCCTCGTGAGACGCTTGCGTCATCCTTCATTTCTTGGCAGTTCTGCGTTTCGAACCCCAAGGGGGCAGTCTCGATCTTTCATCGCCAGCGTGCCGTGACGATGAGATGATAGTTGAAGTAATGGACCATGTTCCCTCTTCTGGTCGACTGCGGTCGCCTGCGCTTCGGCACGCCGGGGCCGGCTCAGCCGATATCGTAAGCGCCGAAACACGCTCGCGCATGATGGCAGCAGTGGCTCAAAAGGACACGCGGGCGGAACTCCAGGTAAGGGAAATTCTCCACACTTCGGGAATCCGCTATCGAATCCGAAATGGTGATCTGCCTGGGTCACCGGACATCGCGAATCGCTCCTCGCGTTGGGCAGTTTTTGTAAACGGATGCTTCTGGCACGGGCACAAGAACTGTAGGAAGACGAAGAGTACAACGGCCTCGCGAATACCGAAGACGCGAGCGGAATTCTGGTCTAATAAACTTGTTGCTAACCGCGTGAGGGATGCCAAACGCTGTCGAGAATTGAGACGGATGGGCTACCGCGTTCTGATTATTTGGGAGTGCGATTTGTTTGACCTGGAGAAAGTGGCAGATCGTCTGCGCAGGTGCTGCGCCGAAAGAGGAGCATGCGAAGCGGAACGTCTCTAAAGAGTGTGGGCTTGTTTGCCGGAATTGGCGGCTTCGAACTGGGGCTAGCAAAGGCCGGTCACGAGATTACACATCTTTGTGAAATAGACCCGGCAGCACAGGCTGTGTTGAGGAAGCGCTTCGACGCGGTCAAGGTCGATGAGGATATTCGGCGGATCTCTCGCCTGCCAAAAGGAACTGAACTCGTCGCCGCCGGGTTTCCGTGTCAGGACCTCTCGCAGGTGGGCCAGGCCCGCGGAATGAGCGGCGAAAAATCCGGTATCGTCAGCCATGTTTTTAGACTCCTCGCGACGAATCGTGTCCAATGGGTCTTACTCGAGAACGTCCCCTTCATGCTCCATCTAGATCGCGGCGCCGCGATTCACTATGTCACCGGGCAACTGGAGGCACTCGGATACTCATGGGCGTACCGCACGGTAGACACGCGGTCGTTCGGCCTCCCTCAGCGGCGAGCGCGGGTGTTTCTGTTGGCCGGTCTAGATGAAGATCCTTGGCGTAAACTCTTTCACGATGGTGTACCCAGCATGGAGGCGCGGACCGAGAAAGCTCCCCCGTGTGGCTTCTATTGGACTGAGGGCAATCGGGGAATCGGCTGGGCACCGAACGCCATTCCTACGTTGAAGGGCGGTTCGGGTCTCGGGATCCCTTCTCCTCCCGCTATCTGGCTCCGGGATGGTTCGATCGTTACTCCAGAGATTCGGGATGCCGAGCGTGTCCAGGGCTTCGCCGCAGATTGGACCAAGCCCGCCGAGTCCGTCGGCGGACGCGGCATTCGATGGCGTCTCGTTGGAAACGCTGTCACGACGAGGGTCTCCGAATGGTTGGGGGCGTCACTGGCTGACGGTTACGGTCCGGAACCGGGCGGACTCCGGGCTTTAGGCACTCGCGATCTTTGGCCGGCGGCGGCAATGGGGCAAAATGGCGAAAGATTCGAGGTCCGGGCTTCGAAGTGGCCGGTCAGACGGAACCCGAAGTCGATCGAGGATTTCCTATGTTACGAACCGCGAGCTCTTTCTCATAAAGCCGCATCCGGCTTTTGGCAGCGGCTGAAAGCGAGCAACCTCGATTATCCGGCCGACTTTGCGCGAGATCTGAAGGATCACATTCGCATCTCTCAGCCCTGAGCGGCATCGACGAAGACGCGAAGGGTCCAAGCCGTTATCTCGTGGGGGGTCATGGCCACCTCATGGAAGTTTTGCGGGTGACGCCAACCTGTCTTGTGCATCCTTGCTTCTATCGAGGCGAGATCAAAGAACCACAACGTCTGCGGCGGCGCTGACGTACACACCGTTTCGGAATACATCTGATGAATCTTCACGGTTCGACCGGCAAGATCCGCGATCTTGAGCGTGACGTATTTGCTGTACCGTTTTTCTCGTGCAAGAACGGTTCCAGCGGTATCGAGTGGAAGCTCCCAGGGGTTGGCGGGGCTTTTCCAGAGGGCTGAGACGGCGTTGCGATATGCCGGGCATACAGGTCTTAGTTCACACCCTTTACACTGTCGGCCAATGACGGCAATATCCTCGGCTTCAACATGCATGCCGGCGGGCAGCCGGGAAGTTATGACGCCCAACCACTGGGAGGTAGCTTGTATTTCTGCATCGCCGAATGAGGCGAAGGACTCGCCGTCTCTGCTTAATACGCGCAAGGAAACGCGCCTATCAGGTGCCAATTCAAGGGCCGCAAGCCCGTAGAGACGAAGTTGAAGTGCCGTCTCTTCGTTCAAGCCCCCGTCTGAGTCGGCTACCCGGCCCGATTTGAGATCCGATATCCTCACGTCGCGAAGCGTCTCACGGTCCACAAGATCGAGCCTGCCCCGGATTCGTAGAGTGGATGACTCGAACGGTACTTCGGCCGCGGTTTGTAGTTTGCGCTCCAGGAACCGAGCTAGCGTCAACGGTGCCGGTCGATGCCTGGCAGAATTGGCGCGATCGGCCAGGGGCCGCCTCTTTACAGCCTCCTCCGCAGCCGTAACAGCGAGATATCGCCGCTTTTCCCATTCCCACTTTGTGAAAGCCACCCGCAAATCTGCATAACGGCGAGTGTCCTCGCTCCTGGAGAGAAGAAGCGCGGTCTTGGCGAGCAGGTGATCAAATGCCTCCGCTGCGTCGCCGGGTATACAGTTGCTGCCGAGGCGGCCGGAAACCGCGAGCTCGGTAAGGGTATGAGCCAGTCTCCCGAACTCCGCTCGTGGGCCACTCGGCCTTTCGGGAAGCTCGGACAAGGGAGCGACGGCCCGAAGCAGACAAGGTCCTGCGGCAGCTAAACGCGTAACGCTCAAATGGAGCGGGATTTCGATTGCTCCGATCGGCTGCGGTAAAGGGACTACCGATTCCATTCGCGCCGGAGCCTTTCACGTTCGGAAACTTGCCGTCGCGAAAGCTCGAATGTGTCCGAAAACTCGGGCGGGCTGCCGATCTGGCGTATGGCTTCTTCGAGAATACCCGACGGATTTCCGATGTCCCAAAGCGGATGTACGACCAGTGCCCAACGTTTCTGGCTTCGATCGAAGCGAAAGGCAGTCAGCTTTCCGACATCGATGACTTCACCGTTCGAGCGATAATTCGTCACAAGCGCCGTCGCGTAACGGCGGGCGAGGGCAGGCCAGTCCGAGAGCGAGGGGCTCGCCTCGAAATTGCCGTCCAGGCCACAAGAGAATTGCGGATCATGCAGGCACTCCAAGAACGAGAGTCCAAGTCTCCAATCTAGCAGCCCATGGTAGGACTGATTTCCATAGCGCTGAAGGCACAGGTAACAGGACTGGTCGCACTGCGCAGCATGATCGACTCCGTTTTTCGAGCCACGATACTCCTTGAGAGGGAAAGCTGAAGGATCATTCACTGCGGATCCGATCATTCTCGTGACGTACGGGTCTCCGCTAGCTTCTTTCATCGCCAGCCGCTCGCAAAACCCGGAGCCGTTCACGAGATGATCCGTGATTTGGAGCACCGGAACCGGTGCGCCGTTTGACAAATGGACACGGGGGTCGACGATATCGAATTCCTCCGGGTCGATATCGAGATCGAGAGCGGCTCTGTGTACCACTATAAATGTCGCAGACAGCGCCGCCGCACGGACGGAAGTGACGACACGATTCTCTCCGCTTACGCGTTCGAGCCGTAGACCAGGTGCGATGGCCGTGACTGCCATGAAAAGCGAGTCGGTAGTTTTCGCTGCAGCGAGCCAGACGTTCGTGCGGGACGAGCCGCCGGCGTCGGGTTGGTATCCGTTCGGCGGAACGAGATCCGTCGCAATCGACTGGGCGAGAAGTCGGGTGTGGCGTAGCCCGGGTAGCGTATGACTGAAGCCATCTACGCTGAAGCCGGCTGGCATAGGAGTCGCTGTATTGCCTGCTGTGTCCCCTCCGCGGTTCAGACGATATGTTCGCGCCTGCCGAAGAAAATGAGTGCTGATGTTCGAACCTCCTGGAATCAGTTGGAGTTCTCTGAATTCGGCGGTGATCGATCTGTGTTTCGATCCGAACCTGTCGTTCTCCCTTATGAGCCCTGGACGCAGGTCGGTTCTGAACCCTGCCGGAGTCACGCACTCGCCTGCTCGGTCATCGGGCAGTACATACCCACATGTCTTGCAGTCCGCACCATTCGGTTTTACGTTGAAGCGGTGCCAGCTTCCACACCGGGTACATTGAACCAGCCAGAACGGATCGCCGAATGCCGGAGTATACGGTGCGATGTCCCGCGGAATGGTTTTGTTTCCTGGCCTGAAGGGATTCTCGAGTTGTCCTGTGAAACCAATAGAGCGGTGTTGCTGCTTGTCTTTGACGATGATCGAACCGGGGGCAAACTCGAAGATCGCCAAGTCGAGGTCACGATCGATGGTGCTCCATTCTCGTTGGTGGTCGTCCTCATCCTCCAAAGTATCGACGTACAGATTTCGTACCCGAGTAGGCATCCCAAACATGGGAAGAAGTCCCGCCTCGGCGAGGGTGTGAGCGAGGCCGTCTCGGACGTCGTTGGCCAGAAGCTCCCGTGCTCCTCTGATTTCTTCGAGGACGTGGTCGGGCTCCAAATCGGCAACGAGATCGGTTGGCCTGATTTCGGAGTCCGCGCTGAGCACTGCGGCGAACCGGTCCCGATCGACCCTGGTAGTCTCAAGTTCGTCTCTCAGGCGCGCCGGCCAGTTCTGTGCCGGATCGAAGTAGTCGCGTGACGGTATGAACTCTCCGTGTATGTCGGGCGTGGCATCGTCTCCGGGATAAGGTGTGCCTATGCGGCGACACTCGGCACGAATATTTTCGAATGCCTTTGCGAGCCAAGCCTTCCGTAAGAGCCTCCGCGCGATGATGACCTGCCGTTTGGTGAGGAACGGAGGTGGCGGCGGATCTCCCGTGATTCGTGCCGGATGCCGGAAATAATAGAGATCGTGGCTTTTGCTCCTGCACACGGTCATTACCGACGAAAATGCCTGTCCGCGACGACCGGCTCGGCCGACTCGCTGCTGGTAGTTAAATCGCTGAGGCGGCATGTTTGCCTGGAAAACAGCTTGGAGTGGGCCGATGTCGATTCCGACTTCCATGGTGGTCGTTACTGCGAGGAGGTCGATCAACCTGGCATTCTCTTCGAGTTCCGATGGTGCCGGGAATAGAATCCCGCGGAACCGCCGCTGGCGTTCCGCGGGATCATCCGTCTGGCCAGTGAGTTCCTCGCAACGCACCCGGAATACGGGTTCTCCGCGTTCCACCCTCTTTCCCAGGAAATTTGCCCGTCGGATCTCCTCCACCGTGCCGGAGGGATCGGGACCGAGTGCGCCAAAACATCGCGTGCAGATTCTGGCGCCCTTGTGCAAGTGAACCCGTCCGCAACGTGGGCACCTCCAGTACGGATCGTTGCCTTGGGGAACCCTGATGCTCAACCTGCCAGTGTGGATTATGCCGCCTGGATGTCTTTGTGCGTCGAGAATCGCGAGAACGCGGCTCAGCTCGGCTCGTGCGCGTGTTCCGTCGCCAAGAGCCGCAGTCGCAAAACGAAGAACGCGTTCACCTGGTCCGATATCCTGAACACCAGTCCAATCCTTCGCACGAGTGTCATAAGGACTTTCGTTGACTCGGTACGAATCGCCGAGCACGCGGACATACGCCGCGAGGACGTCCTGATCGTCGGCATCGCGTGCGGCGGAAAGCGGAATCGTCGGATAGCCCAGCCCGGTTTCCTCAAGCGAGAAGTACGTCTTGTTGAAAACTGTTTGGGAGATCGTCTCCAATGACTCTCGCACGATTTCTCTACGCACGTCATCGATATCATTTCGTTGACCGGCCAGGTCTCTCCAATCAATCCCGTCGCAGTTGGAAGTGAAGAACTCATACCATTCGTGCATCCGCCATTCTGCGCCGATGCGGAATTTCTTCGCCCCGGTTCCGTCCACCGGGTGCACGCCGAGACGAACGAAACGAAGTAGGTAGGGCCGCAGTTTCGCCCGATCCGGAAGAAGTCCTTGGAAAGTCGCTGAATCCAGAGTCTCGACGATCTCTGTAAGTGGAATTGCAGGGTCTTCAGCGTTTGCAAGGAGCGCCCGCAACCGTCTGTTCTCGGCGAGGATTTCGTCCATCTTTGGATCATCGTCCGCTGAGGCGAGGATCGCGGCCTTGTTTGCCTGAAGAGCGTTTCGCAGATCGGGTGTGCTTACCCTCCTCCCAGCCACGTCTCGAATGGCTTCGACGAGAATCTGTCTTGCGAGATCTTCGTGATGTCGGCGCTCGATGTCGAGAGCGGCCTTGGCTGCATCCTGGCGGCTATCGGAAAACGAGACGAGTTTCGGTTGCGGGGCGGTCTGCCGAAGAACTTCGAACACTTCCGTCGCGAGCAGTTGGGTCGTTTTGGCAAAGCCGGCTCTGAAGTTCCGGAGCGGGGACAGTCGATAACCCTTCTTTCTGAATTCGTAACTCGTGCCGCACGCAGGACAGGCGTACGGGACACACGACCCCGGATCGGTCGATGTTCTCTGATGGCGATCGAGTCTGTTCGGGTTTCTGTCGTACAGAAATCCGTGGATTTCCCCAACCTCTGCCCAAGGGTCGAACCGATTGCTTGCGAGCCTGACAACACCCGTGACGGGATTTAGAGAGGCCTTCCGCCAGTCGGCAGTCGCAGTATTCGACGCGCCTGGAGGCGGGCTGCTTTCACGAGGCCAGAACACGCCGAATGTCTCGGCGGTAAGCTCTTCGAATAGTTGTGAGGAGGCAGAATCTGGAAGGCCATCCAGGTCCGGGTCGATCGGCAGAAGTTCAAGGACCGAAGAATCCCGCCTTTTTCCTTTCATGCCGGCAAAGAACAGCTCACCGCAACATTCGCAATAGACCAGCTCCAGCAGACGACGTTGAGCGCCAGCTACCTCCGCAAATCGCAGTCCCCTCTCTACCGTGAGCGAGCCAATCAGGCGGCGTTCGACAGCCGGTTGCGCAGGATCGCCGAGCAAGGCCGGTGCAAAGAGTCCTTCAATGCTTCTGAAAAAGAGGTGAATCCTGAAAGAGACGGTCTCAAGGGGCGACGATCGTGGGTACCAGGTGCGGTAGGAGTCCCCGAGCCCTCTCACGACGAGAAGGCCACGCACGGCTTGAGGAGCACTTCTCGATTCGGCGCCGAAAAGATTGCGACAAAGCGTGTTCACAGTTACGGGCCCGCGCTTGCTACTCCCTTCGTCGCTGCAGGCGCGCTCAAGATGAAGTCCGCTCTGTTCGATGCAGGTCTTAACAACGTCCTCCAGTCTCCCGTGGGCCATATCAGGAGCGAGCTCGGTGCACAACGCTCTCCAATGTGGCTCGATTTCTTCGGGAGGAACGGAAACTGCCAGAGTGTCCTCAAGCCCTTTGCAAGCCGCGAGAAAATCGATGAACGGCTCGGGGCGTAGATGAGCCTCTGGAGTCGCGACCGTAACAGGATGGCCCGCAAGCACGCACGTGCGCCAATCATCCTTTGTTCGTTGTCCGGATTCGCCCGGCGCTGACCAGCTGCCGTTTGAGCCGAAAAAATCCCACAGGTACTGAAGGCTCGCGTCGCGCGCTTCTCCTTGAAGAGGCAGCGAAGCGCTTGAGGCGAGTATCCGGAGCTTGTGCCGATGTCTCGCGTCATCGAGGCCGAGACGTTCTATCAGGAGACGCAGGAGGAAACTGACTTCGGTTCCGGCGGAGCCACGCTGCAAGTGGAGTTCGTCGAGAACGAGGAAGAAATACGACTCATTGGAGGACAGCAGCCAATCTCGTGTTAGCCGGAAAATCGGAGAATCAACTTCTCGAGCAAGCATCGCGTTCAGCATGCTCGTGTTCGTAATCAAGATGTCCGGCGGGTGTTCCTGCATGTCCCATCGGCTGGTCATCTCGTCGCCGTCTACCGAAGGAAACAGGTAATGTGCGTCCGGGTCCGAGTGGGCACGCGCCGCTTCTTGCGTGCCCTGCATTTGGCAAACAGCTTTGAAGAGTTTCCTGAGCTTTCGTTCGCGTCGTTTGTATTCGTCGGATTCGGGGGTAGGGTCTCGATGGTAACCGGTGACAGGAGTAGCGGAGGTGTACTTGCCGAGAAAAATTCTATTCCCGCTGAAGAAGCGGTCCATGCAGGCGCGAGCCTCTGTCGAATCCAATGCACGGCGAAGACGAGCAAGTTGGTCCTCGACGAGGGCGTTCATCGGGTAGAGGATCAACGCTCGCATGGCGGCACTACGAGTCTCGCCTTGGCGTTGTGGGACAAATGGAGACCCGTTCGGATTGTTTGCCAAGGGCCGATTTCCGAGTGTCGTGTAGGACGCGACGGGATTCCCTGAGCTATCCTGCCACCATCGACGCGACAAGAATCCCTGAGCCGGAGCCGTCCACCGAAGGGCTTCGCGAGCGAGCTCGGCGAAGATGGGAAGCAGAAAAGCCTCGGTCTTTCCAGAGCCGGTACCCGAGGTCACAATTGTCGGGTTACCCGGACAGACCCCCCGTTTGAGCATCTCGGCTTGATGCAGATAGGGAGCGTATTTTGCGTTTGGAAGACCTCCTTTCCCGCTCCGCGGCTCTGCTTCGAACAAACCGGAAAGAGCGAGATGAACGAACGCCTCCCTCTCCCGTGAGTTGAGTCCGGGGACACGATCGTCGACCTTCGCGTCATGGACGAGTTCATGAAGCTTGAAGGGGGCGTTCCGGTACCTCGTTATTGGTTCGATGATGGGCTCGGTGCACAGCGAACCCGCTGCCTCCAGCAATGCGCGGCGCTCACCGGAGATGGCGGGGTCGCGAATATAGAAAGCCGTTTCGAGGTAGCTTATATAGAAATCTCTGATACGATTGAACGCGCCGATCGGGTCAATCATGTAACCTCCGGCGTGCGAATCTCATCGGACGTCCAGTCCCCACTTTTGGAACAGCCCCGTAAGCATCTCAATGAAACCGTCCTCCAGCGAAATGTCTCCCGGCGCAAGCTCAAGGAAGGTGTCCAACTGGACGCCTTGCGAAAGCAGATATGGAACGATTGTCATCTCGGTCAGCAGCCCTGCTCTCGTAGCCTCGCTCGCCGCCGGGCTCGTGTGATCGATAGCCGCGGCAAGCCGACGTAACATCCTTTTGAAGAGCGAGCTGCTATCGAGCTCGCGCGCCGCATGAGCGGCGGTGACATGAGTATCCGAGGTGCCCGTCTGCTCGATCGTTTCTAGCCACTCGATCCATTGCTCAAAGGAGGCACGAAGGTGACCCTTCGGTGTGCGGGCTTCGGCTGATCTTCCCTTCGAGCAGGTGCGCTTACCTCGTGCATCGATGAACGTCGAGCATGTCCACAGCTCCCGGGAAATCGGAAGGGAGAGAGGAGAGTCAGTCAATATGCCACCAACCAGAAGATTCGACGGCCACATGCCGACGGGCATCGGATACGTGGACGGGGAATGCGAGGTGGGGAGTTCGCCGTGAAAAGCTGAGTAGCTTCGCAAGAGCGGCACCAACGTGCTGTCGAGTTGAGAGAGATTGATGTTCTCAAAGACAAGCAAAACGAGATCGCCCGATTGACTCGATTCTCTGACAAGATCTCCGATGGTGCTCACGGTGAATGCCGAAGTGGTAGGCATTCTGATCAGATCCGTAGGAGAAGACAGCGTCGGTCCGAGCGCGGAGAAATGGACATTCTTGCCGAAGAGAGCATCACCAGCTGCGGTCAGGGCTTCTCGCGCCATCGCGCCAAAAAGCACGGGCACGAATCCTGAGGCCCAGGAGGACAGCAGCGTCGTCGGAAGAACACAGCCAAGTCCGGCCGTATCAAAGGCCTCGCGAAAAGCACTCATGATCCGCGCCGCCTCGAGCGGTACAGACTGGGGCGGTATTCCGGAGATACCTGACGAACTGCCAGGAGCCGTTGGAGGAAGGGCCGTCGTAAACGCGGCCCGAATCAAAGCGACATCGGCGAGAAACGACGACGCGTCCTTCCCGATCTGCGCGAATTTCTCTTGAACGCGGCTGTCGAAGCTTGCCAGAACAGCGCTCTGTTCCTCTCGAGAAGATACTATTCCGTCCCGTAGACGCGCGGCTTCTGTGCGAAGGGTCTGGATCTCGTCTTCCAGAGTGGTTCGCTGCTGGTCCAATTCCGTCAAGGTAGCGCGTCGCTCCTCAAGCGCACTTCGCACCGCTTCTTCTTTAGCGGTCGAGATTGCGTCGCTTACCGTCGGCAGCTTCAAGAGGTCGAAGACGGCTTCTTCTCCTAGCGTGATACCGACCTCGGCCTGCTCGCTGAGCTTGTGCAGTCGTTTCAGCCGCTGTGTTTGCAGCGGCGTCAGAGATACTTTCTCGAGAGCGATGGTGTACGATCCGATGATCCGCTCCGTCAACTTAGCGTTGTCGATCACCGTCGGCGGCATGTCACGAATCTCTCGAAGCACACGCTTGAGAAATACCGTGGTCGGTGAAAAGTCAACCTCGCCCGCCTTGCTCAGCCAGTGCTCTAGCGGCAGGAACTGGTGTCCCGCCCATACCGCGAGGACCGCCTCGCAGTTCGCGCGGCTGAGAGGCGTGAGCGCTTCCCTTTCGTCGAGAAACAGTCGGCCCTCGCGAAGTGACAGCTCAAGTGGGCCTACCACGTATCCCGAGCGGTCGCGGAACACCAACCGTTTGCTAGCGCAGCGGTCAAGCGGAAGTCCCTGTTCAAGTAGCAGCGCCCTGACATCTTCCGGGTCGGCCGCCATCGGGAGGTCGATCAATTCGACTGGAGGTGAAGGGGAGCTTTTCACCACGCCATAGAGGTCGTGATCCTCTATGTCTGGGTCGTACGTCCATGAGCGCTCGACCTGAAAAGTCCAGGCTTTGTAAAGCTCCGCATCAGGCGACGGCTGCCACCAGCTGACTACATCGGAATTGGGGAACTCGTCCTCTGGCGGTGCCCAGCGCAACTTGTCGGGTGACGCCTCAAGAATTGGCCGAAGACGGGCGCCTGGCCCGGACTTCGCAAGACCAAAGCGTTCCACTATCCCGAGGAGTGTCCGGATCACTACGGAGCTCCTTTTTCTAGCGATCGGATTACAGCATAGAGTTGCGGAAGCGCGAGCGCCGGGACCAAACGGGACTCCCCAAGAGCATGGCCGCCACAGAGCTCGCGAAGAGCGCGACGGAGGTGAACCGGAAGCGGCACAAGTGGGCTCCCGCCAGTTCGCAGAATGGCAGCCAGACGCTCCCCGATCACGGCGGATCGTTTCCCAGTGGTCTCAACGATATCGGGCCAGAAGCCTGTCACAACCAACTCGCGAGACCTCTCGTCCGGAAATGTATAGCGGTACGCACCCTGTCCGTCTGCAACTTTCACCGGGCCTGCGGTCACGGGTCCGATCCACGAGACGACTCGAGCTGCCGGCAAAGGAAGGTAGAGACTATCTCCCTGACTTTCGATTGCGGAACCCGGCTGGCGCGAAAAAACCGGCACGCACGCGAGCGTGAAGGCAGAAAGTACAGCCCAGGTCCGCGAACGGGTCCACCAAAGTAGCGATCCATCTTGGTACAACTTGTAGCGGTCGGGACCGTCATCACGGCGGCACCATTCGATCGAAATCCCGGAGCGAGTGGGCTCCGGAGGATTCTCGCTGAAGACTCTTCTCTTCCAGTCCCACCGCCGATAGACTGGCCAGGAATCGTGTACGGTTGACGAGTGCAGTTCGGCAGACGATAGAACAGGACCCAGAAAATCTTCCAGTGGTCGGACCCGGACGACCGGAGCGAGATTCAACTCGCGTGCGATTTCGCTCAAGCGTCGGAGATGATGGGAGCGGCAGCGCGGTAACGCCGGCACAAACGGTGACACCGATGTTTGTTCGACGGGAATAATACCTGTTGCGATGGAGAGCTTGTCGAAGCGCTCAAGCAGAAACGGTGGGACCAGACCCGTTAAGACAGCTTCATACTGACCGAAGCGTCGATGCACAACGAGTTGGGGTGTTCGTCCGAAGTACGTGCGCGCGCGCCAGCGGGCATCGGTCAGAGCCTCAAGCATGCCCGCTTCGACCCACGCTCGAAGGATTGCCCAAATCTCGGACACTTTCACTCCGAGCTCGCCCGTCATGATTGGTATGAGCTCGCCTTCCGAAATTCCTCGCTGGGCGGCAGACCGAGCACAGAGAAGGTTCATTAGCCGAATCAGTGATGTCTGCGAAGGCGCTGCCGAAATGGATGGCTGGTTGATGCTTCCAGTCAGATGATTCGACTCGCGTTCCGGACCAGCCTTCTCCTCTAGTGGAGCAGTGCAAATCGGTCCATCCGAGAAAGGTACCGTGTCGATTCCTATCGACTCGACGAGCCAGCGGCGTGGATCGAGCGGCTCTTTGTAGTCGGTAGTGAACGCACTCTCAATGAAATCGATCCGGCGCTCCGCTATCGGGACGGATTCAGCCAAGGCTACGATACGGCGACTTCCAATCAAGCGAGCTGGCACGAGCGTCGGTGCAAAACACCAAGCTCCCTCGCTTTCCGCAAGTCGCTCAAGATCTTCCCACTCTCCGCCGCCGAGATCGAGGATTACACGCTCTGCTCCGGGAACCTCTGCTAGTGGCAGAGCCTCCGATAAAGCGACGAAACTGCTCCCGACTCGGATTCCGCCCCGGAGTTTGATCTCTGGGGGCGGTATTGTGACGCGCAGAGAACGTATGCAAGCAAGCGCCGGAAAGCGGGAGAAACTGAGCCTTCGGAGCCCTTCGACGGTCAAGCCCCGCCACTCCGACCAACCCGCGTACATCGATCTCGTGACTTCGGGTCGAACTCCGAGCGATGCCACTGCTTTCATGAGGGGCTCTTTGAGTTGATCGGAAACAAGACAACGAAGCTGGCCAGATGCGGGCAACGCGGAGGAAAGCACAAAGACGTAATCGTCACCTTCCTCGAACAACAGGAGTCCCTCGGCAATCGCTGAGCGGATGTTCGCTAATTCCCTAACGGTCGGATCGATTCTCGACGACGAAAACATTGTGCTCACGAGGCCGTTCCCGTCGCGATCGGTTAAAATGAACTGGAACGGCGATTCCCGTCCGTGCGGTACCGCGACTGTCTTCACTCCGTCGAGTTGTATCGCAGTGTCCGACGTCAAAGCCAGCCAGAACTGGCCGTCATCGTCCTCAAGCTCCAGCCGAATCCGTACAGCGGTTGGTCCGCGATCCGGCCTGTGTACGCCTGATAGGCATATCTCGCGGACCGCTGTCCAGAAGGTTGTGTGAAAGAGAGCGCTCAGGGGTTGGCTCTTCAAGGCCGTGACGAAATCGTTGAACACGTCTCCAAAGTCGGAACTGAATTTACCTACATTTGCGCTGACGACGTGCAGCACCGAATTCAGCGTTGGTTCTCGACCCTCGAGATCGTTTCGCCGGAACAATGCCGCGAGCGATGACTGATCCCTTCGTGATGGCACTGCAAGCCTCACGGAGTACCCGATAATGGAGTGATACCCGGACCCGGGAATCCGCGGCAGGCGCAGCTGCCTGCATCCTATCCCAGCGAGGTTCTGGCGCACGGACCAAGCCGCGAGATCCTCCCAGAGCGGCCTGAGACGCTCCAACTGGGGCTGGGAATGGGTCCCAAGGACATGACAAAGCCGTTCCCTGAAATTCCCGGTCCACCTCAGCTCGTCGGCAAGGTCGTTCGCCACCATGCAGGTGAGAAGCAGGTGTGAAAGAAACGGCGGCAGTGCCGCCGATTCCGGATTCCACGAGTCGCGACGCCGTGAAGCTCCGAAAGCCAGAGAGTGCCTGCCGAGCGCCCGTTTGACGCTTTCTATGAACGCGGCGCGCGCGTCGCCAGCGGCACACCGATGTGCGCACGCGGCACGCAGATCCTCACCTGTAATACAAAGCCTTACGAGCGGAGGCGCAGGCACTTTCGGCGGGACAGCAAAGAAGCGGCGAAAGAGAGCGGTGTCCCATTCGTCGAGCGTCCACTGGTGTAGGTCATCGTGTTCGGATTCTGGGTCGTCAACTACCATCGACAAGTCTCCACGAAGCCGGTACGCCAGTCCCTCAACGCGCTACCCGCTTTGGCTTAGAAAATGCTTTAAACATGAGCATATCAAGGTGCCGTGTACGATTCCACACAGGGCGATCCCGCCGGGCCATTACCGGTAGAACTGCGAGCCTCCTGCAAAGGACGGGCGAACCCCTGCCGTCTGTTCCTCCAGCGCCAGCGTTCGATTTCAGTTGACTTTGAGCATCGAGACTCAGTACACGCAGCCCAAAGGCGTCGCGCAGTGCCCGCGCCGAGTGGTCCCTCGTCGAGTGCACCGTGATCACGGGACGAAACTTCACGCGACTTACCGATTTCGCGGGTTCGGCTCATATACATACAGCCGACTCGTATTCCCGGTCGACTGGATGCGCACAGGCTTGATCTCCCTAGGCTTCCACCCCGAAATTGGATATGCGTGGGAGATCACGATCCCGCCCCGTTTTAGGTTTCGCTCGAGATCCGCAGCTATTTGTCGATTCAGCTCTGCCGTGAGATAGACCACGACCACATCGACTTGGGCCAAATTAATTCCATCGCGTACAAAGTCCCGAAGATCTACTTGACGGAATTCGATTTGATGCAGAAGCCCAGCCGCCGTTGCAGTACGTCGTGCCCGACCCAGCATGTCCGAGTCGTTCTCCACACAGATCGCGCGGGCGGCACTCTTGGCTGCGGCCACGGCAATTCGTCCATCGCCGCAGCCCAAATCAACCAGAAGTTTCTGCCTGTTGAGCTGAGAAAGCTGGATGATTGCAGAAACAACCTCCGGTGCCGAGGGGACCGCCGGCACATCCGATTCGCCGGGCCGATTTTGAGCCATCGCAGTAAGAGCGAAGGCAGCCAACATGAAATGCAGGCGAATACGAAGTTGCATTTGATTACTCCCGCGCGCGATCTCACTGTAACGTCGTCCGCTCAGATTGCCTCCTTCGCCATTCTGCCAACCAAAAGGCAGCCTACGAGGCCAATCGATGTCGCTACCAGCGCCATCGCGTAGACAGTTGGCCCATCCCCAACCGCGCCAGATTGAAGTGCACCAAACACTCGGGTACTAAGAAGAGGATCACTCCCCGCAAGGTGCCAGCCTCTGCGGAACTCCGTAAAGGACAGCAGACCGGCAGCAAGCGCCGCGGTGAAAATTGGCACCCTCACCATGGGAAAAACGATCCTTCGAAATATCGTCGTTTCGCTATGTCCGAATTCATTCGCCGCGTGTAGCACAGTAGGTGGTAACTTCCGGTATGCGAACACAGCCGCCGTCAAGACAAAAGGAAGAAGCCAGCTTGTGTGACAGACTGCGACAAACGCCAGTCCAGACTGCTCCACGCCCACCAAACGCAGGAGTTGTTGAATGCTAAGCGCGTGAACATCGGCGGGGAGTATAGCTGGCCACAAAACCAGACAGATGACGACGCCTCCGAACTTAGCTGACGCAACCCTACCAGCATAGACAGCGATAGCCGTAGATGCCATCGCGGAACTCGCCGCCACAGCGAGCGAGTTGATGAAGGCCTCCCAAAGTTGGGGCGACCGGGCGGCACTCCAGAAGAAGTGCAGTGTCGGGAATGTCAAGGCGGACTCGTCGCCTAAGGCGAGTCTTATCAGACTCAAGAAGGGTAGCCACAGCCCGAGGAGCACCGCAGTGAGGAGCATCGCCCCTCCGAGGGGAACGACACTCCCTGAAATCGCCGCGAAACGCCGAGTTGCTTGTCTGAGGTGCGCTGGCATAGTTGCTCGCCGCCAAGCGCTGAATTGCCAAGATGCTCGACTAAACCAGATGCAGATCATTGAGAGGACGCCGATGCCCGCGAAAAGACACATTCCGAATGCGCCGAGAAGGCTGGGTTCAATGTTCATCAGACCGGAGGCAATCTTCTGCATGCTCGTGCTCGAACGCCCAAGGTATTGCTCCTCCGCAGAGGCGTTCATGGCATAAAGGAAGCCGGCGACCAGCGAGAAGAGCAGCACTGGGACTACTGCCTGAAGTGTAAGTCTCCAAAAATGAATCCACCGATGTTGGGGCATTTCCGCAGCAGCTAGCCAACAGGTCGATCGGGGAGACGGTAATGCGGAGAAAAAAGCGCCAAAGGTCAGCGGAACGACCGATATCGCCATGAGGGTAAGAAGGCAAGTCGTTGTCGAGCCAATTCCTGGCGTGACTTTGCCGATGAGTCCGTCTGGAGCCAGCAACTGGGCCCACGAAAACGCCCGAATGGAATCAGGAACAACCAAAGGAATTAGCACCAGCGCGACAGCAACCGTCCGGCTCCTCGGCTTGGAACTTCCAAACGTTGCCACCACGCCCAACGCGAGCGCCACAGCAATTCCTGACACGAGCACGCTCCGCTTAACAACAAGCCAAAACTCCAGCATCTGATTGCGCTGAACGAGATCCCAATATGCTCCAAACGGATTCGGTCCGCTCTCAAGACCTCGGACGAGCGACAGACTAGCAAGGCAGGCACCAAAAACGGGGAGCCATGCGATCAATATCGACACGGCCAGCGCCAAACCGGAAAATGCGCTAATTCTGCTATTTTGTCGGCTGACACTTAGCATATGGAGGTCCTGTGACACACAATCACTTACAGCAAGCTGTTCATTTAGGCAGCCCGCAAACGACTCCACCACTCTTCGTAGAGACGATACTCCTTGGGGCGGACGTTCTGCCAGTATCCTCTGCCCGTGCGAAACTTCGCCTTCACGTGCTCGTTCCGCTTCTTCACTTCGGCCGGGTCAAACTCCTTCGATGCTTCACTGAACGTTACGATCGAATCATTTGGCACAACATAGCCGCGCAGTTCCCCAAGTTTGCATCCGTAGTAGCCCGAATACAGCCAGTTCGCCACGTCGTGGGCGGCGTCATAGAGTCCTTTACTCTTCACCCCCTCATGGAGCAGTAGATCATTCGACCAGCCTTCATACCCCTCGCGGGGGATCGCGTACTCAGCTCGCACATTCTGCCTGCGGAGCTCATAGACGATCGGCTCCCATCCTGTCATAATCACCACCTGACCACTCTTGACGAGACGGACGCCTTCTTCCCATCCGTTCCAGAACTTAACAAAATGTCCCGCCTTCTTCTTGTCGATCAGGAACGTCATCACTTGCTTGAGCTCTTGGTCCGTCAAGTTGCTCGGATCATCGATGCGAGCCACATTGTTTTCCTTCATATAAATCGCTGCGAAGATAGCGCTGTTGATCCATGCATCTTCCATTGATGCTTTGCCACGCAGCCGATCGTCGAACAACACAGCATAGGTGTCAACAATCGACTCTCCGTATTGCTCGAAGCCTGAAATCTTACTAAGTAAATCAGGTCGGTAGACCATTGAATCGGCATTTAGGGCGATCGGAAGTCCGTACTGCACACCTTCTATCCGCGTGTAGGGAACTTCGCGTGCAAGGGGCCAGATCTTTTGCCAGGTAGGAATTCTTTGAAGATCCCATGGGAGGATCTTGCCGGCCCTGGCAAGTTCTGATTCGGCCCCGCCCTGTAACCCACCAAGATCGTAATCACGACTTGCGGTGCCAGTGATCATCTTTGCTATGACAGGGCCGGTGTCATTTAGATTATCGATGAACTCGACCTCGGCTCCTAAATCCTTGGTGAGTCGATCCCAACCGGCTTTCTGGATGTCAAGAGTTCCAGTGCCGTAGAGTCGCAACTTCGACGGCTTTCGACCGCCACAACTAGTGATCACTAGCGGCACGGAAGCTGCGGACCCCAAACGCTTCAGCAACTCGCGCCGCGACAGATTTGTGTGACACATAAGCTTCTTCAGCCTCCAATTCTTCCGATGTTAGCCTCAGCCCGGCCAAAGGAGATCTCCACTTCATCTCCAGGCTCAATTTGCTCTGTAGTGCGACCACATTCTCGTTCTCGCCAATGGACTGTCCGGCGGTTGATTTTAACTACCAACCGGACTCCTCTGGCGGTGCTTACCTTCGCCGTCACCTTGCCCTTAACGGTCAGTTGCTCGGCTCGACCAGGGCCTTGCGCCTTTCCGGCTCGGCGAAAAACTATCCCATCCTCGCGCACGATAGCCAGGGTCGCTTCGGCATCCGAGCCAGAAACCTGCCGATCAGAACTGACGTGAGAGCCCTCTGTCTCTAGCGGTATCAGAAGGTGCGACCCAACGACAGATGCGACCAACGCGTTATCGGGAGCGCGAGCTATTTTCAGAGCGGGACCATTCACGATGATTCGGCCCGCGTCCATCACAGCCAACGTCGATGCCACGTCAAGGACGAACTCCCTATCGTGGCTGACGAGGATCACTGTCGGTGCGGGCGGGAGTGAAGCCACGTGCCATAAGATGCCGGCTAGTTCATCTTTCGCGTCGAAATCCAGGGACGCAGTCGGCTCGTCAAGGAGAAAAAGACTCGGACCAAAGGCGAGGGCTCTGGCGATTGCGGTCCGCTGGCGCTGACCACCGCTGAGTTCCTGCGGATGCCGATCGGCCAGCTCGGCGAGGCCAAACCGACGCAGCAAAATCTGCACCAGCAGTGAAACCTCTTCGGCTGTGAACCTCTTATCCGCCTCGATGCCAAACGCCACATTCTGCCGAACCGTGAGATGTGGGAACAGCGCAAAATCTTGAAAGACCGTCGCGACGTTTCTGTCGCGAGGAGGGAGTTCGGTCACCTCTGCATCGCTGATACGAATGCTGCCATCCAGCGGCCTTAAGTGTCCTGCAATGAGCTTAAGTAAAGTTGACTTACCAGATCCACTCCTTCCGAGAATGCCGACTATCTCACCAGGCCCGCACTTTATTGAGCAATGAGCGACCGCCATCTCTGCCTGCTTAGGGTAGCTGAAAGTGAGACCCTCCACTTCGACACCCGATGATTGTACAGGCTGGGTATAGATCATTGGTATCCAATTGCTTCGATCGACATTTGGAACAACTTCAGCAACCGCGGCTTCGACTTCGGGTGTTTCTTCGGTCAACGATAATTCGTACGTCCACCGGCGCGCGTCGGCAGCCGCCAAACGAAGAGCGGTTTCTTCTATCAGATAACGGGCCAAGTCCCGCACCACATTACTTCTACTGTTGTTTACTCCGAGGCGTTTCAGCAGCGGGTGAAGGTGTTTAAACGTCTGGTTCTGAATTAGTCGGGCCAAATGGCTATTCGCCTCGTAGCTCTTCAACACGGCTTCAAGCCGACTCGAATAACTGGCAAGCGTTCCAATTGTCGACGAGAGACTGACAATCGTCCGGTCGGGACCTCGAACGGACCGGAGCATCGCAGCTACTCGAATAGTCCGATCAAGTACGATATCGCGTGCCTCGTCCTCGTCGAACGAGAATAGCGACTTCAGATTCACGAGCTCAAGCGAGTCCAAGAGCACGCAGCTGATGTTTGCGACCCCTTTAGAGGCTGCCTCCTGGAAAAGCAATTCGCAATTGCGTTTCGTAAATCGCGCCGAGCTGTAACGGGTCACGATCTTTCCCCCCGAATTGCTCAAATTAGTTTCCGGCAAGTTTGTCATGCTCTTGACCGTCGTTGAAGGGTGAGCATCCCAATCGAATAAGGAGCGCCCTTCGGGCGATCTTCGCGTTTATTTGC
>JACQZR010000307.1 GCA_016213775.1 Acidobacteriota bacterium
CTCGCGCACCAGGTCGGGACGGTTTCGGCGGGTCTTTTCCAACGCCCCGGCATGACGCCAAATCGCAATCTCGGCATGATAGCCGTTCAGCAGGACTACCGGAGCCTACCAGCCGCGAAAATCGGCGGGGCGGGTCCAGTGGGGGCAATCGAGCAGCCCCGCGGTAAACGACTCGTGGACGGAGGAGGCCTCGTTGCCAAGCACGCCAGGCAAAAGCCGGGAAACCGAATCCACGATCACCATTGCGGCGAGTTCCCCGCCGCTCAGCACAAAATCTCCGATGGATAATTCTTCGTCGCATTGCTGCTCAGCGAAGCGTTCGTCGACGCCTTCGTAGCGGCCGCACACGATCAACAATTCCGCCGCCTGCGACAGGCGGCGTGCGGCGGCCTGATGGAACAAGCGACCCTGAGCCGAGGTGAGCAGCACCTGGCGGGCCTCGTCGGATCCGCACCCGGAGCGTCCGGGAAAAATCGACTCGACGGCCTGAAACAAAGGCTCCGGCTTCAAGACCATGCCTTCGCCGCCACCGAAGGGGCGGTCGTCCACGGTCTTATGACGGTCGTGCGTCCAATCGCGCAGGTTATGGATCTTGATAGTGACGGTGCCTGCCTCGACAGCTTTGCCGAGCACGCCGTGTTCAAACGGCCCGCGGAAAAATTCGGGGAAGATGGTGAGGATGTGAAAGATCACAGCTCCAACAATCCTTCGGGGGGATCGACCACAATGCGCTTCTCAGTGATGTCCACTTCGCGGCAGATCTCTTTGGCGAAGGGAATCAGCATTTCCGTTTCGTCGCGTTTCACTTTCAGCAGCATTGGCCCGCCGTACTGGAGGCACTCGGCAACGACTCCGATTTCGGCGCCAGACCTGAAATGGATGACGCGGCAGCCCTGCAAATCGCCCACATAGAATTCGCCTTCAGGAACCGGGGGACGCGCGTCTCCTGGAAGCGATAGCTCCTGGCCTCGCAACCGTTCGGCCTGCTCGATGGAATCGACGCCGGCGAGTTTCAGGATCAGGCGGCCCTGATGTTCCCAGGCATTCTCCAAGGCTGCCGGCTGGCCGGACGGATGGAGAAAGAGACCACTGAACTGAGCCAGATCGCGCGCGGACCAATCGCCGCCCGGCTCGGCGAACATTTCCCCCCGCAGACCACGGGTTCGACCGAGGATGGCCAGGCAGACCCGATGGGTCATTTGGGTCATTGGGGGTCGCGCTATTCCAGGATCTCGAGTGTAAACCGCCGGTCGAGCTTCATACCGGACGCGCCGAGGAGCGTGCGGATGGCCCGGGCGGTGCGGCCCTGTTTGCCGATGATCTTGCCGAGGTCGCTGGGAGCGACCTTCAATTCGAGCACGGTGGCATGTTCGCCGGAGACCTCATTGACAACGACGTCTTCGGGTTTGTCGACCAGCGCCTTGGCGATTTCTTCAACTAGCTGTTTCATGGTCATCCTACGCCTCATTCAGACACCGCTGGAAACCACGCCGGTTTGGGCGCGGCTGTGTGCCGGAGCAGCGGACAGCTTACTGAACCGCGGGGGCCGCCGGGTTGGTTTTCACCAGCCGGGCAACGGTATCGGAAAGCTGGGCGCCGTTCTTCAGCCAGTGGGAAATACGGTCATGGTCGAGTTGCACAGCGGCGGGCTGCGTGACGGGGTTATAGTGACCTACGACCTCGATGGCGCGGCCGTTGCGGGCGCGTTCTTTATCAATCACCACCACACGGTAGGTGGGCTTCTTCTTGGCGCCGAAGCGGGCCAAACGAATCATCAGCATGCTATTTGTAACCTCAAAATTTTGGAAACCCTAAGTTCCCGAATCCGGGAAGCTTCATTTTTCCCATTTTCTTGCCGAGCATCCCGCCGGAGATCATTTTCATCATCTTGCGGGCTTCTGTATACTGCTTCAATAAACCATTAACGTCCTGGACTGACGTGCCGCTGCCCAAGGCGATGCGGCGGCGCCTGGAACCATTGATAATCATATGGTTGACGCGTTCGTTGGGAGTCATCGAGTCGATGATGGCGACGATGCGGGTGAGCTCTTTCTCATCGACCTTGGCGTTCTTCATGTGCTTACCCAGGGGGCCCATGTCGGGCATCATACCGAGTAAGGATTCCAGGGGGCCCATCTTACGGAGCTGTTTTAACTGGTCGCGGAAATCCTCGAGCGAAAACTCATTATCCATGAGTTTCTGCTGCATCTTCTCAGCCTGTTTCTGATCGATGGTCTGTTCCACCTTTTCGATCAAGGAGAGGACATCGCCCATGCCAAGGATGCGGGAGACGGCGCGGTCGGGATGGAAGGGCTCAAAGGCGTCGGGCTTTTCGCCGATACCGACGAATTTGAGTGGCTGTCCGGTGACGCTGCGAATGGAGAGGGCCGCGCCGCCACGGGCATCGCCGTCCATTTTCGTGAGGATAACGCCGGTGATACCGAGACGTTTGTGGAACTCGTCGGCGGATTTGACGGCGTCCTGGCCGGTCATGGCGTCGGCGACAAAGAGGATTTCGACAGGGTTTAGCAGGTCTTTGAGCTGCTGCAATTCGACCATCAACTCTTCGTCAATGTGCAGACGGCCGGCGGTATCGACAAGGAGGATATCTTTGTTGTTCTGGGTGGCTTCGCGGCGCGCGGAACGCGCCAGATCGACCGGCTTGCCGGCTTCCTCCGCGGTGCCTTCGTAGACAGGGATGGCAATGTCCTTGGCGACAACGCTCAACTGCTGGCGGGCAGCGGGGCGGTAGACGTCGACGGAAACGAGCATCGGCCGGTGGCCCTGCTTGGCGAGGTGCTTGGCGAGTTTGCCGGCGCTGGTGGTCTTACCGGACCCCTGGAGGCCGACGATCATGAGGACGCTTGGCGGGTCGGAGGAGAGGCGGAGTTTGGCCTGATGGGTGCCGAGGGTTTTGAGCAGTTCGTCGCGAACGATCTTAATGACTTGCTGGGCGGGGGTGAGGGAATCGAGGACTTCCTGGCCGAGGGCTTTCTCCTTGACGGACTCCATCAACTGCTTGACTGTGCGGAAATGGACGTCGGCCTCAAGCAGGGCGACACGGATCTCCTTGAGAGCCGTCTCCATGTTTTGCGCAGTGAGCCTGCCTTCGCCGCGGAGGTTTTTGAAGACCTTTTGCAGCTTGTCAGAGAGATTTTCGAACATTGCCTTTCTTAAGGCCCTTTCCAGGAAACCGCTGTTGTTGAGTTACCGCTGTAGGAGCTTACTGCCACGCAGCGTTGGGCTCTTTCGGACGCGAGTGACCAAGTGGCGCCGCGCCGGTACAGGAACAGGCCCGGGTGGCCGGGGTGAACACGGAAAGCGCGACTCTCTGATTATACGCGAGTTCGGCGGTGATCCGCCACAAGCTTGTTCCGCTTCCCCGCCTTCTTCACCAGATCGAAGCTGTCGAACACCTCCCCCCTCGCCGTCCGCGACTCGTAGTGCAGCCGGTCCCCCGCAATCCGCACAACCTGGAACAACTGCATCTGCTGCCCCGACTTCTCCATCCAATCCTGTTTCTGCAGTGCGTACATCTTCGGCCCCGACACCGAAACCACATACACAGTCCCCGCTTTGGACTGCGCATTCACGCCGCTCATCACATTACTCCGCGCATAGGTATGGTCATGCCCGGTCAAAACTATATCCACCCGGTGTTTATCAATCACCGGCTGCCATAACTCGCGGAGTTCCTTATTATCCCGCCCCTTTGCCGCAGACAGAATCGGATGGTGAAACGCCAATACCGTCCATCGGTTGGGATTATTCGACAGCAGCTTGTCGAGCCACTGCGCCTGCTCCTCACGCATGATGTTCGAATTCAGCGAAACCATCCGCACCCCCTGAATATCCACGTAGTAATTGGTTTCCTCAAGCCCCGCCACCCCGTTCTCCGGCAAGGTGAACTGCGGCCGCCAGTTCACGGAAAGCTTCTTCGATCCATACTCATGATTCCCCGGCGATGGAAACGACGGTACGCTGCGGTTGATCCACCCCGCCGCCTGATGCCACTGCCCCCATTCGTGATCGATGGTGTTCCTGTTGATCAAATCCCCGGCATGCACGATAAACCGCAGCTTCGGCGCGTCCGAATAGGCTTGCCGGATCAGCCGGCTCCACATGCTGAATAAGTCGTTCTGCGCGTCGCCGACATAGACAAATTCCAGCGGCTCAGCCTTATCCGACGCCGTGCGAAACTGGTTCCACTCACTCCAATTCCACCCGTCCCCCACCCGGTATGCATATACTGTCGCAGGCTTTAAATCCGTGAACCGTACCGAATGATACAACGCCGGGCCCGCGTCCGTATCCAGTTTCTCCGACGCCGCGTTCACGGTTCGTGCTTTTTTCGGAAACCCCGGCCCGTCTTCCGACTCCGCAATCTCCGCCACGGCCGGCGTGACCCCCAACTCAGTCCGCCAGGTCACCGCCTGCGAGGTCGCCGGATTCCCGGCCCATGTCAGAATCACCCGGTCGGGCATTCGCGACGGCCGGTACTTCATGTCCTCCGGCACTGTCGTCTCATAGCTGACAATCACTCCGGCCAGTGCCACCGAAGCCATCACGCCGCGAATCAGTCTGGTACGCATCCGCACTGATTATACACAGCCCGGCATCAGCAATCGTGATTCACCGCGCGAGGTCGGTTGGCACGCACCCACTCGCCGGTCGCGCGCTCTTCTCGTCGCCGCGCTCCCCTCCTGGGGCATCACGACCTACGAATCAGGCACCTTCACCGGTGCTTACCCCAACATCGGAGATCAAAGCCCCAACGCCAGCTTTTTCCAGGGTTGGCGATTCTCCCTCGCGCAAGATACCCATGTCACCAGTTTCGGCGGCAGCCCCTACTTATACCCCTTTGGGTGCCTTTGTACCGGGACTTCGCTCCCACCGTCTCCGCACTGCTGTCCGCGCCGGTGAATTACACCGCAGGCAGTCTCACCTCCGCTTCTGTAGATGTAGTGCTCCCTGCCGGTGCCTACGCCCTCATCTTCGGGTCGGGACGATTCGGTGCAACCTCTGCTGGTTGGGGCTCCTTGGCCAACGTCGGATCCTCTCCCTACGGTACAAACACGATGCTCATCGGGAACACATCCACCGACACCTGGGCTGCATGGCAGAACGGGAACTACTATTTTGTTGCGGGAGACCCCGTCCCCGAGCCATCCACACTCTTCCTCACACTTCCTGGCATTGCCCTCATCGCATGCATACGTCGCCGCTCTCGGACAACGCCAGTCGACAAGCACCCATTGGGCGCCACGATCGCCAACACGGCCGACCCTCACGCGTCCGAGGGGGATTGTGGTCCACCAAGGGCCACAATCCCCGTTCCCCTCACTTCGCGGCGCTGAGGACGTTGTCAAGCGCCATAATCTCGTACGTCCGCCGGTTGTCGCGGTAAACGAAGCTGTTGCCCAGCAGGTGACTGCCGTCAAAATAGGAATAATCCAGCGGGTCATTGACCGGGGACATCACGCCGCTTTCCAGATTGAGCCCGAACAAAGTGAGCAGCTTCTTGCCGTTCACCTCGCGGAGCGAGTTCCCTTCGGACCACACATAGGCGACCTTGCTGTCACGGGTCCACCCCTGCGGGATCGCGCGTTCCGGCAGGTCGCGCACGGATCCGTCGGTGAGCGAAAGGAGACGCCCCACCTTGTTCGGCCCATTGTCGAGGAACGCGAGCCAGCGGCCATCGGGAGAGGGAGACGGCGCATTGGCGAAGCCCTTGGCTTCGATGAGCAGCCGCGCTGTACCGGTCGCGATGTCTTTGGCGAACAAAGCACCGCTGGCCTGTTTGTAGTGGGGGACGTAGAGCGTTTTCCCATCCGGCGAGACAACTGCTCCCCCGCCGCCCCGCGAGTACCCGCCCAAGTCCCCCTTAGTGGGGAGTGGAGTCGTTTGGCCCGTGACCGCATCCACCAGGAAATCGCCGAGCTGGCCGCCGTAATCCTGGCCCGTTACCAGGAAGCGGCGCTGGTCAGGCATCCAGAGAACGTACTGCACCTGGCGCAGGTTGGGATAGATCTCTCGCTCCTTGTTGGTTGTGAGATCGCGCACGCCGATGATCGCCTTGTTCTTCGCGTAGGCCGGCTGCCGGACGTAGGCGATCTGCTTTTCGTCGGGCGAGATCCTGGGCCGCAGCTTCGTGCCGCTGAATGATTCACTGAGCGGCCGAAAATGTGTGAACTTGCCGGTGGCTTCATCCAAGGTGCTGTGCTGGAACGTGACGGTGCCAGAGGCGGCGCGATATACCAGCGAACCGCCTGAAGTCATTCCATAGACCTCCACATCGCCTATGTCATTCTTCAGTGGCTTTAGTTCACCGGCGGGACGCCCGGCATGGACCGGCACAAACCACAGATCATGCGTGCCGCGGCGGTTCGTCAGGAAGACCACTCCCTTGCCGTCCGGCGTCCAAACGGGAGAAGTGTCGTCGGCGGCGTGCTCCACGAGCACTGACTCTGTATCTCCGTTGGTGCTGATGACGAAAATATCGTGGTACGGGTTGTCGGCGAGCGGCTGATAGGCGTAGGCGATCCATTGGCCGTCCGGGGAAAGGCGCGCCGGGCCGAGGCGCCCTGTGGTGAACTCCCGCACGACAGTGAGTGCGCCGGTGGCAAGGTCCACGCGGCCCAAGTGATAGCCACGGCCTCCCTGCCGGTTGAATTGCAGGACGACCGTCTTCTTGTCAGGAGTGATGCCGACCGGGTAGAACCACGAGAAGGCCGGGCTGGAGGTAAAGACGGTGCGGGGATTGGCCCCGTCGAAGTCCACCACCACCAGGTTGAGCAAGTTGGATCCCGGCTGACCCGTGAAGGCGATCATGCGATTGTCGGCCGAGATGACCCCTGTGTCGACATAGCCGAGCCCCTTCGGTTTGGGGAACGTTCGCTGCTGACCAGTCGTGAGGTCGAGCAGGGCGGGTTCCCAGACGCCGCTGGGACGGAGCGAGTTGAACAGATAGCGGCCATCCGGCGAAGTTGGATTCGGAACGCCAGTCCACCATTCGGGCATAGTAGTGACGATGCGACGGGCGGCCATCACGGGCGCGCTTTTACCCAAGGCGGCGAGGCGGACACGGGCGATGGCGGCGGGTTGCTGATCGCCGTAGTCGCGGACGAGCTGCTCGTAGGCCTTGCGAGCCTCGCTTTCGCCGAGCTTCTCCTGCGCCTCGGCGAGTCGCAGCAGAGCACGTGAGGCCACAGAGCGGTTGGCCTTGTAGGCGCCGGCCACCTTACGGTACATCTCGACGGCGGCCTTCACATCGCCCTCGACGGTCTCCTTGTTGATCGCGGCCTGAAGCTGGACTTCGGCGCGGTTTGGAGCCTGCGCCCAAAGCGCAAAGCTCACTGTGATTCCCAGAATGAGTCGTTTCATATCGACCTCCATGGCCAGAATAGGAAACGCGTTTCTGACTGTGTTCGGAGTTTCATCTGTTTTCCGTCTGATTGGTCAGCCATCAAAGCGGTAGCCAAGGCCGCGGACGGCGACGATATAGCGCGGCTGCTGCGGGTCGGTCTCAATCTTCCGGCGCAGATTCATAATGTGGTTGTCGATGACGCGATCGGTAGGCGCGGAGTTGAGACCCCAGACTTCATCAAGGAGCTGCTCCCGAGTGAGAACGCGTCCGCGGCGTTTGATGAAAGTACTGAGGAGTTTGAGCTCAATCGGCGTGGTCTCAATGAGCGCTCCGGCGCGCCGGACCTCAGCACGGGCGAAATCAACCTCGATGTCTCCGAAGAGGCTGGTTTCTACGAGCTCGGTTGCAGGCGCGGCGCGACGCAGCAGCGCCTTTACGCGGGCGCGGAGCTCGAGGGGGCTGAAGGGCTTGGTGACATAATCGTCGGCGCCCAGTTCAAGGCCGAGGATCTTCTCGGCCTCCTGGGCACGGGCAGTCAACATGAGGACGGGAGTGCGGACCCCCGCGGCGCGAAGCTCGCGGCACACGGCGTAGCCGTCCTTTTTGGGCAGCATGACATCAAGGAGGATCAGGTCGTAGCCGCCGGCGCGGGCGCGCTCGAGGCCATCGAGACCGTCGTGAACGGCATCGACGTCGTAGCCCTCCAGTTTCAGATCGTTCTTAAGGACCAGGGCGATGTCGCGCTCGTCCTCCACAACTAAGATTTTAGGCATGGTCCGCCTCCGCCAGCGCGAACGTAAATGAGCAGCCGTGGCCGGGCTCGCTCTGCAAAGTGATTTCGCCCCGGTGGGCATCCAGGATGCGCTTCACCAAGGCAAGGCCGATGCCGCTGCCGCGGATGTTGGCGGCTCGGGCGGCTTCCCCGCGGACAAACTTCTCGAAGATGCGGATCTGTTCAGCTTGCGGGATGCCGGGGCCTTCATCTTGGACGGTAACCAGGACCCTACCGCCATCGTGGCGCGTGGTGAGCCGGACAGGGGATTGCTCGCCCGAGTACTTCATAGCGTTATCCAGCAGATTCCAGATGACGCAGGCAATCGCAGTGCGGTCGGCTTGGACATCTCCGGCCGGCTGGCAATCGACATGAATGCGCA
>JACQZR010000308.1 GCA_016213775.1 Acidobacteriota bacterium
GCTGCACCGCTCAAGCAGGGTGGTGATGTGCAGGCCGCCAAGTTGATCAATCGCGTTATCCCGCCCTATCCGCCTCTCGCCAAAGCCGCGCGTATTCAAGGCACGGTGCGCTTGATGGGCATCCTCAGCAAAGAGGGACGCATCATTCAACTTCAAGTCCTCAGCGGTCATCCCTTGCTGGTGACTGCCGCGCTCGACGCGGTCCGGCAGTGGACCTACCATCCGACCCTGCTCAATGGCGACCCCGTGGAAGTGATCGCACCGATCGACGTTCATTTCACATTGAGCAACTGACCCTACTGCGCGCCGGGCGGCGGATCAAACGGATACACGTCCGGCGTCACCACCACCTCAGTGGTAAACACCAGCGGGAATTCGTCAGGGCCGGGGAAGCGCAACTCCACGAAGAACGCCGTCCACCCCTGCGCGGGCGCATCCACAGCCGCGGTGTAGATTCCGTTCTCGCCGCGCAGCGGAGTGCTCTTCCACGCAGGCCCAATCTTCTCCAGCCGGAAATCGCGCGTGTCCGGATTCGTGGCCTGCCACAACAGCACCTCGCCCGGCTTGTCCACCACCCGCACGCTGATCGTCCCTGCCGTCCTGTCCGCGCGAAAACTGAAACGCGGACGCGGAAAGTTCCTCGTGATGGCACGCAGCCACGACACGATGTTCAACGCGGCCTCCGGCGAGCTCATCCCATGATCGGTGTTGGGCACATACCGCAGATACTTCTCACCCGGCAGATCGCCAAAGTAGAACTGCGACGAATCGGGCAGAAAGAACTGATCGCCCGTGGAGCACACGATGTACTTCGGCAAAGTGAGACGGTCGCGGTACTGATACGGATCCTCCACTTCGGCGAGCGCGTCGATCTGCGGCGTTTGAAACCAGTTCATCACTCCGGCGTCCACGTAATCCTGCACCGCGGGCGCCCAGAAGCCATACGCGCGCCAGTGGTGCACAAACGAAGGCTGCATGTTGAGCGTGTCGATCACAATCGGCGCGATCGCCACCACGCGAGGGTCCACTGCGGCAACAGTCCACGTGGTCCAGCCACGCTTCGATCCGCCGGCCACGATGAAGTTGCGCACCGTAACCGGCTCGCTGAGCTTGGCGAGAAACTCGGTGGATGCGTCCATCGCGCGTACGGCGGCCTTTGTCATAGGCAATCGCGCGGGCCAGCGTTCATCGCCCGTACGCAGGAAGCGGTCCCACGTGTAGGCGATGATGCCGTCCTCAGTGCGCGTTTGCGACTCCCCGGCGAAGCGCAGCGGATGGTTGGGCACCTGACCCAGATTCACGACAATCACACCCGCCTGCACGGCCATCGTTGCCAGCAGCGCATCGGGTGTGGGCGGCGTGTTCGAATTGGACCCCCCATTGATGAACAACAGCGCCGTCTCGCTGCGCAGATTGGCGGGCCGGATGATGGTGACCCAGTGACGCCATTCCGGACGGTCCACTTCCGCCGTGGTGAGCCACGTCTGCGACACCATGTTGAGTTGATAAGCCGTGACACCCGGGAGTGCAACCGTCCGCGCCAGCGCATACTGATACGACGCGTCCGGCGCGGCAATGTAGCGGTCGAGCGCGGTGAAGTCGGCACCCGGCGCCAGGACGCGGAGAGCGATGAGAAGGAGAAGAAGTACAGGCATGAGAAACAATCCGCAATCAGTTTAGCTCCCGCGAGCCCATAACCGGCAACATTTCGCGTATGTAGCAAGGAGGAGCACTATGGTTGCCGAAAGACCTGTTACAGAACTGCTGGCCGACCTGCATGGCGGGCGCAAAGACGCGCTGAACGAGATTGTCCCGCTGGTCTATGCCGAACTCCACCGGCTCGCGGCGTGCCAGTTGCGCAATGAGCATGCCTTTACCGTGCAGCCCACGGCCCTGATCCATGAAGCCTATCTGCGGCTGGCCGCGCAGCGTTTGCCGGAAATGCAAAGCCGGGCGCATTTCCTTGGGTTGGCCGCGCATTTGATGCGGCAGATTCTCGTGGACCACGCCCGCGGCCGCATGGCTGCGAAGCGCGGCGCCGGAGCACGCGCGGTCACGCTCGACCGCGCGGTGATTCTTGACACGCGCAACATCGACTCAGTGGTCTCGCTCGACCTCGCGCTCCAAAGGCTCGCTACAGTAGATGAACGCAAAGGCAAGGTGGTTGAGATGCGCTACTTCGGCGGGCTCGGCTTGGACGAGATTGCGGAAGCGCTGGGGATTTCAGTTCCCACAGTCACTCGCGACCTGCGCATGGGCGAGGCTTTTCTGCTGCGCGAATTGCACACCGGTTCCGCAAGCTAGTGCTCTGACAGTTCGAGCACCGCCTGGTACTTCGGAGTGGTCAAGTCGATCACGTCTTCGTTCTGACCCCAGCAGCCATAGCGCGAGTACGCACTACTGAGCTCCAGCAGCATGTAGAGCCCGCCGCCGAGTTCGAACCAGTTGTCGCGCACGTCGCGCAGCATCAATTCGCGCATCGCCGGCAGCCTGTTGGCGAGAATGCGATTGCCGATGTTCACCGTGGAACCGCCGCCGTTATCGGGGCCTGCTTCATAGGTGACAAACTGGAGCCCGAATAAATCCGCCACTTGCTTGATCCGCGACGTGTAGGTGCGGCCGTTGTCGCTGTCGGCGCGCATGGCGTCGAGAACCGCTTCGGGAGAAGCATCGCGCGCGGCACGGCGGTCGTTGTAGTAGTTCGTTTTCGCAATCGCCCACAGGTAGGTTGACGGCGCGCCGTAGACGGCCTGCGCCCATTGCAGGACGTTGCGGTACTGGTCAGGGAAGATCGTCCACCACGAATAGACAGGCCGCAGGCGTGAAGGATCGTCAAACTCACTGGAGAAGATCCGCGACGCATCGATCAGGCGTTTGAGCGCCCGGCGGCGGGCCCATTCCAGCCGGTCGCGGTTGCCATCGGAGTTGAGCGGCGATCCACCCGCGGCCACTTCCGCGTCCGCAGCCGCCAGGTTGTAAGTGTATTGCGTGAAACCCGGATTCCACACTTCATTCGAATACTCGATGTAAATAGTGAGCGAAGGGTCGAGTTGCTCGTGCAGCAGCTTCGCGAGGTTTTGAATGTAGTCATCATCGGCAGCCACCGGTATGTTGATCCAGATATCCTTGCCGCTGAGGTTGCAGATCTGAATCGCGTATTCCCACGCGAACCCGCGCTTGCGGCCGTACATCTGCTGCGTAGCATCAGAGGGAACGTGGCGCTCAGCCCAATGCGTGATGTTGTCGGCATCGCCGAACAGGGGATTGGTGTTATTGGCTTCCACAAACCCCATGAAGCGGAGAACGCGAAACGGGGCCAGCGCCGCGAGGAACTCATCGGTGAACGTGGGCGGGTTGTCGCGATCATAACCGGGCCGGATGAAACGCAACTCCGTGATGCCCGAGTTGGCCGCGCTCTCCGGAGTCCGGCGCGTGTTGCGAAAGCTGAGGACGAGAAGGCCGGCGCCGGGATCGGCAACGACATCTCCGGTGGTCAAGTTCGTTTCGGGATCCCACGAGAGATTCTCGACGCGGAACCCGCTTCCGCCTGTGGAGGCCACATCTGCCTGGCCGCGAAACGAAAGCGCGTAGGCGCCGCTCCAATCGGGCTGGAACTGCGCCGGGTCATCAATCGGCGGTGCCCACGCCGGCACGGGCCGGATGTCGAACAGGACCACCGAGCCATCCTCTACGGGCCAGCCGCTCTCGTCGATGCGCGCTCGCGTTCCGTCTGCTCGCTGAAACGGGCGGAAGACACGTCCCAGGTCGGCGAACATCCGTGTCCGCGCGCCCTCGCCACCCGGACCGATGCCGACGCCGATCAGGCCGGCGCCGGTTTGCGCCCCGGCAGAACCGATCAGCAACGCGAGAAGCAACAACACAGAACCTCCTAGTATCAAGTTGCAGAAGTTCGCGTCACCGGAATGCCGGGCTGAAGCCCGGTGCAGGATGAATCCTGCCCCACGTGGGGCTGGCTTCAGCCAGCGCGGGACTTCAGTCCCGCCAGTACGCGGACTTCTGCAAGCCGGCACTACCGGCTTACGCCGTCAGCGTATCGTGACGGCGGCTTCCAGCCGCTGCGGGCCGCTCCGGAGTGCCGTTCCGAATGGTCAGGCGCCACCTTGCGCCACGCGGCGATCTTTGCGGCCAGCGCCTTCACGACATCCGGATGCTGTGTGGAGACATCGTTCTTCTCTTCCAGGTCTTCCTGAATGCGGAAGAGCATGCTTTGGGTCGCACCCTTCTGTTCGTGCTGCACCAGCTTCCACGGTCCGCTGTGGACGGCCATGTAGAGCCCGCCACCTTCCACGGAGAAGAAGAGATCCTCGCGCGCAAACGGCTTCGCCGATCCACTGATCACCGGCCACATATTCTTCCCGTCGAAGGGCAGCGTATTGCCGGGCTTCACACCAGCGGCAGCGGCCAACGTAGGAAAGAGATCCATCACCGTCATCACCTGCGGGACCATCTTTCCGGCCGCCACTTTGCCGGGCCAGCGGATGAGCGCGGGCACGCGCGTGCCGCCTTCAAAGGTGCTCCCCTTCGCGCCACGCAACGGCCTGTTGGTAGCACCGAGGTTCGTCGGCCCGCCGTTGTCGCTGAAGAAGAACACGATGGTGTTCGACGCGATCTTCTCCTCATCCAGAGCCTTCAGAATACGACCCACCTGTGTGTCCATCGCATCCACCATTGCGGCGAAGGTGCGGCGCTTCTCGTCCTTGATCGCCGCGTACTTGTCGATGAGCGCCGGTGGCGCCTGCAACGGCGAATGCGGCGCATTGAACGGCACGTACAGGAACAGCGGCTTGGCACGGTTGCGTTGCCGAATGCGCCGCGCGGCTTCCGCCCCGATCAGTTCCGTGGAGTAGCCTTCCTCTTCGACAGTCTTGCCATTGCGATGCCAGTCGAGGCCGCCGTCGCGGACGTGGGTGAAGTAGTCGATAGCGCCGTTGAAGTGACCGTAGGAATGATCGAAGCCGCGCGCGGACGGGAAGAACTTGCGCGCCCCGTGGCCGAGATGCCACTTGCCCGCCATGGCCGTTTCGTAGCCGGCATTGCGGAACGACTCGGCGATGGTGTGTTCCTGCACGGGAAGGCCGTAATCGGACCACGGGCGGATCACCGTGTAGCCGAGCCCCAGCCGCATGGGCGAGCGGCCCGTCATGAGCGCGGATCGCGTCGGCGAGCAGACCGGGAACGAGTAGAAGCGCTCGATCTCGCTCGACTGCCGGGCCAGGGCATCCAGGTTCGGCGTCTGAATCTCGCTCTTGTGGAACCCGACGTCGGAGAAACCAAGATCGTCAGCGAGAATGATCACCACGTTAGGCTGCCGTGGCTGCGCCAGCGCCGCACCGGCGGCCAACCAACCAGCGGAGGAACGGAGAAAGCTTCTGCGCTTCATGAATCTGGTAGTGTATCGCGTTGATCGTTGCAGTTGTACAAGCTGCTCAGCAGTGCGAGACTATGATTCGTGGGGCAGCACCCCAGGCAACTTCGTGAAAATCTCCTTCGGCAGTTGGGCGTTTACGTTCGGGCCACGTGCGCGCAGGGCGCTTGGCTTCGCGGAATCAGCGAAATTGATCGCGGCTGCCGGCTATGACGGAATCGAAATCTCCGGCTTCCCTCCGCACGTGACCCTTGATCAATACAGAAGCTCGCAATCGCGGCAGGAACTGGTCCGCATGCTGGGCGACCTGGGGCTCGGCGTCTCCGCCTACGTGCCGGACTTCACGCGCGTCAATCCGTTGATTGAGGCGAATCGCCAGCGGTACCTCGACGCGATGTCCGCCCACGTGGAGTTAAGCGCGGAGCTGGGCGGGCCGGCATTGCGCGTCGATCCGGTGGTTGCGCCAGGCTGTATCAGCGATCAGGAGTGCGAAGCGGCTGCCGATCAGCTTGCGCGAATCTGGAGCGAGGCGGCGGACATCGCCGCGCGCAGCAAGGTGCGGCTGCTGTGGGAGTTCGAGCCGGGCTTCGCCTTCAACAAACCCTCCGAAGTGGTGTCGCTGTATGAACAGGTAGGGCACTCGAACTTCCAGATCCTGTTCGATACCGCGCATGCGTATCTATGCGCCGTGGTGGGCGCGCGGCAGCAGGGCGAACGACAGACACTCGCAGGCGGTGTCGAGGGTTTGTTGGAACTGCTCGCCGGGCGCATCGGTCACATCCACCTGGTGGACACTGATGGCACCTTGTACGGCGACGAGACCAGCACCCACTGCAACTTCGGCGAGGGAGTGATTCCGTTCGATACGTTGGCGCCAAAGCTGCGCGCCGTGCCGGGCATTCAATGGTGGTGCGTGGATATGTCGTTCCACGCCGAGGCTGAACGCGTGCTCTCGTCGAGCCTTGCGTTTGCGCGGCGGCTGCTGCGTTAACTACACGTTGTCGGGGACCACGTAGGGTGCCCGGTAGTCGCGCGTGAGGAGCGAATTGGCCTCGTCGTCAGCCAGGAAGCGGCCCGTCGAGGTGTTCATCTTGAGGCTGCGGCCCACACGGTAGGAGACGTTGCCGAGGTGGCAGAACGCCGCTGAACGCGCGCCGATCGCGATCTCGGCGCGAAGCGATTTGTAGTCCCGCGACTTCACCGCATCGAGGAAATTCTTCATGTGCGGGATGGTGTCTTCGCCCGTTCCCTTCTCTTCCATCACCTTCTCAAACCGGTCGCGGCCACCGGCGCCGGCGCCACGAGCTGCATCGCCGCTGACGTTCGGCATGGTGCTCTTATACACCGCGAACCCGCCGCCATCGAGGGTCATGTAGCCCTGATCGCCGAAGAAGATATTGCCGACATAGTTGGGCTGGGTGCGCGGGGCCATGCCTTCGGGCGGAGTCGGCAGATTGCGCGTATCAAAGGTCATCTCGGCGTCGCCAAAGTCGAACACAGTATGCAATGTGTTGGGCGTTTCCTGGTCGTCTTTCCAGACGAACTTGCCGCCGCTCGATTGCACCGAGTTCGGCCATGCGGTGCGGCCGAGTCCCCACAGCGCAATGTCCATTTCATGCACGCCCTGGTTGCCGATGTCGCCGTTGCCGGTGTCCCAGAACCAGTGCCAGTTGTAGGCGAACTTGTTCTTGCTATACGGCTTCATTTGCGCGGGCCCGAGGAAGAGCTCCCAATCGAGGCCGGCCGGCACCGGCTCATCGGGCGAATGACCGATGGAGAAACGGCGGCGGTAGCAGAGCCCGCGCACATGATAGATCTGCCCGATGACGCCCTCGCGGAGCAGTTGCACGGCCTTCATCTTGTGGCCGATGGAGCGGCTTTGCGAGCCCACCTGGACCATGCGTCCGTACTTGCGCGCGGCCTCCACCATCTTGCGGCTCTCGTGGCAATTGTGGCTGGCGGGCTTCTCGACGTAGACGTCCTTGCCGGCCTGGCAGGCCCAGATGGCCGAGAGCGCGTGCCAGTGGTTGGGCAGCGGCAGGGATACGGCATCGACTTCCTTCGACTCGAAGAGCTTGCGCATGTCGGCGTACTCTTTGGGCGCGTAGTTCTTCTCCTTTTGGATGCGGGCGACGGCGCGTTCGCGGGCGGCCTGATTGACGTCGCACACGGCCACCATGCGGCTCTCACCGTCGAGCTTGCCGTAGAAGTTCATATGGTCGTTGCCGCGCCCGCCGAGCCCGACGATGCCGAGTTGGACCTTATCATTGGCCCCCAGAATGGGGAAAGCGCTGGTGGCCACGGCTGCGCTCATCTGCAGGAATCGCCTGCGAGGGGATGTCGTGTTCATATGGTCTCCAATTCACGGACATTGTATCGCGATGATGGAATCCCCCGCCGCTATGCACGTTGATCATATGGCAATCACAGTAAGACCGAATCCTACAACTCTTGCATGGTCGAACTTCACCACGGTGAGCACGCTCTCCGGAAATGAAGACGCGCACATCGACTTCAACTTCGTCATTCCCAACCGGCCGTTGCGCCGCGTGGGAGGCAACTTCATGCTGGCCGAGACGTTCGAGATCGGGGTGTCGCCCATCGCGAAGGTGAAACAGGGCGCCAACCAGACGGCTGCCCTGCTGGCCCATGAACAGGGTCATTACGATATCGCGATCGCGGTGGCCTGGGCGCTGGCGGCGGACCTGCAAACGCTCTCCGCGGCATCGCAGGGGGCGCTGAGCACGGCACTCACCACGACGTTCAACCTGCACCGGACGACTCGGATGGCGGCGGTGCAACAGGGCTACGACACTGCAACGGGGAGCAGCCAGAACGCGGCGCAGCAGGCGGCATGGCTGACGGCGATTGCGACGGCGCTGACGTCGCACGCCTCGACGCTGCAGGGGTTGCCGCTGTAATTGGCTTCGTTCCGGAAGACACGGAAAAGTGTTCCGAACTGTTCCGTTCTGTTCAGCCAGGGCGCTGGGCGAAGCTGCGACGAAGTAAGGCTGCCGCTGTAATTGGCTTCGTTCCGGATGGTGGAAAACACGAAGAAAGTGTTCAGAACTGTTCCGTTCTGTTCATCCTGGGCTAAAGGCGAAGCTGCGACGAAGTAAGGCTGCCGCTCTAATTGGCTTCGTTCCGGAAGACACGGAAAAGTGTTCAGAACTGTTCCGTTCTGTTCAGCCAGGGTGACGGGCGAAGCTGCGACGAAGTAAGGCTGCCGCTGCAAATTGGCTTCGTTCTGGATGGCGGATAACACGAATAAAGTGTTCAGAACTGTTCCGTTCTGTTCAGCGAGGACGCCAAGGCGAAGCTTCCACGAAATCCTGACCAAAGCATAGTTTTGGCTTTAATGTGTCGACGGATTGAACCGGGCTCGTTCCCATTGCGGACAGCGCGCAGACGGCTAAGGAGCATCGGAGCGACCCGGCGGGGCCCGGAGCGTCGCGCGGGCTTCCGCGACGCCCCGTGTTGCTGCGCTTGCGAGGCGCAGCGCACAGGATGTCAAAGATCGAGCCTCGAACCGGCTAAGCCGACGTCGAGCGATTTGAGGGTAGCATGTCCGATCCAGGCGCCGAGCCGCCATGTCGCGGATTCTGGGGTTAAGCGTAATGGATTCAACGCCGGATTTATTTCGATCCATTGGTGATCGGTCTACGGATGAACGCTCGGCGCCCGGATGCGATTGATGTATTGATGTTGCCAAACAGCGGCTTAACCTGTCGCACTTTGCGGGTTGCATGGTGTGAACGGGACAAGGTCGAGTCTGAGCAAGGATCAGGGAGCGAACGCGACCTGACCGGGTTCAACCTCGCCCAGAGCCGCCAAAATCGCTCCGACGGCCGGGAGAAGGTCTTCCAGTTGATTGGTTCGCGCGCGGATGACAAGCACTGAAATCCTTCGCTGAACGAGATTCTGCTGGTGCGGAACACCGCGGTCCACGGTAAGAAACACTTGGTACCCCGCAGTCTCTGCCTCCTCGAGAAGCTTCCCGTTCTTGAGGCTTCTGAAGCCCGCCCATCCCGCCGTATGGACCTCATGTGGTGGCAGGTGGTGCCGGAAATCGACGGGCAGGCATTCGTCGAGCAAGATCTTCATGCGATCTTGGCAAGCAACGAATCTTTAGCCTCCTCGAGGGCCTGGATGGCTTTCTCGCGCGACACGGAGGGAAACTGGCGAAGGAATTCACCGAGCGGATGGCCACCTTCCAAGTAGTCGATCAGGTTCTGGAAGGGTACACGAGTGCCCTGGAAACAAGGCGTTCCATTCATGATCTCCGGATCGGATACGACGGCTCGATCTGCCATGACTGCTTCATTGTACCCCGTTGCTTGGCAGATTCGCTCTTCCCAACGGGCTCCGATGAGCCGAAACGCGCGGGCACGCAAAGCAGCTTGGTCTCAGTCCATTGTGCGAATTCCTGAAGTAGCGCTCCATGGCGTCGTTGCTGTTCGGCGATCGCGGCGGCATTGTCACCCACGGCGGCGTCCATACAGATAAGAGCCCCGATGCGAAGGCCGCGGTGTAGGATGATTTGATCACAAGGCTGCATGAAAACCTCGTAGCATCGCGATCCGTCGCAGAGTCTTTTCCGGGTTAGGACTTTTCGATCATCGCCATCGATCAACACAGCCTCGCTGTATGGGTGGCCATCGCAATTCACCAGCCCGGCGATGAAGCACAGACCGCGCCTCGTGGAAACTTCTTTAAGGTGAGGTTCAATCGTGCAATTGGGCGAAACCTGAACGTTGCCGTAATACTGCTCCAAAATGTTGAAGGCCTCGGGCAAAACGAGCACCGCCTCACCGAAAAGACTGCTCAGCCTAGATTTATCAAGTGGAGTGGTCCCCATAGTTGAGACAATCAGTTAAGACACTAACCGCCAACCGATGGAATTTCATTGTACGGCATGATCGTCGGGATTCAAAATTGTTTCCGTGAATGACCACGGTTTCTTTCTCACCCTCCAGGCCATAC
>JACQZR010000313.1 GCA_016213775.1 Acidobacteriota bacterium
GAAAGGACGTTTCCAAAATCGACCGGCACTCGCGCTATCCCTCCATCACGATAGTGTCCTCACCGTCCGATTCCTCTCACGCAATTCTCCGCCGAGTGGTGTGCTAGTCGGGGCAGCGGCGTGGGATGCGAATACCACTTGGCCGGTCAGGGTAGGATTGACTTTGCCGACACGACTGGTACTCTTGAAGTGAGGAGGGCACCCCGGCCCGAAAGCCGGGGTGTTAAGCCGTTAGCCTAAGCGCATCGTGAAAACGAAGCGCCCAAGCGTTAGGGTTATGCTAACGCAAATGCGTAATCGCATGGGTTACCTCCTTTCCCGGGGCTTGACTCACGGTCTGATTCACCGTGAGTCCCCCGGTCAGAACGAAAGGAAGTTTCCAAAATCGACTGGCACTCGCGCTATCCCTCCATCACGATAGTGTCCTCACCGTCCGATTCCTCTCAGACAATCCTTCGCTAAACCCGGCATTCGCGCGGGTGTGATACCTTTTCTAATAACCACACTTTTTCGTCCACAAAGGACGGGAACTGGGACACACGGAAAAATGAAGAGACGCCACTTCCTCCACACGACCGGAACTGCAGCCGGAATGGCTGTATTCCACAACTGGCAGCATCACCTGTACGCGGCTTCGACGAAGAAGCTCGCCAGTGACCGGATCAAGCTCGGTCCGATGGGCGTGGAGGTGAGCCGGCTGGCGATGGGGACGGGCACCAATGGCGTGGGCGGCAGTTCGAATCAGACCAAGAAGCTGGGGTTGAACGGAATGGCGAACCTGTTCCGCGCAGCTTACGACAACGGCATCTCTTTCTGGGACATGGCGGATCAGTACGGGACACACCCCCACGCCAAGGAAGCACTGAAGACGGTCCCGCGCGAAAAGGTGGCTATCCTTTCCAAGACGCACGCCTCGACAGAGAAGGAAATGCGGGCCGACCTGGACCGGTTCCGGCGCGAGATCGGCACCGATTACATCGACATAGTGCTGTTGCACTGCATGCTGGAAGGCAACTGGCCGGAGCGCAAAAAAGGCGCGATGGCGGTGTTGGCGGAAGCCCGCGAGAAGGGCATTGTCCGCACGCATGGCACGAGCTGCCACACGATGGAGGCTTTAAAGACGGCGGCGGCGACGGATTGGGTGCAAGTGGATCTCGCGCGCATCAACCCGGCCGGAATTGCGATGGATGACAAGGACCCTGCCAAGGTGATCGCCGTTTTGAAAGAGATGAAGTCGAAGGGCAAGGGCGTGATCGGGATGAAGATTCTGGGCGCGGGCAGGCTACGGGACAAAGTGGATGAATCTTTGCAGTTCGCGCTGAGCCTCAATGGAGTGGTGGACTGTTTCACGATCGGCTCTGAGAGCCGGGAGCATATGCTCGATCTGACGAAGAAGATACCCGCGGCCAGTGTCCGCGGCTGACGTTTAAGTAAGGGAGAACCGGAGACTACTATGATGAGGAAACTGATTCTGGCCGGCACGCTTGCCGGTTTGATGGCGCTGTCGTTTACGGCGGTTCGCGCTCAATCCAAGAAGGGCTCCAAAGGCCCAGGCATCTTGCAGACGGAATTTGGCAAGGTGGAAGGCGGAAGCTACTCTGCACCGATGGGTAAGATGGGAACCAAGCCGGACGCTCCGTGGACTGCGACCACAATGGGCGCGGCGGTGAACGGCAAAGCGAATCCTGCGAAGGCGGGCACTGTGGTGGGCGAGATCCTAGACTTCTCGTGCTATCTGCAGATCGGCAAGCATGGCGAGAAGCACCGTTCGTGCGCGCAGAAATGCTTCACCGCCGGGCAGCCGGTGGGCCTGCTGGCCGAAGACGGCACGATGTACATGCTGATGGAGGAAGAGCACGATCCGCGGCGCGACGGTCTGACGGATTTCCGCAAGGCGGCGATTGAGCATGCCGGGCACATTATGGAAGTGTCGGGCACGCTCTCCGAGCACGGCGGCTACAAAGCGCTGTACGTGCACGGTTATCTGAAGAAGTAGTGGGATTGGAGGGGGAGATATGACAGGGATTGGACTTCGGCGTGGAGCGGTGATGGCCGCGGCAGTGATTGCGATTGCACTGAGTCTGGGAGGCGAGAGCTCGCCCAAACTCGCGATACCCTTGGGACTGCTGCCGGTGGACTTTCCGAAGGACAATCCCTACTCGCCCGCAAAGGCGGAGTTGGGCAAGCTGTTGTATTTCGACAAGCGGCTGTCGGCCGACAATACAGTGGCGTGCGCGTCCTGCCACAGTCCGAAGTTCGGATATACCGATGGCGCGCCGGTGTCGACGGGGATTCGCGGACAGAAGGGCGGACGGAGCGCACCGACTGTGATCAACCGGGCCTACAGCCTGAACCAGTTCTGGGATGGTCGAGCGGCGAGTCTGGAAGAACAAGCCAAGGGACCGATTCAGAATCCGATTGAGATGGGGACGACGCACGAGGCGGTGGTAAAGAAGTTGCGTGGGATCGGCGGCTACCGGGCGATGTTCAAGAAGGTGTTTGGTACCGAGGATTTGACCATCGACCATGTCGCGATGGCGATTGCCACGTTTGAACGGACGGTGCTTTCGGGCAATTCGGCGTTTGACCGCTACAACGCCGGCAGCAAGAGCGCTATGACGGCGGCGCAGATCCGCGGGCGCAACCTGTATCTGAACAAAGCCAAATGCGACAAGTGCCACGAGGGGATTAACTTCACCTCCAACGCCTATCACAACATCGGAGTGGGGACCGACAAGGCGAATCCAGATGAAGGGCGATCGGTGGTGACGAAGAACGAGGCTGATTGGGGAGCGTTCAAGACGCCAACGCTGCGCGACATCGCGCGCACCGGCCCGTATATGCACGATGGCAGCTTGAAGACGCTGGAAGAGGTAGTGGACTACTACGACAAGGGCGGCAACAAGAACAAGAACCTCAGCGAGGACATGAAGCCGCTGAAGTTGACCGATCAGGAAAAGAAAGACTTGGTATCATTTCTCCAGGCTCTAAATGGAGAAGGTTGGCAGAAGATCCAGGAGCCTACCAAGTTTCCCGAATGAACACTCCGAAATTGAAACTCTCCCGCCGAGGCGTTCTGCTCTCGGCCATGGCGTTGTCCGCCTGCAAACGTGACTCGAAGCGAACGATTGCTGTTATTCCGAAGGGGCGCGCACATCTGTTCTGGCAGTCTGTACATGCCGGAGCGAATAAAGCCGCCATGGAAGACAATGTCGAGATCATCTGGAACGGTCCTTCGACGGAGACCGATTTCAACGGGCAGTTGCAGATTGTGGAGGCGATGATCAACCGCCGGGTGGACGCGATCGCCCTGGCACCGATTGATAAGAAGGTGATGGTGAGTGTGGTGGATCGCGCCGCACGGGAGAAGATCCCGGTTGTGATTTTTGATTCCGGCGTGGACACGGAGAACTTTGTCTCGCAGGTGGCCACGGACAATTACGCGGCGGGCCAGTTGGCGGCGAATCGGATGGGGGAGATTCTCGGCGGCAAGGGTAAGGTAGTGATTGTCGCGGTGCAGGTGGGCGCGGCTTCCACCATGGATCGGGAAAAAGGGTTCGAGGACGTCATCAAGGACAAGTTTCCTGGCATCAGAATCGTGGATAAGCGGTATGGTTTGGCGGACTTCGCCAAGTCGCGCGCAATCGCCGAAAACATGCTGACAGCGTTTTCCGACCTGGACGGCATGTTCGCATCGAACGAGTCGAGCTCAGTGGGAGCGGCCCAGGCGCTCAAGGCCAGGCAGAGTAAGGTGAAGATGGTGGGGTTCGACTGGAGCCCCAGGCTGCTGGACGATTTGCGAGAAGGGCTGATTGACTCGCTGGTGGTGCAGCATCCGTTCAAGATGGGGTACGAATCCGTGAAGTCGGCGGTGGCGAAGTTGAATGGACAAACGCCGCAGAAGATCAACAACATCGCACCGAAGCTGATTCGCAAGGAGGATCTGGACAAACCAGAAGTGAAGGAACAGATCTCGCCGGATTTAAAGAAATATCTCGGAGAAGGTTAGTTTGCTAAGAGCAGGTGTTGGTGAGGCTGCACATGACATCCTTGACGCGCTGCCAGATGTTGCTCAGTGCGGGAGTGTATTGACCGGGCAGCCATCCATAGATGATGAAAGAAACGAGGACGAGCAACAGGGCGTATTCCATCATGTCCTGGCCGCGCTGGTCGTTTTTCAGCCGAGAGTAGATACCCTGAAGTGTGCGCATGGGGCTTACCGCTAGATGGATTCTTTGCCTTTCCATCCCATAGTGAACGAAAGCGGGGACGGGTACAAGGAGAAAGAAACCTTAACATGACCCTAGTGGCTGGACCTCGGAATCCCCCACAACACCTAGCACCAAGCTAAGGGGAAATCACTAATACCGAAGCGGGCGGATGCGCGGTAGCGGGAATCCGCCCGTTCCACTTCGTACGGGAGCTGCCCCGTTAGTTGTTTTGCTGGGCGGGATATCGCACAACAGAAAGATTGCGCAGGGTTGCGGTTTCCACCGCGGACGAGGAAAGTTGGCCCTGCAATACCACCAAGACATCCCCCGTGGCGAACGAGGAGTTACCATTGCCGGCCTGGAGGGCAGCAACATTTCCCCAATTCTGCCAACTCCAGTAGATGTTGTTGGACTGCGGAACCGCCGTGATGCGGGCGGTTGCTCCGGAATCGACAGCGGCGAATCCGCGTGCCGACAGAACTACGCCGCCCCAACTGAGAGTGTATGAAAAGCCCGCGGTGGCGCCGCCGTCGTGAGACATTTCCAAGGACACTTCGAAGCGGTCGCCTGTGCGGACCATTGCCGCCGGAATGCGGCAAGTTCCCAACGATACCGGCGTCAGAGAGGAGGTGGCAGTTCCGGCGATGGAACAGACCACCTGCGGCTGAGAGTGAGCCTGGCCGGCTTCTCTGGATTTACGGGCGGCCTCAGTGGTGTTGAACCACATGGCGCCGTTTGTTGCGGCGGATGGATCCGAGGAGGTACCCGTTTCCTGCCACGCAGCTTGAACAGAGGATGAAGTTGCGCTGACGTTCGACGCCACGAGTACACCATTGGACTCGAGCCGAGCCACGTCGGCACCTGAGGCGTCTTGCCAACTCTGAAGCGGCGTGGAAGCCTGTGCGTCGCCGGCCCGGATATGGACCGAGGTGACTCCACTCCCGGTGGAGGCATCGTGAACAGACAGGCTGGCAGTGGGCGAATTATTGCCGATGGCAAGTCTTCTGGCTGAGTTATCCCAGAAGAACCGGCTTTGGTTGTGAGCCAGAATCCCCGTGGAATCGACGAATGGAACTGCTCCGGTGGGATAGCCCGTGAACAGACAGGCGTTCCACACCGCGTCAAAACCATTTGAGATCAGGCACCGATTGGCCGCACCCAACGGAAGACGTGTCCACAGCGAGGGTGCAGTACCGGCGCCGATAATCAGGTCCCCGCGGCCAACCGAACCGGGATTCGTGTCAAAGTGCGCGCTGCTCAACAATGCATGATTCGTAGGCTGACGGGCATTGGTGAGACGCGAATCGGCGTCGGTTACGAACCGGTTCGTCGAAGACGGGGCCCCGGACGTTCCGGCGAGGGCGGCCTTCTGATCGGACGAAGGATCGCTCGCGTTAGAATGCGTCGGGTAGTTGAGCGCGAGTTTGGATTCGGCAATCGCGGCATTGTCGGCGATGTGCTGGTTGGCAATCGCACCGGGAGCAATGGACGGAGCCGGGAAATAGCCTGTAAGCGAACCGCCGGCTTGCCCGCCAGTCTGACCCGAAGCGCTGGAGATTCTGTAGGACACCTTCAGGGAATCACCAGGCTGGGGCTTGGATTCGCTGAAGAACGTCACTGTATTGGTTGAGAGATCGAAATCGACTCCTGGCTCTTGCAGAAGGCCGTTTCGATAAAGAGCGAGACTCGAAGCGGGATTCGGCGGGTTAGCCAATGTGAACGTGACGTTCGAGCCGTTGATGAGACCGGCGGGTGTTTCGCCGTCGATAAAGGACGGGGAGTTATTGACGTTGCACGGACCCGTGGTGCCATTCACACGAACACAATCGGTGGGCTCGCCGATGGCGCCGTCGAGATCCCCACCGGAGTTGATCACTGCGACGCGCGAAGGCACATAAGCCAGGCCCTTCCTGGCGCGAGCGGCCAGTTCGTCGGGGAGTCCTATGACGTCGGTGATTTGAACCGTTCCCAGCGATCCGGGGGGCACGGCCTGAGTTTGCCCGGCCAACGGAGGAGCCGCCAGCCTCACGTCCCTGAGTTTCAACAGAGAGGTGCTGGGTGGCACGGCCCAGTATTCGGTGAATTGAACTCGCCCGTTCACGACATAGCGGGCAATGTAGTAAGCGCCCACCGAAGCAGTGGTGGTCGGAACCAGACTGATCTTCAACAGTCCGTTCACAATGCGCGTGTTCTTGTTGTAGGCAGCGACGTTGGTATAGTCGGCTGCGAGGAAGCTACGGTACTCGACGGTCACGGCGCCTTGAAACAGACGCCCGTCGGCGAGATAAACCGTATCTTGAATCGTTGTCAATTGGGGTTGCGCCATGGCTACCCAGGCGTAGAGCACACAGGCTAGGGCAAACACACCCCGGGCCGTCATTCTATATCCGCTCATGCGAAGTCCTCCAGGAATAGGCCGGACTCGGGCGTCCGGACGAAAGGCAGGAACTAACCTGTTCGCCTAAAGCCTACACGGGGCCAATTGAGCACCCTCTCGAACTGACGGGGATCGATATTGCTATACGACTGATTCTGTTGCGGATACGAGACGAGAATTTATTTCATCCGGTTGTGATCGTCTTTTTCGGCTCCTCACGGGGCGGAGTACCGGCAACCCCGAGGCATGAAAATCTGAACCGACCAGGGGGTCGGTTCGTCGGCGAGCTGAAGCTCGCCGCAAAGGCTGGCCTGGAAAGGCCAGCCGCGGCCAGGATTGGCCGCCCCACACGACGGCGAAATGTCCAAACTCCAGTGAACCGACCAGGGGGTCGGTTCGCAGGCCAGGGGGCCTACCCTACACGAACACGTACAACGGCAGCCGTCCACCGTTTTCTGTCCGTCCTTACACCGATGAACACTGATAGAAGAGGCCTGAGTAACCGTGATTGCGTCTGCGTGGCAGTCTACTGGGTGAGCCACCAGCGCATGGTGGAGGTGACCTTCTCGGCCCCGTCCCATTGGGACCAATGGCCTGCGTTGGGGATGGTGACGAGGGTTAGCGGAGCCTCCACCCACTTCCAGGTGTCGTTGAGGGCACCGGGCAGGAGGGCGGAATCCTTGAGACCGTGGAACATCAGGACAGGCATCTTGACGTTAGGAAGCGCCGCGCCGGCACTGTCGCCGGGCTTGGGGTAATTTCGTTTGTAGTAGGCGAGCATGGCCTCAAAATCGGAACGCTTGAAGGCTTCGACGTACTTGGGCCGTTCGGCTTCCGGCGCCAGCCTCGCAAGTCCTTCCGCGGTGAGCTTCAGGTGCGCCCCTTCCATTTGGAAGTTGCGGGCGTACTGACTGTTCTTTTGCTGCTCGGGGTTGTTCTGCAACTCGCGGCGGAGGCCGTTGGGATTGGGCAGATTCACGATGACCAGCTTTTCCACCAGATCCGGTTGGAACGCCGCAATCGACCAGGCCACCGCCCCACCCCAATCGTGTCCGACTATGATCGCCTTCTGCTTGCCGAGATGTTTGATGACAGCGGCCACATCACCAACCAGCAGCGACATATCGTAATTCTCAACGCCCTTCGGCTTGTCGGAAAGGTTGTAGCCGCGCTGATCGATGGCGACCACCTGGAACCTGTCCGCGAGCCCTTCCATCTGATGACGCCAGGAATACCAGAAATCGGGAAAGCCGTGGATCATTACTACGAGTGGCCCCTTGCCAAGCGAGGCGTAGTGGATCTTGACACCATTGCTGTTCGCGTATCCGTGTTCGACGCTCTTGTCCAGATCAGCGGCAGACATGAGGAACGCGCCGATTGCCAAAGTGAATACCAGTTTCATCCCCGTCCTCCCTCGAAGTTGGTTACTATTGCAGCTTGCCTCGTGCCGCGACTTTCCAGCTTTGCACCACCTCATCCCCGCGCACTCCGTACACCTGCTCGTGAAGGTTCATTGCCACGCAGATGTGATTGGGGATTACACGGACGCGATCGCCAACCGAGAACTCCCGTTCGGCTCCGCGCATGTCTACGTATCCGTGCTCCTCGTTCATCTTGTTGAACACCGCGCCTGGGGCTTCGACGACATGGCCGAAGCTGACCTCGCTCGATCCTGCAAGACGGTCGGAGGAGAAGGTTTTGGAGCCGCCGTCGATGATCATCTGCCGCGGCCGCGCGGTGGAGATGACTGTGGCGAGAATGGAAGCGGCGCAATCCTCAAAGGCGCAGGCTCCCATGTGCCAGGTGTTCTTGTCGTTGAAGATGTATGTGCCGGGGCGAATTTCGTTGACCCCCGCGACGCGGTGGCTCTCAAAAAGCAGCGGTGTTGACCCGCCACTGACAATGGAGAGCGGCAGCCCGGCACGCTTCCATTCGGTGGACATGCGCTGTACAAGATCGGAGAGTTCGCGGAGTTGCTCCTGCACTTCGTCGCCTGTCGCTTTGATATGGCCGGGGTAAAAGGTGAACCCTTCGAGCGAGAGGTGCTGCATGCGTGCGAGTTGCTTGCCGAACTCGACCAGTTCGTTTGGGCTGACACCGACGCGTCCGAGACCAACATCCACTTCGGCAAGAATCGACACCTGCACGCGCGCTTCACGCACGGCATCGGAGAGCCCGCGGGCGGTAAACAGCGAGTCGAGTCCCACGGTGATGTGCGTTTTGTGAGCGACCTCCATGAGGCGCTCCAGTTTCTTGCGGCCGATGACCGGGTAGGCGACGTAGAGGTCAGCGGGCATGGCATCGAGCATCACTTCGGCTTCGCCCACTTTGGCAACCGTGATTCCGGCGGCGCCGAGGTCCAACTGTTTGCGGGCGAGGGCGGGGATCTTGTGGGTCTTTGTGTGGGGGCGCAAGCGCAGGTCGTGCTGGCGCGCGTAGGCGGCGACTCGTTGGAGGTTGTGCTCCATGATGTCGAGGTCAATGAGAATGGCTGGGGTCTCGAGCTCGGAGATGCGCATCGGTTACTGGTGGAACTCCAATACTAGCTTGCCGCCCTCGCCGTTGTAGGCGAGTGCAACATCCTTGGCTTTGTGCTTGCCGTCGAGGGGGAAGTAGAGCAAACCCTTTACAGGTGCGGCGGTCGTCTTTTCGGGGAGAGATTTTTCCTTGAGCGCGCGCAGCAGCGGAGGCTCGTCCTTGCTGCCTTTAGTGTCGATTTCGGTGGCTTCTCTGGTGGATGGATCGCTGCTGGAGTTGCCGATTCCAGTGCCGCTGCCGGGGAGGCGGCCAGGCATGCCGCCGCCGAGCCCGCCCCAGGGTCTTCCGTCGTCGTTGGCCATCACGCCGCCGCCGCCGCCTCGAACGGTGGAAAGTTTGAGCCCGCCTTTGCCGGCCAGTTGGGAAGGCGCGAAAGGCGTGGACTTCTGACCGTCTTTGTAAGAGCGGAGCTGGAAGTCGTCATGGAAGACCTTGAGTTCCTTGCCGCTCTTGGGGGAGAGCGTCACTTCCACGACGACGACATTGGTACCAAGATCGGTGCCGATTATGCGTTTGACTTCTTCCTTGTCGAGGAAGGCCACGGCTTCTATGCCGACGTTCCAGTTGCCGGTGCGGCCGGTGATCGGAGCTTTCTTGTCGGCAGCCGATAGCAGCAGCACGCCAGAGAGGAGGACGGCAGCAAGATGTTTCATGCGTAATTGGGCCCCTGAGGAATTATAGCCCGCTGGGGCGAGGAGGGGGGCGCCGGGTTACGCAGCCAGACTTGCCTGCAACGCGCGCTGGAAGTTTCCGCCCAGGATGAGCTCGATGTTGGCATCGCTATATTTGCGCCGGATGAGCCCTTCGGTCAGATCGTAGATCTTTTTCGCGTAGTCAATGCCGTCCAGGTCGCTCCGCTTCTGAGGCGCGTGCGCCGAGTCTCGTCCGTGCAGATCGACGTCGGTGCCGATGCCGGCATGCTCCACTCCGGCCACTCGAACGACATGGTCAATGTGATTCAATACGTTTTCGATGGTGGCGGGGCCTGAGGAGCAAACAAAGTGCCGCACCATCGTGACGCCGAAGACCCCGCCTTTCGCCGCCATCTTTTTGATCGCTTCATCGGTCTTGCATCGGGCGCTTGCGGGCACTAATGCCCGGCAATTGGAATGGGTCACGAGCACTGGTTTCCGCGAAAGCCCGACGGCGTCCAGCGTGGTTTGATCGCCGCAATGGGAAACGTCAACGGCCATACCCAGCGCATTCATGCGCTCGACGATCTGCGAACCAAACGCGGTGAGACCGATGTCGCGGGCTTCGGTGGAGCCTCCCCCCAACCGGTTGCGGCGGTAAGTGAGTTGGGATACCCGCTGCCCCATCGCATAGAACCGGTCGACATCTTCAACGGTTCGGAAATGCGCGGAGTTCTGTTGACCAATCACGATTCCGATCTTACCGGTTGCCTTCACAGTCGCCAAATCCGATGGTTTCTCGATGCGCAGGAATTGATCCGCGTGCTTGGCAAGGAACAGGTTCCACCCCGTAATATCCGATAAGGACGACGAATAGACGTCATGTTCTACAAAACCAACGGCGGGATGAAATACAGTAATTCCGGAACTCTTTAATCGTTCGAAATCCGCAGCCTGGAAGCAAGCGGGCTCGGCAGCCCATTTTTGCAGCAGCTTGTAATTCAAGGTTAATAAGCCGAGCATGTCGATTACCGTCGATCGACGGACTAAGTCGATTGCGCGGGCGGAATATTCAGTCCTGCTTTCGGCAAACAGGCTGAAACGGCCGCGTTGAATCAGAGGTGCGCCCACAAGCGCACTGGTTGTGAGGAAAGTACGGCGGGATAGCACAGGTTTTGTGAGGGGACGATCTTATTGTAGCATGACTAATCGGGTTCGCTACTTGGACTGCAAAATAAATTGCTGACCTCGATTAGAGCCCGAGTACTTGCCGCAAACCGCTATCAACCGCGTGAAGAACCTTGGAAGGGACAGAACTGACACACTCGCTCAGGAACTCACGGTCCAAAGTGAGGATTTGCGACACATTGACGACGGAGTCTCGAGGGAGCGACGAGGCGCGAGTGGGTAGGAAGACATTGCCGGGTGCGTCCACGAGATCGAGGTTGCTCGAGATCACAGCCACCACGATCGTGCGGATCAGGCTGCGGTTGAAGGGCTCGGATTGGATCACCAGAACCGGCCTTCTGTAGCCGGGTTCGGAACGGCGGGGTTCGGGAAGGTCCGCCCACCAGATTTCACCGCGGTGGATCTCCAAGTGCTTCACCAGGAATCCTTGTCAATCGACTTCACCTGGGCACGATGCAGAGCCGGGTCCAGTTGTGAGGGCTGTTTCGCGTAGACTGCATTCAACTGCTGCGTGATGGCGTCATTATCCTGGCGCTGTAGAAACTCAGCGATTGCCGTGGAGTAGAGCTGGCTTCGCGTCATCCTCAGGCGCCGAGCAGTTGCCTCCGCTTGCTGGAATAGAAGGTCGGGAAGGGAAACGGCGGTCTTCATGTTGCCAGTATAACTCCGGTTATACCGAACGCGCCTTAATAGCCTTCCATGAAAAGCACGGCCTCGACCTCGCGGAGTGTCCATGGGCTGTCGTCGTTCAGTTTCGCGCAGTCCTGTCTAATCTTCGCCTGCGCGTTTAGCTCTTTCGTGATGGTTCCGCACAGGGAGTTCGCGGCCAACTGACTGTGGCGATCAAGCTCTCGCTCGACAGCCATGCTAGTTGTGGCATATGATGGTGGTCGTGCCGTCTCAGCCAAGGCGACTGGTGTGGCTCGTAGATTCGATCGACGCCGTCAGGGCGTTTCCGTCCGATGTGAGGACCAAACTCGGGTTCGGCTTGTACTTGGTCCAGATCGGGAAGAAGCACGAGAGCGGCAAGCCGCTGCACGGGTTCGGGGCGCCGGTGTGGGAGTCCGAGCAGAGGATCGCAGCGGAACCTATCGAGCGGTGTATGTTGTACATTTGCGTGACGCGGTCTACGTGCTTCACGCCTTCCACAAGAAGGCGAAGTCTGGGATAGCAACACCGCGGCGGGAGATCGAACTAATCCGACAGCGGTTGAAACTGGCAAGCGAACTCCGACGCGCAGGCGGGAGGTGAGGGATGAAACAGCGACTTCAACTGGATAGCAGCGGCAACGTTTTCGCCGATCTCAATCTGCCGAAGGCTGATGACCTGTTGGTGAAGGCGGAGTTGGTCGCGAAGATCATGCAGGAAACAGAGCGGAGGCGGCTGACGCAGAGCCAGGCGGCAGCACTTCTCGGAATCGATCAGCCGAAGATCTCTGCCCTCAAGCAAGGTAAGCTGTCCGGGTTCTCCATCGAGCGCCTGCTCCGCTTCCTGCTGCTCCTTGGCCGCGACATCGAGATCACAGTTAAAGAGAAGCCAAAGTCGCGGTTGGTCGCCAGGCTTCGAGTGGCCTGACTAACGGCCGGCCAGGCCTGAGGAGCAAACAAAGTGCCGCACCATCGTGACGCCGAAGACCCCGCCTTTCGCCGCCATCTTTTTGATCGCTTCATCGGTCTTGCATCGGGCGCTTGCGGGCACTAATGCGCGGCAATTGGAATGGGTCACGAGCACTGGTTTCCGCGAAAGCCCGACGGCGTCCAGCGTGGTTTGATCGCCGCAATGGGAAACGTCAACGGCCATACCCAACGCATTCATGCGCTCGACGATCTTGAATCGCAAGCGAAGCTGCCGAACAAAACCCCGGCGGGGGCAACCACGCTATTTCCTCAGCGACACCTGACCCTTCCGGATGGCATCCACGGCCTCAGTAAGGAGACGGAGTTCCTCGCCTGGAGCATGAAATCCGGTGGAGTTCTCGGCTTCGACGAAATCAATAAAAAACTGCCCTTTGCGCTGCATAGCCCAAGCTGAGGAGAGATCTTTGTCGGTGGCGCCTGCGGCCTTGGCTTTCTTGATGTCGGAGATGAGGTCCATTAGTGCCTCCATGGCTGTATTGCGCGCCTTGTGAAAACGGTCCTGAATCTGCTCGACGCGAGCCTTCATTTCCTCCTCGCTGAAGCGGTGGCAGCCCTGGCAGGCGCGGTTGATGTTGAGCATCGGACTGCGCACATGATGGTCGCTGACCTTCATGCCGCCTTCCCGTTTGTAGGGCATGTGGCAATCGGCGCACGAGACGCCGGAGCGCGCATGAACGCCCTGATTGTAAACCTCGAACTCGGGATGCTGGGCTTTGAGAACGGGGGCGCCGGTTTCCTTATGGACAAAGTCCTTGTGACCTACTTCCTCGTAGTAGGCATATATCTCTTCGGCCTTCAGGCCCTTCGCCCACGGGAAGACGAGCCGCTTCTCGGGTCCCTTGAAGTAGTATTCGACGTGGCATTGACCACAGACATAGCTGCGCATTTCCTGTGCGGAGGCGTCGCGGTTGGGGTCGTAGTCCTTCACCCCCTGGGATGCCTTGTAGGCTTTGATCCCTTCAATGAATCCCGGGCGCGTGAGGCGGAGTTGCATGGATTGCGGATCGTGGCAGTCGATGCAGGCCACCGGATGTTTTACGCTCTTGGTGGCTTCGTTGTAGGTCATCTGATTCATCTGTTCAAAGCCCTTGAAGAGATCGCCCTTGCCAAGGGTCTTCATGAATACATATGTGGATGCGTGGCAGTTGAGACATGTGCCTGGCTGCTTGAAGTCTGAGACGCGCTTGGTGTATCGCTGATCGTCCAGCATATAGGCATGCCCGCGCTCCTCGCGGAAGTCCACCGAAAAGGCGTAGCCCAGCCACATGGTCTTGAGGCGCCCGTCCTCTTGCAGCTTGCTTTGCGAGACGACGGAGCGCGGGTCGCCCTGGGTGGGCGAATGGGAGTGTGCTTCCGACCCGCCATAGCGGGTGCGCGATTGATCGACAGTGCGCTTGTAGGCATCGTATTGCAGCGGAAAATTCTTGCCCCAAACGGCGGGATCGTCGGTGTCGTCCGTCACTTCGACGACGCGGAAGAAGGTATGTTTCGATTCTTCCTTCCGCTCCAGGATGTTGACGAGCAGCGCGGCAAGTCCGAAAGTGACGAGAGCGGTGACAAGTACCGCGAGGACGAGCTTACGGGTCGTCGTTTGATTCCGCATGGGTGTTTCCTCTCCGTTCAGTGTGCGTGGCCCACGTTCCGATGACAGCCGAGACACTTCACCTCGCTCTGATGCTTGCGTACGGCGCGGATGCCATCCGTAATGTCCTGGTGGCACTTCAAGCAGGCGCCTTCCGACACAGCATAGTTGCGCGCCGTGATCTGGATGTCATCGGGAAACCTGCCGGTGGTGAAGGCTAATGAATGGAAGAAGCCGTTCAACGCTTTGGTGGCGTACTTGGGAACGAAGCCGCTGGGAGCATGACAGTCGTTGCAGACCGCAGCCGCGCGGTGGCTCGATTTCATCCAACCGGCGAACTGCTCGTGCATGACGTGGCAATTGGCGCAGGCCGCAGGGTCGTTACTCAAATAGGCAGAGCCTCGGGCGTAACCGAAAGTGAAGATGCCAACGCCCAGCATGGCCCCAAGCAGGACAGCGAGAAGGGCGGGCCCAATGAAACCCTTGGCGCGGGCCGTCAGCCTGGTGCGTGGAGTCATTGTTAACGACTGTAGCACCAGGCTTGAACGTCGTCTGTGATGGGAGTCACGGTTACTGCCGTCCGAGAGCGGTTTTGATCCCAGCCAGGTGGTGATAGCTGTGGCGCACCGCGTGATCCTCCAGAAAAAACTGACAGGTCAAGGGAGCATCGCCATAGAGCGACACCGGCGCCGCCATGTCCAACTCGTTGTCACTGAGGGCGCGAACGGCCGCGGCGGCCGAGCGGCTGTTCTTTGCCAGCAGATCGAGTGCAGCCAGCTTGGTGACCGTATCATTCTCCTCTGCGTGTCCGCGATTCATGGTTGCCACGGCGTCCCAGAAGACACCGTTGATTGCCTTCCCGGCAGCCAACTGGACCGCCAGTTGGATTTCCAGGGGGTAGACCGCGGCGACGTGATGAACCACCACTCCGATCTTCCTCCCATCTTTGGGAAGTGTGGTATTCCACTCGGATTCGCTCAATGTGGCCGCAAAAGCCGCCAGCGCCTCGGCGCCGGCCTCCAACCGCACGGCGAGTCTTTCCGCTCTGTTCATAGGTTTGTCCTTTCCAGTTGCTGGAATCAGTCACAGACAAAATAGAAAGCGGAAAAGCCGGGCTGTTTGCGCGAGATCGATTGCAGCGTCAGCGTCCGGCTGCAGCGCTTCGCGCCACACCTTTCCGAAGTGCTTTGGGGAAGAATAGGGTTGCGCGGTCCGTGTCACCGCCGGCCTCCCGCGCGATCACGATCGCCGCATTGCGGAACAGCGTAACTGTGATTCAGACAGTAGATTAGCGCGTTCCGGCAGGTAGCTTCCCTCCATCTGGGTGAACTGGTCGGAACGCGCTGCTGGCGCGTGCTCGACGCCTCCATGCGCCGCTCTACCAGGCTGGAGCACTCCACTCCCAGAAAA
>JACQZR010000055.1 GCA_016213775.1 Acidobacteriota bacterium
ACCTCGCGGCTACGCCTTGCGTTTCGCTACGGTTGCCTGTCATCGGCTCCGGTTGGCTCCTTTCATCCAACAAGATTCTGCCCATGCTGGGCACACTGGGGCGGCCAATCCTGGCCGCGGCTGGCCTTTCCAGGCCAGCCACTTGACCATCCAGAAGCCGCTAATTCGCCTGGGACTTCGCCTACAGTCGATTCCAAATCGACAGAACGTTAACCACTCAATCGGGCGGACTTCCACAGTTCGCCCGATTTTTTTGTTAGATTGAGAGAAATCGAGGAGCATTCGAGGAGGAATTCCCACGCCGCCCGCCGCCAGAATAACGGATAACGTTGCCCATCCACTGCCGCCGGTGTTGACGCCCGGACCAGGGAGCCCGAACACATTGATAGGCTACCTGCCCGCCTGGAGAGGTGTCCCCGCCGGAGTAGCCGCAGTCCTCAAAGCCGCCAAGCAAGCCTCTGATGCCGTCATTCAGGCGGCCGAGGCGGCAACGCTGGCTGCTGCCGGAACTCCCGGCGCGCCCGCCGCCAAAGCCGCCGAGGAGGCTACCAAGGCCACTGCCGCCGCTACCATGGGCGCAATGGTCACCAGCATGGCGATGGGCGCCGATATCCATGCCTGCACCACCCCCTTGCCCATTCCGCCGCACGGGCCCGGCGTCGTCATCGACGGATCTCCAACTGTACTCATCAACAACCTCCCCGCCTGTCGCCTGGGGGACACGATTCTCGAGCCGGTGGGCCCTCCCAACAAGATTGTGAAAGGCGAGTTCACGGTCATCATCGGCAACAGTGGGAGCGGATGTTCGATCAGCGGATCCAGTTCCTCCGGCGCAGGCGTGCAGAATACGCCTCCCGCCACCGATGGGCAAGCAAAGTATCAGCCTGCCAGTGGCGGAGCGATGTCCGGACCGTCTCCCATCCCTGTTACTCCCATCCCAATGCCGAAGTTGCCGTCTGTTCCCGGATCTGGTCCGAGTGCTTACGCGGCCAGCATGAGCGAGGCGAAGCAGCAATGCGCGGCCTTTGGCTGACCACCATGAGGAGTGCCGCGTGACGGCGCAATCGCAAACCTCGATGATTCTCTCCCGGCCGGCCTCGCTCGAATCCCTCAGTGGACTCGCCGTTTCGGGCTCACTCTACGCCATCGTAGATGCCTGCGACGCTCCCCACGTTCCGCCGAAGGCGTCCGCCATTGGCGCGGCTCAGGCGTTCTGCCTCTTCGATGGGGATCGTCTGGAAAAAACCGCGGACGCCGGCCCTTACTTGTTTACGGCCAGCGAAAGCCTCCTGCAATGGCTTCACGAGTTGTCGTGGAGCGAGCCTTGGGGAGTGCTTGTGGCATGCAAGGAGCCGATTGCCGTTCTCGCGGCCCATCTGCGCAGGTTCCTTGTGGTACAACTCCCCGATGGCAAGAGGAGGTCATTCCGGTTCTATGACCCGCGAATTCTCAGGCCATTCCTGGAAACCTGCACTCGCGATCAGTTGCGAACCTTCCATGGCCCGGTGCGCGCTTATGGCATCGCCTCCAGCGAGGGCGCCGACTTCCTCTCCGAGGATCCAAAGTCCACTTTCGGCGCCAACGCGAATTTCTTGACAAACGCCGGATTGCTCCCGATTTCCCCGACCCAGATGGACCGCTTCCAGCAGGTAGTGGACGAGCAGTTCGTTGATGAACTCGTCGGGCATATGAAGGATAAGCATGCCGCCGAAGTGGCCGAATGGCCCAGCGAGGTGCAGCGCGCCCGGGCCGGAACCGCAATCGCGCGTGCCCGCTCCTATGGCATCGAATCCACTGGCTCCATCCGGACCTTCCTGTCGCTGATGATTCAGTCAGGGCCCAACTTCGACCGCCACCCTTCTGTAAATGCCGTTCTGAAGGATCCAAGCATCGAGGAGGACCTGCGGCCCAACGCGGCGATTGCGAATCTCCCCGGGCGCGAATGGGACGCCGCAAAAGCCTCCCGCGACGACGCCGCCTGGAACATCCCTGTCTGGGAGGGGACTGAGCGGTGAACTTCGTCTTTGTTCCGAATCCGAAAACCGCTCTCCAGCAGCACTACCACAATCTCAGCGAGGCCTTGAAGCTCGATCTCACCGTTCAGCAGAGGAGCGAGATCAATGGCGAACGCATGGCCGCACAACACATGGAAGGCGACCAGCACCCCTTTCGCTGCCTCTGCGATCACGTCAGCGATGACCACTACAATAACGTCCGTGATGATGACAAGGCCGAAGAAAACATCTGCTCCGAATGTGACTATCAAGCTCCGGGCATGGACGAATGGAAGATGGTCAAGGGCTGGAACGGCGGCGGCACCGGCATCGACCAGATCTGGATCCAGCCTCCGGACTGGAACTGGCTCGATCCGGAGAACCCGCCCCTGGAAGAGGTTCGCATTGTCGAGGCGAAGGGGGGAAACGCCAACCTCTCCACCGGCGACACCTACGTCGGCGAGTATGGCCCCGATGGTATGCCGATCGGAGAAGAAGGTGTCGCCCAGATGTCCCGCGAATGGGTCTACATTGCCTGCAACCAGGCCGCCAACTCGTCGCAGATGCCCTCTGAATACAAGGCCGTCGCCACCGCCGTTCGTAATTTCCTCACTGGCAAAGGCGATGAGGACCTCATCGTCACTGGCGTCGTGTTGCAGGACGGCAGGCCGCTTCGTGACGATGAGCTCCCGAAGGTGCACTTCGACATGGTGGATGAGGACGGCATGTTCGATTACGAACCCGTCGGCGAAGACGATCGCGAAGAAACCATGCGCGAGAAACTCGCTGAATTCATCGACAAATTCGGAGGAAGCCACAAGAAAGTCAAAGACGTTTGCAGCTCCATGACGGACGAGATTGAGGAAAGCGACCTCGATGACAAGTACATCAAGGCCTATAAGAACTCCGTCCAGCAGGTGGGCCAGTTTTTCACCACCCTCAAACCTGGCTCGCATGCTGACAAAGTCTACATCAATCACTACCTCAACACCCTCGCCAAGATGAAAGAGGAGCTCGACCGGGTGGACGATCTCGCCGAGCGCTTCTTCCGCAAGATCTTTCCCGATCTCAACTCCAATCTCGCTACCCCGGAGAACCTCAAAAAGGCCAGAAAGTCCGCGAAAAAGAAGGCACTCAGCCAGATCGTGAAAAACCTCAACGAGATCAGCGGCGAGATTGAGGCCGCGGAGTATATGCGATCCAAAGGCGCTCAGATGGTGCGCGGCTGGAGCGGTGGCGATACCGGCATCGACCAGATCTGGGTACAGTCCGACTCCTCGCCGAACTTCGACATAGGCAAGTCTCCATGGCCGGGCGACATCAAGATCATGATCGTCGAGGCGAAGGGGGGAAGTAGCCAGCTCAACAAGGGCGCTGTCTATAAGGGCAAGAAGCTAAGCACTGGCGTCACCATGGACAACGGCTGCAAGCAGATGGATTCCAACTGGGTCTTGCACCATGCCGACGATCTCACCACGGGGGCGGAAAAGGCTCCTGGCGATCATTTCCTCGGGCACCTCATCCAGCAGGGCATCAAGACCGGGAATCCACCCATTCGCGGCATTGGGTTGAAGGGAAAGACTCCGATGGTGAAGAAGGATTTCATCCATATCAAGAACCTCAAAGTAGAGGATGGAGATGTGACGAATTTCAATAATGTCAAACTGGTCAAATATGGACCGTAGAAACCTCATGAGCGATCCGCAGATTCGCGCCCACCTCGAAGACTACGAGCACCGCATGGAGCTAGGGCGGCAGGCGGTGGTCAAGCGGCCCTCGGTCCGCACAAAACCGGCCTTCTACGTTGACGAGGCCTCCATCCGGCAGTTGTCCGTCTTCTGCCGCATTGCGCTCGGAGAGGACCCCCCCTCGCTACGCCAATTGCTCACGGAGGCGGCCGAGAACTACCTCATCTTTTTCCGCATGCGCAACCTCTGGACCGAGGCCGACCGCCGCGGGCGCGGCGAGAAAATGGACATCTCGATGTTCACCCCCGAGAGAATGTTCGTAGCCGCCATGGACGGCATCATCCTCAACCGTGCCGACTGGATGCGCGAGATGGCGGCGTTTGACCCCGCCGCCTATTCCGGCTTTCATCCGCCGCGTATCGGCAGCTACCACGCCATTCTCCGCGCCTATTTCACGTACACCATGCAGGATCGCCAGCAAGGCGGCGATCTCGGGCGGGCTTTCCTCACCGACCCCGCCTTCGCCAACCTGCCGGAAATCCTGCTCGCCAAAATGCATCCGCAGATGGCGGCGCTCGCCGCGCTCAGCCAGCGTGACGAACGCGGCTACGGCGTCGCCCTGCAACGGCTTGTCGAAGTGCACCAGCAGCACGCCCAGGAAGGCGGCGGCGCGCAGAACCCTGGAACCCTGGTCTGTCTGGAAGGCCTGGCGCTCGTCGCACTCGCCCGGCGCGACGGCATCGCAGCCGATATCGAAAGCATCCATCTCCCCACTGGACTGATTGCGTGAGGTGACTTTGCCCTACTTCCTCTCCCTCTACACCATCTCCGAAGTTAGCCCGCTTCCTCTCGATTTGCGCGAGCCCGCCGTACCGGATCACTTGCGGGAACACGGCAGCCACATCGGCGAAGTCGCCTTCGCCGCCGGCAGCAGCACCGCCCTGCTGGAATCGGCCGGAGAACTCGCGCAGTGCGATCTCGGCGCCCTCAAGGAAGGCGAGTGGCGCGGCTTCGACGGTTCCTCGGCGGAAGAGACCTACGGCAGCTTATCAAACCAGCAGGTGAGTTCGGCGGCGCAGCGCCTCCGCGCCATCCTCTCCCAACCCAATGCCGATGCCTGGATTAATCCGGTCGCCCAGCGCTGGAAACTCCCTCCGCCTCAACTGCGCGATTTCCTGGAACGCCTCACCCAGGTCCTGGAACAATGCGTTGCCGCAGGCGGCGAAGTCGTCGGACTGTACAGTTAAGAATTCTGTGGGCAGCTTGGCCCTGGCAAGCAGCCAGCTACTTCACGGGAGGATCACAGTGGCAACATCGACGCCCGTATTCCCAGTCGCCTGTTGGAACGCGAACACCGTGATCTTGTAGATGCCCGGGGCAGCCGGAGTCCACATAGCCGCGAACTGCCCAGGCGTGGCGGCACTGCCCAGAAAGATCAAGGGCAATTCGAGCGGCGGCGTGCCGCTTGTACTGATGCTCGCGCACACTTCAAACTCCGAGGGCAGCCACGGCTGATCCTTATCGGGCAACTCCGGGCATATCGAGGTCGCGCCGGATTTGTAGTCGATCGGGCATCCGCACATCATCGCGACATTGGCGCGAATCTCAATCGGGCCGATCGCCGCAGGTGAGTAGTGCGTCGGCGGATTGAGTATCTGCGTGATCAAACCCGGTAGTTCCAAAACGAACCCATTCCCGCCTGTCAGATCCTTTCCCGGATACACCCACTGCGTCGCCGACGCTCGATTGGCCGACCCGCGCGCCCCCAACGGCCCAAACGCCGTCACCTCGATCTGCTGCGGAGCAGCCAGCGGCAGCCACGCGGTGAACGACGACGCCCCTGTATCCGGCAGCGGCTGTCCACGGCGCAGTGCCGCGCACATCAGCCCTCCTGGACCATTGGGCCCTGACCCTCCCGCGGTTTCGCCCTCGGAGAGTATGCGCCCTGTCGCAGCGTCCCGAATCGTGACATGCGCCCCGCCAATGTCGTCGCCCAGGAATTTTCCATCGCGCGCAATCACGCGCACAGTGATCTTGGTTGGTGTCCCGTTCATATCCCTCTCCCAATCCCTTCAGTCCTTCGCCGCGATTCCCAGAGCCCTCATCTTGCGATAAAGGTTGCTGCGCTCCAGTCCCAGCGCCTCGGCCGCCCGCGACACGTTCCCCTTGTTCTCTTCCAGCTTCTTGAGAATGAACTCGCGCTCCGCCGCCTCGCGAACCTCCTGCAGGCTGCCGTAAAAATCCAGCGGCCGCTCAAACACGCTGCGTTTCGACGGACTCAGCGGAATGTGCCGCGCCTCAATCGTGCTCTGCTGGTGCATGATCACGATCCGCTCCATCAGGTTCTTCAACTCACGCACGTTGCCCGGCCAATGATAGTCCTTCAAGACCTGATAGGCCTCGGGCGCCAGTTCCTTCGGCTTGCGCCCGTATGCTTTGGTGTACTGCGCAAGAAAATGATTCGCCAGCAGCGGGATGTCCTCCAACCTCTCCCGCAGCGGTGGGACATGAAACGGAATGACATTCAAACGGTAAAAGAGATCTTCGCGAAAATTGCCGCGCTCAATCTCCAGTTCCAGATTCTTGTTCGTGGCCGCCACCACCCGCACATCCACCTTCACAAACTCCGACGCCCCCAGCGGCTCAAACCGTTGTTCCTCCAGGACACGCAGCACCTTCGCCTGCGTCTTCAGGCTCATATCGCCCACTTCATCGAGAAACAACATCCCGCCATGGGCCTTCTCGAACTTGCCGGTCTTGTCTTCAATCGCCCCCGGAAAGCTCCCGCGCCGGTGCCCAAACAGCTCGCTTTCGATCATGTCTTCCGGTATCGTCGCGCAGTTCACTTCCACAAACGCCTCGGATGCCCGCGAGCTGAGCGCGTGAATCGCATGCGCCACAAGCTCCTTGCCCGATCCGCTCTCGCCGTAAATCAGGACGCGGCCGTTGGTTCCGGCCATCAGGCGCAACTGTTGCCGCAACGCCTTCATGGGCACGCTTTCGCCAATGATTTCCAGCCCCGGACCGCTCTCTTCTTTCAGCCGCTGGACTTCCACTTCCAGCTTCCGCTGCTGGATCGCGTTCTTCACCGTAATCGTGATCTTCTGGATCGTGAGCGGCTTCTCGAGAAAGTCGAAAGCCCCTTGCTTGGTCGCCTTGACAGCCGTTTCAATGGTCCCGTGCCCGGAAATCATCACCACCGTGGGACGGCTTTCCAGAGGAATCTCGCGAATTGCCACCAGTGCGTCCAACCCGTCCATCCCAGGGAGCCAGATGTCCATCAACACCACATCATATGGATGCCTGGCCACCTCCTCCAGGCACGCTTCCCCGGTCTCCACGGAGTGGACTTCGTATCCCTCATCCTCCAGCACGCCTTTCAACGATTGCCGGATTCCCGGTTCGTCATCCACCACCAGCACCCGGTATTTCCTCATGCTCGGGCCGCCACTTCAGTGACGTTCATTTCGGAATCGGGAGCCGGTATCGCCGGCAGTTCAACAATGAACTTCGCGCCGGCGGGCTGATTGTCTTCGACGCGTATCTGAGCCCGATGGTCGGAGAGAATGTGGTTCACGATAGCGAGTCCCAGGCCGGTTCCGCGCCCTTTGGTGGAGAAATAGGGAAGAAAGAGTTTTTCGCGGTCTTCAGGCGAAACACCATGGCCCGAATCGGCCACCACGAGCTCCACCGTATCGGCGGAGGATAACCGCGTCAGCACGCTCAGCCGCCGGACATGCGAATCCTGCATCGCTTCAGCCGCATTGTCCACCAGGTTCACCACGACACGCTTGAACTGCTCACGGTCCAGGTTCACTGGCGGCAAGTCGCGCGCCAGATCGGTACGCACCTCGATCCCATCCAGCCGGTCGCGGAAGACCGCCAAGGCATTCTCCACCACTTCGTTCAAATCGCCAACAGCCAGTTGCGCCGCCGGAAAACGCGCAAACTGCGAAAACTCGTCCACCAGCGTCTTCACTGACTCCACCTCGCTCAGGATCGTCGTGCAGCACTCGCGGAGTACGCGGCTGGATTCGGGCGTGAGGTTGACGCGGTCCAGTTGTCGAATCACTCGCTCGGCACACAATGCGATCGGCGTGAGCGGATTCTTGATCTCGTGCGCGATCCGCCGGGCCACTTCGTGCCACGCGGCGGTCTTCTGCGCGCGCAGGAGCTCGCTCGTGTCTTCAATCACCAGCACGTAGCCCGAGTTGCCCTTCTCTTCCAACGCCGAGACGGTCACCGAAAAGTGCACGGTCTGCTTCTTACGGGTGAAATCGAGCTGCCGCGTGGCAACGCCGGTGCGTCGCGCGCGCTTCATCAGATAGCGCACTTCCTTCGCTTCTTCGGGCGGTAGGATGTCGTCGATGGAATGGAAACTCTCCGGTGCCAGCGTGGGGAAGATATTTCGTAGTGCCTGATTGTAGCGCTGGATCCGCCCCCCGGGATCGAGTGAGATCACACCAGTCGGGATGCTTTCCAGAATGGCTTCGGTGAACCGACGCCGCCGCTCCAATTCCTTCGAATTTGTGTCCAGATCCTGCGTCATCTGATTGAACGCTCGCACCAGCGTCCCTAGTTCGTCCAGCGCCTTCGTGTTGATGCGGTAGTCCAGATTGCCGCGCCGGATTTCATTGGCCGCCCGCAGAATCGCCGATATCGGATCGCTGATCTGGCGCGCCATGAACTGCGAAACCCACGCCGCTACAAAAAGCACGAACAAGGTAATCAGCGAAAGCAGCAGCACGTAGAAGTTGCGGAAGTCGTGCCGGTTGGCCGACTGCTTGTTGTACAGGGCCACCAAACGGTCGATCTCCTGCTTCTTCTGCGCCAGGTCCAACGGCACAGCCACGCGTACCGCCACAATCGTCTCGGCGGCACTCGACGCACGTCCTTCCACCGACTTGCCCGATTGCTGCTTCGCCGGACCGCATAGAAAACTCCGCTCCCCGCCCGCCCGCTCCACCCAGGCCTCCTGAACGAGATGACTGTCGCAAATCCTCTTTACCGCCACACCAGGCGGCGTGGTGGCCAACAGCTCTGCCAGCAACTTGGCCTTTGCCTGCGACTCGCGGTCAATGGCGACGCCCATCTCAATCAGGCTCCAGTTGATAGTGGCTGCCGGACGGCTGAACCACGTCACCAGGTTGTAGTTCAACAGCTCATAACTGAATAGCACCAGGAACAGGACCGGCATGAAGCTGAGGGCGAGCGCGCCGAAAAGCAACCGCTGCTTAATGCGCGACCCTTCCCGGTCCCGCTGACGCTCCATGTACAACTTGAGGGCCGTGCGAAACAGAATGAAGGCAAGAATGACTGTGAGAAGAAAGACGATGACCGAGACGCCCCAAAAGACGTAGGTCTGCGGAACAGTGGCGGGCCCGAACTCCCCGAAGCTAAACGAGCTCTGCAGGACAACCAGCGTCAGCAATATAGCCAACAGGACCAAACCCGTGGCGAACAGAAATCGCTTCCGCATCCGCTTGTATTCCTCAGATTTGATTATACGTGGACTGCGGATACACGACGCTGGCTTGGCTGGACCCCAGCCTCCCCCAAGCCAACGACGCCAAGCCGACCGAACTCGGAGCGCACAGGGTGCGGCGTGCACCATCAGAGCCAGGAAACATTGATCGCGCCGCACTCCGATGGGCGCGTGTTCCTTTGAGGCTGTTAGTTCGGACTAGACCCAGTTGTACGGAATTCGTACTGCTGAATCTCCATTGCCACGCGGCCTTGCTCAAACCGAACGATGCGTCCCCGTGCGACGAGCTTCAGGGCACATTTGTTGTTCAGTTGCGCAGGCCAGTTGATAGATACTTCAAGACGGCGCCCAGGAATCAACAGACGGTCGGTCGAGAACAAGACCCCGTTGCTGCTGATGTTGATGGTTTTCCCCACTCCGTTGTCGTCTCCCGTTTTCTTGCTGAGAAGCTTGAATCGAACCTCACGCTCGATCGGGAAACGATCCGCGGCTCGCCGTTCCGTCTCCGGTTTGTGTGTCGCGGTATGCATGTTCCTCCAAGAAGTGCGCTAACGACTCTTAGGATGCCCCGCATCACAATTGTGTTCAATGGTGCCTTAGTAGCATTTATGACTGGTACCAAGTTCCAGAACTTGCCACCCCTTGCCCTGCCACTGGTGTATGATTCTTTTATGTTTCGGCTATTCCCATCCGTAATCGCGATCACTCTCCTCATCGGAGCACTGCCTGCTTTGGCTCAAAAAACGGCCATCGGCAATAACGCCAATAGGCCCTTCAGTCAAGGCATCATCTACGGCGATACGCTGTATGTTGCTGGAATGACTGGCGGTAAGGACGGCAAGATCCCCGAGAAATTCGAAGACGAGGTGAAACAGACCCTCGAGAACATCAACGTGGTCCTGAAAGATGCAGGCATCAGTTTCGCAGATGCCGTTTCGGTGCAAGTCTACCTTACAGACATGGAGCTCTTTGGCCGCATGAATGCCGTTTACACCACATATTTCCCCGAGCCGCGCCCCACCCGAACCACCGTTGGCATCGCGAAACTCGTAGGAACGGCGAAAATCGAGATCACCGTCACCGCACGTAGCGCGGCTCTGGGAAAGGCGAAAAAGAAGAAAAAATGAGCCGGTTTGGCAGTGGTCCGCGGGATCTGGTACTCGCGGCCCGCGCTATAATGAAGATTGGACCGGCATGGACAAAACATCCAAAGTCAAGGCTGCAACTCCACGTAGGGAACCGTTGAACGGCTCCAGCAAGTCGCAGGAATCCGCTGACAAGGCGTTCCAGGTCGCCAAGAAGAAGGTCTTCGCCGTGCACGATAACCTGCTCCGCAGACTGGCGAAGTGACCGAACCGATCTTTCTCACCCGCGCGCAGGTCGACGAACTTCACCACGATTCCATAGAACGTCACGGCGGCACGCACGGTATCCGCAATGAGCATGGACTGGAGTCGGCGGTCGCGCAGCCGATGAACGTCTATTACTACGGTGGTGGCGATCTCTGCGAAATCGCAGCCGGTTACGCATTCCACATAGCCGAAAGCCAAGCCTACCTGGACGGCAACAAGCGCGCGGCTATCCTTGCCGCCATGGTGTTTCTGGAAATCAATGGTTGCAGCACTGAGCTGCTATCGGAAGATCGTCTCTACGATGCAATGATCCAAATCGCCAACCACGAGTTGGATCGCGCTGGACTGGCTGCGATTTTCCGTTCCACTCTCGGTTGATTCTACGTGAGCAGCTTCGACCCCTGTGCATCACCCAAGGTTTTGGCGCTAAAAATCGAACACGCCTTCGCCAACTGACCGAGGTCGCCGCCCTCCTCCACTGTCAATTCATGTTCCACCCAGTTCGACAACGGGATGTTGCGGAAGTACAGCCGTTCCTGCAGCACCATCGACTTCTTGCTGGCAAACAACGACTTGCTCTCTCGCATGTAATGCCGTTCCTCGACGCGGAAATCCCCCAGGAACTCGTTCAAAGCTTCGCGCTTCGTCCCCTCCTCGGTTGCCCGGATCTTCTCCGTAAGGATCTTCTCGTGAGAGTCGATGGTCGCCTTCGCCGTGGCAAGCACTTCTCGCTCTTTTGCTATCGCAACCTCCATCCGGGCCTGCATAATATAGAACGACAGCAATGCCGATCCGGCAGCCACGAATGCGGGCATCATGATCCAAATGAGTGGTTCCATGCAACTATATCCGGTACCTTGATCGGCAAGTACCATTGGGGACTTTAGAGGGAGGCAAAAACTTTGCGTCTGACAGTACTGCTACTTCTTGTAAACACACTCACCGCTCAGCAGGTCCACGACTACGTCATCCGCGGAGGCCGCATCGTCGACGGGCAGGGCAACCCCTGGTTCCGCGCGGACATCGGAATTCGCAATGGCCGAATCGACGGCATCGGCGACCTCTCCAAGGTACCCGCTCGCCGCGTCATTCAGTTGAACGGGGAATTCATTGCCCCGGGCTTCATCGATATGATGGGAGCCTCCAGCGTCCCCCTGATCACCAATCCTGATTCCGCGGCCAGCAAACTCCGCCAGGGCATCACCACGATCTTCGCTGGCGAGGGTTCCTCCCCGGCACCGCAGAGTGACGACACCTTCTCCGCCGAAGCAGCCCGTAAGGGCTTTCGATGGCGCACTTACGCCGAATACCACGCCATTCTGGAGAAGGCCGGCATCGCTGTCAACGTGGTCCACAATGTCGGCGCGGCGCAGATCCGGCGGATAGTCATGGGAGTCGAAGACCGTGAGCCCACCCCTGCCGAGCTCGACAAGATGAAGGCCCACGTGGACGAGTCCATGCGGGCCGGCGCGGTGGGCGTCTCGACGGCCCTCATCTATCCCCCCGGCACCTACGCCAAAACCGCGGAGCTCGTAGAACTGGTTAAGGTTGCGGCCAGGTATCGCGGCATCTATTCCACGCACATGCGCAACGAAAGCGCCCAGTTGCTCGAGGCCATCCGCGAGTCCATGGAGATCGGCAGGCTGGCTGGCGCTCCTGTCCACATCTATCACCTCAAAGCCGCCGGAGAATCCAATTGGCCGCTCATGCAAAAGGCTGTCGACCTCATCCAATCAGCCCGCGACCGAGGCTCCGACGTCACCGCCGACGTCTACCCCTACATTCGTAATGGACTGGGCATCGGATCGCTTATCATGCCGCACCATTACGCCAAGGGCAACGCCGTGTTCCTCAAAACCCTCCACGACCCGAACGTCCGCCGCCAGCTCAGACAGGAAATCGAGAACCGCCGGGATTGGGAGAACTGGTATCAGCACGTCGGACGCGATTGGGACAACATCCTGGTCGCCACCGTCCCCGGCGGCAGCGACCGTGCCGTGGAAGGGAAGTCCGTTGCCGAAATCGCCCGTATGTGGAAGAAAGATGAGTGGGATACCTTCTTCGACCTGGTCCTCAAAGAGGCCAGCGTGAATCCCAAAAGCATGAACGAAGGTCAGAAGAACCTGGCGATGCGAACCGAATGGGTCAGTTTCTGTACCGACGCCGCGCCCACCCCACCCACTGCCACCGGAGCCCACCCCCGCGCCTTCGGCAGTTTCCCTCGCATCCTCGCCAAGTACGTCCGTGAGGACAAAGTGATCAGCCTGGAGATGGCGATCCGTAAGATGACATCGCTGCCAGCCAACCGCCTCGGTCTCGCCCACCGGGGCCGGATCGCGCCAGGGATGTCCGCCGACCTCGTCATCTTCGACCCCGCAACCGTGCAGGACAAAGCCAGTTTCACCGATCCCCTGGCGTTTCCGGAAGGGATTCCATACGTTTTCGTGAACGGTGTTCTCGCGGTGGATCAGGCCAAACCCACGGGGGTCAACGGCGGAAAGGTGCTCAAACCACTACTGAATTAGTAGGCTGCCAGCCACCGCAGCTTCTCCAACAGCTTCTGCGTGTTCGGCAGATAGGCTTCTTCCAGGGGTGTGCTGAACGGAACCGGAACATCCGGAGCCGCTAAACGCAGCACTGGTCCGTCCAGATCCTCAAACGCCTTCTCCGTAATCCGGGCAGTGATTTCCCCGCCGAAGCCGCCAGTTAGATTGGCCTCGTGGAGCACCAGTGCCTTGGAAGTCTTTCTTACACTTGCAAGAATTGTCTCCTCGTCCAACGGTGTCAGCGTCCGTAAATCGACGATCTCCACCGAAATGCCGTCCTTATCCAGGATCTCCGCAGCTTCCGCAGCCACATGCACCATGGCAGAGTAGGTCACCACCGTGATGTGCTTCCCCTCGCGGAAAATGTTCGCCTTGCCGATCGGGACGGAATAGTCATCTTCGGGCACTTCTTCCTTGATCCGCCTGTACAAAGCCTTGTGTTCAAAGAAAATAACCGGATCGTTGTCCCGGATTGCCGACTTGATCAGACCCTTCGCATCCCGGGCCGTCGCCGGCAGAACCACCTTCAACCCCGGCGTGTGGGCAAACCAGGCCTCATTCTGCTGCGAGTGGAACGGACCGCCATGGATCCCACCTCCACAAGGTGCTCTTACAACAATAGGAGCGGGAGCATTCCACCGATACCGGCACTTTGCAGCGAAGTTCACAATCTGATCGAAGCCACACGAAATGAAGTCCGCAAACTGGATCTCCGCCACTGGACGCAAACCCATAAAGCTCGCTCCGATCGCAGCTCCTACAATTGCCGATTCTGAGATCGGCGTGTCGACAACCCGACGCTCCCCGAACCGCTCCAACAGTCCCTGGGTAACCTTGAAAGCTCCCCCATAGACGCCAATGTCCTCACCGAGAAGAAACACGTTTGGGTCGCGCTCCATCTCCTCAGAGATACCCTGGCGAATCGCATCTACGTATGTAGTTGTCATTTACTTCTCGTACAAGTTGTCCAGCAAAGTGGACGCGTCCGGGTAGGGGCTCTTCTCCGCCGCTTCGACCGCTTCATCCGACTCCCGTACCACTCGCGCACGGATCGAAGCCACTTCTTCAACGCTCGCCCAGCCCCGTTCGATTATCTTCTTCTCCAGCCGGGCGATCGGACACTGCGCGCTCCACTCTGCAAAGAGGTGCTTGGGGACGTAATCAGCCGGGTCGTGGGCGGAATGCCCGGTCATCCGGAACGTCTTGCATTCAATGAGAAACGGGCCATGTCCGGCACGTGCATGAGCAATCGCGCGCCTGCTCGCCTCGTGAATCGCCAGAACATCGTTCCCATCGACAACCTCCGAGGGAATGCCGTACCCCGGTGCCCGGTCCGCCACATTCGCGCAAGCCATTTGCTTGCTCAACGGGGTGGAATAAGCATACTGGTTGTTGTTGCAGATCAGCACCAGCGGCGCCTTCTGCACGCTCGCCAGATTGATCCCCTCGTGCCAGTCGCCGCGACTCGTTGCCCCATCGCCAAAGTAAACCACGGTCACAGTGTCCTTGCCCTGATACTTCATCCCCATCGCGGCACCGGCCGCCACGGGGATACTCGCCGCCATGGCACTGATAATCGCTACGAGGCGCTTACTCAGGTCCCCCATGTGCATGTTGCCGTCGCGCCCATTCGTGAGCCCGTCCACACGCCCCATGTACTGCGCGAAAATCTGCCGCGCGCTGACACCGCGAATCAGGAACAACGCCATGTCGCGGTGAGAGGGAAACAGCATATCGTCCGGACGAACCGCGAGGCCGCTCCCCACCGGAATTGCCTCCTGCCCGCGCCCCACATACACGCCGCCCACCACCTTACCCTGGCGGTAAAGCTTGCGCTCAATGCGGTCTTCCACCTCCCGCATCATCGCCATGTAATAGAGAGATTGGCGGGCAAGGTCCGCGAGCGGGTCTGTTTCGGCGCCCGCCTGATCCGCTACGGTAGCCCTCTCCGTGCCGGAGGAAGGCCTGATAAGTTCCAGCTTGACTGCTGCCATGTGCTACCTAATGCCCAAACACACAAGTATAAGCGATTTTCAGCTTTCCAGAACCACGAATGCCATTCCGTTTTCCGCTGTGTGTGTCAGCGAAAGATGCACGCGCTGGACTCCCATCTGTTTGACGATTTCCCCGGCCTTGCCGTGCAGCTCCAGCCGCGGCTGACCGGAAGGCAGGTTCACGACTTCAAAATCGTGCCAGCCTGTGCCTCTGTCCCACCCAGTCCCGATCGCCTTCATCCCCGCTTCCTTGGCTGCGAACCTCGCCGCATAGCGTTCATATTTGTTCGCCTTGGACTCGACGTACGCAATCTCGCCAGCAGTAAAAACCCGCTCCACAAAGCGCCGACCGTACCGTTCAATCGCCTCTCGAATGCGCCTCACGTCGGCCAGATCCACCCCCGTGCCGACGATCACAATTCCGCCCCCGTGGTGGTGATGGTCAGCCGTCCATGCTTAACGCCCTTGGTGCTGATCAACGCATCCGCCACTTGCTGCACCGTGCTCGCCTTCCCCCGCATCACCAGCACCTCCAGGCAGTGGTCGTGATCCAGGTGCACATGCAGCGTCGAAAGCACGGTATGGAAAGCCTCGTGCTGAATCTCAGTGAGCTTCTCATTGAGCATCCGCACATGGTGGTCATACACCAGCGTCACCGTCCCCACAACCTGGCTCTCCGGTTTCTCCCACGCCTTCTGCACCAGCTCATCGCGAATCAGATCGCGAAACGCCTCCGAGCGGTTGGTGTAGCCCTTGCGCGCGATCAGGGCGTCGAACTTTTCCAGGAGGTCCGCGTCAATGGCGACACCGATTCGGCTGAGCGTGCTCATTCGTAGCAGTTTACGGGGAGCCGCTTTGGAGGGCAAGGGTGTGGCACGATTCCGCCATTCGTGTTACGGTTTGAGATGCGGAACAATTCGTAGCTCATGCACATTCCTGACGGCTTCCTCACTGCGCCGGTCTATCTCGCCACCGGGGCTGTGAGCGCGGGGGGAGTCCTTTATAGCGCGCGGCGGACGCAGTCGGCTTTGGAAGACGGCCGAATCCCCCTCATGGGGGTCATGGGAGCGTTCGTATTTGCCGCGCAGATGATCAACTTCCCCGTCGGCATCGGTACCAGCGGCCACCTCGTCGGCGGTGCGCTTCTGGCGATTACGCTCGGCCCGGAATCGGCTTCCATCGTGATGACGGCGATTCTCGTTGTTCAATCGCTGCTGTTCCAGGATGGCGGAATTCTCGCTCTTGGAGCGAACGTCTTCAACATGGCGATTGCCGGCGTTTGGGTGGGCTACCTGCCGTACGCGCGTTTCGGTTCCGGCTCACATCGCACCGCCGCCATCTTCGCCGGAGGCTTTCTCTCCGTCTTCCTCAGCGCCACCCTCGCCATGACGGAACTTCGTCTCTCCCAAGTGCCCATCCCATCGAGCGTCGGCGCGGTTTCGCTCGGCCTCTTCGCGATCAGCGCAGCCATCGAGGGCGCCATCACCGTGGCGGTGCTGCGCGCTCTCCAGCAGTTGAATCCAGCCTGGGTGCGGCGTTCAGCGGAACCGCCCGGCAGGGGGCTCGCCACTATCCTGGTTGCAGCGATCCTGATTGCCTCCGTGGGCGCTCTCCTTGCTTCCTCCCTACCCGACGGTCTGGAAAAACTCTCTGAAGCACTCGGCATCGCCTCCCGCGAGCAGAAGCTTTTCACAACCCCGCTGGCCGGCTACGAGTTGGACCTGCTTTCGCAGGGCTGGCTGCGGAAGGCGCTCGCCGGATTGGCCGGCCTCGGAGTCACCTACCTCGTTTGCATTCTCATCGCAAAACTGGTGACGCGCCGGAGCGCAAAGGTTTGAGCACCAAGCACGCCGTTGTCGATGTATGGAGCCGTGGCGACAGCCCGCTCCACCGCCTGGATGCCCGCGTGAAGATCCTCGCCCTTCTAGCGTTCCTGCTCTCCATGGCGACGCTTCACCCATTCCCCGGCGCCGCGCTCGCCGGCTTTGGAGCAATGGCTTTGCTTGGCATAGTGTTTTCCCGGCTCCCATTCGCCGCGCTGCTCCTGCGCGCCTGCGCCGTCCTCCCCTTCACCATCACGTTCGCTGCCATCTCCGCATGGAACGGCGATGCCGGCCGCGCTTGGGGCCTCCTCGCCAAGGCCTTTCTTTCCGCCCTCGCCGTGTTGCTGCTGGCGGGTACGACACCGATGCCGCGCCTGCTCAATGCCGCCCACGCACTACGCTGCCCGCGCATCCTGGTTCTCGTGGTGCAGTTCCTTCACCGCTATCTGTTCGTGCTCCTTGAACAGGCCGCGCACATGCGCGCCGCCTCTCTCTGCCGCGGCTACCGCAGCAGCAAACGGACTGTTTCGGAAACAATGGAGGCCGCCGCCGGAATGCTTTCAGTACTCTTTGCGCGATCCTACGAGCGCGCCGACGCCATCCACCGGTCGATGATGGCTCGCGGCTTTCGCGGCGAGATCCCACTGCTGGACCAGCCAGCCCTCCACGGGCGCGACTTTGTATTTCTCGTGACCTGCATCGCCCTCGCCGCCGGAATCCGTCTGTGGGTGACGCGATGACACAGCCCGTGGTGGACGTCCGCAATCTCCGTTACCAGTATCCCGACGGCACAGTGGCGTTGGACGGCGTCGATTTTCAACTCTACCCCGGCGAAACGGTCGCTCTCCTGGGACCCAACGGTTCCGGCAAAACCACCTTCGTTCTCCACCTCAACGGGCTCTTTCAAGGCGAGGGAGAAATCCTGGTGTGCGGCATGCCCGTGACCAAGCCGAACCTCACCGCCATTCGCGCCAAGGTCGGCATGGTCTTCCAGGATTCCGACGAACAGCTCTTCCTCCCAACTGTTCTCGAAGACGTGGCTTTTGGTCCCCGCAACCAGGGACTCACCCCCGCCGCCGCTATCGCCCGCGCCCGTGCCGCATTACAGCAGACCGGCATGGAGCATGTTGCCGCCAAAGCGCCCTACCACCTCAGCGCCGGCGAGAAACGCCGCGTCGCGCTGGCCGGTGTTCTTGCCATGTCCCCCGAAATCCTCGTGCTCGACGAACCCACCACCTTCCTCGATCCCCCGGCCGAGCGCGGGCTCGTCCAATGCCTCACAAGTCTGCCTCAGGCCAAGATCCTCGTCACTCACGACATCCCTTTCGCCAGGGCGCTCGCCACCCGCGCCGTCTTTTTCGAAAAAGGAAAAGTAGTGGCCGCGGGCTCCGTTGAGGAAGTGGTCCGCAGCCACGACTGGGAAATCTGAACTCAAGGACATGCGCCGAGCAGGCACGCCTGGTCGCATCTTTGATCACTATGTCATATAATGTACTAGTATGTCACGGATCACTGCTGAAGAACTGAAGCGCCTGCTGCCACTGTCCCCCACAATCTTCCACATTCTGCTGTCGCTGGGCGCCGGCGAGCGGCATGGGTATGCCATCAAGCGCGAAATCGCCGCGCGCACTGAGGGCAAGCTTAAATTGGGACCAGGCGTACTCTACGGATCGATCAACAGAATGCTCGAATGGGGACTGATCGAGGAGACGGACGAACGGCCGGACCCGCATCTTGACGATGAGCGCAGGCGCTATTACCGGATCACTAACCTCGGACGGAGAGCGGCGCAGGCCGAAGCGGCACGGATGCGGGAACTTGTGGAACGGGCGGCGGAAACGTTCGGAGTGCGACGACATGCGTGAGGAACCCTTTTCCCGGAAAATCTACCGCTGGCTCCTCAAGCTCTATCCGGCAGGATTCCGTGAAACCTATGCCGGTCCGATGGAACAGGAGTTCCGCGAGGAACTCGCCGAGTCGACCACCGCTTGGGCGCTCGCTGTCCTTTGGATCCGGCTGTTGACTGACCTCGCCGTAACCATTCCTGCGCAGGTTGCCCGCGAATTCGCGCAGGATGCCCGGCACACCTTCCACCTGTGGGCTGTCCGTCCCTGGCAAACGGCATGCACTATCGTCGCGCTGGCCATCGGTATTGGCGCCAATATGGGGGTGTTCAGCGTCGTGAATGCCTTACTGCTCAGTTCTCTGCCGTTTCGCGAGGCGGAGAGTCTGGCGTCGTTTCAACTCTTTTTTCCGCCTCACGACAGTCCGAAGCGCTTCCACGATTGGCGCACGCAGACTGCTTTCCTCGACGATGCGGCCCTTTGGGAGACCGGCGACGCGAATCTCGGTGGCGCCGGCGAATGGCGTCGGGCGCGAGTGGCGCAAACCTCCTGGAATTTCTTCGCACTGCTCGGTGTACGCCCGGTGCTGGGACGCACATTCGCACCTGGGGAGGATGTGGAAGGCAACGGCTGGGGACCAACCGGTCCGAACGCGGTCGCGGTCATCAGCTATGGACTCTGGCAATCTTTGTTCGGCGGCGAACGCGAGGTGCTCGGTGCAACGATCCGGATCGACGGCAACCCACTCACCGTAATCGGAGTGGCGCCGCCAGGATTCGACTATCCGCAAAGAGCTAGCCTCTGGAAGCCTGCTGCGTACAGCGAGGGCAACTACGGGTTCACCACGATTGGGCGCCTCAAGGCCGGTATCAGTTGGGAACGTGCCCGAACCCTCGCCCTTGCCGAAGCCGGTCGCTTCGCGCCCGGCCGGGAAACTTTCGCAAACCTGAACCCACCTGTGGTCACTCCACTGCGCGATGAACTCGCTGGGCCCACAAAGACAGCTTCCCTGGTCCTTATGGGTGGCGCGGTTCTGATTCTCCTCGTTGCCTGCCTCAATGTTGCGAATCTGCTGACGGCGCGTACTGCCGATCGCCAAGTGGAACTGTCGATACGATCCGCTCTCGGCGCCAGCCGAGCCCGACTGGTGCAGCAGCAGTTGAGCGAATGTCTGCTGTTGGCGCTGGCCGGAGGAACCGCGGGCACCTTGGTTGCTTACGTTGTGACTTCCGTTGCCGCGCAACTGCAGCCGGCCGCTCTGGCCATGCAGACGTACTCCATGTTGAACGTACATGTGATCGGCGTCACCATCGCGACGATGCTGCTTGTTGGATTCCTGTTCGGCATCCTGCCGGCACTTCATGCCAGCCGGATACATGGGTTCGGAACGCGCAGTTCGAGCGACAATCGGGGCTTACGGCGCCTCCGCGAGACCTTGGTCACCGCGCAGGTCATGCTCACCATCGTCCTGGTTAGCGCCTCCATTTCGCTGGGCCGGGCATTTCTCGATCTGATGCAGGCCGACCGCGGCTTCGACCGAAACGGAGTAGTCACAGCAATGGTCTCCCTCGAAGGAACCACACACGACACAGCCGCGAAACGCTTGGGGTATTTCCAGGAAGTTCTCGACAGGCTGTCACGTCTGCCACCCGTTCAGGCAGCCAGCACCACGCAATTCCTGCCGCTCGACGCCAAGGGCTTCGTGGGTGCGAGATTCAAATTGGATGGCCGTCAGGCATCCATGAATTCCATGTTCGTTCCGGTGATGCAGGACTACTTCCGCGTCATGGGAAACCAGTTGCTTGCTGGCCGTGAATTCACCAGGGCTGACATCGTTGGCAACGCCAGGCTCGCAATCGTTAACGAAGCGTTTGCGCGCGAGTTCGGTCAGCCTGCCGATCTCATCGGCCGCGAACTCTCGGCCGGAAAAAGCTCGTGGAGAATCATCGGCGTGGTACGGGCGATGGACTACATGGCCGCCGATGCGCAAGGTAGCCAGATCTTTCATCCGTCCCGCTCGCCGGGTTGGCCTCGTACTGCGGTTGTGGTGAGAGTAGCTGGCGCGCCGGAGAACCGCTTGGCGATGGTTCGCGACACTATCCGGTCGGTGGACCCGCAGGTCCCGCTGTTCGATGTCAAGACCTTGGAGCAGCGGATGGCCGATCAGTTCGCGCGCCCGCAGTTCTACAAGACGGCCGTGATGTGTTTCGCTGCTTTTGCCTTTCTGCTCGCGATCTTCGGAATCTATAGCATCGTTTCCTATACGGTTGCCCGCGCAACGCGTGCAATGGGCGTGCGGATGGCTCTTGGGGCGAAGCCCGCAGGCCTTCGCGCAAGCCTGCTGCTCAAAGGGCTCCTTCCCGTAGCGGAGGGCGTGATAGTCGGCGTGGCCGGGGCGCTACTCAGCGGCAAGCTGCTGGAAAGCCTTGTCGAGGGAGCACAATTGGTCAATGCCACAGCGTGCGTCGTGGAGATTCTCTTCGTTGTTGTGGTTGCCGCTGCAGCCATCTGGGTGGCGACTCGGCCGATTGCCCGCCTTGACGTCATGCAGCTCCTCCGAACCGAATAGTTGCCAGCGCAGACCCCCTTTTCGCAAGTACACCATTTTGGTGCATAGCCAGAGCATCAGCCCTGCCCCCTAAGCTGGCGAAGCAGGTTTAGTAGCATGGCGAAAAGTCGAAAGCTGAGCAAGAATCGCATGTTGTTGGAACTGATCGAGAACGGCATCGACGCAGAAAAGCGCAAACAGCAGCAGTTTTTCGCCCTGGCTGAGCGTTTCCGCAACGAGCAGGACCCGGAAGCGGCCAACCGTCTAGGTGATGAACTTGGCCGGATGGTCTTCGGCGGCTGATGCCGCTACTCGAGCGCTGGGACAACCTAGTTCGACGACCGGTAACGGCGGACGTTGATTTTGCATGCGCGCTGGCGGGCCTGAAAGATGTCATACGCTGACTGCATACCCATCAGCGTTTCCATCCTCGGGCCGAAGGCCTTTTCGATCCGAAGGGCCATGTCACCTGTCAGATCCACTTTAGTGTTCAGCAGTCCGGAAAGCGCTTGGCGCGACACGCCGAGTACTTTTGCGGCATCGGTCACCGTCAGGCCGTTCGCTTCTATGATCTCAGTGCGGATCACATGCCCGGGATGCGGCGGGTTGTGCATAGGCATGGGTTCCTCCCTAGTGGCAATCCTCAAAGTTCACATCCAGCAGTTCGTCGGCGTCGACACGGAACGTCAGCCGCCAGTTGCGCGTCACGTGAAGGCTCCATGTCCCCTTGCGTCCGCCCGTCTGGTCCAGCACGGCGAACATGGCGCGCAGGTTCGGAACGGCATCAGCCGGAGGGCTCTTCGCGATTCCCTCCGTAAAACCGCTTGAGAGGTTTATCGCTGACGCGCTGCCGCTGCCGCCGGCTGGTGGATTCACTCCGTAGACCGGTGTGTTATACTTCGTCGCAACAAGTCGCTAGAGGAGGCTACCCCATGTATTGGAGAAAATCCGCACTGTCGCTAGGGTTGCTGACAGTGGTGCTACTTGCAGGCGCAAACTCGGCTGGCGCCGCCATAATCACCAACGGCGATGCAGTTGGCCCGAACTACACCATCCAGGCCATTGATCCGGGAGTAAGCGTAGATTTTGTGGCTACGGTGCCCGCGGCAGGCAACAACAACACGATAGGAAAACTTACGGTGACCATGAGCCACCTGAATCTCTTCCCCCTGAGCTTCAGGTTGACCGAGAATGCCGCCGCCACGGTGACGTCCGGCGCGAGCGCGGGCTTGCGTCTGCTCTTGGATGTGCGGGACACCAACGGCATGGTGGTTCCCTGGTTTGATTACCACATCCATGCGGAGGACAACGCCGAGGACGTGAGAGCCATCCAGGCGCTCTTTGGGCCGGGCGAGGGCAGCCACCTGGTCGCAGCGCACTTCCACGACAGCACGACTGGCTTCGGATCGAATCCCTTGGTGATTCTAGGCCTAGCCGACAATGTGGTGGATTTGAACTATGGGCTAGGGGCGATGGTGAATCCCGGACAGCTCTTCAGTGCGAACAATATCCTTCTCCACGAACGTGATTTCGCTGGATTCCAAAGAGATTTCCAGGTCACGTTTACCCCTTCCGTTCCTGAGCCGGCGACCTTCGCCTTAGCCGCGTTGGGCATTGCCGCAATTGGCCTTAAACTAGTGGCGCGTAAGTGAATTGTCAGGCCCGCTCGCTGTCCCTCGCTGAGCATGGATACAAGTTGCTGTATCGCGCCCACAATTGGGTTCCCAGGTGGGAAGGAGTCCTGTTTCGCAGTCGTTCGCTTCCAGTCGGACAGCGCGAATCAAACACGCTGCAACTATCCCACAACGTTGGCTGGCACACCGCCGAGAAATGCCTTCACGTTCTCCACCGCGACATCCATCAGCCGCGCACGCGCGCCCTGCGTGGCCCACGCAATATGCGGGGTCACGATGCAGTTCTTCGCGGAGAAGAGCGGATTTCCACTGACGGGCGGCTCCACCGATAACACGTCCAACCCCGCGCCCGCGATCACGCCGGCATTCAACGCATCCGCGAGATCCTGATCGACAATCAGCGGCCCGCGCGATGTGTTCAACAGGAACGCAGACGGCTTCATCTTCCGCAGCCGTTCCGCATTGATCAATCCCTTGTTATCCGCTGTGAGCGGGCAGTGCAACGTGATCACATCGGACTCCGCCAGCACCTCGTCGATCGAACCCCAGCGGAATCCCTCGTAGTCCGGTGCATCGGCGGTGAACGTATCGTTGGCGAGGATGCGCATGCCCATGGCATCGCCGATCTTCGCGGTGGCGCGTCCAATGCGGCCGAAGCCGATCACGCCCATCGTCTTTCCGGCCAGTTCCACGAGCGGCGTTTTCCAGAAACTCCAATCCGCGTTGGACGACCACTCGCCCGCGCGCACGGCCTCGCCATGCAGCCCCACGTGATGGCACAGTTCCAACAACAGCGCGAAGGCATGTTGCGCCACCGAGGTTGTCCCGTAAGTGGGAATATTGGTGACAACGATGCCGTGCTGCCTGGCCGCCGCGACATCCACGATGTTGTAGCCCGTGGCCAGCACGCCGATGTAGCGCAGCGAAGGCAGCGCCGCTTGCGCGGCGGCATCGAGCGGAGTCTTGTTGGTCATCACCATGTCGGCGCCGGCCGCGCGCGCCACCACTTCCGATGCCGGGGTACGGTCATAGACTTCGACATCGACAAGAGCCCGCAGAGCGTCCCAGGACAGGTCGCCCGGGTTCAGACAGTATCCATCCAATACGACGAGTTTCATGCGCAAGGTTCGATCATATCGAATCCGAACGCTCCGCTGCCTCGTACTCTTCACCGTATGAACAAGATGAAAGAAGCAATGACAATCGCGGGCGTTCTCGCCGGCGCGGGAGCCGCGGGCGCCACGCTCGCCCTCGGCGTGGCTTACATGTACCAGGCATGGCTCCTGGAATTCGTGCGCCTGCAGAACACGATGATGGCGTTGGGGCGCTGGTAGTCAGCCGGTGATGCGGCCGTCGCGAGCCAGCCGTTGCCGCTTGCCGCGCCATTCGACGGTGTCGCCTGTGAGCCCCGCGATCCAGACGCAGAACGCGGTCACGTCCCACAAAGGGATCAACGGCAGCGCCAGCGCCACCGGGGCCCGCAGCAAAACGTAGCCTGCCACAAACCCGGTGAGAATGCGAATCGCCGCCAGCCCCAGCGCCACCTGTCCGGCGCCGCACAGCAACGCGATCAAAGCCCAGAAACCCGCATGCGTTACTGGAAGTCCCAAATACCCATCGCCGCGCGAGACGCGAATGGTGCGAGCCCACCGCACCTGATGCTTCCAGGCCCCCACCCAATCGCGGTAGCCGATATTGGTATCCACTACCAGGCGCGACATCATCGCTCGCTTGCCCAACTGGCGTGTGATGCGGCTGGCGAGCTGGTAATCATCGGCGATGTATTCGGCCACCGATTCAAACCCGCCGATCGCCCGCAAATCCTCCGCGCGAAAGCAGAGCGTCGAGCCGAGTCCGAACTCGTTGATCCCCACCAGCGGCGCCACCAGCGTACTCGGCGCGAAATCGGTGGCAATCCCGATGGCCTCCCACGCCGCCGAAATCCCTTCCGGAATTGGGCGGTAGAGACAGGTCACGATTCCCACGCGCGGGTCTTCCAATCCGCCCAGGACGCGGCGCAGGTAATCGGGCGTCACTCGAATATCGCCATCATTCACGATCAGGACCGTGCCACGGGCATGCCGCGAAAGCTCAATCATCGACGCCACCTTCGCGTTCGGCGTCCGGATCGACGTCACATGCAGCGTGGCCTCGCTCAACTGCCGCACCGCCGGCACTGCCTCGTCAGCCGCATCGGCCACGCAGAACAGCACCTCGTAATCCGGATAGTCGATCTCCATGTGCGACCCGATGGCTTCCTCAAAAAACGGGTCGCGCCCATGGACCGGCTTGAGAATCGACACCTTGGGAAACTGCGTGATCACACGTTCGCGCGACAGCAGGTGGCGCACCACCGCCACCAGCGCTACCAGTTGATAGGCGGCGGCAATCCCGCAAACGAGATAAAGGAAATAAATCACACGGAAAGCAGCAGCACGCCGCCCGCAACCATCGCGGCGCCGGCCCAGCGCTGCCAGGCGACCTGCTCTTTCAAGACAGTTTTGGCCAGGAACGTTTCTAACACATAAGTGGCCGCCGACGCCGGAACCGCGAAACTCAAATCCGCGATCCGAAGCAGTTGCAGGAACGAGAAAAACGAAATGGCCATGCACGCCACCGCGACGATCATGCGCCAGCGTTGAAACAGTGCGCCAAACACCGGCCCCAGCGCACGCAACCGGAAATCGGCAATCTCGCCCTGCCGCTTCATCTCGTGCGATTGGAGCAGGTCGCTCGCCACGGTCGCCGTCACCATCAGCGCCAGCAAGAGCCACTTCATTTGCCGCTGCCCTCGCTATGCGGAGGCGTCGTCAACCCCACCAGAACCGTACCCGCGACAATCAGCGCTGTGCCCAACCACCGTTGCGGCGTGATCACCTCGGCGAGAAACCACTGCCCTACCACCGCCGACAGCGGATATCCAATCGCCGTAACCGGCAGCACGAAGCTCAGGTCGGCCCAACTGAGCAGCGTCATGCGCGAGAGGGTCCAGAGAATCAGGAGCGCCACGCCGCCGAACACCCAGGGACTCAACATCCCTGCGGATGACTTCATGCCAAAGCTGAGAAACAGATTGCCGATGACGTTGCTGAGAACGACAACCAGGGTGGTGACAGCCGTCTTCCAGGCCAGGCGCCGGCCGCTGTTCATTGCACCTACCGCGCGATTGCCGTCGCGGCCCGGTGCTCTTTGACGAACCGCTTGCGCTTGGCGCGCAGTGCGAGGTACTCGCGGGCTTCCTTGTGCAGCCGCCGCCGCTCGTCGCCGTTGAAGATGGCCTTCCGCACAACCCGCCAGATGGCCTTTGGACGGAAGTAATACTCGCCGTAGAAGCGCTCCACCCAGTCCACCAGCTCTGCCCGGTCCAGGTTCTCGTACTTGATGTTTGGAAGCTGATGCCCCTGTTCGTCCGTCATCGAATCAATGGTGATCAGGTTATTCGTCTTGACGTAATCGAAGAACTCCGTCCCCGGATACGGATGCGCGATCGACACCTGAATGGTCTCGGTGTCGAGCGACTTGGCAAAATCAATCGTACGCCGGATGGAGTCGTGCGTTTCGCCCGGCAGTCCCACAATGAAATCGCCGTGGATCGTAAGCCCCAGCTTGTGCGCGTTTTCCGTGAAGCGCTTCGCCATGTCCAACGTCGCGCCCTTCTTGATATTCTTCAGGATCTGCTGGTCACCCGATTCATACCCGACGATCATCAACCGCGCGCCGGCTTCCTTCATCGCCTTCAGCGTGTCGTAATCGGTGGTGACGCGCGACGTGCACGACCAGGTGAAGTTCAGCGGCCCGAGCTGTTCGCAAAGCTCCAGCGTGCGCTTCTTCTGGTAGTTCATCGTATCGTCGTCGAAGAAGATCTCCTTCAAACCCTGGAAGTTCTCCAACGCCCACTTTACTTCCGCCGCCACGTCGGTGGTGGAACGGGTGCGCCAGCGATGGCCCGAATGCGTCTGCGGCCATAGACAAAACGTGCACTGCGCAGGGCATCCGCGCGAGGTGTAGATCGAAATGAAGGGATGATTCAGGAACGGAACGTTGTACCGGCGGAAATCGAGATCGCGTTTGTAGATCTTGCTCACCCACGGCATCTCATCCAGGTTTTCCACGTACCCGCCATCGGGGTTATGGACCACCTCGCCGTTCTTGCGGAAGCTCACGTTCGGAATCTCTTCGATCGGCGTGCCCGTGGCGTACTTCACGACAGGATGATCGAATTCGCGGCGTACCAGAAAGTCGATCGCCGGATACAACCGCAGCGTCATCTCCGGATCGACAGTCACCGGCGGCCCGACGAAGCAGACTTTCAACTTCGAGTTGACGTCTTTCATCATCTGGGCCATCTTGACGTCAACTTCGAATCCCGGCGTCGACGTGAACAGCACGAGCAGTTCGAAATCCTTCGCCATCTGCACCGTCTGCTCAATGGAAATCTTGTGCGGCGGCGCGTCCACTACCTTGCTGTCCGGCAGCATTCCGGCGGGGTAACACAGCCACACCGGATACCAGTAGGACTCGATTTCGCGAGTGGCCGGCCAGCGCGAACTGGCGCCCCCGTCAAAGCCTTCAAACGAGGGTGGGTTCAGAAACAGAGTGCGCATGGGTCCAAACTTTGAGGGTACGTCAAACCGGCGGATTTATACAAGTTCGTCAAGATTCATTTACTCGCGCGGCGTCTTGTCGAACTGCCCTTCACTGAGCCCGCTGGCAGCCTGATTCAGAAAGGTGAAGTTGGAAAAGTGGATGTTCATCTCGGCTCGGCCCCAAAGGCGGGTCTCGACCAGTCCCGTGGTTTCCTTAGGAACCGAGATGCCTTCTTTGATCTCGTACAGCCGCACAAAATCGAACTGCTTGATGAAAACGGAGGGGTTCTTCACCAGCCGGCCGGATTCGCGCAGCGTGAGGCAGGTGTCCTTCTCCAGCCAGATGTCGCCCTTGAACGTGCCGGCGAGTTTCTTCTTGGGGGTCACCTGGAACCAGTGCACCTGGACCGAATCACGCTCCACATCCCTTTCCACCAAGCCCTTGTACTTGAACTTGTAAAATTCCGGGGTGATGGGCGGCGCGGTCTTATCGGTAGCTTCCACCTCGGTGCTCATGTAGCGGGCGATCAGCTCTTTCTTGATCGTGTTGTCGCCTTCAAAGCGGATGGCATCGTAGGTGATTTTGCCCAGCCGTGTGATGGTCCGCAACGCCTGCAAAGTGCCCCTCTTCTTCAACTTGGGCATCTCGGCCGAGATGTCGACGTCCATCGAGACGCCTTTCATCTTTTCCGCCTGGGTTTTGGTGTTCTCCAGATAACGGTCGAGGACCGACTGCGAGGGAATGCCCGGAGGCATCTCCGGCGCCATTTCGACCACAGGCGCGCCTGCGAATGCATACGCACACACAACCAGCAACAACGTTAGGACGCGTAGAGACAAAACTATTCCTTCAGAGAGCAATTGTTCCAATTTCACTCTAGCAACACAATGACAACTCGCGCAAATTCTATTCCCGGGGGATCACGACCTCTTGGAGATGCCAAATTCGCGCGGGCTATCCACCTGAGGCAGGATTGATACCGGATATGAATCCACAACTCGCCGTGGGACGCGTGATCTGCGCTGTACTGCGGCTCCAAAGCCACGGTCATAGCCCTGGGAATGCGATCCATCTCGACGCGGATGGACCTGGGGTCGCCGGCATCGCGGCCCCATGCGTACCCGCTCTCGCGATACGCAGAGTGACAATGAAGTGGTAGAAGCATGGGCAGCCGTGGCCGGTTTCAAGCAGCCCGCCGTTTCGCTCCAGTGCGCGTTCAGAGGCCAGGAATGAACCAAACCCCCGAACGCATTGGTTACCAACGCGGGCGATGATACCAAACGAGATCGTGCCCCTCAGCGAAGCGATTGCATGCCGCTAGTTTTTAAGATCGGCCAGAAGATCGGCCAATCGAACGTCCTGCGCCCTGAGGTAGGCTTCACTCTTCATCCTCGGCCGAGACGGTTGGCGAGCAGGAGTCGTAATCCTTTTATCGGCCAAGAGATCGGCCAGTATTCGCATTCAAACGCCGAAAATGCTATATTTACGGTAACAGGAAATGGACAAAGATCGGCCAAATTCATCATTTGAATCTGTGAGCCGCATCGAGCCGGTTCGTTTTGAGAACTTGCCAGAGGTAGTCGCTGATCTCGCGGCCGAGCTTTCCGCGGCATCGGCCAAATTGGGCCGCTCACTGCATCCGGGTACGGCGGCTAATTTAGCCGATCTCGTACGCATCATGAATACGTACTACAGCAATTTGATTGAAGGGCACGACACGCGTCCTCGCGACATTGAGCGCGCCCTTGCCGGCGAATTCGAGAGCGATGATGGCCGCCGTAATCTCCAGTTAGAGGCTGCTGCCCATGTCCGCGTGCAAGCCCAACTTGACCGCCGGGGAGCCGAGGCAAAGCTGCCAGAGCCAGCTTCCGCAGCATTTCTTCAGTGGCTGCATCGGGAATTCTATAAAGATGCTCCTGAATCCATGCTTCGCATCAGAGGAGCCGGCCGTGAGTTCCTGATGATACCTGGTGAATGGCGGTCACTGCCTGAGCATGATGTCGCCGTAGGTCGCCTGCTTCCACCAGCGAGTAACCGAATCACCGATTTCATGCAGCATTTCGCGCAGCGATACGAGTTCGCATCCATGGGCAAGGCGGGGCGTATCATCGCCGTGGCGGCTGCGCATCATCGTCTCAACTACATCCACCCTTTTCCAGACGGGAATGGCCGAGTGAGCAGGCTCATGAGTCATGCAATGGCGTGGGGGGCAGATGTCGCCGCGCACGGTCTCTGGTCCATATCGCGAGGCTTGGCACGCGGATTGAATAGCCGAAACGAGTACAAGCAGATGATGGACCTGGCGGACACTCCGCGACAAAACGACCTTGACGGCCGAGGCAATCTATCGGAACGAGCTCTGGTTGATTTTGTGACATGGTTTCTTCGCGTCGCGATCGACCAGGTCACTTTCATGTCGAGCCTCTTTGACCTCGACGCGTTGTCAGGCCGACTGCGGGCATATGTTTCGCAGCACCGGAAATTGAAGCCTGAAGGAGCCCGGTTTCTCGAAGAGACGCTCGTGCGCGGCGAAGTCGAACGCGGGGAGGCCTCGCGGATCACTGGGCTGCCCGAGCGTTCGGCGCGACGTATTCTCAATGACCTTGCCGCCGAAGGCCTTCTCGCCTCCACTACCCCAAAGGGCCCTGTCTCGTTGCGCTTTCCATCGCATAGTCTGGAAGTCCTTTTTCCGAGGCTGTACCCGCACAACTAACGAGGCTCCGCCTCAGACCGACGAGGCATCTCGCAAGCGACTTCATCAATCTCTCGCCAAGTCGCGGAGCGCAAAGAACGTAAGAACAAGGCGGAGCCGCGGGTCCGATGCCCTTGGGTCGCGGATCAGCTCGTACAGACAAACCGCCACCGCCTGACCGAGGTTCATTGACCGGTGCTCTTCCCGCGACGGTATCTGCACCAGCCACTGGCACTGGCGCAAATCGTCATTGGACAGGCCGAATTTCTCGGAGCCAAAGACCAACGCAGCCCGTTCCTTATCCCTCGCCGGCAGTTTGCCGCCGGTCTCCAGCAGCGGCATAGTTTGCAGACCATCGCGGTGCGCGCCGGTCGTGATCCCCAATACCAGTGTGCAGTCCGCGATCGCCTCGCTCCGCGAATCGAAACAGCGCGCCGCCTGCATGACAGACCCGCCACCGACCGCCGACTTCGCCTCACAGAACGCGACATCATACGGTCTCTCGAGCCGCAGTCGTCAAACCCGAAATTGCTCATGGCTCGCGCCGCCGCACCCTCAAATCCTATTCCCCGGGGATCATAAAAAAGAACGGGTATGCCTCAGAGGGCAGGCCTCAAGGCACACCCGCTTCTTGATTTGGCGTGTTATGCTCGTCCAGGTTATTTCGGCGGCACTGTGGACTTCTTGGGCGCCTTGCTGGCCCCCGCCGCGAAAATGTCCTCTGCGATCTTCAAGCCCAAAGGAACGCCGCCAACGTTCTGCGCCAGGTCTATCTGGTTGGAGTTGTTCACCGCGAACGCGTCAAATACCCAGTGCACCCCAAGAAAAACACGGCTGCGGCCGTTTTCCTCGATCATCTGCCACAACCCGTCCGGGAAGTTTCGCGTGTGCTTCGGGCGCACGGTTTCCTTATTGTCCTTTGTCACGCCGTTCCATTCATCGGAGACAAAGTCCAGACCATTGAACAGGTTATCCGCGGCGTGATTGCCAGGTGCCACTCCGTAGAAGAGCCGTGTGATGTGAAACGCCGCCGCGCCAAACGTCGCATGCCCGGAGGGGTAGGCAGGGAAGTTCGGAGTGAAGTTCTTCTTCTTGCTGTTGCTCGCCGGTGCTCCCAGGGGTAGCCACAGCGGATCGCAGTCGTTGTCCAGATTGTTGTTTCCGATACCTGCCGGCCCCATCGAAATGTCGTGCTCTCGAATACCCACCACCGGTCGCCACAGGTTGTGAATGTACTTCTGATCCCAAGCGAGGATTCCCGCGTCTCCCATGGCTGCGTTCACGAAGGCGAAGAGCCGCGCGTTGTCCGCCACACTGTTGGCCTTGGCGATCGCCACTCGCCGCACAATCTGGTTGTAGAGGCGCGGTGGCGTGCCCAGTTGCGCTGCGCCGTCGTATCCCCAGTAGACGCCGATCATGGTTTCATCGATGGTGCGTTTCGGCAACGCTGCGGGAAGTGTCCCCATCAACTCCTCGGCTACCCCTTTCCCCCGCACCTGGCGATAGGCAAACGTGTAGGCTGGCGTGCCTGGCTGTGGCGGAGCCGCCAGTGTATGGCGCGTGGTGATCGCGATCCCTTTGGACTTGGCTCCATAGAACGGCGCATAGTATCCCTGGTCCGGATTGTCGGGATCCGCTCTGTGCGCTCCACGCCCAACCGACACCGCATAGCCGTCGTCTTTCGAGTCCGGGTCGTCCTTGCGTTCCTGACGCAGCGCCTGAGCCACGAGCATACCAAAGTCGTTCCCGGAGTTTAGACCGGAACTCGAGTTCGACAACCCCGCTTGCGCATGCTTCTGGTCGAAAAACGGTTTCTGCGTGGGAAACAGCCATGACAGCACGGCATGCGCCGCCCCCGCCACTGCCGCGTCCGCGGAGGAACCAGCGGCAGGCGCCGGCAATCCGGAAAGGTAGGGTGGCAACACCGCAGGATTGGCAATGACTCCCGCGTATGCGTCGTACATTGCCAGGTGAACGAGCGCCAATGCTCGTGAGCTGTGGGTTGGACCGGTTTGTTCTCCGGCCCCATTCGTGTGGCTTACCTTGTTCGCTTCCAGTGCCACGTCATTCCAGTAAAGTATCGGGTCCATACTGTGCTCCTCATCCTCGAACTTCGTACGAGTATCAAGTGCGGAGGAATCCCGAATCGTTTCACTCAAAGTTGAACAATCGGACATCGCCCGCATTGGTTCCAGCGAGAACTGGAGCCCAATCGGGACAGCTTATTCAGGAAATCGTGCTCTTTATCTTCCACAGAATCTGCCGGTAGATCCCCAACCAGATGACGGTGTCCTGCTTCGTCAGGCCCATTCGTTTGATCAGCGCCCGCAGACGCCGCTCCGACCCCGCCACCGCCGTGTGATCGTAATGCCCGCTCAGCTCCAGCAGTTCCGCCAGCCGTGCCTGCAGCGCCTCCGTCTGCTCCACCGTGGCTTCCCTGCCCACAACCGGCCGCGGGTCCGATGCCTTCGGGTCGCGGATCAGCTCGTACAGACAAACCGCTACCGCCTGACCGAGGTTCATTGACCGGTGCTCTTCCCGCGACGGTATCTGAACCAGCCACTGGCAGTGGCTCAAATCGTCATTGGACAGGCCGAATTTTTCGGAGCCAAACAGCAGCGCCGCCCGTCCTTTATGCCGGGCCAGCAGTTTGCCGCCGCTCTCCAGCCGCCGCATGGTTTGCAGACCTTCGCGGTGCGCGCCAGTCGTGGTCCCCACCACCAGGGTGCAATCCGCGATCGCCTCGCTGAGGGAATCAAAGCACCGCGCCGTCTGCATGACAGACCCGGCGCCCACCGCTGACTTCACTTCCCGGAAAGCGACATCATACGGTCCCACGAGCCGCAGGTCATCGAAACCGAAATTGCTCATGGCGCGCGCCGCCGCGCCGATATTCAAAGGATTTCGCGGATGGACGAGGACAATCGTCAACACGTGACCGCTCCGAAAACCGCTTGCTGACGCGCGCGGCTCTGTTCTGCATCCCGTTGTTAACACGCTACTTACCGAGCCGCGACCGTGAGGGAGCGGTCCGAACTTCGATTATCTCACGGACTCTAAGCAAGCGGTTGCCGTTCCTACCGCAGCTCGTCCATGATCATCGCCAGCGCTTCCGGACCCGGCTGCACGCGCGACTGCGGCAACGTCGCCAGCGGCTCGTCCACCACATTCAGCATGTCGATGAGCGTGTCGCGCCCACTCTCCACATACAACATGCCGGTGACCACCTCGCCCTTCGCCGCCGCTTCATGAATCACGTTCCGCGCCATCGTCTTGTCCGTGGGATCGTGATCCTTCTCGATCTTCTTCAGCCGCAACAGCGAGCCGTCGTGCAACCGCACCTCGTGCGATTCGCCCTCGGCGATGTCCACGCTGATCTCCTCGTAGTACGGCACATAGTCGATCTCGTGCAGCACTGTCTCGTGATCCTTCACGTAAGAGTAGCTCTTGGTGGACCCCTCGTGATCGTTGAACGTCACGCAAGGCGAAATCACGTCCACAACGGCTAGCCCCTTGTGCGAAATACACGCTTTGAGAATGCTGGTAAGCTGCTTCTTATCGCCGCTAAAGGACCGCGCCACCATCGTCGCTCCCAGCTCGATCCCCAACAGACAGCAGTCAATCGGCTGCATTTCATTAATCACGCCGGACTTCTGCTTCGACCCGACATCCGCAGTGGCTGAAAACTGACCCTTGGTGAGTCCATACACGCCGTTGTTTTCGATGATGTAGACCAGCGGCAGGTTGCGCCGCAGCATGTGCATGAACTGCCCGATGCCGATGGAAGCCGTGTCGCCGTCGCCGGTCACCACCACGGTCCGCAGAGTGCGGTTGGCCAGCAATGCGCCGGTGCTCACCGCGGGCGCGCGCCCGTGCACCGAGTTGAAGCCGTGGGCCTGGTTCAGGAAGTACGCCGGGGTCTTGGAAGAACATCCGATACCCGACATCTTCGCCACTGACCACGGTTGAATTCCCAACTCGAAGAAGACTTCGATCATCCGCTCGGAGATGGAATTGTGCCCGCAGCCGGCGCATAACGTCGTCTTGCCGCCCTTATAAGGAAGGACGTCAAGCCCAATCCGGTTCAGCTTCTTCGGCGGCGGTGGGGGCGTGGCAATCGTGCCCATTTACAATCCCTCCTGATTCACGAAATCCGCGGTTACCGTGCGCGCGTCCAACGGCATGCCGCCGTAGTAGCGGATGCTGCGCAGCTTCGGCAGCAGCTCCACCGGCAGATCCAGCCGCATCAGCGCCATCAACTGCGCATCGCGGTTCTGCTCCACGATGTATACGCGGTCGTGCCCCTGGATAAAATCGAGGACTTCGGAGGTGAACGGATAGGCCTTCAGCCGCATATAGCTGGTCGGAATGCCGTACTCGCGAATGATCTGATCACGGCTCTCCTCCACCGCGAAACGCGACGTGCCGCAGCAGATCAGCCCGATCTTCGCGTTCGGGTTCAATTCAAACGCGGGCTGCGGAACCGCCTTCTTCATCGTTTCAAACTTGCGCGAGAGCCTGTCAACGTTGTTGACGTAATCGTCTTCCCGCTCGGTGTACTGGGCCTTGTCGTTATGGCCGCTGCCGCGTGTAAAGTAGGCCGCTTTCGCGTGCGGCGTGCCCGGCAACGTGCGGTACGGGATACCGTCGCCGTCAACATCGCGATAGCGCGCGAACTCCTGCACTTTGTCGAGCGCCTCGGCGTCCAGCACCTTGCCGCGATCAAATTCGCGCTTCGGATAAGTGAACGGATCGGCCATCCAGGTGTTCATGCCAAGGTCGAGGTCGCTATTGACGAACACAGGCGTCTGGAACCGCTCGGCGAAATCGAAGGCGTCAAGCGCCATGTGAAAACACTCCGCCGGATCGGAGGGGAACAGGATTGGATGCCGCGTGTCGCCGTGCGACAACAGGGCATTCGTGAGAATGTCGCCTTGCATCGTGCGTGTGGGCAGCCCTGTCGACGGGCCCGTCCGCTGCACATCAAACACCACGGCCGGCACCTCGGCGTAGTAACCCAACCCGATAAACTCGGCCATCAGCGAGACGCCTGGACCCGAGGTGGACGTCATCGACCGGGCACCCGCCCACGCCGCCCCAATCACCATGCCGATGGCGGCAAGTTCATCTTCCGCCTGCAGCACTGCGTATGTGGCCTTCCCCGTCGCCTTGTCGATGCGCAGTCGCCGCAGGTAGCCAATCATGCTTTCCACCAGGGAACTGGACGGCGTAATCGGGTACCAGGTCACTACCGTGCAACCCGCAAACACACAGCCCAATGCCGCGGCTGCATTGCCGTCAATCATGATTTTGCCGGCTGTCTTGTTCATCCGCTCCACGGCAAACGGATCGGTCTTCGGCAGGCTCTCTTCGGCGAATTTCTTTCCGGCCATCACGGCGTTCCAGTTCAAATCGGCCGCCTTGGCTTTCTTCGGGCCAAACTGCTTGTAGAGCGCCTTCTTCATCTCATCGAGATCGATGTTGAGAACGTGCGCCACAACGCCGTCGTAAATCATGTTGCGAACCAGCTTGCGCAGCTTGGCTTCCGGACACACCGGAACCACCAGCTTGTCGAACGGCACCGGATAAAAGTGCAGATCGCTGCGCAGGTCCTTCAACTTCAGCGGCTCGTCATAAACCACCGCCGCTCCCGCGTCCAGCTTCAGCACATCCTCGCGGGCCGTTTCCGGATTCATCGCAACCAGGAAGTCGATCTCTTTTTTCCTGCCGACCCAGCCGTTTTTGTTGGCGCGAATCGTGAACCACGTGGGCAATCCCGCGATGTTCGATGGAAAGAGGTTCTTGCCCGAAACGGGCACGCCCATCTGGAAAATCGAGCGCATCAGAACGTTGTTCGCAGTCTGGCTTCCTGAACCGTTTACCGTTGCCACCTGAATGCTGAAATCATTGACGACGCGGTAAACCTGTTCGCCGGGACGCGAAGCGACCGGGCTGGCTTCAATAGTTGACATAATTGTTGGGTATCGAGAAAAACAGGGTTACGGTAGCATTATACCCCACCGCGGGCAGCCCTCCTTGCGAGGCGCGGGGGTGCGGGTTGCGGAAGTGCCCGTCGGAGCGCTCCGTGGCTGATCAGTCCTTGAACCGGAACAGGAGCAGGTACTGAGAGGCCAGCCTCCTGCAAAGCATCGCCACGCGCGATCTGCATACAAATCCTCATCATGCGGATCGTTAACAGACCGCGATCTTGCTACGCTCGTTGCGAGATGAAGCTGCCGAATGGCGAACGTGCGATTGTCGATCTCCGCAAGCTTGAAGAGTACTGCCTGAACACGAATCATCCACGAGGCCGAAACAAGGCAGGAGTATTTGCGTCCGTTGGAATTCGTCAAGCCGATGCCGAAGCACTCAGAGATGCCCTGCTTGGGGCGGCCCACAGCGCGGAAGCTCGGGCAGGCACCGCGAGCCTGTATGGCCAGCGTTACATCGTCGATTTCGATCTGGTCCGGCCAGCCAGAACAGTGACAGTCCGCAGCACGTGGGTCGTGCGAATCGGAGAGGACTTGCCGCGGCTGACCAGTTGCTATGTATTATAGGAAGGAAGAAGGCTCGTGATGCCAGATATCGAAATGCATTCCGTAGTCGCACTGCTTGAGGACCTGCCTGGAGAGGGATTAGTCCGCGGCCAAGTTGGCACCGTTGTTGAGAACTGGGCTCCCGGCGTATATGAGGTCGAGTTCTGCGATGACAACGGCAGGGCGTACGCGATGGTTGCAGTGAAGACCGAACAGCTCATTCGTCTCCATCACGCGCCCAGCCATCAGGCCGCATAAGCCCTCGCCGGTTGATCACTGGCATTGGACATCAGACCGGCCTCTTTTCATTCTCGCCGGCGATCCAGGCAACTTTGTCGAAGCCTCGCCAAACGCAAACTCCAATCGTGGCGCGTGACTACACCTCTTCCAGATACGTGTAGCCTTCCAGTCCGTCCTGGTAGAACCGCATCAACTGCCCGCTTTCTCCAAACCCGATCCGGCCCTCGCGCAGCGCCGCTTCCACGTCTTTGCGGAAGTCCTCCAATAGCTCACGCGAGTTAAACTGCACGTAATCGAGCACCTCGCGCACCGTATCCCCGCGAACCACCGCGTCGAGGATTGGCTCATCGCCCTCACCCAATCGCACGTGCACCGCGTTGGTGTCTCCGAACAGGTTGTGCAGGTCGCCGAGAATCTCCTGATACGCACCCACCAAAAAGGTCCCCAGAAAGTACGGCTCGCCGTTGTAGGCGTGCAGCGGCAGTGTCTTCTTCACGTCCCGCCGGTCAATGAACTGATCCACCTTGCCGTCCGAATCGCAGGAAATGTCGCCCAACACCGCGTGGTGCGTCGGCTGCTCGTCCAACCGGTGAATCGGCATGATCGGAAAGAGCTGCTTCACGGCCCAGCTATCCGGCATGCTCTGGAACAACGAGAAGTTGCAGAAATACGTATCGGAAAGCATTCCTTCCAGGCCTTCCAACTCCTCCGGGAAATACTCCAGCTCGCGCGCCATCTTCTGGATCCGTTTGCAAATGGCCCAATACAGATTCTCCGCCTGCGCCCGCTGCTCCAGCGACAGATAGCCGAGGCTGAACAGGTTCAACGCCGAATCGAGCGACTGCTGCGCGTCGTGAAAACTCTCCAGCAGGTTCTTCGCCGACAGCGACCGGAATGTCTCCAGCAGATCCACCAGCGGCTGCTCGGTGTCTTCCGGCAGCTTGTCCGGAATCAGCGATTCCGCGCCGAATCCCGTCACACCCACAACATTGAACACCAGCACGCTGTGATACGCCGCAATGGCGCGTCCGCTCTCGGTGACAATGCACGGATGCGGCACCTCGGCTTCATCGCACACGTTCTGCACGTGGTACACAATGTCGTTGGCGTATTCCTGCAGCGTGTAGTTGACGCTCGATTCGAAATCGGTCTGCGAACCGTCGTAGTCGATGCCCAATCCACCGCCGACATCCAGATACTCGAGGCCGGCGCCCAACTTCTGCAACCCCACGTAGCATCGCGCCGCTTCAATCACCGCGCCTTTGATCTGGCGGATATTCGTGATCTGGCTGCCCAGATGGAAGTGCAGCAGCTTGATGCAATCCGCCATGCCGACGGCTTTCATCTGGTCCAGCGCCTGGAGCGCTTCGTTCACCGTCAACCCGAATTTCGAACGGTATCCACCCGACGATTTCCAGCGTCCCGAGCCGCGGCTGGCCAGTTTGATGCGCAGTCCGAACTCCGGCCGTACGCCCGTCTTCTGCGCGTACTTGATGATCAGATCGAGTTCGGTGAACTTCTCCACCACGGGAATAATGCGCCGTCCGATCTTCTTCGCCAGCATCACAAACTCGATGTATTCATCGTCCTTGAAGCCGTTGCAGATGATCGGTGTTTCATTGTCGGCGATCGCCAGCACAGCCAGCAGCTCCGGCTTCGACCCCGCCTCCAGGCCGAAGTGGAACGGCTTGCCGTACTGCACCACTTCTTCCACCACGTGCCGCTGCTGATTCACCTTGATCGGATACACGCAACAATACTTGCCCTGATAGTTGTGTTCCTGAATCGCGCTCTGAAACGCCCCGTTGATCTCCGACAAACGGTGCTGCAGAATCTCGCCGAACCGAATCAGCAGCGGTGGATTGATTCCGCGCAACACCAGTTGCGCCACCAGCTTCTTCAGGTCGATTGATCGCGCCGGATCCTTCATGGGGTGCACCAGCAGGTGCCCGCTCCCGGCTACTGAGAAATAGCCCTTGCCCCAACTCGCCACATCATAGAGCTCCGTCGCATCCTGTGTCGTCCAGCGGTCCGTCGGTTCCCAAACGGTGTCCCGATCCTGCATCTTGATCAATTCCCGAGTTCTCCTTCCAGATCGTGCCCCTAATTGATGGCTCAAGGCAATCTTCAGTTTCCGATAAACGGCGCAGGGGGGCAAGAAAAATCGCGTTACAGATGAACTCTATTCCCAATCGGGGTTTTCTGTGCGATCCTGTTCCTCTGAATCGCTAGCTGTGTCCACTCCACAATCAACACCAGCCGTACTCGTCACCGGCGCCAGCAAAGGTGTCGGAAAAGGAATCGCACTCGAACTGGCCCGCGCAGGGTTCGACATCGCCGTGAATTTCCATTCCGATTCCGCCGGCGCTGCCGCCACGGTCGACGAGATCCTCTCGCTTGGCCGCCGTGCAATACCCGTGCAGGCCAATGTCGGCCTCTCCGCCGATGTCGAGCGACTGTTTGCGCAAACCATCGAGCGCTTTCCCAATCTCACAGGCCTCGTGAACAACGCCGGCGTGCAGACCTGGAAGCCTCTGCTCGAACTTACTGAAGCCGACTGGGACCGCGTCCTCGACACCAATCTCAAGGGCTGCTTTCTCTGCACCCAGCACGCCGCGCGCTACATGAAGAACCACGGCGGCGGCTCCATCGTCAACATCGGTTCCGGCTGCAACAAGACCGCGTTCCCCAATCTCGTCGATTACACGGCGAGCAAAGGCGGCATCGAAATGTTCACCAAAGTGGCGGCCGTGGAGCTGGGCCAATACGCCATTCGTGTCAACTGCGTCGCGCCCGGAGCCGTGGAGATCGAACGTACCAAAGAGGAAGCCGGAGACTATGCCGGCACGTGGGCGAAGCTCACCCCCCTTGGCCGGATCGGCGTACCCCAGGATGTCGCTCGCGCCGTTCGCTTTCTTCTTTCCCCGGAAGCCAGCTTCATCACCGCCCAAACCATCTGGGTGGATGGGGGCTTGTTCAGCAAGCCGCAGTGGCCCTATTGACGCACCGGCTCTGGCGCATACCGTTCCACTATCGCCAGCAAACGCGCGCGATCGATCGGCTTAGCGACGTAATCGTCCATCCCCGCCCGCAGGCACAGCTCGCGATCTCCCTCCATCGCGTTTGCCGTTGTCGCAATGATCGGCGTGCGCCGCGTAGTTCCCTCGCGCCGCCGGATCTCCGCCGTGGCATCATAGCCGTCCATCACGGGCATCTGACAATCCATCAGAATCACATCGAATGGCCCAGCCCGGTCCACCTCGACGAGCGCCTGTCTTCCGTCGCCGGCCAGCACAACAAGATATCCAGCCTTCTGCAGCATCCGGCAGACTACTTTCTGGTTCACCGGGTTGTCTTCCACCACCAGAATCCTCCGCCGTTCCTCGCCTGGATTTCTTTCGATCTGGCCAGCTTCCGGCGGTGGCGGCGCGGGTTCGTCACTTTCCCCGGCACGGGCAAGTTCCACTGTGATCCAGAAAACCGACCCGATTCCCGCTTCGCTCTTCACACCGATCGTTCCGCCAATGCGGTGCGCAATCTGCTTCACCAGCGCCAACCCAAGTCCTGCACCTCCGTGCCGCCGCGTTGTGCTTCCATCGGCCTGCGTGAATGGTTCAAACACCCGGCCGAGTTGGTCGTGTGGTATGCCGATTCCCGTGTCGCTCACCTCATATTTGAACGTCGTGTAGCCGTCGCGCTCGTTCCTGCACGTCAGCGCCACGCGCACGCTTCCCCGCGCCGTGAACTTCAGCGCATTGTTGGCCAGATGCGATAGCGCCTCTCGCAGCTTGCCCGGATCCCCCTTATACTTGCGCTTTGCCTTCGGATCTACGTAACTCACCAGGGTCAATTCCTTCTCCGCGGCATGCCTCTGGCTAATCGAAACCACCTCCTCTACCACCGCCGATGGATAGAACTCCACCGAGTCAATCTCCGCGGTTCCTCCTGACAGGGAAGAGAAATTCAGCACGTCGCTCACCAGCCCCAGCAACGCCGTTGCCGACTCCTGCGCAATCGTGGCTTTTCGCCGCTGATCTTCCTCAAGCGGTCCCTCCAACAGGATTCCCAGCATTCCCAACAGTCCGTTCAGGGGTGTCCGTACCTCATGACTGATATTGGTCAGAAACGCCGACTTCACCCGGCTCGCCGCTTCGCTGCCCGACTTCGCCTCCGCCAGTTCCGTCGCCTTCTGCTTCATTTGCGACACCATCCGCGTCAGTTCCTGGTTGAGGCGCAGGCGCTCTTCGAGCGAATCGGTGAGGTCGCTGTACGACGTCGCCAGTCCCACCGACAGCCGCGAAAAATCAGACGCCAATTCCTCCAGCTCACGCGGCGTCCACCGGCTCAACTGGATGTCCGCCGGCGTGGGCGCGTCCGGCGGGAACAGACGCAAGTGCCGCAGTATCTCGTCAATAGGCCTTGCGATCATCCGCGCGATCAGCCGGAGTAACAAGAGGCAGACGACCGTGGCTGCCGCCATCCCTAATCCTGTGGTGCGATAGTAGGACTCCATTTCCGTCGCGAGCGCGCTCAGCGGCCGCAGTACAACCAGCGTCCACCCTGTATCGGTCACTCCCTGGCGGCTGATGAGGAATCCGTCGCTCGTGAAAAGCGGCGACAACTCAGGATGCGTAGCCGCATCGTCCAACGGTCTGAAGCCACTGTTGGGGCTTGCACTCAGTACCTTCCCCGCGGCATCCAACAGAATGAGAGTACGCTGGTGTCCAAAGGCGCCCTCCGGCAACGTGAACCGGTCGAGCGAAATCGAACCCTCCACCACGCCGCGAAACTGCTTGCCCGCGTTCTGAATCGGCGCGCTGACTGCCGCAATCCGGTCCTTCCCGAATCCTCTGCCTTCGAAACCGCCCGAGAGATAATGCATGCCTGTCTCGCGAGGGACACGGAAGTAATCCCTGTCCGCCACGGATTCACGCCCCGTCAGCCGCTGCCCCTGCGAATTGAAAGCAGGAGAGACGCCGATGATATTCCCGTCCCCGTCCGTCGCCAGCATGGTGAGAAACTCGCGATTGACAGCACGGCATCGCTCCAGGATTTCCGCGATCCCTCCAACTTTTTCGCTCCTCCAGGCTTGGTGCAGGTCGATCTCCCCGGCCACCGCCAGCACGGCTTGACGGTACAACCGTATGGTCAGGCCGATCTCCTGCGCAACCTGCCTGGTGGCGACCTCCTGCACCAACCGCGCCTCCGCTCTCTTATCTCGCTCCAGCCGCTTTCCCTGCTCAACCAGCAACACCGTCAACGGCGCCAGCGCTGCCAGAATCGTCATTGCGAACAGATGCGTCCGGACGGAGCGAAGCGGAGCACTCTGGTCCACCAGTTCGCGGCGGTTTTTTCGCGGCTTCTGCCATGCCCGCATCAGGTTTACCCCGAGGATTGCCAGCGACAGATTCGTCAGCGAATTGATGGGAGTCTTCAGCACCACCGCCCACGGATCAACAGCCTCATGCTGGATGAGGTTCATCCCCGCAACCGCCAGTAGCGTCACGCTCATCGCCACCCAGAAGAGAGCCTCTCCGGATGCTGCTTTCTTCAGCCGGCACGCCACTGCGCCGACGAGCGCGGCCTCCGCTACCCCTACCACTACCCACAGGAAGTGCCCTGTTAGCACCACCGATGCGCCATATGTCAGTAGCGCCGCCGCTGCCCCAAACCACGGTCCGGCCACCAGCGCCGCCAGCATCGACGCAGCGCCGCCGAAAAACATGTGGATCCCCGGCCGTACTTCATAAGGCGCAAGGCTGCACACCAGTCCTGCAATGACGCACAGTATCGTGATTGCGACACGCCGCCGCGTCTCAGCCTTGCGGCCCGCCAGCCGGCGCATCCGCGCCAGTACGCGCAGTAGACCTCGCTTGCGCAAAATTGCCTCAGTCATCTCATCGGTTCGAAACCTGCGGTTATGTTCGTTGGTAAGCGCATTCATTACCTGTCTTGGGATACAATCGTTATCGTTGTGACCTTCCGCTTCCTCCTCTACGCTATTTGTGTCTTCGCTCGCGCCTCTTACGCCGAAGACGATATCCCGCGTCAGGCTAGCGAGATCCTCGCGCAGAATTGCCTCGCCTGCCATGGCGCCGCCATGCAGATGTCCGGACTCGACCTCCGCACCCGCGACGCGATCCTGAAAGGTGGAAACCGCGGGCCCGCCCTTGTCCCCGGCGTGCCGCAACAAAGCCGCCTGCTCAACTACGTCCGCCACACGCAGCAGCCGGCCATGCCGCCCGGCAAGCAGCTCCCTGACTGGCAGGTTTCCGTGCTCTCGCGCTGGATCGCCACCGGAGCCCCGCTCGACAAACCGGTCACCACCGGCGACAACGATCTCAAGAAGGCCATGATCGCCATGGAGGAGCGCCCCATCCTCCCCGAAGAGCGCAAATTCTGGGCGTTCCAGCCCGTGGCCCGCCCCACGCCGCCAGCCGTAGCTTCAGCGAAGGCTGGCTGGGTTCGCAACCCCATCGACGCGTTCCTATTAAGAGCGATGGAGGACAAGGGACTCCACCCCTCTCCCGAAGCCTCCCGCCGTGCGCTTGTCCGCCGCGCCTACCTCGATCTCTGGGGCCTCCCTCCTACCCCCGCACAGGTCGACGAATTCCTGTCAGATAAGCGCCCCGAGTCCTTCGACAAACTGATCGACAAGCTCCTCGATTCCCCTCACTACGGCGAGCGTTGGGGCCGTCACTGGCTCGACCTCGTCCGCTACGCCGATTCCGGCGGCTTTGAATACGACCGCGATCGTCACGATGCCTTCCGCTACCGCGACTGGGTCATCCGCGCCATCACCGCCGACATGCCCTACGACCAGTTCGCCCGGTACCAGCTTGCCGGTGACGAGATTGCGCCCAACGATCCCGATGCATTGGTGGCAACCGGCTTTCTGCGCCACGGTCTCGATCACAACATCCGTACCGAAGCCACGCGCATGGACGAGCTCGACGACATCGTCACCACCACGGGCAACGCCTTCCTCGCCGTCACCATCGGCTGCGCCCGCTGCCACAACCACAAATTCGATCCCATCCCGCAGAAGGATTACTACGGCATTCAGGCCGTCTTTTTCAATACCAAGGCGAAAGAATACCCGCTCGCCAACGAAGCGGAGACGGCCGAAAACAAGAAAGCCAACGCCGCTATCGACGAGCGCATCGCGCCCCACAAGAAGCAGATCGAAGCGCTAAAGAAACCCTACCGCGACCGCATCATCGCCCGCGAGCGCGCCAAGCTCCCCGACTATATTCAAATCGCCCTCCGCACCCCCGAAGAGAAACGCACCGAAGGCCAGAAACTCAACGTCCGCCAGGTGGAACAGACCCGCAACTTCACTGAAGAAGATGTCGTCGCCTCCATGTCCGCCGAAGACCAAGCCCGCATGAAATCCGTCGAGGATACGATCAAACAAATGGATAAGAGCCGGCCGCCGCGCCTGCCAAATGCCATGGCGATTGCCGAAGAAGGCCGCGATCCCCTTCCTTCTTATTTCCTCCACCGCGGCAGTGTCGACATGAAGGGCTCGCTCATGAAGCCCGGCGTACTCAGCGTGGCCGCACTCAGCGAACCCTCCTTCCCCGCGCCGCCGCCCGAGGTCAAATCCACCTTCCGCCGCAAAGGCTTCGCCGATTGGCTCACCTCGCCGGACAATCCGTTGTTCGGACGCGTGATGGCGAACCGCATCTGGCAGCATCACTTTGGTGAAGGCATCGTCGCCACCCCCAGCAACTTTGGCAAAACCGGCGACCGTCCCACGCACCCCGAGCTGCTCGACTGGCTCACCAGCGAATTCGCTGCCCGCAAGTGGAGCATGAAGGAGATGCACCGACTCATGATGAAGTCCAGCGCTTATCGCATGGCCAGCGACGACATCGCGGACAACACGAAGCTCGACGCCGATAATAAGTTCGTGTGGCGGCAGTCTCGGCAGCGACTGGAAGGCGAGATCATTCGCGATGCGGTCCTCACCGTTGCCGGCACCCTCAACAGCAAACAGGGCGGTCCCGGCGTTCATCCTTACATCGACCCGTCGCTCTGGCAGGGCAGCTCCGGCCGCACCTGGCCCGGCACGTCCGACAACGACCCCGCCACCTGGCGTCGCAGCATCTACGTATTCTCTAAGCGCAGCATTCCCCTTCCGATGCTCGACGTGTTCGACAAACCCGACGGCATCACCTCCTGCGCGCGTCGCAACCGCTCCACCATCGCCCCGCAGGCGCTCATCCTGATGAACAACGCCTTCGTCCGCATGCAGGCCGAGAAGCTCGCCGAACGCCTCCAGCGCGAAGCCGGAAAAAACCCGTCTGCGCAAGTGGACCTCGCCTTTTCGCTCGCCCTCGCCCGCGCGCCGCAAAAGAGCGAGAAGCAGTCCGCGGTCACGTTCCTCAAGTCGAACCCCACCGGCCTCGCCGATTTCTGCCAGGCCCTGTTCAACTCCAACGAATTCGTCTACATGCCGTAACGCGAGGTCGCCCATGTCCCAACGCTTCTACTCACGCCGCGAATTGCTCTCCCGGGCCGGCGGCGGCATTGCCTCGCTCGCGCTTACGGACATCCTGCAACGCGAGCAGGCCCACGCCGCCAACACCAACGGCGCAGTGAATCCGCTCGCCGCGCGCCAACCGCATTTCCCAGCCAAGGCCAAAGCCGTCATCTCCATCTTTTGTTATGGCGGCGTCAGCCAGATGGACACCTTCGATCCGAAGGAGGAGCTCTACCGCCGCCGCGGCGAAGCGCTCACGGGCAAAGGCAACGTCGTCGTCTCGCAAGGCAATCCCGGCGGCCTCATGCCGTCGCCATGGAAGTTCAAGAAGTACGGCCAGTGTGGCATGGACGTGTCCGACCTCTTCCCCAAAGTGGGCGAACTCTCCGACGACATTGCTTTCATCCGCTCCATGTACGGCGCGAGCAACGATCACGGCCCCGCGCTCTTCCACATGAATACCGGCAGCGTGCTTCCCGGCCATCCGTCGATGGGCAGTTGGGTCACATACGGTCTCGGCACCGAAAATCAAAGCCTGCCGGCCTTCGTCGTCTTCACAGATCCGCGCGGTGGCCCCATCGGCGGCGCGCCCAACTGGGCCAACGGCTACATGCCCGCCGCCTATCAGGGGACGCAGTTCCGTTCCACGGGCGATCCCATCGTCGACCTCAAACCTGCCTCTGACATGACCCCCGATCGCCAGCGCCGCTGGCTCGATCTGCTTGGCAAGCTCAACGCCGAACACGCCCGCAAGAATCCCGAAGACACCGAGCTCGCCGCCCGCATCGCGTCCTTCGAGCTCGCCTTCCGCATGCAGACCAGCGCCCTCGATGCCGTCGATCTGAACAAGGAATCCGAAGCCACGCGCAAACTATACGGGCTCGGCGATAGGGTGACGGAATACTTCGGCCGTCAATGCCTGATGGCGCGCCGTCTCGTCGAACGCGGTGTCCGCATGGTCCAGATTTACTCCGGCGGCGGCAACTTCCAAACGAGTTGGGACGCGCATTGGGAGATCGTCGAAAACCACGGCCTGCACGCCGCGGAAACCGACGGCCCCATGGCGGGCCTCATTCGCGATCTCAAATCCCGCGGCCTTTTCGATTCGACGCTGATCCTCTGGCACGGCGAATTCGGCCGGATGCCCATCTCACAGCGCATGTCCGGCCGCGATCACAACCCCGGCGTCTTCACTGTCTGGATGGCCGGAGGCGGCGTCAAGGGTGGCACCATTGTTGGCGCCTCCGACGAGTTCGGCTACAAAGTCGCCGAGAACGGCAAGTCACTCAACGACTATCACGCCACCATCCTCCACTTGCTCGGCATCAACCACGAAAAGCTAACCTATCCTCACAACGGCCGCGACATGCGCCTCACCGACGTCGCGGGCAATGTCATCAAAGAAGTACTGACTTGAAAAAGAAAATCGTTAAATCAACGAAAGTCGTTCAGACGAAAAAATCCAGCGCCGTTGTGCGCTTCACATATACTCAACTCCTCAACTCCGCGGTGCTGCTTCTCAAGCAGTCGCGCCAGCATGCCGCCCGTGCGGTCAATCAAAGCATGACCAGCGCTTACTGGGAATTGGGTCGCCAGATTCTCGAGCACGAACAGCGTGGGAAGCGGCGAGCGGGGTATGGCGAAGAACTCATGGCGCGCTTGGCCAATGACCTCGCCGTCAAGCTCGGCCGAGGCTTCTCACCCCGTAATCTCGCGCAGATGAGACTCTTCTATCGACTCTGGCCAGACCCCTATGAACAGGGCTCTCCAGCATATCCACAGATTTTGCAGACAGTGTCTGCAAAATTGAACGAGGAGGCTGAAATCGGAATTTTGCAGACAGTGTCTGCAAAATTCGCCAGTGCTGCCTGTTTCCCTTTGTCGTGGTCTCATTACGTTCGCTTGATGACGGTTAAGAGCGATGCAGCGAGAGCCTTCTATGAGAACGAAGCGGTGCGAGGAGGATGGTCGTCTCGTGATCTCGACCGTCAGATCGCGTCCCAGTACTACGAGCGATGCAGCCTTGCCAAGAAGCGGATCAAAACATCCGAACAACCCGCGGACTTGGCCGAGAACGAGTTTCAGGATCCCTATATCCTGGAGTTCCTCGATCTCAAGGATGAGTACTCCGAATCGGAGATGGAAGAAGAGTTGATCAACCGCCTTGAAAAATTCCTCCTCGAGCTCGGCCCTGATTTCGCTTTCATCGCGCGGCAAAAGCGGCTGCGGATCGGCAACGATTGGTACCGTCTCGATCTACTCTTCTTCCATCGCCGTCTCCGCTGTCTCGTTCTGTTCGACCTCAAGGTCGGCACGTTCACGCACGGCGACGCGGGCCAGATGAATCTCTACCTCAACTACGCAAAAGAACACTGGATGCATCCGCACGAGAACCCTCCTGCTGGTGTGATCCTCTGTTCCGAGCGGGACGAAGCTGTTGCCCATTACGCGCTCGGCAACATGAACAACAAAGTTCTGGCTCGCGAGTACAAACTCCGGTTACCCGACGAGAAGGCTCTATCCGCGGCGGTCTTTGGCGGACGTCCCAAAGCCGCCAGGCGCTGACTCTTCTTCCCGCCGCTCGTTCAAATCCAACCGCACCGGCGGCTCCTCCGCCCCGGTCCACTCGCGGAACAACTGCCACACCAGCAACGCCAGTCCGATAATCCAGCACAGAGCCCACCCATCCCCAGCGCCATCCCCGGACCTACGTGCGCCACGCCTACCGGGTCCAGCAACACCAGCCCAACCAACGGCCCGATCATCAGAACACCGATGAGAATCCATGGATGCCAATCCGAAACGGTGGCTGTCATTTCTTTTATGTCCTTCGCATGACGAAATAAGGCTGACCCATCCGCTGCTCCCCAAACCCCGGATACAGCCCCACCTCCTCGCCAAAAACCTCGAAGTAATACTGCAGCGGATACTCGCCCGTTGCATATGCCGCCGGAATCTCCGCAACAAACCGCTCTCCCGATCGCCGCATCTCCACCGCCACCCATCGTGCCGCCTGCGTCACATGCCGGTAGTGCAACCGCACCTTCTCCGCGCGTGCCGTGACTTCCATCGCCACCGCCTGCCCGGGACGAAACTTCGCCACCGGACTATGACTGCACTGCACCGCCGCGCGCCTCACATTCCCCACGGCGGCCGCCACTGCCTTCGTCACCGCATCACTCGCCACAACTTTCGCCGCCGCCAGTTTCTTCTCCAACTCCGCAATGTCGGCATCGATGGCCGGCATCCGGTCCAGCCAGTGCCCGCGGAGATGCGTGAGCTCTCCCACCGTGATGTCGCGCACGTAAACCCCGCGAGCCTTTGCCGCCAGTTCCACCCACGCCCCCCGCGCCTTCCGATACTGCGCAATGCATTGCTCCAACGCCCCGCGATCGCCCGTCTTCTCAAACACCCGGTACAACACACCTGCGCGAAACTTCGCCGCGAAGAACCGTCCGAGCCGCAGTTCGATATACACATCCGTGGCGAAGCGCCGGTAGGCGGGCCGGGCCTTGGCCTGCTCGGCTGCATCGGCCGCCGCCAATAACTTCGCAGCGGCATCGGCGTACTCCTCCAACCACAATGCCACCTCCACGGGCGTCACCTTCCCGCTCCTGGCGCCGTTCAACAACTCATCCGCGTGGTCGTTCATGCGCGAGAACATCTGCGGATCGAACGGGCTCACGTTCCCAAACACGCGCGGCACGGGCGTATCGCGATACACCGTGCTTTCCGTCGCCAGCGGCATGTTCGTGTACACTTCGGGCCAGTACGTATTGTTCGCCGCCGAAGGCCCGTGCGCCGTCGTCACTAACGGCAGTATCCGGCTCGCGCTCGCCAGCGCGCCCTCCACCGCCGCGGCATTGGCTGGAAACTCCGCCGCCAAATACCGCTTCCAAACATCGGAATCGCTCGCAGGGTTGTACAGCAGCCGTCCCCACACACGATACGTGTAGAGATACTTCTCCCAATCCCACCGCGGCTTCGACACCGGATCCTCATACCCGTTGCGCCCATCCGCATGACCTGACCCGCGCCGCCCCTTGAACGACAGCGGCTCGCAGACATCCACACCATCACTTCCGCAAAAGGAAAACGCGCGCGAATACGCCGACGCCGTCGCCGGATCGCCCCACAGCAGCAACCGTTGCGTCCCCGGCCATATCCGGTGCAGCACGCCCCACTGCCGGTTCTCGCGCAGCAGATCGCCGTACCCATACCGCAGAAAACTCCGCGACCCCGCGCTGAACTTCATCAACCCTGTGGCCGCTCTCCCCGCCTTCGGCACTTCCTGATCGCGAATGTCCGCCTGATGATAGGGCATGCCCATATGCTCGGCCCAAAACTTCGGCGAGATCTTCACGGGCTGCTTTGTCGCCACCGCCATGTCGATCATCGTCTGATCCATGCCCTTGGCATGCATATCGATCTCGACCTTCCGCCCGCACGTCGCCACTCCCGCAAACACCGTGCGCCAGAACTCGTAGCTGCCCTCCTCCACTCCACTCTCGCCGTGCACGCGAAACGTGATCCCTCCCACCGCCGGGCACGCCTGCAACAGAGCCCGCACCGCATCGCGGCAATACGCGCCATGGTTCTCCCTCGTGATCCCCGCGATTGTGTAATTCGGCTTCGGGCTGTTGATCCATTCATAGCCGTGCATCCACAATCCCAACTGAAAGTGCATACCGCGCGCCACCGTCTGTTCGCTGATAAACCGCAGCATCGCCAGATTTTGGTCCCGCTCGGCATCCGCCAACTGCGGCACGCGCACGTCATACCCAGGCACCCGCATAAAGAACGGATAGGCGAACACGAAGTATGCGTCCGTCACCTCGCGCAGAAAGTCGTACCCGATTCCCAGCGCCAGATGAAACCGGTTGAACCGCTGCGTCGCCAGCATCGTCAGATACTCGCCCCACATTTCACGGTCGTTGAACCACGGCTTGTCCTCGACATCGCTCGTGAAAAGCCGTGCGATGCTGCGGACACGATTTGCCGGCTTCTCAACAACCGGCCGCGCGACGGTGAGCGCCTTCATCGGATCGGCCGAATGCCGCACCCGGTCCGCCAGATCCAACACCGCGTACATCAGCCCGCGCTCGTCGTGGCCGCACGCCATCAGAACCGGACCGCTCGGAAATCGCCGCGGGATCAATGCGCACGACTCTGCTTCCGTACCCGTCGCGGCATCCAGGTCTCCGGCCGCAATACAAAACCGTCCGTTCGGAATCTCGCTCCACCCCGCATGCCTGCTCACCTCGATGCCTTTTTCCGCCAGGCACCGCGCCAGGTAGTCCAGTGCCCATCGCACGGGAGGCCTGGCCGCAACCAGATCCCCCGGATCCACCGCGATCGCAACGCTGCCGCTTGCGCCGGTAGCTATCGCGGGAAGCGTCAACGCACCCGCCGTCTTCAGGAACTGTCTTCGAGGTGTCATGTGTCATGTTCGATTTCATCGCACTCCCTCGTGGTTGACAAGTGCCGCGCACAACGAAATCCTATTCTCCATGCACCGTATCACCAGACGATCCCTCCTCGGCGCAGCCGCAGCGCTTCAATCAGCCATCGCCGCGCGCATTTCCGCTGAAGGCCGTTCCGTCTCCGGCACCTTGGGAATCGTCGTCACCGAACAGCCCGACGCTGCCAAGGCCGGCGCGCGCATGCTCGAATCCGGTGGCAATGCTTTCGATGCCGCCGCCGCCGCCTCGATTGCCGCCTGCATGCTGGAACCGCAGTCCGTCGACATCGGCGGCTACGTCTGCGCAGCGGTCATCCGGGAAGGCAAGTCCGGCAAAATCTTTTCGCTCGATTCCAACTCCGTCGCCCCCGCCGCCGCGCATGACAAGATGTACACGGTCCTCCCGCGCCGCACCGATCTTCGCGATACCAACGAGAACGAGTATTTCTGTTCCGTCAAGGACAATGCCAACGTCACCGGACCGCTCGCCGTCGGCGTGCCCGGCGTCATGGCAGGCATCGGTACGATGTGGGAGCGTTGGGGCCGCGCCAGGTGGCCTTCTGTTCTCGAAGCATCGCTCACGCTTCTCGATCGCGGCTTTCCCTATCGCGGGGCTGCTGGTGCAATCAGGAACCGCGAGTCAGTCATCCGTGCCCTAGATGCTTCGCAACGCCACCTGATGCCTCTGGGCAAGCTTCCCACCGCAACAGACGTGTGGCATCGCCGTGATATGGACAAGACGCTGCTGCGAATTTCCAGAGAAGGCTGGAAGGATTTCTATCAAGGCGAGCTGGCCCATCGCATCGCCGATTACGTCCAGCGCGCCGGCGGCATCCTCACTCGTCAGGACATGGCCAAGTTCCAACCTCGCATCACTCCTGCCTACTCCACGCAATACCGCAACGCACGTGTGCACGGCGCCATCCTCGCCAACGGCGGCATCAGCGCACTCGAAATCCTCAACATGCTCGAATGCTTCTCCCCGGCCCCCGCCGATTCCGTCACGCACTACCACCGCTGGATCGAAGTGCTCAAACTCGCCTGGCGCGACCGGCTCCGTTATCTCGGCGATCCCGATCATGCGCGCGTCCCCGTCGAACGCCTCCTCAGTAAGGACTACGCCGCCGGCCGCATCGAAACGCTACGGGCCCTTCCCGAATCCGTGGATAGATTCCCCGCGCCGTCCGCACAGCCCTCCACCGGCACCGTGCATCTCACCGCCGCCGACGCCGAAGGCAACATGGTGGCTGTCACCATCTCGCATGGCGGCGGCCTCGGCTCATGCGTTACCGTTCCCGATACGGGCATCATCCTTGGTCACGGCATGTGCCGCTTCGATCCTCGTCCGGGCCGTCCCAACTCCGTCGCCGCCTTCAAGCGTCCTCTCAACAACGTCTGCCCGTCCATTGTCGAAACACCGGAGCGCACCATCGCCTGCGGTATGCGTGGTGGCCGAAGGATTATCAGCGTCGTCGCTCACATGTGCCAGCGCCTCGTCGATTTCCACGACTCGCCTGAAGCCGCGGTGGACGCGCCCCGATTCCATGTAGAGGAGCAGGAGCCAGCGGAGGTCAGCGCAAAAGTTCCGGAGCCGGTCGTCGCCGAACTGCAACGCATGGGTCACAACATCAAATCCGGTCAGCCCGTTGGCGGAGCCTGCAGCGCAATCGAAATCGTACACAACGCCCGTCAGCTCCGTGGTGCCGGGTCTACCTTCGCCGTCGCCGTCAGTTGACACACCCGCGGCGCTACACTGGGATCGATGCCGGGATATTTGGAAGACTATGGCGTCGTGGACGCTCAGCGGGAAAAGAAAACACAGCGGCTCGTCTTTTCGCTTCTCACGCTCGTCATCGGCGGAAGCATTCTCTTCTTCACCTTCCGCGATTACAGACAGGAGAGCGTCCTCAAACAGTTCCTCAACCTCGCGCAGAAGCAGGATTACAAAGCCGCCTACACCCTTTGGGGTTGCACCATGGAAGTGCAATGCCGCGACTACTCTTACGCCAAGTTCCTGGAAGACTGGGGACCCGCCGGAGCCAACACCAGGTTCATCACCAGTTCCATCCGCGACACCGAGCGTTGCGGCAACGGCTACATGGGCTCGCTCCACAAGGGGAACGACGAGCTTGCGCTCTGGGTCGATCGCGACACGAATATCCTCGGCTACGCGCCCTGGCAGCAATGCCCCGAAAAGAAGCTTCGTCTGATGCGCTGGCTGCGCATGCGCTTCGGCATCGGCGCTTAAGCCCTCACCCAGACTAACCGGTGCACCACGGTGCCGCCCTTTACGGCGCGCGACGCCGATAACGTCAGCACCCCGTCCGCGAAACTTACACCGCGGCGCTGCTCGCCCCCAACCCAGTTTGGATAGAGGCTCGCCTCCACATGATGCACAACCTCGTTGGTACTCTCATCTACCGTGTACCGTCCGCAATAGGCAATGTAGCCATCGAAGGCGTCCAATGCCTCTTCGGCGGAGCGCTTCCCGCGATATCCCGATGGAAGATGCGGACGCCCGCTGCGCATCACATGCCCGCTCATGAACCCATCGGCAGTGTAGACCAGCAAGCCAACTGCTCCGCTGCCAAACGGGTAGTCAACGCTGCCATTCGCATGCACCGTCTCATACGAACGCAAGCGCCAGGTACCAATGAGTTGTGTACGTATGGAGTCCGCCATGTCACTCATCAATGCGAACGACAAACGAATTGGGATGCTGCGCGCGAAGGAGTTCCGCGAGCGTTTCGGCTTCTTCTTCACTCTGCGCTTCACCCGCGATGACGCGCCACAGCATGCGCTGGCCCTGTTTCGCCACGATGCGTGCGCTGCCGAACTGCGTTTGCAGCTTCACTCGCAGTTGCTCCGCTGCATCACGGCTCGCCAGCGCCGCCACTTGCACGCCGTATCGCTCCACGACGGGCGCGGGTTGATCCACCGTGACAATTTCGGGCGCCTTCCGCACCGCCGGAGTCTGGCGAACATTCGTTGCCACTACTCGCAACTGCACCTTCGCCGTGCCTGGTCCGATCAATGCGATCTCTTCCGCTGCCGCCTGCGAGAGATCGATGATGCGTCCCTTTACGAACGGACCGCGATCCGTGATGCGAACCTCCACCGCGCGTTGATTGTCGAGATTGGTGACGCGCACGATTGTGTGGAACGGCCATGTGCGATGCGCCGCCGTCAGTTGATGCATGTCGTACACTTCTCCATTCGCCGCGCGCCTTCCGTGATACGGCGATCCGTACCAGCTCGCGATGCCTTTCTGCGTGTGTCCGACCTTCACCGTCACAGGAGTCGAAATTTTTTTTTGACGGGCGCAACTCGATGCCGACAACACGATCGCAATCGCCGCGAGAACTGCTCGCATGCGCGGAAGGCCCGTAAACAGGGGCTCAAAACGCATCGTGTCGTCCAAAACAATTCTACCGCAAAACGTTTTTTTGCTCCGGACCCCATTGTCTAGGGGTCTTCGCGCGCTTCACACACATCGCGCGATGCATTTTTCTCTTGACTTTCTTTTCAAAGAATCTTATATATGAATCACACTGTGGTCTTTCACGAGACCGCAAAATTCTGATGTTAGGGAGAATCATTCGATGAAGAACGCAACGAAGAAAGCCGCCAAGAAGGCGCCCGCCAAGAAGGCTGCTGCGAAGAAAAAGAAGTAAGCCAGGCGGATCTGAGTTCGTCAACAACACAAAGCCCCGAGCAATCGGGGCTTTTTTCTTGCCTGCACTCTCTTCAACAACGCCTCTTCAACAACACCACTGCCTGCGCTTCTCCTGACCGTCCCTCTCCCACCGGCCCCACCTTCTCCGCCGTCTTGAACTTTACCGACATGCAATCCAACTCGATACCCATGCACTCGGCAAGCTGCTCGCGAATGCGCAGCCGGTAGTCCTTCAACTTCGGTTTCTCCAGGATCACGGTCGAATCCACATTCACCAGGTCAAACCCCGCACCCCTCATCAACTCCACCGCGGCGGCAAGCAGTTGCAGACTGTCCGCGCCCTTCCATCGCGCATCCGTATCGGGGAAGTGCATTCCAATGTCGCCAAGACAAGCCGCTCCGAGAACCGCATCCGTGATCGCATGGGCAAGCACATCGGCGTCCGAGTGTCCTTCGAATCCAAACTCGCATTGGATGCGAACCCCGCCAATGAGCATCGGCAACCCCGCCGCCGTCCGGTGCACATCCCACCCCAACCCCGTTCTGTACTCGCTCACTTGCCGTGTTCCTCGCGGAAGAAGAGCCTCGCAAGATCCATGTCCGTGGGCTTGGTGATCTTGATGTTGCGATCACTCCCCGGCACCACGCTCACTTCCACTTTCTCCAGCCGCTCCACCAGGCTCGCTTCATCCGTACCCGTGAAGTTGTCCGCCGAGGCCCGTTCAAATGCTTCCTTCAGCAGGTCGAACTGGAACACTTGCGGCGTCTGCGCCAGGATCAACCGGTCGCGCGGTATCGTCGCACGGATCTTGTTGCGATGCACCTGCTTCACCGTATCCACCGGCACCACTCCCACAATCGCCGCTCCGCATTTGGCCGCTTCCTCAATCACCGCCGCAATGGTCTGCATCTCAATGAACGGCCGGACCGCGTCGTGAACCGCCACTATCTCGGTGTCCTTGTCCAACGTGCGCAATGCATTCTCCACTGACTGTTGGCGTGAGTCGCCGCCTTTTACCAGCCGCACCGGTTTGGCCAGTTGCGCCTTCTCTATGCTTGCCCGCACCCACTCCATATCGTCCTCGCGCAAGGCAAGCACAATGTCCGTGACGCCAGGCGTGGCCGCGAACTTCCGCAGCGTGTGTATAAAAATCGGATCGCCTTCAAGCTGCATAAACTGCTTGCGGCTGGTTCCGGCTTTTTCGGGCCGCATACGGGTGCCTAAACCCGCGGCCGGTATGATGACAGCAACTCTCATGGATCGAAACCGTGTGGTAGATTCGTCGAATTTAATGCTGAGCCAAACTAGTTTTGCGGAGGGCCGGCGGCCTGCGGGCTCGCTTCCCTCTCCTTGCCCTTGTCCTGATGCTTATCGTGAACGGCATGCACGCGATCGTCGTACCGGCCGAAGATCATCTTGCCCGCGGTGGTTTGCAGCACGCTCGTCACCGCGATGTCGATCGTCTTCGAGATCAGCCGCTTCGCGTTGTCCACCACCACCATCGTGCCGTCGTCCAGGTACGCCACGCCCTGATTGTATTCCTTCCCCTCCTTCAGGATGAAGACGCGCATCGTCTCTCCCGGCAGCACCACCGGCTTGAGTGCATTCGCCAGTTCGTTGATGTTCAGCACATCCACTCCATGGAGCTGCGCAACCTTGTTGAGGTTGAAGTCATTGGTCACAACTTTGCACGAGTACAGCTTGGCCAGCTCAATCAGCTTCATATCCACTTCGCGTACTTGCGGAAAATCGTCTTCCACAATCTGCACCTGCAACTCGGGCATCTTCTGGATTCGTTGGAGAATGTCCAGCCCGCGCCGTCCGCGATTGCGCTTCATGGAATCCGCGGAGTCCGCCACAAGCTGAAGCTCGCGCAGCACAAACTGCGGAATCACCAGCGACCCGTCCAGGAAGCCGGTCTCCGCGATGTCCGCGATGCGTCCATCGATGATCACGCTCGTGTCGAGAATCTTGAACGAGTGCTTCAGCACCTTTTCGGTCCCGAACACGCCGCCCAACGCCGTCAGGTTCAGCATGTCGCCTTTGTTGGCGCCAACCACGAGCCCGACATACGTCATCAGTAGCAGCGTTGCCAACTGAAGAAACGGAATTGTTGTGGAGTTGTCCGGAACCGCCTGCCGCAGGACCAGCGAAATCAGGTAGGAGCCGAAAATCCCCAGCACACTCCCGATCGCAGCGCCGATCAGCCGTTTGAGGCTCACCTCTCTGGCGCGGGCTTCGCAGAGAACCACTACGACGCCAAACGCCAACCCAAGCGCGCCGGCTGGGATGCTGTCTAGCCCAAAGGGTTTAAGAAAGAAGGCCGAGACTGAAATAAGAATGACAAAAAGAGCGCGTATGATTATCAGTTCGCTCACATTACTGTCCTCCCTGGCACGGAGACTACTCTATGAAGAAAATAGGATGACCCGGCCTAGAGTATAACATCTCCGGAACAGTGCTGACGCGAACTTTGAGAGGAAGCGATCGGAAACGCCCGGGGATTCGGGTGAGGAGGACCTGAGGCTAAAGAGCTTTGGCCAATTCTTCGGCGAATGCACTCTGGGGAGTGGGACGCCCCTTCTTGTGCTTCTTGCCTCCGCGCTTTGGACGGTCAGCGCCGGGTGCACCGGCCCCCATACCCGCCACTGGCGGTGCTCCATCCCGAGTGAACGGCCTTGCCGGTCCGCGCTCGCCCTTCGGACGGGGAGGCTGTGCCGGGTTTGCGCGCAGGATTCGATCCTCAAGTGGCGCGCGGTCGAACCGCCGGATGATCGACTCCATCTCCTCTTGATTGGGAGCGTCGATGAATGCGAAACCCTTGGATTCCTGGGTTTCCGGGTTGCGAATTACCTTGACTTCATCGGCTACGAGGTTCTCTGCCCGAAGCCAGGAAAGGATGTCGTCTTTGGTAACCCAGGTAGGCAGATTGCCAAGAAAAACGGTGAAGCTCATTCGGTGGTGCTATTCACTCCAAGGGGATTGTTTGGTGGGCTCGTCCGGGCGAGTTCCGGAAGCGGGGACGTAGTCCATCAGAGCACTTCAATGGTATCACAGCTTTTTCCACAACACCAAGCGGTTCTTCCAAACATTCCAAAACAATCTCTCGAAACGTCAAACACGGCCCTCAGCCGGCTGCGGTCGCAGCGACCTGGTACCGCGCAAACAGCCGGTCTTCAAAAGTGTAGTCCTGCTGCTGCCGCGTCTTGTTCCGCAGGTACCAGCGGTAGGTCTCTTTCAGTCCTTCATCAAACGGCGTGGCCCGGAACCGCAACACCCGCTGTGCTTTGCTGATCACCTGCGTGATCGCCGGCATATCAAAATACACGCCGAAGTAGAGCGGATTCGTCATCGCATGGCCGCCCGCCTGCAGAATCCGCTCTCTCGGAATCCGCACCAGATCGGGCTTCCGTCCAGCCGCCGTCGCAAACGACTGTACTACTTCCATCTGGGTCAGTGGCCGCGAATTCGCGATGTTGAAAGCGTGTCCCACCGCGTTCGGCTCTTCCATCGCCTTCATGCACGCCCACACCAGATCCTTTACGAACACAAACTGCATCAGCCTCCGGCCGTCCCCGGGAATGATGATCGGGCGCATCTCGCGCATCCGGTCCCAAAAGAACGCCTCGCGGTAAAACGGGTTTCCCGGTCCGTAAATGTAGGGCGGACGCAGCGTTACAGCCGGCGTTCCGTAACGCTGGTGCATGCGGAACAGCAGCCTCTCCGACATCGCCTTGTTGCGAACGTAGGGGTCCGGATGGTTCTCCTGAGCCAGCGCGTCCCCTTCATGATGATTCAAACCGTCGCCATAGGCAGCCACGCTGGACATGAAAACGTAGCGGTGCAACCGGTCTCCGCAGGCTTTGACAGTAGCCTCGACCTGTGCAGCGGTAGTGCCGCGCTGCCAGTCATACACATTGTCGAACACGACGTCGAATTTCTCGGCCGACAACGCTTTGGAAACAGCGGCGGTATCGTTCCGGTCCGCCACCAGGTTCCCGACCTTCTTCCCCAGGTCGTGCGATGGCTTCCGATGCAATACCCATACTTCGTGCCCCGCCTTCTGCAGGCTCTGTACGAGATTCCGGCCAATGAACAAGGTTCCGCCGATTACGAGGACCTTCATATATGATTCCGTCTACTCCTAAAAACTAGCGCCAGTTGCCGCCACCCGCGCTCTCGTCAGGGGACGGTCACCTGACGTCGAGCTAACCGCAACAGTGCTCGGGAAACTGTCTGGGTGCCGGTTTCGGCTCCGCGAAAAATCCGCATTTCCGCAATCCCTGGAATGGTCCAACAGTGGCCGGGCTCGCAGCTTGCGCGGCTACTCGCCGGAGTTGGTGGTACGGGGATGAAGCCGGCTGGGAAAACAGCCCGAACCAAAGCGGCGTCGCTTCCAGAGGGATTGGAAAATGCTTCAAATGCTATACTAACACCTTGGCATGCCCACTCGCGCGGTTTCCTTAATTCACGCGGTTCTCGTGGACGACGAGCAGTTAGCCAGAGAAGAGCTTTCCTACCTTTTAAAGGAGTACCCCGATATCGAGGTCGTGGCCTCCGGTGGCAACGGTCTCGAAGCCCTCGAGCTCATTCTGCAGAACGAGCCCGACGTGGTTTTCCTCGATGTCCAGATGCCCGGCATGGACGGCATGGGCGTCATCCGCAAGCTGCGCGAGGAGAACCCCGCTTCCATTCCTTACTTCGTTCTCGTCACCGCATTCGACAACTACGCCGTGGAAGCGTTCCGTCTCGAAGCCACTGACTATCTGCTCAAGCCCATCGACAAGGACCGTCTGTCAGAGAGCATCGAGCGGGTTCGGCGCCACATCGCCGATCGTCAGCAGGCAGCGGAGGCCATCCCCGCGGCCAACACGCCCAAGCCGGCCCTGCAGCGCAACAAACTCCTCCTCAAGAGCGGCAGCCGCAACTTCATCATTGATGCCAGCGAGATCATCTACGCCACCATCGAGGACGGCCTGATCACGGTCGTCTCCACACATATGGAGGGTCAGTCCAACTACCGGACCATCGAGGAATTGCAGTCCAACCTGGACCCCGACCTGTTCTGGCGCGTGCATCGCAGCTATCTGGTGAACATCAACCGCATCCGCGAAGTGGTGCCGTGGTTCAAGTCCAGCTATCAACTGCGGATGGATGACAAGAAGCAGACGGAGATCCCGGTCAGCCGCGTCCAGACCAAGCGTCTCCGGACGCTGTTGAAACTGTAGCGCCTTTACCCGTTAACCGCGATCCTTGTCTCCAACTTGCCGTCATCGATGGGCTCGTCCTTGTACAGGAGCCGCTGAATCGCCGATTGCAGATCCGTCAGTGCCACCGGCTTGCTGATGTAATCATCCATCCCCGCGGCAAGACACTTCTCGCGATCGCCAACCATGGCATTGGCAGTCAACGCGCAGATCAGCGTGTGGCGGGCGCTGCCTTCGCGCTTCCGGATTTCGGCCGTGGCCTCAAAGCCATCCATCTCCGGCATCTGGCAGTCCATCAGGATCAGGTCGTAAACGGTCTTATCAAGAGCCTCCACAGCTTCGCGCCCGTTGCTGACCACATCGGCCTGCAGTCCGATCTTCTGCAACAGCCGCAGCGCGATTCTCTGGTTGATGAGGTTGTCCTCGGCCAGCAACACCGCGGGCTGCCCGTTCGGCTTCTTCTGCTTCTCGGCGATCGTGTGCCGCGTCACCAGTTCGGCCGGCGCGCTGGACTGCTTCTGCGCCTTCAGCGCCGACACCATCGTCTCGTACAGTTGCGCAGCCCGTACCGGTTTATGCAGATAGCCCGCATATCCCGACTCGCGTAGCGAGAGACCATCGCCACGCATCGGCGCCGCGGTCATGCCAATCAACGCCGTATCGCGAATCTGCAAGTCGTATTTCAGCGTGTTCGCAACAACGTCGCTCTTGATCCCGGCGATGTCGAGATCCACAAGCACCAACCGGAACCCGTTGTTCTTTGCTACCGCGCGATTCAGCGTCGCGCTGAGATCGGCCGGGCTCTCCACCAGCGTGTGGGGGCACTTCCAGCGTTCCAGGAACTGCTTGATCACCGTCGATACGTTGCCCTCTGGCGCAAGCACCAGCACCGGGACTCCCTCCAGATCCTTGCCTTCCTTGGCCACCTGCGGGGCGTCTTCTTCCAGCGGAATCACCGCGGGCGCTTTCTCAAACACCACTGTGAAGAAGAACGTGGTCCCCCGGTTGCGCTCGCTGTTGAACCCGATCTCGCCGCCCATCATCTCGACAAGCTGTTTGCTGATTGCCAGCCCCAGGCCCGTTCCGCCGTACTTGCGCGTGGTGGAGCTGTCGCCTTGCACAAAGCTCTGGAACAAGCGGTCCTTCTGCTCGGTGGTGATGCCGATACCGGTGTCCTGCACCATGAACCGCAGTGACACTGTCCCATCGCTCTCGCCAATCAGCTCCGTCAACACACTCACCTTGCCGCGCTCGGTGAACTTGATCGCATTGCCCAGGAGGTTGTTCAGCACCTGCCGCAGGCGCCCCGGATCGCCCACAACGTAGGTGGGTACATCTTCGGTCGACGCGCATGTGAACTCGAGACCCTTCGCCCGCGCGCGGATGGCGCACACCGACGCGATCTCCTCCACTGTTACCGCGAGATCAAACGGGAGACGATCGAGCCGCAGTTTGCCGGCCTCAATCTTGGATATATCGAGAATGTCGTTGATGAGGGTGAGCAGCGAATCGGCTGAGCTTTTCACCGCCACTGCATACTCGCGCTGCTCCAATGTCAGCGGCGTGCCAATCAGGAAGTCCACCATTCCGAGAATCCCGTTCATCGGCGTGCGGATCTCGTGGCTCATGTTGGCCAGGAAGCGGCTCTTCATCTCGGTGGCCTCGCGCGCGTTAGCGAGCGCTCCGGCGAGTTCCTCGTTCTTCTGTTCCAGCTCCTGTGCGTATCGTTCCAGCCGCTCTTCGGAAACCCTGCGCTCGGTGATGCGGCGGATCATTACGAGGGTTTCCTCACGATAGTTGGGGCAGAAGCGGGCTTCAAAAATCTCCTGCTCTTCCTGCCCGTACGGTCCCTTGACCGGGACATTGATTTCCACCATCACCATTGCGTGCGTCTTCTTTACCCGCTGGATGGCCTGGTAGATCTTCAACCCCTCCTCGGGGTGGACCGCCTCCTGGAATCGCTTACCCAAGAGCTGCTCAGGCTTCAAGAAGGAATCCGCCTGCTGGCCTGCCTTGGCTTCAACAACCTTGCCGTGCGCGTCCACACGCAGAAGCATATCCGGCAGCGCCTGGAACAGCGCCTTCAAATCGGAGGTCGTCCGGAAGACTTCCTCCTGTTCCCGTTGCCGTTCGGTGATATCAGTCGAGGCGATCAGCATCCCGACGGTCTTGCCGCTCTCGGCGGTCAACAGTGTCTCAATCGACTCCACCGTGATCGGTTCGCCGTGTGATCGCGAATATCTCCGTCTGGTGGGCAGCAACGACCCCATACCGGAGAGCTTCCGCAATACCTCGTCCCGCAGCCGCGCCTGATCGTCGCCCGGAGCCAGTTCCCAGTAAGGCCTCCGCAACATGTCCGAAGCCAGCATCGCCCGCATCGCGCACAGCTTCCGGTTCACCCTGACGATGTTGCCCTGCAAGTCGATTTCGGTATATCCCAGCGGTGCCCCGTCAAACAGTATCGCCGGGCTAAGTGCCTTGTTATCAGCAGTGTGCTCAGTATCTTCCTCCACCGGCGGACCGAACGATACGTTCCGGTAGATGAAGCCCGCTGCCAGGATGCCAAGCAAAATGACGACGAGCCAGAACATGTATCTCCGCAGATAGAAGAATAAGCTACGAGCCTTCTATCGGCGAAGATACCGATTTGCTTTACGGATGCTCGTGAGCGTACGCGATCCGGAACATTCCTGATTCATCGAAGTGCTTCGTCAGGATCTGCATCCCCACCGGCAGACCCTCCGCCGTGGTCCCGCACGGGACACTCATGCAAGGAATGCCTGCCAGATCACCCGTGATGGTGTAGATGTCGGAGAGGTACATTTCCAGGGGATCGGCCAGTTTCTCGCCCAGACGGAAAGCAGGAAACGGCGAAACCGGTGTGATGAGCGCGTCCACTTCCTCAAATGCGCGGTGGAAGTCCTGCGTAATCAGCGCCCTCACGCGCTGGGCCTTGAGATAATAGGCGTCGTAATAGCCGTGGCTGAGAACGTAAGTCCCGAGCATGATGCGCCGTTTGCACTCGGTGCCAAACCCTTCGCCGCGCGTGTTTCGGTACATGTCGATCAAGGTCGGAGTCTCGCTGGAACGGGTGGTGTAGCGAACGCCATCATATCGGGCAAGGTTCGAACTGGCCTCTGCGGTACAAATAATGTAGTAAGCCGAAATGGCGTATTCGGTGTTCGGCAGGCTTACTTCCTTCACTTCGCAGCCCGATCGTTTCAACCCATCCACCGCCTTATAAATATGATTGGCCGTGTCCGCCGCAAGTCCGTCAAAGTACTGCTTGGGCAGCCCGATCCTGAGCCCACGGACATCGCCGGTCAAAGCAGCCTGGTAGTCGGGGACAGGCGCCTCCGCCGAGGTCATGTCCATCGCATCGCGACCCGCGATCACCTGCAGCAGCGTCGCCGCATCCGAAACATTCCGGGCAAGCGGCCCGACATGATCGAGCGAACTCGCGAAGGCCACCAAGCCGTACCGGGAAACCCTTCCGTAAGTAGGAGTTACGCCCACCACACCACAAAACGAAGCTGGCTGGCGGATGGATCCGCCGGTGTCCGACCCGAGAGATACTACAGCCGTCCCTTGTGCGACGACCGCCGCCGATCCGCCACTCGAACCACCAGGTACCCGGTCGAGAGCCACGGGGTTCCGCACGGGCCCAAATGCCGAATTCTCGTTCGATGAGCCCATGGCGAACTCGTCGCAGTTCGTCTTGCCAATGATGAGACCACCGGCATGCTCCAATCTTGCTACAACTGTAGCATCGTAGGGTGGGACGTACTCGGCCAGCAGCCTTGACCCACATGTGGTCTTCAATCCCCGGGTGACAATGACATCTTTCACGGCGACTGGAACTCCAGCCAGCGGCCCGGGGTCAAGGCCTTTGGCGAGAGCCTCGTCCACCCGTTTGGCCTGCGCAGTTGCCCGCTCCGGCGCCAATCGCAAATACGCGTTCGTCTTCGGATTCTCCGCCTCGGCGAATCGGAGGGCTTCGGTGGCCAGTTCCTGCGCGGAAAATGTCTTTTCTTTCAACCCTTTGCGGATATCCGCGATGGTTAGTTGGGCTATCGGTGTCATCGCTCGATCACCCTCGGCACTTTGAAGTAACCCTGCCCGGCCGTGGGCGCGGAGGCGATGGCCTCGGCATTCGGAGTGCCGGGCTTCACCATGTCCGCACGAAGCGCGGCGGTTTCTCCCGCCGGATACAACACTTGCGCCATTGGCTCTACGCCGGTAGTATCTAGCTCGTTCAACTTGTCCATGTGGGTCAGGATCTCGTCCAGATCATGGGCCATCCGGACGATTTCCTCGTCCGTCAGCCGCAGATTTGCCAAGTCCGCCACATACCGGACTTCCTTCTCGGTGATCTTCACGCTGTTGCTTTCCTTCGGGATGTCATGTACAGACGCCGCATCACGGGATCGGCAATCGTATCCGCTTCGTCCAGGGAGGCGCTGGTCGCGAGTCCTGCGACTCTAGCTGCGGCCGCCATCTGCGGAAGGCGCTTGGGAGCCGCCACCCGGAATTCCAGTGTCGTAATCATTCCGGGTCCCACGACCCTGCTGATGCGATCCAGTATCTGTCCCTCGAGCGACCGCAGTTGCGCGACCCAGATGGCATCTTCGGCTTCGACAATCAAGCGCTTCCCGTCGAGAAAGACCACCTGCGAATGAGCTGCGATTGTCTTTCCCACGGCGGTGGACCAAGCCTTTGGGGCGAGATGATACGACTTCACGCCAGCGATGTTGACTGCCTGGATGCGGAGCTTTCCGAGCGTTTTTCCGGCGCGTTCCATTGAGTGTGCGAGAGTTTATATTCTACCAAAGGAAACCGCGCCATACTGAAATGATGAGAGCCTTAGCAGCCCTTTTGTTCTGCTCCCTTGTTTGCCGCTTGGGGAACGCCGAAACCCGCCCGGTCACGCTCCAGGAAGCCATGGCAACCGCGCAGCGAGCCAACCCGGATCTGATCATTGCCCGCTTCGACGAACAGCGGGCGAAACTGGCGATCCGCGTCGCCAAGGACCCCTTCCGGCCGAAGGTGATAGCCGGCAGTGGACTGGCCTACACCTACGGTTTTCCGATGAGCGTCGACGGGTCTGCCCCCAGCATCCTCCAGGTGCGGGGTATCGGGTCTATCTTCAACCGGCCCGCCTCGTACCATGTCGCCCAAACCACGGAACAAGCGCGCACCGCCTCATTGGACGTGCAGGTGAAGCGCGACGAGGTTCTGCTGCGCACGTCGACCCTGTTCCTGGATGCCCTGAAGTGGCAGCGAACCGCCGATTCCCTGCGCTCTCAATTGGATAGCCTGCGGCGTTCGGCGGAAACCGTCCAGGCCCGCGTGCGCGAAGGCCGCGACCTGGAAATCGAAAACAAGCGCGCACAGCTCGCCATTGCCAGGACGCAGCACCGGTTGGAGTTGGCGGAACAGGAATCGGACTTTGCCCAGGGGTCCCTGGCGATCGTTCTCGGCTATCCGGCCACGGACCGTCTGCAACCGGTTGCCTCCGCCCCGTTCCAATTCCCCTTGCCCGCAAGCGAAGAGGCGGCAGTCAACCAGGCGCTCGACCAAAGCAAGGAGATCCGACGGCTGGAGTCGGCAATCCTCGCCAAGCGCTTCGAGATTCGCAAGCACAAGGCCGAAGTGCTCCCGCGGGTCGAGATGATCTCGCAATACGCTCTTCTCGCCAAGTACAACGGCTACGATGATTTCTTCCCGAAATTCCAGCGGCACAATACTCAGCTCGGCGTCTCGGTCCAGATTCCCCTATATGCGAGCGCGGCTTCCATGGCTCAGACGGCGCAGGCTGAGGTGGAGATCAACGGATACCGAACCCAGGTGACTCAAGTCCGGAATCGCATTTCGGTGGATACCCAGAACGCGTTCCGGCAAGTCCGGCTTGGGGAAAAGGCCCGCGAACTCGCGCGTCTCGATCTGGAGGTGGCACGCGAGCAGGTGAACATTCTTCTGGCTCAGCTCGAGGAAGGCCGCGCCACGCTCCGCCAGCTCGAGGAGGCGCGATTTCTGGAACAGGAGAAGTGGATTGCATACCATGACTCTCAGTTCACGGCGGACCGCCTCAAATTCGAACTCCTCCGAGCCACTGGTGACCTCGCCGCCGCCGTGCAGTAGCTCAGGAGCTTGCGGGTTGCGGCGATTGGGTTCGTTGCTACCGCGACCGGTGAAGCGGCGGAATCCGCGAATTCCTGTTCAGTAGTGTTCAGTTTTGTTCAGCAGGCCGGTCTGGGTTGCGGAAATCGGGTTCGTTGCGACCGCGACCGGTGAAGCGGCGGAATCCGCGAATCTTGTTCAGTTGTGTTCAGTTTTGTTCAGCCGGCCGGTCTGGGTTGCGGGAATTGGGTTCGTTGCTACCGCGATCGGTGAAGCGGCGGAATCCGCGAATTCCTGTTCAGTTGTGTTCAGTTTTGTTCAAGCCGGCCGGCCTGGATCCAGCGGCACAGGATCGGATTGTCAAAGAACGGTGGCGCCGGGTGACGAGGCTATGCAGATCACGCGGCTGGACCCAATGCAGGTATAGCACAACGGTCAGCAACTGCTTCGCGACAGGAGCAACTAAGTGCTCTGTTTTTAATGAGATAAATTTCTTGAAGGAGCTGTGACCGGCCTATCCACAGAGGCTCAGCGGAGGGACGTGGTGGTGGATTCGAGGTTGTCTTGTTCGGCCTCGGGGAGGGCAGAGAGAAAGTCCAAGCCGGCGCGCTGTTCGACTTCACGGATGGAGACGGTTTGCCGGGTGGCGGCGGGCTGGTTGGGAAGGATGACGGCGTAGGCGGATTTGGTTTCGCCGCTGCGGGCGATTGCGATTTTGAAGGTTATGCTTCATGAAGCATAAACTTCATTATGCTTCAAGCCGGGTTATGCTTCATCGCAATGTCGTGTGCGGCGAGCTCTCAGTAGTTGTTGATGTTTTTCCG
>JACQZR010000306.1 GCA_016213775.1 Acidobacteriota bacterium
CTGGGTGACTCCTGGGAACGGGACTCACGAAGCGCGAACTTCGCTGTTCCTCTGTTCTAACGCAGAGTTCCCAGGGGTTTCCAGATGGCGGTCCGCTCAGCCGTTCCGCCGGTCACGGATTCCTGTGCATAGTTCAGGTGCAACAGAGCCTGATGAGCGCGGGTATATTGCCGGGAAATACCCACATACCAGTGCGGTCGATTTGCGAGTAAGTGGTGGTAATTGCCGGAGCGCAATTAGAGGTTTCCATATCCAGCATGGCTTCCTGAATGATGCCGGCGCGATCGAGTTTCCACTGGAGCGCCGCCATGCATGGCTTTTCTGTCTGCTTCTGTAGGTTGCATGGGTGGCTCCTTTTCGATTCGTTTTTAGCAGGCGCTGGAAGTATAGCCGGCACAAACCGGGGGGAGTGCGCCACTGGCGTGGGGCAAGCGCGGGGACTGTGATAGATTCGAGGGTATCTTGTTCGGTTTTGAAACGAAGTGGCGAAGCAGATCGTTGACGTGGCCTACCGTCCGGATTTGCTGGGCGGAACTAAAGTTCCGCGCTGGAGTTTGTACATTCCGCCGTCATGTAGGGCGGCCAATCCTGGCCGCGGCAGGCCTTTCCACGCCAGCCCCGCGCGGGACTTCAGTCCCGCCCAGGCGGAACTAAAGTTCCGCGCAAGCTAAAGCTTGCCCCACATGGAACACCTGAAAAAGTCCGAAGCCCGCCCCACTAGGCGGCAGAATGTCCAAATTCCAGGGCGGCGCCTCGTTAGGCTATCGGCTCGATGATCCAGTCGCCGGGGGCGAGTTCGATACCGGCGATCAGTTCCGCACCTAACCGCACCATTTCTTGCTTCTCGTTGGCGCGACGCAGGCGATAGAGCGCGTTCTCATCCACCGTGTACCATTCGGGGAATTCATTCAGACGGGCGTAGTTTTTGTCGAGGTTGAGGACGCGGCGATGGCGCGCGAAATCGAACTGCATTCGTGTTGATGATGCCCCGCGCACATGAAGCAACAACCGCTGCCCGTCACGCACCGCGCCGGCGCCAACACCGGGTTTCCAGTGCGCGGGGCGGACGCCCAGGCTCTTCATTAAGCCCCACAGCAGCGCAGTGCGATTGAAGTTCCCTTCCCCATACCAGTATTCGATGTGACCGCCGGGCTTCTGCATGCCGAGCATCACTTTCATCTCCGAGTCAATCCAATCGAGGGCCGCGGGGACGGGCTCGCGGTTGACCAGGTAGATGGCGCCTTCAATGGCATCGGCGTAGCCGTCGAAGCTGCCCGTGGTGGGAATCGCCGCGCGCGGCTCCCAAATGTGATTGCGGTATTTCGGCAGGTTCGCGAGCACGCGCCGCACGGCGTCCCGATACATCGTCTCGCCAGTGGACTGGTAGAACATGTACATCGCCGCGTAGACATAGCCCCAGTTATCCGAAAGCCCCTTATTGACTGGCTGCAGCGTCGCGGCATCCACTTCGTTGTAGAGCATTCCATCCGGATTAGTGGCGGCGAGGATCCGATCGAACATACGCGCGATCACCGGACGGTATTTCGCCGCGCGCGGCGATCCGAGACGGCTTTCCGTGACAAAGGCCATGGTGAGGCCCACCACCATCTCGTTGCCGTGATCGCGAAGCTTTAACTTGCCGTCGCCCGAGTGGGCGGTAAAGTCCCATTTGCCGCTCGGGACGCCGTGGTTCGCGGGTAGCACCTCTTCGATATAGGCATCGGCAATGCGGCGCGAGTGATCCAGAAAGCGCGGGTCGCCGGTCATGGCATTGAGCCGGAACAGTGTCTGCAGGAAGTCCCCGTTCAACTCCGCGTCTGAAGCGGGCAGCTTGCCGAACTTCGACTCGACGGCCGACTGCGACAGGGCATCCGCCGTCATGGCCACCATCCGATGGAACCATGGTGTGCGGCCGAGGTATTCCGTGACGGTGAGCAGCCCGTCCTTGGCGTACTCCCCCGCGCCGAAGAGGCTCGGCGGACCCAATTCGCCACTGGTGAGCGAGAGATTGCCGGGCACTGCGCCCTTTCCGTTGGTATAGCGGATCTCGTTTCGCAACATCTCGAGCATGCGTCCGCTGTAGAGCTCCGGGTTGGTCAGGTGAGACGTGATGATGAGGTAGGGGTAAAGGTCCGCACCCGAGTTGTGGGGGGTGTAGATCCACTTGTCCCTGGGAGCATCGGGGCGGTCGGGCAGCAGGAGCGTCTTCGGATCGGCATGCTGCAACCACGCCAGTAATACACGTTGTGAAGCGGCCACGGCGGTTTCAAACTGGCGGCTGTTTTCGCGCGCGCGAAGGAACGCAGCATCATCGGGAGCGGCGGCTGCCGCGAGTGCAATCAGAAAAACGAAGTGTTTCACAAGGGCCTCACAATTCTGGCTACGCGCTTGCGCGCGAAGGCAGGGCATGCGGGTCATCTTGCGCAGGCGGCCACTTCCTTCCGCAGCCGTTCCGGTTCGGCCTTATCTGACGACGAGAGCCGGTCAGCAGCCAGCAGCCGCATACCAAGCGCCGCTGCTTCATTGTATTCGGCGCAGGCGGTCTGACGTTGCCGCATCTTCGCATGCAGATCGGCCAGCGCGGCCAGATTGCGGAACCACTTCACTTCGTAGACGCTGGCGTCCTTGTGACGCTGCTTGAGCTCGAGGAATTCGGCATGCGCGAGGCGCAGATGCTCCTCGGCTTCGCGGTATTTGCCGGCGCGCGAAAGGAAGCCGCCAAAGCTGCTCCTGCTGCCGGCCAGATCGTCGCGGCTGCGCTCGCTGCGCGGGTTCTTCTCGCGAAGCTCCGCATAGATGGCGAGCGCGCGGCGGTAGGTAGCCTCGGCGGAGGCGAGATCCCTGGTGCGGACATGCACTCGCGCGAGCTGCATGTTGATTACCGCCATGTCGCGGCGTACTTCAAAGTTGGCTGGATCGGCAGTGTGGAAGCGCTCCAGGATGGCCATCGCTTCCCTGCTCCGGCGGAGCGACTCGTCGTACTCCTTCAAGGCAATGAGCAGCGAAGCGAGGCGCTGTTGCACATTGCACACGTCGCGCGCCGCGGTGACGCTGCCGGGCGCGGCGGCACGCAGCGACTCACGAATTTCCAACGCCTCCTGATAGGCCTTGCGCGCTTCTTCAAACTGCCCCAGATTGGTTGCGTTGGGACTGCCCATGGAATCGCCAATCCTCACGATGTCCATAGAAATCTGCCGGCGAATGGCCGCATCATCGGGCTTGCGCTTGAGCAATTCGCGGCGGATGGCGAGAGCCTTGCGGTTGAGCGCGACGGCGGCCCTCGGATTCGACGCTTTCATCTCCGTGTCGGCGGAGGCACGGTAGCTGGTGGCGAGATCGTTGCGGACCTTGCTGTCGTTGGGGAAGTCGCGATTGAGTTGTTCCCGCATGACAAGCGCTTTTGCCAGATACTCGTTGGCCTGCGCGGTGGCACCGATGCCTTCGAGCAGCTCGCTCACACGGTCAGTTACGGTGGCGTGCGCCAGACGCGCATCGAGACCGCGGTCGTGCCGGGCAATGCGCTCACGGATGGCGTACTCCTTCCAGGCGCTGGCGAGCGCACCGCTGGTGTCGCCGAGGTGGGCAAAGCCGACACGATACTGCACCTCGCCGATCTTCTGATAGGCCTCGGCCAGGTCGCGCTGCAGGGACAAGTCACCGGAAGCGCGCTGCGACAGCTTGTCGAGATATTTGAGCGAGCTCTGCACCAGGATCATGCGGGCCGGCGTCGAACCTGGCATGTCGCGGATGGCGTTATCGACATCAAACAGGAGGCTGTTGGCAAGCTGCCGCACGTCGTTGAAGAGAGCACGTGTTTGCGCCTGCTCACGCGTGGTGGTGACGATGCCGGCGGCGAGCGAGAGGATCACCGCGGCGACAGCACCCACGTAGTAGCGGTTGCGTCCGAGGAATTTGCGAAAGCGGTATCCCGGGGTGTCTTTGCGCGCGATGACGGGGCGTCCGTTCAGGTATCGGCCAATGTCCTCGCTGAGCTGCTCGACGCTGTCATAGCGACGCTGCGGATCCTTGCGCAGAGCCATGAGCACGATCCAATCGAGATCGCCGCGAAGATGGCGGGCGAGAGTGGGCGCGTCGTCGAGGTCGCTGCCGGTGGCGGTGTTCATGACGGCGGTGCTCGGCCGAGGCGGCTCCTTTTCGCAAATGCGCTGCAGCAGTTCGGGCAGCGGCGTGGTCTCCTGCTGAAACGGCGTCTGTCCGGTGAGCAGTTCAAAGAGCACCACGCCGAGCGAGTAGACGTCACTGCTGGTGGAGATGGCCTCGCCGCGCACCTGCTCCGGGCTTGCATAGGCGGGCGTCATCGGCATCACGCCAATGGTGTTCCAGCCCTGCTCGCCACGAAGGCCGCTGAGCAGGTTCTTGGCGATGCCGAAGTCCATCAGCTTCACTTCGCCGTCGGAAGTCACCAGGATGTTGCCAGGCTTCAGGTCGCGATGGACGATGAGGAAGCGGTGCGCATACTGCACGGCGGAGCAGGCCTGCCGGAACAGCCGCAGGCGCTCCCGGATACCGAGTTCGTGGCGGCGGCAATAGGCGTCCAATGGAAGGGCGTCGCGCAGGTACTCCATGATGAAGTACGGTTCGCCTTCGGCGGTGATGCCGCCATCGTAAAGCCGGCAGATATTGGGGTGATCCATTTGAGCGAGTATCTGCTGTTCATTACGAAAGCGATTGATGAGCTCGGCGCTCTCCTTGGCGACATTCAGTAACTTGATGGCAACCTTTTTCTGAAATTGATTGTCGGTTCGGGTTGCGAGATAGACGACGCCCATCCCACCGCTGCCCAGTTCCCGCTCCAGACGGTACGGCCCGATCTGCTTTCCGGAGCGGCTGGGGGCGGGATCGTGCTGTGAGCCACCGGCCAGGATCGCCTCCGCCAGATGGAGCATGTCAGGCTCGGTGATGGCCTCCGGAAGCGAGGGATCGCCGCAGGCAGGGGCAAGGCCTTCCGGGTGACGCTCGGAGATTTCACGAAAGTCGGGCATGCAGCAAGTAAGGACGGGGAAAGACTGAGGATCGGCAGTTGTAGTGGTTTCCAATAGTGTAGGCTGAGGAAGGAGGTGCGCCCTCATGCTGCGCCCTGTCTTTATTATCCTGTTCCTAGGTGTTTTCGGCCTTCCAGCGGCCGATTGGAAGGCGCTCGATATTTCCCCCGTGTGGGCGGGGCATCCGGTGGGGTTCGATTTGCTCACCGCCGGCGGCAAGCAGTATGTCGCTTTCTATGACGACCAGCGGCGCATGACGGTTGGGTCGCGACGCCTGGATGGGAAGGATTGGCAGTTGGTGCGGCTTCCTGCGCAGTTGGGTTGGGACAGTCACAACTACGTCACCATTGCGCTCGATCGCGAAGGATATCTGCACCTGAGTGGTAACATGCACGTGGCGCCGCTGGTTTATTATCGCGGCAGTAAGGCGGGGGACATAGCTTCGCTGGAACAAGTGAAACAGATGGTGGGCCGTGAGGAAACACGCTGCACTTATCCGCGGTTTCTGCGCGGACCGAAGGGCGAGTTGATTTTCACCTACCGTGATGGGCGCAGCGGCAGCGGAAATCAGATTTACAACGTCTATGACGAGGGGTCGCGACAGTGGACCCGGCTGCTCGATCAGCCGCTCACCGACGGCGAGGGCAAGAGCAACGCCTACTTTGCCGATCCCGTGCTCGGGCCCGATGGCTATTTCCATCTCGTATGGGTGTGGCGCAACACGCCCGACTGCGCCACCAACCACGACCTCACCTATGCCCGCAGCAAGGACATGCGGCGTTGGGAGACGAGCGCGGGGAAGGAACTGCCGCTTCCGATTCGGGTCAGCACGGCGGAGGTTGTTGATCCCGTGCCCGTGCAAGGCGGGATGATCAACGGCAACAACAAGCTGGGGTTCGATTCGAGGAAGCGCCCTGTGATCACCTATCACAAGTTCGATGAAAAGGGCTTTACGCAGATCTACAACGCACGGCTGGAGAACGGCAAGTGGCGCACCTATCGGACCACCGATTGGGACTATCGCTGGGAGTTCAGCGGCGGCGGCTCCATCCCGTTTGAGATCCGTCCCAGCGCCGTGCGGCTGCAGAGCGGCAGGCTGCTGCTGGACTACTCTCACGTGCGTTACGGCAGCGCCACCTGGCGGCTGGATGAGGACACGCTGCGTCCGGTGGAGTCGCTGGAGCGGGGGAGAGCCTGGCCGGCTGAATTGGAAAAACCGGAAGCGGCCGGCATGCAGGTGCATCTGCTCATTGGCAAAGGCGGCGGCAAAGGCAGCGGCGGATTCTTGCTGCGCTGGGAAACGCTCGGACCCAACCGCGACCGGCCTCGCACGGGCGAGTTGCCAGGGCCGACGATGCTGCGGCTGTATTCGCGGTGAGCATGTTCGTTTCAACCGCCGGCACACAATTCGTGATCGATGGCGCACGGTTTCCCATAGTGGGCGTGAACTGCTATTTCCTCAGCTTCTGCACGGAGGCAAGCCGCGCGGCTGTGTTGGAGGAAGCGCGCGCGATGGGCGGCAACGTCATCCGCACTTCCGCCTTCCACGATGACCTCACCCGGCGAGATGGCGAGGTGTGCTTTCAGTATTCGGACAACGGGGTGATCACGGTGAACGACGGCGCGGACGGTTTGCAGCGCCTGGATGCCTGTATCGCTGACGCCGAGACGCACGGCATCAAGCTGATCCTGCCGCTGGTGAATCATTGGGGAGATTTCGGGGGCATGCCGCGGTATCTGGAGTGGCTCGGGCTGCCGCCCAACACAGTCGAGTTCTACCGTGCGCCGCTGGCGCGGAGCGCCTATCGCAACTGGATCCGCACGCTGCTCACGCGCCGTAATACGCGTACAGGGCGTCTGTACCTGGACGAGCCGGCGGTGATGGCATGGGAACTCGCGAATGAGCCGCGCTGTCCAGGCGACCACCAGTTGCTGCTGGATTGGGTGGGCGAGATGAGCGAGTACATCCAGTCGCTCGACACGAATCACCTGGTGGCCTGCGGCGATGAAGGCTTCTTCCGCCGCGGGTTCACATTCGATGATCTCTACGACGGAAGCCACGGCGTGGACTGCGAAGCCATCCTCCGGCTGGGGTCCGTTGATTTCGGGACGTATCATATGTATCCCGATCATTGGGGCCGGCCCAATGACTTCGGGCAGCGGTGGATCGCCGATCATTGCGCCGCCGGACGCCGCGCGGTGAAACCGGTGTTGCTGGAAGAGTACGGCGTGAAGGACGCGGCGGCGCGCAATGCGGTGATTGCGTTGTGGCTCGCGGCCGTCGAGGACGAGCGCGGCGCGGGTGATCTGTTATGGATGCTCGGAGGCGAAGGTGCGGATGTCAGAGGCTTCCGCGATGGCTACACCGTGCTTCGAGCGGCCGATGTGCCGGCTGTTGCGGAGCATGGCGCGCGATTGCAGGCGGGGAGACATTAGCATAGAGGCTGCGCCTGACACCGTCTGCCAGAAGCGTGCGATATCTCCACCAGGAATGTCTCGACATGATTGTCGAGACAAGGCTGGCCTGGAAAGGCCAGCCGCGGCCAGGATTGGCCGCCCCACACGACGGCGGAATGTACAAACTCCAGGGCGGAACTAAAGTTCCGCGCAAGCTAAAGCTTGCCCCACATGGGATTGCCGAGACTGGGTGTTTGCTTAGGCCTTTTTGAGGTCGCCGGAGGTGCGAGCCTTGACTGCCTCAAGCAGTTCGCGGGCCACGCGCTTGCCGGTTTCAAAGGCCGATTCATAGGTGCCCTTACGTTCTTCGCGCGTGAGGGTGTGACCGCCGCGATACAGGCGCTCCAGAACACGGCCGGCAAGAAATGTTCCGGCGTAGGCTACCGCGGCCTTTGGTATCAAGCCGCCGCCGAAGGGGATCTTACCTACTAACTCGCGCGCAATCGCGCGCCATCCGAATGCTCCCGCCAGAATCGACCCGATCTCGCCCTTCTGATCGTTGTAGCCAATGGTGTGATCGCTGGCAGCCGCGATGAGAAACGCCATCCGCACCTGATTGACGGTGAGGAAGGCGGTGTCCGATGCCCATTCGCCAACCGTCCAGGGCAACTGCATCACGTTAGGGATGATGTCGGGGAGCGCGGTGGCGAGCGAGAACAGCGCATTCTCTCTGCTCACGGTGTGGATGATGCGCTCGATCACGGGCGAACGGAAGGGGGGAAAGATGCGCGCCAGTGGCACGGCCAGTTGCTCGCGGGCGTCGAGGATGTCTGTCACCAGACGCATCGGCTGATCGCGGCGGTAGACGAAGGCACCGCTGGGACGCGGCAACCCTTCCTGGTACACTTCCAGGTCGAAATGTTTTGGAGCATCGGTGTCGCCCGCGGCAAAGAGGTGATTCAGTATTTCCAACTGGCGGTCGCGCGAGAGGTTCTGCGGGCAGAAAAACCTCTCCATTTCGTCCAACACGTCATCGTCGCGATGATGGAGGCGAACGAGAACGCTCTGCTCAGCGAGCGCACGCACATCTCTCGGGTTCAGATTGGAAATGGACGACCAGACCTGCCGGAAGATGTGTTGCGCCATAGGCCCCGATCTATTAGAGGGATGCCAGACCGCGGAGGTTCCAACCGCTGATCCAGCTTGCTTCAAACTTGTTGTTGGCGGGGCCGGGCCAGTGCGTCTCGAGGCTAACCCAACCGGTGTAGCCGTCGCGCTTTAGCGCCGCCATCTGACCCTTCCAGTCGATGAAGCGTGTGCCTACAGGTCCCCAGACGGGTTTGTGGTCTTCCACGTGGCAGTCCTTGACATGCACGTGCCCGATCCGCGACGGCGGTAGTTGTCCATACCCTTCCGGAAAGGGGTTTTCGCCGGAGATGAGGCAATTGGCCGGGTCCCACACCACCTGCAGATTGTCGTGGGAAACCACGTCCAGTACTTTTCTGGTTTCGCTCGCCGTGGCGATATTGCAGGCGTGCTCATTTTCGAGCCCGACGATCAGGTTCTCCTTGGCAGCCGCTTTGCAGAGCCAGTCCATAGCCTCCACCACGCCATCAAAGCACTTCTCGGGTTCCACCGTACGCCAGTAGGAAAATACACGTACGATTTTGGCGCCGAAAAAGTTCGCAATACGGAAGGCGTGCTCGGCCAGACGGGGCTGATCGTCAAAGGTATGCTTGGAGGCGAAAACGTCGTGCTGGAAGCGCGTGTCGATAGCAGGGCCTCCCGGGAGCACGCACTTGAGAATCAGCGATGCGATAGACATCACTTCGAGTTTGCGTTCCGAGAGGAGGTCGCGCGCGCGAGACAACTCATCGTCACTGAGACTCATGATGTTTTTTCCCCAGAGCATGCGCAGTTCGGCTCCGGTCATTCCTGTTTCGCCCATCGCGTCCAGCGCGGTGGCAAAGTCGGCGCAATACTCGTCGGTGATGGCGGCAATTCGGATTTGAGGTTGCATCGGTTCGATTATGGCAGTGTCCGTGTGCCCGCGGCTAGTGCTCGCCGGAGGGGTTCCTTTCGCCCGCAACAAAATCGGTGTTTTATGATGCGAGGTGGTTGTCAAGGAAAAAAACTTCTATGCTACCAATCCATTACAGAATGGTTTGACAGCTTGTTGCGACTCTGCTAATTTCACACTGTTCCCAAATCATTGTGGCTGCACGATCCTCTGACAACAATCCGGCTCCGGCGCAGATTCTGCTCGTCGATGACAACCGCCATGGCCTCACCGCACGGCGTTCCATCCTGGAGGAACTCGGCTATAGCATTACCACTTGCTCCTGCCCTGTCCAGGCGGTGGAGGTTTTCCAAACCAAGACGTTCGACCTGGTGGTGACCGACTACAAGATGCCTGGCATGGACGGAGTGGAACTCATGGCGAAACTGCGTGAAGAACGGCCGGAAGTACCGGTAATACTGATCTCCGGCTATGTGGAAGCGCTGGGATTCACCGAAGAAAGCACTGGGGCGGACGCAGTGATCCAGAAAAGCGCCAACGAGGTTCCGCAACTGCTGCGGGCGGTTGCTCGCGTGCTCAAACGCAAGACCCCCAAAAAGCCTGCCGCGACTGCCGCTCCGCGCGTCCGTTTGCTAAAGGCCCGGGGGAAAGGCGTATCCTAGAGGCAGATGGCCTCGCGTCGCTTTCTCCCTCTTATTGCCATTGCCGTAATTGCACTGGCGCAGGCACCGTCGAAGACAGTTCCCAAAAAGAGCACACCGGCCGCGCCCCGGAATGCAGCCGTTATTTCCGATCAGCAACAGGCGCGGTTGTGGATGCGCAAGCTTACGCTGAACGACAAGATCGCGCAGTTGATCGTAATGCCGTTCTACGGCGACAACCCGAATATCCGTTCGCGGGCGTATAAAAAGTTCGCCACAGAGGTGGGTACCCTGCACATCGGAGGGCTGATTCTAGTGAATCGGGTGGTGGGTGGAATTGCGCAGACCGCGGAGCCCACTACGTCGGCGGCGTTTTTGAACCGGATGCAGAAGCTGGCGCGCATTCCGTTAATTGTGGGAGGCGATTTCGAGCGTGGATCGTCCATGCGCGTCAACGGACCAGCGAAGTTCCCGCACAGCATGGCCTTTGCCGCGGCAAAGGACATCGAGGGTAGCCGGCAACTGGGCGCCGCAACGGCACGCGAGTCGCGGGCCATTGGAGTGCACTGGGTGTTTGCGCCGGTTGCCGACGTCAACAACAATCCCGAGAATCCGATCATCAACATTCGCGCCTTCAGCGAAGATCCGCAACAGGTGGCGCAGCACGTCAAGGCCTTTATTGAAGGGGCCCGGAGCGATGCTCACAACAGGGTGCTGGTGACCGTGAAACATTTTCCGGGGCACGGCAACACCGCGGTGGATACGCACGCCGGGTTGGGCAAAATCGAAGCCACCAGCGAAGGACTTCGCGGCATGGAACTGGTTCCGTTTCGCGCAGCGCTCGAGGCGCACGTCGATTCCATTATGACGGGTCATCTTTGGGTGCCATCCCTGGAGCCCGAAGAGATCCCGGCCACGGTATCCGCCAAGGTACTCAGCGGGCTGCTTCGCAAGGAACTTGGTTTTCGCGGACTCATCACGACCGATGCAATGGACATGCTGGGCCTGAGCAAACGCTTCCGGCCAGGAGAAGCCGCGGTACGTTCGCTTGAAGCGGGGGCTGATGTTTTGTTGATGCCGCCCAATCCGCAGGAAGCAATTCGCGCCGTCGCGGCCGCGGTTCGGTCAGGCCGGCTAAGCGTCAAGCGGATCGACGAGAGCGTGGAGAAACTGCTCACGGCGAAGGCCCAACTTGGTTTGCACCGCAAGCGGCTGGTGGAACTGGAATCCATCAGCGACTCGCTCGATCTTGACGAAGATGAGGATCTCGCGCGGCGCGTTTCCGAGCGCGCGGTGACGCTCATCCGCAACGAAGGCAATGTTGTGCCCCTGGCCAACGCTGACAAGTCCTGCTGGTTTGTACTGAGCGAAGCACGGCTGTCGCAGCAGGGCCGTCAGATGATGGACACTTTGAGCAGCCGCCTTCCGGAGGCTTCGCGCAAACTTCTCGATCCTGTCAGTGTGCGCGCGGAATTGGGTGAGCTGTCAAAGAACATCGAGCCATGCTCGTCGTTTGTGGTGGCGGCGTTCGCGGGCTTCAAGGGTAACGGCATGCTGAACGAGGACTACACTGCACTCATTCAGTCCCTCATCGGGACAGGCAAGCAGGTGGTGCTGGCGGGGATGGGCAACCCGTATCTCATCCGCGGATACGATAGAGTGCCGGCCTTTGTGGCGGCCTTCAGCACGGTGCCCGCGAGCGAGGTCGCGGTTGTGAAAGCACTGGTTGGAGACATTCCGATTCAGGGGAAGACGCCTGTCTCGATACCGGGAATCGCTCCGGTTGGCGCGGGCATCGAGATCCGACCGGCAGCGGCAGGCGCTGGCCGGTAGCTTGCTGCGACTGGGGGTTCAATCGTATAATTTAGATGAACCTTCCATTGAGGCGCGGTAGCCAAGTGGTAAGGCAGAGGTCTGCAAAACCTTTACTCGTCGGTTCGACTCCGATCCGCGCCTCCAGATTTTTGGACGCCATTACTCAAGAACGTCCGTAGTTGCTGAGCGATCCATCTCGGCGGTGCGGAATGGAGTTCGCCAACCGCCGGAGAAGCGGTGCCCGGCGGCAGTGATGTGGTAAATTGGAATGGACCCTTCGCGCTCCCATGAGCGCACTTCCTCAAGAGTGGAGAGATGGCCGAGTGGTTGAAGGCGCACGCTTGGAAAGCGTGTATACGGGAAACTGTATCGAGGGTTCGAATCCCTCTCTCTCCGCCAGTATCGCTCGTTCGTTTTCAGTCACTTGCGAGGTCATAGTGTGTCCATTTGGGCGATTTTGGGTAATACGACTGCGGTTGTACTCTCTCTCCGCAATTTCCCGCACTCACAACTGTTGGGTGCAATGGCTTACGCGTTTCGTCAGTGGTCGTGCCGTCCTCGTAACCCAAGCAAACAAAGGGCAGGCAAATCTTTCTCGATACGGTTTCCCGTCTTGAGCAACCCTCACCAGAGAACGTAGCGTGCCGGGCGGGAAATGAGCGCCGAAAGTATTAAATAGTCGCTCAGCCAGTGAGCCACTATGGCGAAGCAGCTCAAACTTCGTACTCGACAACAAAGACCATCAGGTACTCCTCAAAGCAAAAGGACGGCGCTCCTGGCGCGAGTTCGTCATGACCTTGATCCAGAGGTGATCGAGTGAGCGCCGACGACTGGTACGAATGCCCCTTCTGCATGGAGAATGAGCGGAAGGTCCGCGAGGAAAAGTACGTCAAGATCCCCTACAAGGAATTCAAGGAACTGCTCGAAGAGGTCGAGGTCAAGCACCCAGACTACGAGGACCAGTCCGAAACAATTCGCTGCGACTACGAACAGTGGCTAGACGAGAAGGGCAACTGCGATTCAAAGGCGGCATGCACTGCGTCCTCTGCGGTCGCAAATGGGACGCCGACGTGACGATCAGTGCCAAATTGTGAGTTCTTCAAGCTATGATTTTAATCCACTTTATTCTACTCCAAGATTTGGCTCGCTGGTTCCCGGAAATACCCTGCTGATGATTCTTGCAAAGCGCTCGGCAAGGTCATCGAAGCTGTTGAAGGTCCTGTTGGAGCTGCTGGAGAATTCGGCACTCAACATATGTCGTCTCGGCGCATCAAGTTCCGCGTCACGGCCATATACCAAATAGAACTCAGGCTTGTGCAATCCATCGAATCGTTTGGCGAAGTAGGGGAGGTCTTGCGTGATTAACGTGTCCCACTGGAGCAGTTGACCTTTGGCCTGTGTAAATTCGTGGGTGAATTGAAACTCTTTTCCCTTGGTGAAGATCGACTTGTTCGGCCGCTCGATTTCGACGAAGATCCACCGTGGGCCTAGAGCAGATCGGATACGGAATGCGAAGTCTGGTTGTCGTTCTCCACCAAGTGTGGGTTTGGACAACATCACTTCATGCTCTGGGCAGAGGAATTCGGGGTGTCCGTCCAGAAATGTTTGGAGGGTTCCCTCACTTGAATCGCTCCCCAGCAGCTCTCGATAGGTGCTCAGCAGTTCGCGCGCGCTCCTGTTCGAGCGAAGGTTCACCCGGCCGTATGCGCCTTTCAAACTTTCTTGCGCCGCCTCTCTCGCCTTTTGCTCCCAATCGGGCTGCTCGAAGTAGTTCCACCCGAGAAGTATCACTTTGCTCGACGGCGGCAACCAACAAGAATCCTTGTGATCCTCAATGAGCATGAAGACGACGTTGCCAGAGTAGGATGTCGGATCGCCAAGGATTGCTTTGTGGCCCCTGAAGGAGAGTTTCGACACAGGGTCCATGAAATTGAAGAGCCGTGGGGCTTGCGAGTTGACGAACTCCACCATCGTCATCGAGGGAGTTGCGGCGAAGATAACCTCCGCAGTGATGTCTGAGGAAATAAGACCGTTCTTGACCATTGCGACAATGCCGTTCGTGCACACGTAGAGCTGCATCGGCCCCGTCGCCAAGTGGGAATTATTCGGCACCAGCGAGAGCACCTGACGAGCTTCATTCGGGAGTCCGTCAACTGCCTTCCTCAGCGTGTTCTGGTACACGAGCAACCAATCCATCACCCGCTCAATACGCGGATCTGGAAGTGCCGGCATTCCGTCATGGTGGACAATCGGCATCGAATGGTTCACCCTTCTTTCTCGGAAGACGTTGCTGCGGGCTGTTCCGTGCTCGCTGGCTGCGCCGCCACCACTTCGTTCTTCGTTGGTGGAACAGGTTGAGGAATAGGAAGACTCTCTTTCTCGAAGAGCTGCTTTCCATCAACTGTAATGGGTCACAATCTTCACCGGCTCCGGAGTCCGTTTTTCTCAGATTGCGCCCCGCCGAGCCGGGCGGCAATATGACTCCTTCGCGGTACTGATCTTGAGTGACGTAGGATGGCAAGGTGTGCGCAGCGGAGGTTCAC
>JACQZR010000311.1 GCA_016213775.1 Acidobacteriota bacterium
CGCGGAGAGACGCCGCCATTTGGGGAGATGCGCCAACGTTTGGGCTGGCCGGTGAGGGTGTGGACGTAGACTTCAAATGCGCCGGTCTCGGCGGAAATGTAGGCGAGGAGTTTTCCATCGGGTGAGAACTGCGGCTGGGACTCGGAGTAGGGTCCGTTGAGGAACGGCTTTGGCTGGCGTTGCGGGACGGGGACGTTGAACGGGACGAGGAAGATGTCGGTATTATCCTCGGACTCGCCGCCGTCAAAGGCGAGCGTGGAGCCGTCCGGAGAGATCTGGGTGTGATGCTTGTAGCTATCCGTATCGAGGAAAAGTTGTTCGCCGCCGGAGCCGTCGGCGAGCCGGGTGTAGATCTCGCCCTCGCGAAGGCGGCCTTTGCGATTGGCGACGAAGAAGATGGTTTTGGAGTCCGGAAACCAGGATGGGATCCACTCCCGGCTGCCGGGTTTTGCATGGGTGAGGCGCTGGCGCAAGTCGCGTTTTAGGTCGAGTATCCAGACGTCCCGTTCTCCGGTGGGAGTGGCCACGTCGTATGCCATGAAGCGGCCGTCAGGAGAGAGCTCATTATGAGAACCGCCGGATGCGGCGGCGATGGTCTTTCCGGCGCGGTCCACGAGGGTAAGTTGGGTGAACGTGGAATTGCCGCCTTCCCGGAAGACGAGGATGCCGTTTTCGGAAGCGGAGAAGGCGGAGACTTGCGATCCGATGACAGCGGGTTGGCCGGAGAGCTTGCCGGTACGCGCATCGAAGGGTTGTGCCGAGAGTTTGCTAGCGGTGAGAGTGAGGAGTTTGCCTTTGACGAACGCAAAAGCCGATGGGCCCTGCATCAGGTTGACGGACGTGCCGCCGCGCAGGGAGCGCCAACTCAACTCGCGGGAGAAGGAGAGTCCGAGAAGGTGTTCGCCATCCGGGAGCAAGACCGACCGGCTGGCGTTGGATTTCCCGCGAGGGAGTTTCTCCGGGAAGCCTATTGCGGGGTCCAATAGATACTGCTGGCTGGCGAAGTCGGAGTAGAGGATTCTTCCCGATTGCGACCAGGAGCCGGATACGAGGACGGGGACATCGGCGATGGATTGGCGGGTGTCCTTGTCCAAATCGATCCGCCAGAGTTTTCCCTCAGTGTTGTGAACGGCGACGGACCGGCTGTCGGGAGCCCAGAAGAAAGAACTGCTGATGCCATTCAGGACTTTGCGGGTTTCGAGGCTGTCGAGATTTCGAATCCAAAGCGCGGGGGAAAGGTTCCTGTCGCGGGCGGTGAAGGCGAGGCGGCGGCCATCGGGGGAAATGGCAAATGTGCCGATAGAGGAGGTGGTTTCCGTGGGGTCCTGGATGGTGTAGCGCAGTTGCGGTAGAGCGGTGGCGGGGGGACGAAGCCAGGCGGTGACAGCGAAGGTGACCGCGGCAGCAGCGACGGCGGTCGCGGCGAGCATGGCCCACGGCGTGCGGCGAGGGGCGGGGGGCGGCGGTGCGGGAGCAGGGATAACGGGAGCGGCCCAGGCGTCGGCGATGTCGCGCAGGCGGGCCTTGCGATCGCGCTCGAGGCAGCGCTGAAGGAGCCAGCGGAGGTTGGCTGGTGTGGCCGGCGGAAGGGATGCCCAGGGGATTTCCTTTTTGAGGACTTCGGCCAGGACGTCGGAGACGGAGTCGCCCTCGAAGAGTTGTTTGCCACTGAGGAGTTCGAAGAGCACGACACCGAAAGACCAGATGTCGGCGCGTTTGTCGATCACCTGACCGCGGGCCTGTTCCGGAGCCATGTAGGCGGCCGTGCCCAGGATCATGCCGGTCATCGTGGGCGAGTGGCCTTTGACAATTGTGGGGGCCGATTGTGGATTCTCGCCGGGGTCGGTGGGGTCGGAGAGTTTGGCGAGGCCGAAGTCGAGGACTTTCACTGCGCCGTCGGGAGTGAGCTTCACATTGGCGGGCTTCAGGTCGCGGTGGATGATACCTTTTTCGTGTGCGGCTTCCAGGGCGGCGGCGATCTGGCGGGCGATGGACAGGACTCCGGCGGGGTCCATGGGGCCTTGGTCGATGCGGCTGTCGAGCGTGGGGCCCTCGACGAGTTCCATGATGATGGCACGGTCTTCAATGCCGTAGATGGATGCGATATTTGGGTGATTCAGGGATGCGAGGACTTGCGCTTCGCGGGTGAAGCGCATGAGGCGTTCGGGGTCGTCAGCGAAGGCGCCGGGAAGGATTTTGATCGCGACGTCGCGGTTCAGTTTGGTGTCTGTGGCGCGATAGACGGCTCCCATGCCTCCTTCCCCGAGCTTGGAGGTGATGCGGTAGTGGGCGATTTGAGTGATTGCGGCGATAGGCGATAGTCTATCGCATTCCTGTGGGCTCCAGACCAGACAGCCAGTTGACAAGGACAGTGAGTGGCTCCGTGGATGATTCGGCGGGGCTGACCATGAGGAACTGGCGGCCATCCCTTGAGACGGCGTAGCGGTGGCTCAAATAGATGGTGCCTGAGACGAGGCGGGCAGCAGAAAACAAGGTAGTTGGCGGGGACGTTTGGTAACTCGGAGAAACGGACACGGACATGAGTTTACTGTCGGCGGAGAGGAAATAGAGTTCGCGGCCGTCGGCGCGCCAGCGGGGATCGTTCCCGCCGTTGGAAGAGACCTGGACGCGTCCGCCGCGGCGGCCCTCCAGTGTGAAGTTTTCCAGGTAGACCTGCGAGGCTCCGGACTCGTTGGAGGAGTAGGCCATCCACCAGGAATTGGAAGAGCCGGGGGCCAACTGGCTCTGTGCATCCACCTGGCCGTCGCGGATCCATGGGTACCGTTTGCGGTCGCGCAGAGAAAGGGCCCAGATCTCGCGCCTGGAGCCAAAATCCACTTCATAGATGAGGAGGGAACCGTCGGAGGAGATGGATCTGGGAAAGGCGTATTGCGGAATGGCGTGAAGACGTTGTGGTGCGAAAGGCCTGTCCAGCAGGAGTTCGCTAACGTTGAAGGGGCCATCCTCCCCGTAGCCCAAGGCGAGGCGCCGCTGGCCCGGCCACCAAACGGGCCCAATGCCCCGATATTTTTCCGGGCCGAAGGGGGTGGCGGCGGACTGTTCCAGGTCGCAGAGCCAGATTCTGTTGGTGCCGCTGAGAGTGGTGCCGATACCGATGGACAGCCACCTGCCGTCCAGGGAGAGATCCATGCCGTTCAGATTGCCGCGTGGGAGAGCAGTGAGAGGCAGTGCCGGGCGAAGGAGCCTGCCGTCGCGGGCGTACCAATTGAGGGCAATCTGATCAAAGGCCTCACCAGACCAGAAGGCCAGAATCCCGTTCGCCGAAACAGAGAACGCCCCTCTGGAGTTAAACTGCTGGGGCCCGGCCGCGATGACCACCGGTTCCCCGGTGACCTCCAGGCGCTTGCTGTCGAACGCCACCGCGCGCAGAGAATTGTCCTTCACAAACAACAGACGGCCTGAGGAACCGCCAGCGGTGAGTGGAGTGAAGACGGCGTGAGAATCGGAGTCGAGCAGGCGCCTGGGCGGAGACTTGGAAAGATCTCCCAAATAGACGCCGGCACGGGAGCGATCCCCGGAGCCGATGTAGTAAAGGAAATGGCGGTCTGTCGGCGAGGAAATGTGGGAACCGGTGCAGGGTCTCCTTGTTTTCGATCAGGGTGGTGAGCGGTGCAGGGGTGCCACCGGCGGCTGGCACGCTCAGCAAACCGCCCGTGGGGATCGGAGAGAAGACAATGACGCCGTCGCGGCTCCAGGTCCCGCCGCGAAAGCCACGGCCGTTGGGGAGGCAATCGCAGATTACCAGCCCGGATGGGGAAGCGGCGGTGACGTCGATTTTTTTCAACTTCGTTCCCGAGGCATAGGCTACCCAACGGCTATCGGGCGACCAGAAGGGATAGCCGAGATCGAAACCGGGTTCCACCATGAGCTTCCTGGGTTTTGTTGAGTTGAGTGCGTGGAGCCAGAGAGTGTTTTGGCCGTCCTGAAAAATCCGGTAGACGATGTGCTGTCCATCGGGGGAGATTTCCGCGCCAGCGCGGAAAGAGGCGCCTTCGGGAGGCGGAATTGTGAACCGGATGGCCGAGGCAGGCGGCGGAGCGCTGGTGCGGTAGTGGACGAAAGCGAGTCCGGCGAGGGCGGCGGCCAGGACGCCGGCTGTTGTCCATGGGAGCCAGACGGAGCGTGCGGCCGGCGGCGGAGCGTGCTGTGGCTCTTCGATGGGGCCGGTGAGCAGGATACGAGCTTCGCCGATGTCGCGCACGCGGCGTTTGGGATCGCGATCGAGGCAGCGTTCGAGCAACGGCCGGATGGAACCGGGGATGGACGTGAGGTGGATGGGGGCGCGGAGGACATCGGCAAGGGTGTGGGAGGTCGTCTCGCCCGCGAACAGGCGTTGCGCGGTGAGCATCTCATGAAGCACGACGCCGAACGACCAGATGTCGGAACGTTTGTCCACCGGCTTTCCAGCGGCTTGTTCCGGGGACATGTATTCGGCGGTGCCCATGATCATGCCGGCGATGGTGGGGGAGTTGCCGCGGAGGACAGTAGGGGCGGAGGCGGGGTCTTCGGCTGCTTCCCGCGGGTCGTTCAACTAGGCGAGGCCGAAGTCCAGCACTTTGACCCTGCCGTCCGTGGTGAGTTTGATATTGGCGGGCTTGAGATCGCGGTGTGTGATGGATTTCTCGTGCGCCGCTTCCAGGGCCTCGGCGATCTGAGTGGCGATGGGAAGGGCTTCGCTGAGCGCGATGGGGCCCTGCGCAATACGCTCCTCCAGGGTTGGGCCATCGATTAACTCCATGACGATGGCGCGCTCTTCGATGCCGTAGATGGCGGCGATATTGGGGTGGTTCAGGGATGCGAGCACCTGCGCTTCGCGGGTGAAGCGCATGAGACGTTCGGGGTCGTTGGCGAACGCGTCGGGGAGGATCTTGATGGCGACATCGCGGTTGAGCTTGGTGTCGGTGGCACGGTAGACGGCACCCATGCCTCCCTCGCCGAGCTTGGAGGTGATGCGGTAGTGGGCGATTTGGGTGGGGTCCGGAATGGTGACAGTATATCGCGAAGCAGGCGGCGCTAGTAATCACCCCAATTCAGATCGGGATTGGGTAGACATCGCCCGAATGGTTGGGTTACCATCAATGTATGGCGAATCTCTCGCATCTTCGCGCTTTGGAAGCCGAATCGATCCATATCATCCGAGAGGTGGCGGCGGAGTTCCAGAAACCGGTGATGTTGTACTCCATCGGGAAGGACTCCTCGGTGATGCTGCGGCTGGCGCAGAAGGCATTTTTCCCTGCCCGTATACCATTTCCCCTGCTTCACGTGGACACAACCTACAAGTTCAAGGAGATGATCGAATTCCGTGATCATTATCCGGCGAGCATCGGTTGCGAGCTGCGGGTTTATTCGAATCAGGAAGCGGTGCACGCGGGGGCGAATCCGTTTGTGCTGGGGACGTCGAAGTGCTGCTCCTTGTTGAAGACGCGGGCGCTGTTGGACGGGCTGGCCCAGGGCGGCTACGATGCGGCATTTGGGGGCGCGCGGCGCGATGAGGAGAAGTCGCGGGCCAAGGAACGGATTTACAGCTTCCGCGACGGCCATGGGCAGTGGGATCCGAAGAATCAAAGACCGGAGTTGTGGAATCTATATAACTCGCGGGTGGACAAAGGACAGTCCATTCGAGTGTTTCCGCTGTCGAACTGGACGGAGTTGGATGTGTGGCATTACATACATCTGGAGAGCATCCCGGTGGTGCCACTGTATTTCGCCAAGGAGCGGCCGGTGATTGTGAGGGGTGGATCGTTGATTCCACCGGAGTCGGACGTGGTGAAGCTGTTGCCGGGAGAAAAAGTGAGCATGGTGAAGTGCCGGATGCGGTCGCTTGGATGTTCGCCGTGCACGGGCGCGATCCGGTCAGACGCGGACACGGTGCCGAGGATTATTGAAGAACTGCTGTCGTTCCGGCGGTCGGAGCGCGAGAACCGGGTAATTGATCACGATCAGGAAGGGTCGATGGAATTGAAAAAGCGCGAGGGCTATTTCTAATGCGGACGGCGGAAGCTTCGTTTGAGGCATCGACGCTGACGATTGAGGAGTTTCTGGAGAAGGAATCGGGCAAGGAACTGCTCCGCTTTTCCACGGCCGGGAGCGTGGATGACGGGAAGTCGACGCTGATCGGGCGGCTGCTGTATGACGCGCGCGGGATTTATGAAGATCAGCTTGCGGCGATTCAGAAGAGCAAGTTGAACCGGTCCACGGGACCGATTGATTTTTCGCTGCTGACCGACGGCCTGCGGGCGGAACGGGAGCAGGGCATCACGATCGACGTGGCGTACCGGCATTTCTCGACACCGCGGCGGAAGTTCATTATTGCCGATACGCCGGGGCATGAGCAGTATACGCGCAACATGGCCACGGGTGCGTCGACCTCCAGCCTGGCGATTGTGCTGATCGACGCGCGAAATGGAGTGTTGGCGCAGACGCGGCGGCATGCGACCATCTCGAGCCTGCTGGGGATTCCGCGGCTCATTCTGGCCGTGAACAAGATGGACTTGAAGGAGTACTCGCGGCAGGTGTTTGAAGACATTTGCGCGGACTTTCTGTACTTTGCGCGAGAGATGGGATTCGCCCATATACAGCCGATCCCGATTAGCGCACTGGAGGGAGACAACGTCGCGAAACGGTCGGCGCGGACGCCGTGGTATACCGGGCCGTCGCTATTGGAGCACCTGGAGAGCGTGCCGGTGTCGACCGATGTGGCGAGCGGCGCCCTGCGGTTTCCGGTGCAGTATGTGATCCGGCCGGATCAGAATTTCCGCGGGTATGCGGCGCAGATTGCCAGCGGGACCATCGGGAAGGGCGACCGCGTGCAGATCCTGCCCTCGGGGCAGTTGAGCCATGTGGCGTCGATCACGACCTTTGACGGCGAGTTGGAACATGCCGAAGCGCCGATGTCGGTGACGATCACCCTGGAAGACGAGCGCGACATCAGCCGCGGCGACATGATTGTCCACACGCATTCGCTGCCCAAACTGGCTCGGCAGATGGAAGCGAACCTGGTGTGGATGACGGATGAGCCGCTGACGGCGGGGCGGAGCTACCTGCTGAAACACACGACGCAACAGGTGAACGCGCGCGTGTTGTCGATTGAGAGCAAGCTGGACATTCAGGCGATGGAGCGGCGCCAGGCGCTGTCGCTTGGCTTGAACGACATCGGGACGATCCGGATAGAAGCCAGCCGGCCGCTGTTTTTTGACACGTACAAGGAGAATCGGTTAACCGGATCTTTTATTCTGATTGACGCGATTTCGAATACGACGGTGGCGGCGGGGATGATCATCAGCGCGCTCGAGGGAAGGAACGCGGCGCGGCGTCCGGTGAGGGCGGAGGAGCGGCATAAGCGCAACGGGCACAAGCCGGCGGTCCTGGAAGTGCACAACGCGAATCTGGCGACTCTGCTGGAGAGGAGATTGTTCGAGTACGGGTGCCAGGTGGTAGCGCTGGATAATCCGGGTCCGGTGGCGTCGCTGCTGGCGGCGGGCGTGCTTGTGATCACACCCATGCCGGGGTATGCGAATGCGATCCGGGTGGGCGAACTGGCGCTGCCGGCCGACGACCAGGCCGCGGTGGATGCGGTGCTGCTGTATCTGGCGCAGCACGATATTCTCGATTCGGGGCATTTTGCGTTTGGTGAGGGGATTTGAGATGGATATCAATGAATCGTTGACAGCAGCGGAAGTGGTGGCGGCAGAGGTAGCCGGCGGTGGCCGCATTTGCATGACCTGCAGCTTTCAAGCGGAAGACATGGTGGTGTTGGACCTGGTGCGGAAGGCGCATCCGAGCGTGGACGTGCTGTTTCTGGAGACCGGGTATCACTTTGCGGAGACCTATGAGTATCGCGACCGGATGACGGCGGAGTGGGGATTACGGCTGATCAATTTGACGGCGGCGACGACCGTGGAGGAGCACGAGCGCGAATACGGCAAGCAGAATCGCACGAATCCGACGGGCTGCTGCGGGATTCGCAAAGTGGAACCGCTGTTCCGCGGACTGGCGAACTACGATGTTTGGTTTACGGGGTTGCGGCGCGAGCAATCCCCGACGCGGGCGGGGCTGAAGAAAGTGGAAACGCACAAGCTGCCGGATGGCCGTTCGCTGGCGAAGGTGAGTCCTGTGGCGGACTGGACCAATCAGCAGGTGTGGCGGTATTTGAAAGAGCACTCGATTGCGCCGCATCCGCTCTATGACAAGGGCTATACGAGCATCGGGTGTGAGCCGTGCACGTTGATTCCGCTGGATCCGAACAATCCCCGGTCGGGGCGTTGGGCCGGGGCGGGGAAGCTGGAGTGCGGCATCCACACCTTTTCGGAGAAGCAATGATTATATGACTGTACTGGCGGGGCTTCTCATTGCACTGGCGATTGGGCTGACGGGCATCGGCGGCGGCGTCTTGACCGCGCCGGTGCTGCTGCTATTTCTGGGGATGCCGGCGCCACTTGCCGTGGGAACGGCGCTGGTGTTTGTGGCGGTGGTGAAGCTGGTGGCGGCTCCGATGTTTCTGATACGGGGTCAGGTGAACTACCGGATATTGGCGCTGCTGGTGGCTGGCGGACTGCCGGGGGCGCTGTTGGGAAGCCTGGCGCTTAACGGTCTGCAATCGAAGGGTCTCAACGGCGTGATGCTGGTCCTGTTGGGGACGACCATCGTGTTTTCCGCGTCGATCAATTTTCTGCGGCGCAAGGAAGGGACGACGCACGGGGTGGACAAGTCGCGATGGCTGCCGTGGGCAAGTTTTCCGATTGGGTTGGAGGTGGGTTTTTCGAGCGCGGGTGCAGGGGCGCTGGGTTCGTTGATGCTGATGCATTGGACAACGCTGGCAGCGGGCACGATTGTAGGGACGGACGTGTTGTTTGGGCTGGTCCTGTCGACGGCGGCCGGTGGGATCCATCTGTCGAGCGGGAATGTGGACGGCGCCGTGTTGCGGCAATTGTTGTATGGCGGGATTCCAGGGGCGATGGTAGGGGCGTGGCTGGCGACGGTTGTACCGAACCGGGGGCTGCGGAAGGTGCTGGCGGTGTGGCTGGTCTATTTGGGGTTGACGCTTTGCTGGAAGGGGATTGGGGCGCTGGCGTAGGAGGGGGCCGCGTCCGGCAGCATCGACTTGAGATAATACAGGCATGACCATCACACCGCGACCGGAGCACGAGCGTTACATTGCACAGGCGATTGAAGCTGGCACCTACCGGAATGCTGACGAGGCGGTGGCGAGGGCACTTGAAGTACTTCGTTCGGAGGACGAAGGGCTTCGGGCTGAGAAGCAGGCGATTGAGGAAAAGCTGGAACGAGCCGAGAGGCAGTTTGAAGGTGGTGAGTTCTACTCAGCCGAAGAGTCCCGTGCAGACTTGGCGAGGCGGAAGGCGGAGTGGTTGGCAAGCCGTGGCTGACGATGACTCACTATCAGGTTTCGGCAGAAGCACAGGACGATCTGTTCGAGCTTCTGGCAGCGAATTGCGATGGATAGTGTAGAACTCGCGGATCGGATTGAAGAGGAGTTCTTTGAGCTGTTTGAGGCGCTCGGGCGGATGCCGGCCATGGGACACGAACGTAGGGATCTGACATTGAGGGCTGTTCGCTTCTTTCCGCTGCACTCGTTTCTCGTTGTGTATGACCCGGTTGTGCGACCGGTACGGATCTGGGCGGTGCTGCGCGGCCGGCGAGACGTTCAGAAGGTCCTTCAAGAAAGACTGTGAAGCTGCCGCAGGTGAGCGCATAGGGATGGAATCTGAGGGAGGGGATTGGTGCTGTCGACGGCCGCCGATGGGATCCATTTGTCGAGCGGGAATGTGGACGGGGGGCGGTGCTGCGGCAATTGTTGTATGGGGGGATTCCGGGCGCGATGGTGGGTGCGTGGCTGGCGACGGTTGTACCAAACCGGGGGCTGCTGAAGGTATTGGCGCTGTGCCTGGTCTATTTGGGGTTGCGATAGGTCTACTCGGGGAGATTGGCGGATGAGCGGGTTCCTGCTTGCGTGCCTGTTCGACCGACCCCATCAGACGAGCAGGTCGGTCGTAAACAGTGGTTTTATGCAGGCAAGCCCAATATCAAAACGACAACTTCAGGGCAAGCTGGAGAACCCTCCCCGGCTCTCCTGTGCGAATGACATTTCTCGTACTTGCTGTTCCGACGGCTCCCGGGGTCTGCCCAAAATTCGGCGACAGGATGTTGAGTGTGCCGGTAGTGAAGTTCGTGTGGTTCACGAAATTGAAAGCCTCTGCCCGAAACACAAGCCGGACTCCCTCCGTCACATGGAATCCTTTCGTGACGCTCACATCGACGTTCCAGAACGAGGGCCCTTGAAAGAGATTCCTGCCCGCGCCGTTGGAACCAGGCTCTGGCAGGCCGAACCCGCTGGTACTGGTAAACAGCACGGGCCCGACGATGCCAGCCTGATCCTGAAGTGCCGGCACCGGCAGTGTGGTGCCCGTAAGGGCCGCATAGGACTGATGCGTTCCATTGTTAGTGAGTGCTCCGCTGAGGACACTGAACGGCTCGCCGCTTTGGAATATTCCGATGGCGTTCAGCCCCCATCCACCCACGACGAGGTTCACAATACGCGAACGCCGGTTCAGAAAACGTTGTCCCGTCCCAAAGGGCAGTTCATAGATGGAATTCATGGTGATGACGTGCCGGCGGTCAAAGTCGGATCGGGCCCGCAGGTTCCGCCAGTTGCTGATGTCCACCGGGGCGCCGGCACTTGTGGCGGAGATAGAGACGGCTGCCCCTCCCGGATCCGCTGAGCCGTTGTCCATGGACTTGGAAAACGTGTACGTAGCGCCCAGCAACAGGCCGCTGGAGAATCGTTTGCGGAGGGCGGTCTGTAAGCTGTGATAGTAGGAATCGGCGCTATTGGACAGGTAGTTGATAGTGCTGAACTGTTGGTTGGGCCGCAGATGCAGCGCCAGCGTCGTGTTTTCCACCCGGGTGGCGAAGTTGCCGGCCGCGTTCTGCGCCAAATCGGTCGCCGTGGCCGCACTGTTCACAAAGGTGCTGTTGACGATGCCCTGCGCCACAATGGGCACCGTTCTGCCGGTCTCGCCGGCGGGACATCTGGAGCCGTCGGCCTGGCATTTCGCGCCCACATTCTGCTGCATCGCAACAAAGGAAGGCAAAATGGCGCCGGCGCTGATCTGGTTGATGTTGTAGTTCCGGTAGAGCCGGGTGCCGCGCTTGCCGACGTAACCAGCCGATGTGAGGAAATCCTTGCCGAGCTGATGCTGAATGGTCAGGTTCCACTCGTGAACAGCCGGCGCTTTCATCTCCGGAGAGAACACTCCGACGCTGGGTGCGTTGCTGTTCAGTTGGGATGCCGGACTCACGAAGGCAGACGGCTGGAGCGAAGGAGCCGGAAGCGTTTGGGGAAAACCCTGGCCAAGGCGAAGATTCGGGACGCTGCCGCAACCCGGTGTGCCAGTCGATCCGGTGGCGGTGAGAGTGACGCTGCATGTCCCGACCAGGCCGGGCACGCTGCTGGCAACAGCGGTGACCACGAGTGACGATATCGTGTCGAACGCCATCCCATAACCTGCGCGGACCACGGTTTTGCCGGCCCGCGGGTTCCACGCCATGCTCAGTCGCGGTGCGATCGCGCCAAGGTTGCGGCGCGAGAACCAGGAATCGCGGTTCACGAATGTCACCGGACCTTGCGAGCCGTCGATCGGCCGATCAGGAAGATAGACACGTCCGCCGGCTTCCGTAGGCGGCAGGTTCACCTCCCAACGGGCTCCAAAGGTCAGCGTGAAGTCGCGGCGAACCTTCCACACATCCTGCCCGTAGAAGTTGTACTGCTTGAGCCGGTTTCCTTCGTTGTACATCGTCACCTGACCGTTTGAGAGGAACGGCAGGAAGGTATTGGATCGGAGGTTCCCGAGAAAGCGCTGCGTCAGCGTGGCGGGTATGCCCAACAGGTCGTTGATCGCGCTTTGCAGCCGCGAACTGTCAGCCGAGCTTATCCCGGGCCCACCCGCGCCGGCGACGGCAGGCAGAGCGAAACCCGCGGGCGGCCGCGTCGTGGCGCTGAGAGAAATGGTTGGGGTGATGCTCAAACCTCCGGCCGACCCCCGAAGATCGTTGTGCTGGTACATCCGGATGTTGATTCCGGTGCTCACAATATGCGCCCCCTTGGCTACCGTGAGATTGTCAACGATCTGTGGAGTCGTGAGGATGCGTTGCACCAGCGGAGCGTTGCTGTACGGTGTCGTTGCCACGTTGTAGCGGAAGGCGGGGACGTTGGGAAACTCAGGATTCGCCTGCCCTTGCGTAAATAGCTGGGTGATGCGGGAGAAGCCCAGGGTGAGTTCGTTCACGGTTGAAGCCGAGAACACACGCCGATAGCTCAGCACGAAGTGGTGGGCCGGCCAGAACGATTCGCCAAGCGGCGGAAGGCCAGGCAGGACCTGCGGAGTGCCGTTGACAGGGTCGCCGTTCAATGTGTTGGACTCGGCGTAGATGTACCTTGCGAAAATCGAGTTCCTTTCGTTGAACAAGTGGTCGATCCGCCCCATATAGTTCGGCCCACGGATCTGGAACGGTGTGTTCCAGAAATAGCCGCCGGTGTTCAGGCCGTCTCCCGCGCCATAGTTGTTCACAGCCGGATAGCCGGCAAGCTGCCTGGCGATGACCGGATCCAGACCGGCGCGCAGTGGATCGCTGGCTGGGATGTTGAAGCTGGCGACGCAATTCGAGTCAGTCGGGCTGCCACAGTTGCGCACCCCTGGATTGAGGTCACCGGTCTGCGCGTTCACCAGCAGAGGACTGTTGCCCGTGATCCTGGCAGAGCCCAGGGAGAACGGCTGATTGGGATTCATCACGAAATAGCGGAAATTGCCCGCTGCCGCCGCCGGGGTATACAGCGTGACAGTCCCAAACGCGCGAGAGATAGGCTGCGCGATATTGATGTGCTGCCCACCGTAACTGCCGAAGAAGAACGTCTTGTTCCTGACGATTGGCCCGCCGAGATTGAAACCGTACTGGCTCATGTGGATCTGCTGCTTGGCGATCCGATTGGCGTTGGTATAGAAATCGGCGGCGTTCAAGGCGGTGTTGCGGAAGAACTCGTACACTGTGCCGTGGAACTGATTGGAACCGGACCGCGTGGCGATGGAGACATTCGCGCCGCTGTTCCGTCCTTCCTGCGCATCAGGGTTGCTGGTGGTGACCTTGAACTCCTGGACGTTCTCGGGACTGAGACCGTAGAGGTTCTTGGTGAAGTTCGGGGCCGATGACTCGTTGGCCTCGATGCCGTCAATCGTCACATTGGTAGCCACGGAGCGGCCGCCATTGACATTGATGCTCCCGCCGGTGGTCTGAACCACACCGGCCTGGAGAGTGACGAGCATGAGCGGATTGCGGCCATTGAGCGGCAGCCGATCGACCGCCTGCTGCGTAATGACGTCGCCCAACGCGGCGTTTGCCGTCGTCAGTGTGACCGCGGCCGATTCGATTGTCACAGCCTCGGAGGCGGAGCCCAATTGCAGTTGGAAATTGACGGCCACTGGGGTGCGTACTTCGATGACAATGCCTGTTCGCTTTTCGGGCTTGAATCCCGCCGCCTCGACGGATAGCGTGTAGCGCCCCGGTGCGATGGACGAGAACTGAAAGACGCCGGCGCCTGTCGTCGTTTGCTGCATCGCAGCGCCGGTTCCCTCGTTGAGCGCCGTTACGCCCGCGGCCGGTATCACGGCCCCGCTCGGATCGGTTACGACGCCGCTAATCTGAGAAGTCGCGGTTTGTGCGACTGCACACGACCCATACGCAGAAAGGTAGAGTACAGCCTTCATGAGGATTAACGCGAGACGCCTTTGCATATGATCAAGCTCCTCTAACAGATTTCATGTTGCACATTTCTTGTTGCCCCTTAGCCCACGAGCTGATTGTTCCAGCCCGGCACGGAAGGATCGCCGCGAACACCTACGCGGTGCCGCGGATGCGCATAGCCAACTCCCAATCTCCTGGCTATCCGGGGTCGATGGACTTGATGCCCGGGTAGCGATGCCAAGAATTATACCAACCCCATGTGAGGCAGTACAGTACATGTGTTATGAAATATGGGCTGCGCGCCTAATAGTCATCCTGGATTCAGCGTTCCTGCCACACGATATTAAGTCTAAAGCCAGCTATCGGCCTTGTGTATGAACAGCGGGCCAACGGGCTCCAGCTAGGCAGGCCCGCGGGCCTTGGTCCCGACCCATTGTGATAGGCATACTCGATGGTTTGCTTAACAAATGATAATGAAACTGCATGATTACCTTAACTAACTGCTTCAAAGAGGATCGGCGCTGACGTTAAAGTACAGTCAGGTAGATTCATGCCATTACCCCCAGATATGGTTTCCCGTTTCGCGCCCTTTCGAATCAAGGTCGTAGAGCCGATCCGGATGAGCACTCGCGTGGAGCGGGAGCGGTTCCTCAAGCAGGCCGGTTTCAACCTGTTCGGCATCGACTCGGAGAGTGTCCTGATTGATCTGCTTACCGACAGCGGGATGAGCGCCATGAGCGCCCGGCAGTGGGGCGCCCTGATGCAGGGTGATGAATCCTATGCCGGCGGGGCCAGTTTCCGGCGCTTTCAGGCGGCTGTCCAAGACATCACCGGCTTCGAGCATGTCATTCCTGCGCATCAGGGCCGGGCCGCTGAGCGGATTCTGTTCTCGGTCATGTGCAAGCCAGGGGATGTCGTCCCCGGCAACACGCACTTCGATACGACGCGGGCCAATATTGAGCATTCCGGAGCCAGTGCGGTCAACCTGCTGTGCGGCGAGGCGCTTGAGCTCTCCACCGCTTACGCATTCAAGGGGAACATGGATGTAGCTGCGCTGCAGGGGACGCTCGATCGCTTCGGGCGGGGGAGGATACCACTGGTGATGCTCACGGTGACGAACAACTCGGCCGGTGATCAGCCGGTCTCCATGGCCAATCTTCGGGCTGTGAAGACGGTGCTTGCCCGGCACGGCATTCCGCTGTTTCTGGATGCGTGCCGGTTTTCGCAAAACGCGTATTTCATTCAACAGCGCGAGGCGGGATACCAGCGAGCGACCGTCCGGGAGATCGCCAGGGAAATGTTTTCGCTGGCGGACGGTTGCACGATGTCGGCCAAGAAGGACGGCCTTTCGAACATCGGGGGCTTCATCGCTCTGGGCGATGGCGAACTGGCGCGGCGGATGAAGGACGTTCTGATCCTTACGGAAGGCTTCCCCACATATGGCGGACTCGCCGGACGAGATCTGGAAGCGATCGCCATCGGGTTGGAGGAGGGCCTTGATGACCACTACCTGCAGTACCACGCCGACCTCACGAGGTGGCTGGGGGAAAGGCTGTCAGCGGTAGGCGTCCCAATTATCCAGCCGCCCGGAGGGTACGCGGTATTTATCAATGCATCGGCTCTCCTGCCGCATCTGCCAGCCACAGCGTTTCCCGGGCATGCACTTGCAGCGGAACTCTATCTGGAAGCGGGAATCCGCACGTCGGCTACCCGATTTCCCTCAGCCCACGTGCCGCTCCGCGAGATTGATTTGGTGCGGCTGGCGTTGCCGAGCCGCGTCTACTCAACCAGTCACCTTGAGTATGTGGTTGAGGCAGTCGCCCGAGTGTACCAAAACCGCGCGGCCATCGGCGGCCTTCAGATGGTCTATGCGCCGCCTGTGCTTCAAAACTTCACGGCGCGCTTTGCACGCATCACTCGCTCCACTACCGATCCCGATCTCGAGTTAGCCGCCGCGATCACCCCTCGATCGCACACCTGAGTGATCGACAGAAGGCAACTTACGGAATGCGATCAAACCACTCCTCAAAAGTGTTCACTTCGTTGGGCCCCTTTTTCGCGGTTCCCTTTCTCGTCAGCGATTTCCCATCGGCAGCAACCTGATACACAGCGTCAACGATCACAGCGCCGTTCTTTTTCATTTGTACGCGCAGCGTGCGCGCATCCACCCGCTGGAGGGAGGCAGTTTCATAGGAGGCAGAGCCGGTCACGGAAGCTGCGCTGCCGTCGAGCCTGGCTGCGTACGACATGCCACCAGTCTTTTCACCAACCTGGTTTTTCGATTGATAGCGGAGGCCATTAGGTCCATCTGCCGCAAGGGTGATCACCAGGCTGTTCGGCAACGTGCCATGGGAGAAGCGGGATTTGCCGTGGTTCAACTTCCATTTGCCGGCAAACGGAAAATCCGCGCCTTGTGCCAGAGGCACAACGATGGCGTTGAGCGGCAATAAGAGAGCGGTTCTTCGTTGCATATCGTCCAGGCCTTTCTTGTCTTCGAGCGGAGGCCGCTATTGGAATCGAATGTTATCCAACTCAAGCCAGGCTTTCCCCCCGGCGGGTGCGGAGAGCTCGAAGAGCAGTTCCCTAATGTCCTGACCAGTCCACCGCGCTGAGTTGCCGCTCTGCGCCAGAGAGGAAAAATTGATGATTACTGTCCGCCAATCCCCGCCGGCCTCGAATGGCGCGGAGAAGTCCCCACCTCTGCGAATCCCATAGGCAGCGGCCCGCAGCCTGAACTTGCCTTCGCCTCGGGCGTCGAAGCTGACTGCCTTGTAGCCGCTGATATCGGCGAGCTCGAGGGCGCCCGGCGTCAGCGGAATGCGCAATTGAACAAAGCTGTTGGTCTTGGGGCCCATGGTTGCCTGCACCATCAACGAGTGGTCGTTTCCCTTGCGCCAGACGCGCGTAAACTGCATCGTGGACCGGTCAATCCCCGAGTCGTATTGACTCATCGGAAGTGTATCCAGCCGTGTGCGGCCATCGGATCGCTCGAAATCGTCCACCATGGGGCCGACAGGTCGAGTGGGAAGCTTCGTCATGCGGTCAGACTGAATGCCCTCCCGGAGCTTGCCGGCATCGTATTCTCTTCCGTTCAAAAAAACACGCGAGGTCTTGTAGATATCTTCAATCTGTTCGTCCGGTTTGCCGGCGATCAGCACCAGATCCGCCAGCTTACCTGCCTGAATCGTCCCCAAGTCGCGATCCACGCCAAGGATGACAGCACTGTTGCGAGTTGCGACGGTGATGGCTTGGAGCGGAGTCAAACCGGTTTTGGTTCCGAGTTCCAGTTCGCGAAGCGCCGCCCATCCGTGGTAGGCTCCCGCCATTCCGGCGTCCGTGCCGTTCCCGAGTAAAACGCCGGCCTTGAAGAGCGCATTGGCATTGTGTTGAAGGCGATGCCACCGTTCCAAGCGATTAGAAGATTGCTGTTCCGCCGTTGCCGAGGGGCCCTTCATGAGTTGCTGTATCGCGGGTTCGAGCAAACCATGCATCCCCGGAAAGACCTCGGTGTGGTTGCGAGGCTCATAGACGGCCAGGGTCGAAATATAGCCGGTGCCTTTGGCCTTGATCAACTGGATAAACTCCTCGTCGATCTGACGATCCTGGATGCCGTGCGCCAAGGCATCGACACCGGCGCGCACAGCAAGCCTGGCGTTTTCGAGACTGACGGTGTGGGTCACTACCTTGATGCCGGCCCTATGCGCGTCCTCAACAATTGCCGCGAGTGTTTCCTCGTTCATGCTCATCAGGTTCGGACTCGAACCATAACGCCAGCCGTCAGTAAAGACTTTGATCAGGGCTGGCTTGTATTGGAGTGCCGTTCGCATCGCGGCGTGGGCCTGCTGGGCAGTCGCTGCGACGAAAGTGAACATTTCACCCTGACCGCCCTCAGTTCCATGTCCTCCCGGCGAACTGAAGCGGATGGCGAGGTGCACCCGCGGAGCAACCACAGTACCGTTTTGCATCAAACGGCGCATGGGCTCAAACATCTCGCCATAGTTCCCGAAATCACCAACCGAAGTCACACCCGCGGCCAGATGAGCCGCAAGATTCTTACCCCAATCGGCTGCCAGCCGGCCACCGGGCGCCGCCGAGTTTCGCAGGTGCGTGTGCAGATCGAACAGACCCGGAATCAAGGTTTGGCCGGTTGCATCGATGACACGGGCATCACGGGGGATGGAGACCGTTTTGCCCACGGCGGCGATGCGGTGGTTTTGGATGACAACAATCGCGGCGGTTGCCGGTGCGCCGGTTCCGTCCACGACGCGAGCGCCGCGAATAGCGATGACTTCCGATTGCGCGGAAAGCTGCGCCACGGAGATAGTGAGAATGCCGAGGAGGATTCGCATGGTTCGATTCACTGTGCCGCACGCGGCCAACCTCTGGAGGTCCAGTGATGGCCCGGCCAATTAACGACGGTTCATGTATTATACACGGGCGAGCAAATGCAACTCCAGCTTACTTGTTATGAAGAACGGAGATTGCATAGCCGGCTATTAGGTCTTAGGCTGCTTTCACCAAAGAATTGTAGCCGATGTGCCTTGCTGAGCGACACATCTGGCAGCGACACAGGCCGTACGGGCCCTCGCGGCTCCCAAAATGAGGTACACTCATGCTTACGCCGTCTATTGCAAGGAGGAGATCTTGGCGCCAGGTAGCGACAAGCTGTTGGACAAGATAGGCTGGAGAATTCTCATCGAGCTTCAGGCGAATGGCCGGTTGCCCCTGACGGAGTTGGGCCGCCGGGTAGGTCTCTCAACGCCGGCGGTCGGCGAGCGCGTACGACGATTGGAAGATGCCGGAATCATTACGGGTTACCGCGCCCAGGTGGACCATTCCAAGGTGGGCTTTCCAATCCTGGCATTCATCCGGATTAACGTCGTTGGGGATTTCCTGTCTCGCGTCATGAAGGTGAGCCGGGAAGTGCCGGAGGTTCTTGAATGCCACCGTGTCACAGGCTCGGATTCATTCATCATCAAAGCGATCGCGGGCTCGATCGAAGACTTGGAGCGTGTGATAGACCGTTTCACGCCGTATGTGGCTACAACCACGGCAATCGTTCTCTCCTCCGTGGTGACCGCCGGGGTCATCGAGACGAAGCCGGCGCCCAGCGGCAAGCGCCGTGGAAGGAATAGTGGCAATTAGCACCTGGGAGACGGACCTGGCAGGACCTGTCGCGCGGCACTCGCCGCGCAACTTATGAACCTTCAGACAATGGCCATCGATGCTTTAAAAACACTGGGGAAATCCTCGAAGTACCTTCGAAAGCGGATGGATGTGCCCCCCGGCCTTCCTCTAAACTGAACAAGAGTGCTGCGTCTGTGACGGGCGAGGGGTCCGCCTGGGCGCGGCTTTGCGTCAGAGTAGCCGGGTTGTCTTTCAAGCCGGAGAAGCAGGTTCCATGATGAAAACGTCGGTACAATTCGCAGGCGATGACTTCTTCGTCGCCTTAAGCCCTGGTGGACATGCACACGTCTTCGAGACCAACAGCGAACGAAAAAGCGCGGCTACGCCCGTCGAAATGCTGCTGTCGGCGCTTGGTGCGTGCACTGGTGCGGATATCACTATGATCCTCGCCAAAAAGCGTCAGAAGATCACCGGCTATCGCGTCGAAGTAACCGGCGAACGCCGTGAGGAGTATCCCCGCAGCTTCACGCACATTCACATCCATCACATCGTACGAGGGCGACATGTATCGGAGAATGCCGTTGCCCAGGCCATCGAACTTTCGGATACGAAATATTGCAGCGTGGCGGCGGCGCTTCGCCCAGCCGCTCAGATTTCGAACAGTTTTGAGATTGTCGAAGAAGGGGACGTAGCTTCCGAGGCAGTGACTGAGCGATAGTGTCAGATAGAGGGCAAACGTGTGAGTGAACTACCGAAATCGATCAAGGAATTCCAGGAGCGGTACCCGGCAGTCTGGGAAGCATTCTCTGCGCTCGGCGAGAAGTGCCACGAGCAGGGCGGCCCCCTCGACGAAAAGACACGACGCCTGGCGAAGCTGGGAATCGCCATCGCTGCGCTGCATGAAGGCGGAGTTCATTCTGCTGTTCGTAATGCCCTGCTCATTCACCCGACAGGGTCGAAGCTCGCTGCCCGACCGTGTGTTGACCCAACATGTCCGGCTTGGAACAGGGAGACGGCGCAGCGGGTAAATCGGCGCAGGGGGCACCGGCCTTGGTGAAGCCGTCGACCACTTCCATGGCCATGTGACTGAAAAACAGCCAGACGGAAATACTGACGATCAATCGCATTATGGGACCTCCTGTTTGGCGGGCTCGTGGACTTGAGCGATGTTCCGCTGCAACCAACGCTCGATGGTGTCCACTTGCAGCGACGGGACCTGGATTTGATAGTAGGGTACGAGGAACGGGAGCAGGCGGCGCACATTGAGCCGCAATACGCGGGTGTCATCGGTGTCATCTTCGATCCACTGGTAGTTCACCATGCGAAGCCAGGGAATCAACGAACCGCGGAAAAGGATGCCCCGGCCCCGGACCTCCAACCGCGGTTGAATCCACCGGGCGTAGAGCAGGCACAGAGCGAGCAAAACGAAAAAATACGCCGCATGGAGCTCCAGCGGCTCGCCTCTGCGATAGACATAGATCAGATCGTATGTGTCGAGGATCAACAGGGTGGTGATCAGTTTCGATTTCCGGCGCGCAGGGAAGGCTTCGAGCAACTCTCCGGCCCATCGGGTTCTCATGGTCCAGTGAAGGAAGGACGCGAGCAGCAGGAGAATCAACGCGGGGAGGGCCGCGCGCAGAAACGCGTGCCACGCCGACACTGCGTCTGTGAAGGAGCCGGTGGAGAAGCGCAGTATTACTAATGCCAGGATGGTTGCCAGCGGCAACACGAGGTCGAGGCGGTTGAGGGGGTCGCGCAGCCAGACCCCAATCCTCTTGTGCATCACCGCCACGACCACCGCGCCAGCAAGAACTGCGCCTCCCAGGTAGATGAGATTCGAACCCTCGATTCGTACGGCGCCTGTGGCGAAGGCGGCGAGCAGTGTCAGGATGGACAGGATGGCCAGCCTGTACCGCGAGAGGCCGCGCGACAGTTGCTGGTAGCGCCCGAAGTTCGCCGCGAGCACGGGCTTTCCTTCCAGGTGCCGCTCCAGATCGGAGCTGAATTGTTCCACCGACCGGTAGCGATCCTCGGGCTTCTTTTCAAGCACTTTGGAAAGGACGCCATCCAGGTCGCCGTCCAGCCGTCGCTTCAGATCCACTGGCGTTCCCTCGCGTGTTGCGCTGAGAAACCCGGGCGCAATCCTCTCCGTAATGCCTTCGGAGGTGATGTGCTCATAGGCTCCCGTCACGGCGGAACTGGCGCGGAGGGCGGGTTCTTCGCAAACCGCGCGCACGATCTCATGGATGATTCTGCTCTTGAAGCGGTAGGGTTTTCGTCCCGTGAGGAGTTCGTAGAGTATGACTCCGAGCGAGTAGACATCGGCCACCGGGGTAATCTTTTGCGCAAGGATCTGCTCCGGGCTGGCGTACTCCGGCGTCATCAGCCGGATTCCGGTGCGAGTGTCGATCGCCGTCCGATCGTCTATTCCAGCTCGTGTCAGTTTTGCGATTCCGAAGTCGAGCAGTTTGACCGTGCCATCCTCAGTAACGAGAATATTGCCGGGTTTGAGATCGCGATGAATGACACCGTGCTGGTGGGCATACTGGACGGCGGCGCAGACCACGCGAAAGAGGCGGATCCTCTCACTGGTGTTCAGCCGGTGCTCATCGCACCAGGTGTCGATCGGCTTGCCGTTGACATACTCCATCACGAAGTAGGGCCACCCTTCTTCGGTGGAGCCGCCATCATAGATGCGCGCGATGTTGGGATGTTCGAGAGCGGCGAGGATGGACCGTTCCTGGGAAAACCTTCTTACGATCTCCTCACTGCCGGCGGCGGGAGTGACTACCTTCACTGCGACGCGCTGGTCATAGAGGCCGTCGGCGCGGCGGGCAAGATAGACGGTGCCCATGCCCCCACGTCCAATTTCGGTGAGAATCTCCCAGTGGTCCAGGCGGCGGCCTTCCATGCGCAACGGATCGGTGCGAAGTTCGATGGGTGCGGTAAGGGTACCGTCGAGAAATGTGACTCTTCGAGCGTGTGCATCCATCATCCGCTGCACTTCGCGCGACAGCTCCGCATCGCCGTCCGCTGCTTCAGCAAGGAATGCGCCGCGGGCCGAGGGGTCCTTTTCAATCGCCGCTTCAAATAGGTTGCGAACCTGGCGGAACCGTTCTGGTGTCATGATTGCCTTCACAGACTCGTTAGCGGATGCCGCGAAGAAATCAGCTCAATTATACTATCGGCGTATGGCCGAACAACCCGTGACCACGCTGCTGATGGACTGGCGCAAGGGCAGTGACGCGGCCGGTAAAGAGCTGCTGGCGCGGATGCAGCCCGAATTGCGGCGGATCGCCGCGGTTTACATGCGGAAGGAGAGTCCCGGGCACACGCTCCAGGCCACGGCGCTGGTGAACGAGTTGTATATCCGGCTGATGGGTGGGGCGGCGGTGGAGTGGCAGGACCGGGCGCACTTTCTCGCCGTCGCTTCACAACAACTGCGGCGGATACTGGTGGATCACGCGCGGGAGAAAAGGGCGGAGAAGCGTGGTGGCGGGGCGGAGCGTGAGCCGCTGTTTGAGGCGCAGGCGGTGACACCGCCGTTCGAGGAACAGCTACTCGACTTACATGGCGCGCTCGACGAACTGGCTTCGATGGATGGGCGCGCGGCGCAGGTGATTGAGCTTCGCTATTTCGGCGGGTTGACGGAGAAGGAAGCGGCCGAGGTCCTGAGTATCTCCGTCGCTACGCTGAAGCGCGATTGGGAGGCCGGCCGGGCGTGGCTGGTGGGGCGACTCGGGTGGGCGCTCCCGTAGTTTGTTTGTTTGTGGGGCAAGTATGAGCTGTTTTCCTCAGCAGTCCGCTAAACCAAGTGAGAGCGCGCTGGAACAAGCGCGCCTCAGAATCGAATTACTTGGAGGCGTGAAATGGATAACTCGACATTCGCCGTAACCGGGGAGGACACAATTGCCCGGGAGATGGCCGTGATCAAACAGGACATAGCCGCGCTGAGGGGTTTCAACAGTCCTGCGCGGTTGAACAGGATTGGCCTTCGTCTCATTTGGATGGAAATGCTCAGACGTGGAAACTGGGACGGGTACCAGGCCATGTCGCAGATGGAGTCCGCCGTTGACACCCCACGATTGCTCAAGCCGATAAATGTATGGTGTCCGGGGTGCGGAAAGCAGATAGATCCGGATGTGGATAGGGTGATCGGGGGCGGCTCATTCAAGTGTAGGCGTTGCGGAAAGGCCTTTAAGGCCTGGTAGTGCCCGGACTGGTTACCCACCACACCTGGGCTCCCAGCAAACTCGCGCAAGGTAAGCTGGCGTAGGGGACAGTTAGCGAGCTTCAAATAGGGACTTTGTCAGGCCGGACTGGCGAATGATGCTCAGCAGGGTGCCTCGCCGGATCGGGTCGTGTAAGGGAACCGGCACGGTGATTGTCGTTTCGTCCGTGCGCTTCTGCATGATCCTGTGGCTGCCGCGGTGACGCACCGCTGCAAACCCGTTCCGTTCCAGAATCCTACAAATCTCCAACCCCGAGAGGATTTGAAGCCTACCCAACAGGCACCTCAACTTGGGTCACTAATACCTCGCGTCGGAATCTGGTTTCGATTTCGGATGGTGAGGCTGTCTCGAGGAAGAGCGTAAGCGCCTCGATCAGATTGGCTCGGGCTTCTTCGATCGAGCTTCCTTGACTAGCGATATCGAACTCCGGGCAGAGTGCGACAAAGCCGTCGTCCTCGCGTTCGATGATCGCGGTCATTTGGCGGGCGCTAGGCATAGCTCAAGTTTACGTGATTGGGGAGCAAGTGATCACGGTACTCGGGGCGCTGGGGTATTCTGGTAGCTCAATGGAGCGGAGGGTTACTGTATTTGTTGCTTCGCCCGGCGATGTGGCGGCGGAGCGGAAACTTGGTGTGCGGTTGCACGTGGTGGGGTGGGAAACGGACGCGCGTCCCCGGCTGCATCCGAAGGGCGGGCAGGGGGCGATCGACGAGGATATTCCGATCGGCGAATGCGATGTGGTGGTGGGTGTGTTCTGGCGGCGGTTCGGGCGGCCGATTCCAGAGATGGGTGGGGAGACGGGGACGGAGCATGAGATTCGTGCGCGGTGGCGGCGTGGCGGGCATCGGGCGCGCCGAAGAAGCCGGAGGTGGTGTTGTGTTTCAAGGACGCGCCCTACACCATTGGCGACGAGTCCGAGTTGGAACAAGTGGCCGGAGTTATCAAGTTTCGCAAGGAGACGCGCAAGCTTGGGCTGGAACTGAGCTTCACCAGTGAGGATGAGTTTTCCGAGAAGATCCGCGATTACTTTGAGAAGTATTTGAATGACCGGTATCCGGTAACACCGGGTAAGGCTGGTGCGGTTGTTGCCGGGGGATCCGTCGCGGTATTTGAAAGCGCTGCGTGAGGACACGTCGCACTTTGATGTGCAAGGGCTGCGCTTTGGCGATAACCGCGCTTACCGGTTTCCGATTGACGAGTTCTATATTCCCCTGACTACGGTTTCCGGCGGCGAACCGATGCCGTTGCTTGAGGCTGTGGGGGCGCATCGCAATCTGTTTGTGGTGGGCGATCCGGGCTCGGGCAAGAGCACGTTCCTGAAACGATTGGCGTTCCAGTTGTGCGACGCGTATGAGGCTGGGGGGCTGCTGCCGGTGCGCATTGAGGCGGCGGTGCTGGCCAACTTCATTGCGAAGGGGGAGGGGCCGGCGGATGTGTGTTCGCCTGACTGGATTCCGGTCTACCTTGGCGCGCAGTGCGGCGAGAACAATCGCGGGCTGGAGGCGGATTACTTTCGCGCCATGCTGAAGGCCGGCAAGTGTCATGTGCTGATCGATGGGATGGACGAGACGCCGGACGAGCCTTGAGCGGCTGATTCCACAACAATCGAAGGAATGCGCTTCCGGCGTACCGTTACAACAACCAAGCGGACGAACGGAACGAAAACCTGGGGTTCCATCTGGCCTGGGGATGTGGAACAGGTCTAATGGCCTGCAAGTCAGAGTTCCGCTGAGGACAGCAGCGTCAAACAGAAACAGGGTCCTGGGCCCGGGCTCGCGGCCAGGACCGCGCTACTACTTACGCTACTTCGCGCGGGGCATGGGGAGAAACGGAAAGGCCTCGAATGTCTTTTCACGAAGGCGCCGTCGATCTGGCAGTGAATCGGTGAACTTGTCGGGCGAATATGGACGGGGCGGTGTTGCGATATTTTGTCGTATGGCGGCGATGATGGGGGCGCGGCTGTCAGGCTATCATTGTATAGGTCCTCATGACAATTAGGATTGAACTCCCTCCTGAGTTGGAAGAGCGGTTTCTTGCTCAAGCAAGAGCTCGTGGAGTTTCCGTTGGCGTTTGCGTTGAGGAGTTCCTGGCGCGCTCCATTCGGCCCTCGATGGAACCTCGACAGCTTTCCGCAGAGGATGTGGACAGGCTTTTTGAGGAAGCCGCGGATCTGGTTCCCCCAGGAGTGCCGCCCCTTTCCGATGAGGCGATGAGCCGCGAGGGCATCTACACTCGCGAAGATGAGTGGTAGCGTCAGTGCTGATTCTGGCCGATACTAATGTGCTTCTTCGAAGGATTCAGAGGAACCACCCCCAGCATCGTCAAACGAAAGAGGAGATCGCACGGATTGTGCAGCGCGGTGACGTGTTGTGTGTGACCGCGCAGAACCTTATCGAGTTCTGGGCAGTCTGCACGAGACCAGTCGACAACAACGGGCTTGGTCTTCTCCCGGCACAGGCAAGCCGCATTCTCTCGCGCATCGAGAGATCAGCCGTGCGGCTCAGCGGATGACACACGGCGTTTCCGGCAAGAAGAGCCATGACGCCCGTCTGGTTGCAGCCATGAGGGTTCACAAGTTGACGCATGTGCTGACGTTCAACGTCGATGACTTCCAGCGTTTTCCGGGCGTCGTGCCAATCCGGCCGTGATAACCAACTGCCAGACGTTGCCGAATCCAGTGGAGCAGGCGGCTCATCCAAAATAGAATAGGAATAGGATGAGCGAGACGGTTGCATTTGTGGCGCGGCATGGCTACCTCCTGCTCTTTGTGTGGATTCTCATTGAGCAGGCGGCGCTGCCGTTGCCTTCGGTGCCGTTGCTGCTGGCGGCGGGCGCGCTGGCCAAGAGCGGGAATCTGCACGCAGGGCTGGCGATTGGGGCTTGCGTGACGGCGAGCCTGTTGCCGAACCTGGTGTGGTTCTTTGTGGGGCGTGCGCGGGGGACGCGGGTGTTACGGTTTCTGTGCCGGATCGCGATTGAACCGGATTCCTGTGTGCGCCGCACCGAGAACATATTCACACGCTATGGGATGCGGGCGCTGCTGGTGTCGCGGTTTGTTCCGGGGTTGAATGCGGGGGCTGCGCCGATGGCGGGGAGGTCGGGGGTCGGGTTGGCTCGGTTCCTGATGTTCGATGCGGCGGGGGCAGTCTTGTGGGCGACGCTACTGATCGGGACCGGGTACGCGTTCAGCAGCCAGTTGGAAACAGTTGCGGGGTATCTGTCGCAAACGGGTTCGGGGCTGTTGGTGTTCTCTGCCGCGATCACCGTGGGGTGGATTCTGGTGAAGTGGATCCAGCGGGAGCGGTTCCTGCGAAAGGTTCACCAGAACCGGATCACCGTGGAGGAACTCCGCGTGCTCCTCGATAGCGGCGAACCAACCTACATTGTCGATCTGCGAGGAGAGCTGGATGGGGACGCGTCGATTCCGGGGGCATTGCGATTCACCGCGACGGACTTGATGGAGCGGCACTGGGAGATCCCGCGCGACCGCGAGATCATCCTCTTCTGTAGTTGACCAAACGAAGCATCGAGCGCCCGTGCGGCGCTGCTGTTGAGAGCGAAGGGAATCACCCGGGTGCGTCCGCTCGAAGGCGGATTCGAGGCGTGGGTGACCACCTTTCCAGGCGGGGCTTGACACAACTGCGGGGTCCGCTTATCCTATACGTGTCTGGATTCGACATGTCGAAACCTAAAGTAACAATTCCCCGCGACACACTCGACCTGCTGGTGCTGAGAACGCTGGCGACAATGGGCACGATGCATGGGTACGCACTGGCGCGGCGCATTGAGCAGGTAGCGGGCGATTCGCTGCGATTGAGTCAAGGTTCCATTTACCCGGCGCTGATCCGCGTAGAGCAGGAAGGGTGGATTTCCACGGGGTGGGGCGTCTCGGAAACGAACCGGAAGGTGAAGTTCTATTCGCTGACCAAGGCTGGACGGAAGCAACTGCTGGTGGAGGTTGCCAACTGGGAGAGAAACACCGCCCTGGTGGCGCGCTTCCTGGAGACGGAGTCATGACACTGCGCAGGATGGCGGCGCGCCTTGCCGCGAGTGTGCGGGCAAGGAAGATGGACGAGGAACTGGGAGCCGAAGTAGAGGCCCATCTGGAACTCGCCGAGCGAGACGGCATGGCGCGCGGACTGTCCGCGGCCGAAGCCCGGCGGGAAGCGCTGATGCACTTTGGAGGAATGTCACAAATGAGAGAAGAGCACCGGGAGACGCGCGGCCTGGGCGCGATGGAGCATGTGGGGCGCGACTTGCGCCACGGGTTTGCGCTGCTGGCGCGCGAGCCTGGCTTTGCGGCGGTGTGCGCGGGATTGCTCGCATTGGGTATCGGCGCGAGCGTGGCGATGTTCAGCATCCTCGATACGGCGCTGTTGAAGCCATTGCCGTTTGCCGATCCAGAGCGCATTGTACGAGTGTGGGAAGCGCCGCGGCCGGGAGTATCGAACGCCACCAGCACACTCGATTACCTGGACTGGCGCCGCATGAATTCCGCTTTCGATGCGCTGTCGGCGTCGCGTCCGGTAGCGGTAGCCATGAGCGGTTCGGGGGAACCGGTGAGGCTACGTGGCGCGGCGGTAACCAGCAGTTTCTTTCGTGTGTTTCCGACGCGTCCGTTGCTCGGCAGCGTCTTCACTGAAGCCGATGAACAGCCGGGCGCCGGAGGGGTGATCGTCCTCAGCCACTCGGCTTGGCGGAGCTACTTCGGAGCAGACGTGACTGTTCTCGGACGCCCGGTAGCACTGGATGGAGAAACGTACCGGGTGGTGGCGGTGTTGAGCCCTGGCCCAGGCGATTTGGCGCGCTCGGACTTCTGGATGCCGCTGGTGTTCTCTGCGGGCCAGCGTATTCGCGACTGGCATTGGCTGGAAATTCACGGCAGGATGCGGCCCGGCGTGACATTGGATCGCGCCAAAGAGGACATGAACTCGATACAGGCGGCGCTTGGCGATACCATGCCGGTCTGGAAACGCGATTGGAAGATTGAGGTGCAACGCGTGGACCGGCTTCTGGTGGGCGACAGGTTCCGTCAGTCGGTGTATGTGGTGTTCGGCGCGGTATTACTGGTTCTGCTGATCGCGTCGGCCAACGTGGCGAGTCTGTTGCTGGGCAGAGGGGCGGCACGAGGGAAGGAGATGGCGGTGCGGATGGCGCTGGGAGCGTCGCGCGGGCGGATTGCGGCGCAACTCACTGCGGAGACGGTGGCGTTATGCCTGGTGGGTGGCGCCGGCGGGCTTCTGTTCGCCTGGCTTCTGGTACAGATCAGCATTCCATTCGTGGCGCGGACGCTTCCGTATGCGCTGCCTCCGGCGATTGATTGGAGGGTCTTGGCGTTCGCCACTGGCATCGGGCTCGGAACGGGTCTGTTGACGGCGGTGATGCCCTCGTTCCGGACTTCCGCTGGTTCGCTGGAACGATTCCTGCGGCAGGCGGGTCGAGGGTCCTCCGGGGACAATCGCGCGATCCGCAAGTTCATTGTTGTGGGCGAAGTCGCTCTTTCGCTAGTGCTGGTTTGTGGGGCGATGCTGCTGTTCCGGAGTCTGGACAATCTGCAGCGGGTGGAGACTCGCGCCCGGATTGAGAACATCCTCACAATGCCTGTGGAACTCCCCGGCAGAGCGTACCCTTCGGCGGCGCGCGCGGCACTGTTGTATGACTCGCTGTCGGAACGGATGAAGGCCATTCCCGGGGTGGTGGACACGGCGATCTCCACACAGTTACCTCTGCAATGGATTGGTAACGGCGAGGCGGTGCGAGTGCCTGGCGTTTCGCAGTGGATCAAGGTTCGATTCAAGCGAGTGGACCCTGGCTACTTCAAGACGTTCGGCATTCCGATGGTGGCGGGGCGTGGAATCGCGCCGGGAGACCGCGAGGGGGCGGCGCGGGTGGCGGTGATCAACGAAGCTCTGGCGCGCCGTCTGGCCGAGGTAGCGGGGATGGGCAACCCGGTGGGACAAACTGTGACGGCGTTGTGTCCGCGCTACGGGCAGACGGGGGGCGAGGAGCGTCAAGTGGGGATTGCCGGCATCGCCTTCAATGAGCGCACGACTTCGGCTGGCATGCAGGAACCGCCGGTGATCTATGTGCCTCTGGCGCAGACGCCGAGCGCTTCAATCCAACTGATTGTGCGGAGCCAAGGCGAGTTTCCGTCGCTGGCCCAGGGGCTTCGCGAGGCTGTTCGTGAGGTGGACCCCAACCTGCCGCGCCGGGAGGTGATCTCGATGCAGGAGATCCATGCGATGACGCTTTCCGGAGCGAGCCGTCCGGCTTGGATGATTGGGACATTTTCCGTGGTGGCAGTACTGCTCACCGCCATCGGCCTTTATAGCGTCATTGCCGAGACGGTGCTCCGGCGGAGGCGGGAGATTGGCATCCGGATGGCGCTTGGCGCCCGCGCCGGCGACGTCGCCGGGCAACTGATTCGCGAGGGACTCCTCCTGGTGGCTACGGGCCTCGCGTTGGGCATGATGGGAGTGTTCGCGCTGATGCGCGTGGTCAAGTCACTACTCTATGGAGTTTCGCCCTTCGATCCCGCTGCCATCTTGGCGGCCTGCCTGACGATGGCAGTCATCGGCCTGCTGGCGGGGCTGATCCCGGCAGCCCGTGCTGCGCGAGTGGATCCAGTGATCACGCTTCGCGAGGAAGGGTGACTGCAACGGCGGGGTATCGCGCGTGAAACAATTTTGGGGTAGATTGTTTTATAGCGACCAATTCTCATGGCCACAGAAGCCGATTGCCGGACTTTGCTGCGGGCGCTTAGCGAGCACTTGAACCATACCGCGAGACGATTGCGGATGGCGGAGAGCCGTGGGGAGTGGGTTGCGATTCTCGAGGATGGCGCGCGGAGGTTTGCGGGATACGCGGCCGTGTTTCTGACGGATGATCCGGCGGTGCGTGCGGGGCCGGCGTTCGCGGAGGTGCTGGAATCGAAGGACACGGTGGTGACGTTGCGGGACGCTTCGCAGCTTGGTGGCGCCCTAGGGCGGTTGCCGGAGGCGCTGAGCGGGCGGTGCTACCTGTTTCCGGTGTTGATGGGAGATGAAGTGGCGGCGGTGGTTTATGCCGAAGATGCGGAGCAGCCGGACCGCAATGCTCTGGAACTGTTGGGGGCGATTGCGTCGGGGACGTTGCCGGGCTTGCAGGATTCGGCTCCGGCGGCGGGAGGCGGGTTGATTCAGATTGGGGGAGCGAAAGCGCGGCTGAAGGTGGAGATTCCGGAGGCGGATCGTGCACTGCATTGGAAAGCCCAGCGCTACGCGCGCGTGCACGTGGCGCAAATGCTGATCGATCAATACGAGGCGGTAGAACATGGACGCCGAAATCGCGCCTTGTACGTCTACCTGAAAGACCCGATAGAATTGCAGCGGAAGGAATTCCGCAAATTGTACCTGGACACCTGTGCGTCTATGACCGATTATTATCATGAGGAACTGGTGAGGACCCTAGCCAACAATGAAGCACCAATGCTCGGTCCGCAATACCCTGGCGCTATGCGCTAGAGTCGCGGCGATCGCCGCCCTCTCGAATGTGCCGCCTTTGTGTGCGCAACCGCGTACAGAGCCCGACACCGCCCTGATGCGGGGAGTGGAACAGGTGAGGGCGAAGTCGTATGCGGCCGGGATCGCCACGTTGCGACCGGTGGGAGACCGGCTGCCGTTGTTGAGCGACTATGCGTCGTACCACCTGGGTGTGGCGTATCGCGAGACGGAGAACTGGAGTGGGGCGGCGGAAGCCTTCAGCGCCGTATTGCATCAGACACCGGTTTCTCCTTTTTACGTGAATGCGGTGATTTCGGCGGCGGGAGCGTACAACCATCTCAACCGGGCGCGGGAAGCGATCACGCTGTTGAAGCTGCATTATCAACGGCTGCCGCAGGCGCGGGTGGAAGCGGCGTTAGGGGATGCGTTTCTGGCCGCTGGGGACCCGGTGTCGGCGGCGGTGGCGTATCAGAAAGTCTACTACTCCTGGCCGAATACGGAAGAGGCCGGCGATGCGGCGGCTGCCCTGGCAAAGCTGCGGATGACGCTGGGGGATAAGTTCCCTCCTCCGATGAGCCAGGCGATACTGGCGCGGGCGAAGGCGTTGCTGGACGGGCGGCGCACGTTTGAGGCGCGCAAGGATCTGCTGGCGGCGGTGGAGCGCCTCGGAGGCACTGAGCGGGATGTCGCGCGAGTGAGGCTTGGCTCGGTGGATTTGCAGGAGAAAAAGTACGGCGCGGCGGACAGCTATCTGAGGCGCCTCACGGTGACACACGGCGAGGCCGATGCCGAGCGAATGTACCACCTCGTGGTTGCGGCGCGGCGGCTGGATCGCGATGAAGCGATGCTCAAGTGGGTGAAGGAACTGGAGCGGCAGTATCCGGACTCGCCGTGGCGGATGGAAGCTCTCATTTCGGCGTCGTATCCGTTTCTGTCGAGGAATGAAGCCCAGCAGTTTGAGCCGTTGTATGCGGCCTGCGCCGAGGCGTTTGCCGCGAATCCGCAATCGGCGTTGTGCCACTGGAAGTGGCTCTGGTCGCGCTATCTGAGTTCGCCGCCGAGCGGGGAGCATAACTTCAAGGAGCACGTGCGGCGGTATCCGGATGGCGAGAAGGTTCCGGCGTCTTTGTATTTCCTCGGGCGGATCGCGGAAAACGCCCGGGATTACGGCGCGGCGCGGGTGTACTATTCTTTTGTCGAATACAATTTCCCGAACCACTTCTATGCGACGGTAGCGCGGGAGCGGCTGCAACAGGCGCAGGTGTCCGGAGCCGTGGTTTCCACGGCGGCGCAGGAGTTTTTGGCTGGGGTGCGCTTTCCGGCCAAGCGCGTGACCGTGAGTTTTGAACCGAGTGCCACGACTGTCAAGCGGCTGGAACGGGCTGTCAGGCTGGTGGATATCGGTTTGGGTGAAATGGCGGAATCGGAACTGCGGTTTGGGGCGAAGCAGGACGGGCAGCCGCAGATTGTGGCAGTGGAACTGGCGAAATTGTTGGACCGCCGCGGCGCGCATGATGAGGCTCTGCGGGCGGTAAAGGCCTATGTGCCGAATTACCTGCATTTCCCGTGGGGGGAGGCTCCCACGACGTTTTGGCGGTCGGCGTTTCCGATGCCGTACCGGGAACCGTTGGAGCGCTATGCGCGGCAGAAGTCGCTCGATCCGTATGTCGTGGCGGGCTTGATCCGGCAGGAATCGGAGTTCAATCCGAAGGCGGTTTCGGTGGCCAAGGCGTACGGGTTGACGCAAGTTCTGCCGTCCACGGGGCGGCAATTGAGCCGGCAGAGCGGCATGAAGATGTTTACCCCGCGCATGCTGTTTGAACCAGAGACAAACATCCGCCTGGGGACGCTGTTTATGCGACAGTTGCTCGATTCGTGGCGCGGGAAGTGGGAGGAAGTGCTCGCCTCGTACAACGCGGGTCCAAACAGGGTGAAGCGGTGGATTACCTGGGCGTCGTTCCGGGAGCCGGCGGAGTTTATCGAGACGATTCCGATCAATGAGACGCGGGACTATGTGCAGATTGTGCTGCGGAACGCGGACGTCTACCGGAAGTTGTACGCCGGGACAGTGGCGGACGTGCTGGCGGCGGCGCCGGTAGCCGTCGTGAAGCCGGTGATGCTGAAGCCGGCGATCGTGAAACCGGCGGTCGCGAAGAAGCGCTCGGGGAAGGCGAGGGGAATGAAGCTTTCGGCGCGCGCGCGCAAGTAGTGTGAGAGGAAGTGTGGGCTGGCGCCACTAACATAACGTGGAATCCGGCAATGAGCGGTGGCGGCTGCTAGGCGCGTCGGTGGCGCTCATGGTGGCCATCGGGACAGTGGCTACGGTGGATTGGTGGCCAAAGGGGCGGCCTCCGGTTGTTGCGCGGGTGGCTCCGGCGGTGGAGGCTCTGGCAGAGGTGCCACCGGCCCCGCTGAAGGAAACAATAGTCGCCGTTGCCGTTCCCGAACCGCATCAATGCTCAGGGGTTACCAAGAGCGGGCGACAGTGCCGCCGGATGCTGAAAGCAGGAAAGTACTGTCATCAGCACAAGGGCCAGGGCGATTGACGCTTGGTGACGCAGACCGGTTCCCGTTCCGCGATGGGTTGATCGCTGGTGCCGATTGCTTGGACGAGGGCCAGCAGGCCGGTAGTGCAAGGTTCCACGGCGGGTTGCTGTGTTTTCTCGATCACGATTGGATCTCCATTGTTGAGGGCGGTTCGGATTCGCTGTTTGGCGGATGCCTGGAGCCAGCGTGAGGGCTCGACGGGTTCAGCCGGGGCGCCAGGTTCGGGTTTGGCGGCCGCTTCCACAGGGCTGCCAGCAAGGTGCCGCTCATGGGTTTCCTCGTAGAGGAGGCGGAGGGCGTAAATGGCAGCTAAGCCGACCAGGAGCCGGAAGGTTCCGCCGATCATCGAGAACCCGCCAATGCTGGAGTAGACGATAACTGATAATTGAGCCATCGTCATGATCCCTGCCGCTAGTATGAGCCGCCGCAGGCGGGGTGACGGTCCCCGGTGCAACAGCAGCAGAGAACTGCCGGTAGCCACCAGATTCACAAGTCCCGTCAGGGATTCCGGAGTATGCATGGCAGATTCTCCTCCTTCCATTGTCATTTTACTTGTTGGCCCCAGGGCGGCGATATTGGGAAATAGCTTTACCCGGACTACGTATCTCTCCCATTACGGGGCTCCAGTAAGGTACTGGTACGAGGGAAGCGAGGTGGCTAGTCTAGAGTACTACTGTGTTATAAACATGCTGGCCGATCGCTGTTCATTGTGGCGCACGCTCTCAGCGTGCCGCGTCCCCACTCTTGGGGACGCATGGCGAACAACACGTACCCTTCTCCTCCATCCGCCCCATTTCCGTCCTTCGGGACGACCGGCCAAAAGGCCTGTCACGAGGGGTTGCTCCGAAAATACGTGTAAGCCGCTGATCGAACGTGCTTGTAAAGGGCGGTCCCCCTGGACCGCGGACCGACCCCAACGAAAACCTACCACGCCAGACTCCGCCCTATTCGCGCTTTTGCGTCCTCCTTTGCGTTTTTGGTACACCAGGCTAAGCCTGACTCACCAAGCTTGGCTCACCAAGCCAAGCCTATCTGATCTTGTGAACTGAAAGGAGTTCACCATGTGAATTGCTCGTTCGACATGTAGCTGAACTGGAGTGAGATGGAG
>JACQZR010000312.1 GCA_016213775.1 Acidobacteriota bacterium
ACCAAATTCTACAGATTTTGAGTGTGACCCTTTTCGAGAAAACGCCCATTTTACGGGCACTTCAAGCGTCCGACTCCGAGATCGAATTAGGCGACTCTGGCAACCAGTTGATTCTGTTCGACTTTTAGCCGGACACTACTGGTTTAATGTCACCAGTGTCACCAGTGTCACCAGTCGCGCGCATACATGAATGTAAAGCTGGATGGCGTCTGCCATGTAATGTATAGAAGTTTATCGGAACCCGTGGTGACTGGTGACACTGGTGACAAAGGCACTCTTAACGCAAGTAATGGTGGGCGAATTCTGGTTGTCCTGTACAAGCGATTCGATTGCGCGTATATTTGTTTGTAAGGTTCAGTTCGCTTGGCGAGCGTAAAGCGCATCCTCCGGAAGATCCCAAAAAACAATTAGTCGTTGGCTTGTTTCGGCTCGTTCAGCTCTATGGCGAAGCACGCGAAGACCTTGCGGATCATCGAGGAGGCACACGGCATCCTGAACGCGCATCGTCCCATGACTGTGCGCCAGATCTACTATCAGCTCGTTTCCAGACAAGTCATAGAAAACGCCCGCACGCAATACCAAGCCGTTAGCAATGCCCTCGTCGATGCGCGAAAGGAGGGCACCATCCCGTGGGATTGGATTGAAGACAGGCTACGTCGCCCACGACAAGTGTCCATGTGGAGCGGGCTCACTTCGTTTGCGGAAACCGTTCGGGCGGCCTACCGTCGCGAAGTCTGGGACTCGCAGCCAGGCTATCTGGAAGTGTGGCTCGAAAAAGATGCACTAAGCGGGATCTTCGAGGAGATCCTCAACGACTATGGCGTGACATTGAACGTCGGTCGCGGCTACGACGGCTGGGATTCGATTCATAATGCGGCGCAACGCTTCGGAGACGGCGCAGGTGCTTGTATTCTCTACTTCGGTGACTTCGACCCCTCCGGCGAGGACATGGTACGCAGTCTGCGCGAACGCTTGGCCTTCTTCGGATGTAGGCCGGCGATTGAGAAGTGTGCGCTGACAGCATCAGATGTTCGGAGCTACGACCTCCCACCGGACTTCACCAAGAAGACAGATACGCGGCGTGCTGCGTTCGTCGCTCTTCACGGCGACGTGTCAGTCGAACTCGACGCCTTGCCCGTTGATGTGTTGCGGGACCGACTGCGGTCGGCAGTCGAGCAGTGCATGGACCTTGGTCGTCTCGCGCTCACGAAGGCGGCAGAAGAACGGGACCGGAAGAGACTTTGGCAGGTGCTGCAGGAGGTCGAATCGTGATGTCTCAGTATGACGGGCTTTCCCAGCGCGCAGGCCCCGGGGGGAGTAAGGACCCCTACGGTTTTCGCGTTCCTGACAGCTTGCTCCGCACCGTGAACGCGCGCAGGTTTTGGGGAGGGGGTATCCCTTGCGCCCGGGCCAAAAGGAGCGAGGAGGTGAACTGAATCAATGGGTTACAGAGGTCCAGCACCCAAACCTACAGCTCTCCGGATGATGGAGGGAAATCCTGGCCACCGGCCCCTAAACGGCAATGAGCCGCGGCCACGACCAGTAGCGCCGAAGTGTCCTGCACACCTAGACAAGGAGGCAAAGCGCGAGTGGCGCCGCATGGTCCCGATTCTCCTCAGAATGGGAGTCTTGAGCGAAGCGGACGGTCACGCGCTCGCCAACTTGTGCCTGGCTTATTCCCGGCTTATTCGAGCACAACTCAAGCTGAACGAGAGCGGCTTGTTGATGAAAACGCCGAGTGGGTTTCTTATGCAGAATCCGCTGATCGCAATCATCAACAGCAGCGTAGATACGATCAATCGAATCAGCCGCGAGTTCGGGTTAACGCCGGCATCTCGAAGCCGGCTGCACACTTCTGAACCCCAGGACGATGCTCAGCGCATCGAGGAACTGATGTTCGGTGATTGACGAAGTACAATCGCTTTCCGTCGCAAACGCCGGCCCCTGGGCAGCAGTGAGGCACCGTCCAGTCGCGTCGGCACTCAATAGAAGCTGGGTTACTGTTCCAAAACAGAGAGGGCCTGGAATGTTCTACGCCAATGGCGCCAGGATTGGCCACTGCTGCGGCGGAAACGGCTCTTCCTGCAATTCTCTCCACCGCAGCAGGGAATGAGGTGCGGACCAGCTATCCACCGCACGCCCGCGCGGAAACTCGCGTGAACTCACCGACTGGCCCAGCTTTGCACGCCGGGAAACCGGGCCGCACGTGAAGCCCGTTCGGCGAAGACACGGATTGGATCTCGCCAATCCTGCACTTTCGCTTGCTTTCCGTTTCAACCAGAGTGATGAATCGTCATGCCGCAAGGCACGAACATCACCTACGAAGGAGACGAAGACAATGCCGGAAACCACGACCACCACCACCGAGGCCAGTGTTGCGGAAAAGGGCGCCAAGGGCGCGACGAAGACCCGACCTGCGAACAAGAAGGCACCCAAGGCCGCGAAAGCCGCCAAGAGACAGCCGCCCGCGAAGGCTGCGAAGACGGAGATGCCGAAGTTGAAAGGCAAGCGCGAGGGCATTAAGTCCGCCGTCGTCCTCGAAATGCTGCGCCGGTCGAAGGGGGCCACACTCGCCGAGCTGATGGCCGCAACTCTGTGGCAAGCTCATAGCGTACGCGGGTTCCTCTCCGGCACGGTCGGCAAGAAGATGGGGCTCAAGGTCGAGTCTACACGACGCGAGGATGGCGAACGCCTCTACAAACTGACGAATTAGACCACTGACTGGCCCGAAACGAACGCCGCCGGCCCGCAAGGTCGGCGGCTTTTCTCCTCTTGGGCCCCGCTTGTAAACAACCGTATTGCATACAGAGGCCCGGTGTGTCCGCCCGCGCATCGTGATAAAGTGTAAAGCCTAAAAGGGGAGGGCCTCATGGCTTTTTGTACCAACTGCGGCGCCCAAGTCAGTGGCGCGTTCTGCGTTCAATGCGGGACGCCGGCGAAATCCTCGGGGCAGGCGGCTGCACCTCCATCAGCGCCCAGTCCGTCCACGCATTCCCAGGCTGCCGCGCCGCATCAAAGTCAAGCCGCGGCGGGGCCGACCGTGGCACGCAAAACCAACCCGATCGTCTGGGTTCTAGTGGTGGTGGCGGGGTTCATCGTTCTCAGCGGCTTGGGTGTACTCGGGATTAGCTATTTCGCCTACCACAAAGCCAAACAGGCAGGTTTCGATCCGGATCTCATGTCTCGCAATCCTGGTCTGGCGGTATCCAAGATTTTGGCGACTGTCAACCCTGACCTGGATATAGTGAAAACCGATGAAGCTGCGGGCATTATCACCGTGCGAGACAAGAAGACCGGCCAGACCGCCACCATGACGTTCGACGAGGTGAGGAAGGGCGGTAAATTCCGCGTCACAACCGAAGGCGAAGGCGGTGAGAAAGCCACCATGGAAGTGGGTGGCGAGGGCAAACTGCCGTCCTGGGTGCCCAACTATCCCGGATCGACGGCCAACCCTCAGTTCACCATCAAGAGCGCCGCCAGTGACGCCTCGGGCGAAGCCGGCAGTGTCACGTTTTCCACCTCTGATCCACCGTCTAAGGTGATGAGCTTCTATGAGCACAAGATCAAGGAACTGGGCATGAAGGTGAATCTCACCACGAGCGGTGGCGAAGGCGGCATGGTGGTCGCTGCCGATGAGACCAATCATCGCGGGTTGACGATCATAGTGGCCGCCGGCGGGTCGGAGGGAACCGGGGTGAATTTGACCTACACGACGAAGAAGTAGCTCGGCAGCACGGGGAGATCGGGGACGACCTTGGCATACTGCAGCGGGCTCACGCAGAACGATCGGCCATGCTAAATGAGCGCATGGTGCGGTTCTCATTGCTTGCCCTGCCCGTCAAAAACAAATCGACTTCGAAATGGTTTTGCCGGGATGGACATCGCTTTCGAATCAGGTTATAAAGAAACCAGTGGCTCGGTTCGTGTGGTGAGCGCATAGCGCAGCCAGCGAAGGAACCCATTCTGAATCGGGAGAGATTCTGCATGAGTGACCTTCACGTGACAAACTGGCCCGTCAACAAGCCCATCCCCTACGCTCGGAATGCGCGCAAGATCAGCGCAAAGGCAGTCGACAAAGTCGCTGCGTCGATCAAGGAGTTCGGTTTCCGGCAACCGATCGTCGTCGACAAGGAAGGCGTTGTCATCGCCGGCCACACGCGTTTGCTTGCCGCAAAGCAGCTCGGGCTGCGAGAGGCACCAGTCCATGTGGCAGAAGGCCTTTCGCCTGCACAGGTGAAGGCATACCGTCTTATGGATAACCGGAGCCACGAGGAAACGGACTGGGACCTCGATCTCCTGGGCCCCGAGTTAATGGAACTGAAGGATTTTGAGTTCGACCTCGAACTCGCCGGCTTCGATTCCAACGAAATCGACCGGCTGCTGCTTGATCCGGACGCCGACGAGCGCGCCAACGCGGTCCCGGAGGTACCGGCCGAGCCGGTCAGCATCGCCGGCGACCTGTGGCTATGCGGCCGTCATCGCGTGCTGTGCGGCGACTCGACCGGCGCGGAAACTGTGGCGCGGCTGCTCGACAATTGCAAGCCGGTCCTGATGGTTACCGACCCGCCCTATGGAATCGAGCTAGATTCAGAATGGCGCGACCGCGCGGGGCTGAACGGCTGCGGGCCGGCCGAGGCGAGCTACATGAAGCGCCGCACCGAAGGCCACCACAACACTTCGATTTCGTCGGACACGCGCGCCGATTGGTCGGATGCCTTCGCCCTTGTTCCAAGCCTTCAAGTAGCCTACGTGTGGCATGCCTCGAAGTTCACGAGCGAAGTACTCGCCGGCCTGCTGCGCATTGGATTTCTGCATCACCAGCAAATCATCTGGAATAAGGGCCGCACAGTTCTCACGCGAACTCACTACTGGTTCCAGCACGAACCCTGCTGGTACGTTCGCAAGAAGAACGCACCGTGGTATGGCAAGCCTGGCGAGAACTCGACCATATGGGATTCGCCGTCGCCGAAGTTCATCATGGGCACCTCCGATGAAGAGAAGTTCGACCATCCGACGCAGAAGCCGATCGAACTAATGCGCAGGCCGATTTTGAACCACACAAAACCGGGTGAACTCGTTTACGAGCCGTTCTTGGGGAGTGGCACAACGCTGGCGGCCGCCGAGATAACCGGGCGCGCCTGCTGCGGCATGGAACTCGACCCGAAGTACGTCGATGTCGTCGTCATGCGCTGGCAGAACCTCACCGGGCAGGCGGCGAAAATGGAGGACGGCCGCACGTTCGAGCAGGCGAAAGTTGAACGCGAGGCGGCACGGGCATGAATCGAACGTTGCCGCCAGGAAATTGCGGCCATCGAGACGGAGTGCGCAGCGGGCAATCCGGACGTAGTTGGAATGACCCTAGGTTGGGTGGATTGGCAGATGGAACTACGGATTTGTGAAGGGAGGCTGAAAGCTGGGGCGCCCGAAAGTGAGGCTCGTCACTCCCCGGATGAGCTGTACACTCGTAACGAGGCGGTCGTCCGAACGCCGTACGCCGCCTTCCACGACGTAGTCTACTGCCACCTCACGAACGATTTGTGAGATGGTCTTTGCGCTGCCTTTGTAATGCATGGCCGTGGTGCGTGCAATTACAGCCAGACGCTCGGGCGCCAGACCCGCCAAAGCGCCGATGATCTCATCCGTGAACCCGTCGCAGAAGTGCTCCAGGGCCGGATCGCCGCTCACGTTAGCGAACGGAAGTATCAACAGCCTCTAGCCTTGGCCGCCGCTCGGCGGGACAGATTGCCGATGAACCGGTAGCCGCGTTTAGGTATCGTTTCGATGAAGCGGGGGTGCTCTCCCGATTCGCCGAGTACGCTCTCAACGGGGCCATCACGGTGTTCAGGTCGTTCTCGAAGGCGCCGAAAACGGCTTCCGGCCAGAGATGACGCCGCAGTTCCTCCCGCGTAACGACTTGGCCGGCATGCTCCAGCAGGATCGCAAGCACTTTGAAAGACTGATACGTAATCTTAAGTCTGCCCCCCCTGCCTGCAAAGAACACAGTCCGACAAATCAGCCTCGAAATCGCCGAAGGAAACGATCTCACGAGGTGACGCCACCGCTGACATGAATTCAGGATACAACACAGCGCACCAGGCTCCATTTCCGTTCAAGGCCTCGGCGAAGCCCAGTCATGCCAGTTGTTTCATGGTGCAGATGAAGTTCGAATCTACGGTGGACTTGGAAGTGTCGAGGCGGCAAGCTGCTGAAACGCCGGGGAGTTCCGAACGAGTTCCCCCGGTCACGCGTCCAGGTTCATCTTGCGCAGCAGTGCATGGAATCTGGGATCGCTCCGGATCGGGTCATATACCGGCTTTACAGTAAGGTGCAGGATGTGAACGTCCCGTTCGTCAACCGCGCGATCCAGCCACTCGAAAGCGCTGTCAAACTCGCCCAACCCGATGTGGACCAAGGCGTGGCTGAAGGGCGTGACATAGGAGTGTTTCGCGGCGGCATCGAGTTCGGCGAGGATCGCTCGTGCTTCCGCCTTCCGACCAAGCAGGCCCAGACCGTAGCCGAGGGGCGCAATCACGGACGGAGCCCGCGCCATCTTCTCTGCGGTTGATTGCCACAATGCCACGCCCTCTTCGATGCGATCGGAAAAATACAGCACCGATCCACGAAGCCCGAGCGCACCGGGATGCTCGGGCGCGAGCTTCAGCGCGGTTTCGCTCTCCGCCAGAGCGCGATTAGAATCACGCGCAAACGCAAGCAGCCACGCGAAGAGACTGTGTAACGAGGGAGATAGGGGATCCAGTTCGATGGCGCGCTCCATTTCCTCCACCGCCTCTCGCATGCGGTTGTGGGGAAGCAGGACCATTGTACGCAGCCAGTGTGTGTCCACGGCGGCAGGGCTCAACGCCGCCGCGCGGTCGAAATCCTCCTCTGCGCCGCGCCAGTCGAAATCGAGCCACGCGCGGTAAGCGCCGGACAGGGCGTATGCCTCGCCCAGCGCATCGTCAAGTTCGAGTGCTTTCCGGATGGCCACCCGCGCTTTTGCGCCAGCCTCCTTCGCGGGCGCGATGCCTAAATACCCGACCAGACGGTTCAACTCCGCCAGACCGAGGTACGGCTGTGGAAAGGACGGATCGAGGGCGATCGCCTGCTGGTAGCACTCCTTGCACGTCATAGTCGCTTGGAGGGAGAGTTGGCCCCCCAGCGGATGGTAGTAACGACCCTTCAGCCACAACTGATAAGCCTCAAGGCTGGTGGTGCGTCGGGATATAGGGGTCGGGGCCAGCCGCACCTCGAGCGCTCCGGCGATCGCCCGGGAAATCTCGTCCTGGATGGCGAAAACGTCCGCCACCTCGCGGTCGAACCGCTCGCTCCACAGGTGTAAGCCGTTGCTTGTATCAACCAACTGGGCAGACACTCGGACCCGCCCGCCGGATCGCTGAACACTGCCTTCAAGGACCGCGCTGACACCGAGAGACGCGCCGATCCGACGTACGTCCTGCTCTCTGCCGCGGAAGGCGAAGGACGAAGTGCGTGCGGTGACCCCCAAACCCGGTACGCGGGTCAGCGCGGTAATGATCTCGTCGGCCAACCCGTCGCTGAAATACTGATTCTCCTTATCGGCGCTCAGATTGGTAAATGGAAGAACGGCCACGGTCGGCTTTCGCGCGGGAGGTCGGGCGTTCTCATGGCGTGCCAACAGGTCGGACCGGGAATTCCTCCACCACTCGTCCAACTCGGCCTTGAGCGCATACACGCCCGGCTTCCCGCCTCCCGGAACGCGATGTACGGGCATCCGCCTGTCCCGTTCCCAGCGCATGACGGTACGTACGTCCCGCCGCAAGTGGGCCGCGATCGCTTTCCAGGAGTCCAGCGTCTCGCTGGAGAGGGCCGATTCTGGACTGCCCTGGTTCATCCGTAATCAGCGTACTCCCAACTGACAACATACGACAAGGTCTGATTCGCCCGGCTTTGTCGCTTTTCTCTATCGAAGGGCTGGTACAGAGTAGACACAGGGAGGACAACATCCATGAAATCCAACATTGCCCGGACAATCTGTCTCGTCACGCTCCTATTCGGTCTGGCCACGGTGGCGCCGGCGCAAAGCCGGGGCCCTTGCTCGTCCTTCAGTCCGGCCGGAACGTGGGGAATCAGCCATTCAGGAACGATCATCTTTCCGACCGGCGCGGTTCCGGTGGCGATCGCCGGAACAATCACCGTGGATATCAATGGAAAGGTCTCAGGGACACAGACCCTCAGCAAAACCACGCTCCGGGGGACTATCACGATGAATCCTGACTGCACCGGCACATTCACCGCCGAGGTTTATGACCAGTCGGGAACCCTGCTTCGCACGGTGGTGTGGGAGGCCGTGTACGTCGATCGGGCGAGAGAGGCTTTTGGGGTTGCCACGTCGCTGACGCTACCCAATGGCGCGAGCCTGCCGACGATCATGCCGGGCCAAGCGAAAAGGATGAACCCCGGCCGCAGCTATTAAACAGAAGGAATTAACCGGGATCACAGGCTGAACGTGGCGGCAGTTTTGACTACGGGTGTCCAGCAGACTAATTCCCGAAGAACGTCCGGCGCGCGCGAGAAGCTGCGCCTTGTGTGCGGAGGCACGAAAGAGCATTATGTCATGGGTCATTACGAGAGTCGCTCTTCTCGCGGTTTCGCTGTGCGGCCACGGCAGGGCTCAACCCGCATACAGAACCATGCCGGTCGAGCGCGGATGTTTTGCTCAACACGAGGGTGTGATGGCTCAACTGGCGGCCGGCCGCCTTGCCGATGCGGAAACTGCCGTCTCTGCTATGTCGGCCGCAGACAACGACCGGCTGCAGAATCTTTGTGCCGGCATGGTTCTAAACAGTATGGCAGCTTCGCTGTGCATGGCGGGCCGGCTTGCATATTGCGAAGCCCTTGCGGATCGAGCGATCCAGATGCTGAAACGGAGCTATCTTCTGACAGATGCGGTGATGCTGCATCCAGTCCACATTCTTGCCGCTGCGCGACTTGCGCAGGGAAAAGTCGGAAAGGCCAAGCAAGCGTTGGCGGACATGCTGGCGATTCGATGCGAGAGTCCGCAAGATCAGGCGATGGTTCACGGTATGGCGGCGGCGCTCCTGCAGACGGAGGGCAATCTTCGGCAGGCCGAAGCTGAATACCTGTCTGCTGCACGCGCCTGGGAACTCGCTAACCTGGGCGAGTCGGCGTATGCAGGTGCGATCTACGCTTCTCTGGCATCGCTCTATCTGGCCGAACGGCGGAACGAGGACGCCCGGCGCGTACTCGCCCGCGCACTCGCCATCTTCGACCGCCCCGAAGGTACTGTCCCAATGGACAGGATCAGGACCCTGTACGTGAGCGGTGCGTTGCACGCGCGCCTCGGTGAGTGGATGGAAGCAGAGCGCGATTTGTCGCGAGCAGTTGAGTTGGCTGAGGGCGAGCAACGAATGGACGCGTTCTCGCTCAGGGTACTGCTTGCCGGCTATGCGCAAGCGTTGCGTAAGAACGGTCATCGGCGCGAGGCCCGCTCCATCGATGCGCGCGCAGCGACGATTCCAAGTGCTTCTTCGTCTGCCGCGATCGTGGATATGGCGGATATCGGGAATGGGGCTCGGCGCCGAAGCAAGTGAGGGCGTGAGACTGAACAGCTTTGACGCCGCAACGGGCCGGCATGGTCCCTGGACGAGCGTCAGGTTGCATTCATTCGTGGAATTCCAAGACCGCGGTGGTTCATCGCGTTCCGAGCAACAAGCTTCAGGATTCGCATCCGGAGCATTTCCGGCCCAGTGACGAGGCCGAGGAAGTTTTGCGCCGGTATTACAGGTTGCCCCCGGGCGGCTACCTTTTCTACCGTCCCAGCGAGACGAAGACAGGGATCGCTGAATCCATAGCCTCGGTCACCTTGGCGCAGATGTTCGGCCGTCAGGGAGTGGTGGTTCGCGCTCGGGAGAGCCGGATGCTGAATTGGTCGGACCTGCGCAACGGGAATTTTATCCTCATCGGCCACAACGAGGCCAACCCCTGGCTGGACAAACTGCTGCACAAGTACCCGTTCCGGCTCGGTGACAGCCAGGGAATCCGTCGCTATATCGAGAACACCGTCCCCGCTCCGGGAGAGAAGGCGTCTTATTACAAGGAGGCGGCGGCCTCGGGCGTTGATCCTGTCGTCGAATATGGACTCGTGTCGATGTTGCCCGGCCTGGACGAGCGGCACATGCTGCTGCTGGTCACAGGACTCGACGGGCAGGCGAGCCAGATGGCATCTGAGTTTCTAAAGCAGCCGGGCAGGCTGGAGCAAATCATCGCACGACTGAAGAGGATCTCTCCCGCACACTCAGGGCCCTGGTACTTTCAATTGATATTGCGAGTGGAGGTGCGGGACAGGCCGGCCACCCGCGCAGATATCGCAACAGCCCGTGTATTGGGGTCGCAAGACTGATCGAATCCTCCGCGAATTAGAGGTCGCGGACTGGCGCTTGGCCTCTGAGTGCCAGAACGGGCTTCTCAGGTGTCGGGCCGCCTGCTGGCATGACCGGGCCAGACTTTTGCGCGTCCCAGTTGACGAGTGGAGTTCACTCCTCGACCAGCTTACTGGGAGGGACTTCTGAGGGATCCCAATCTCAGAAGAGGTGGTTTTGGCGTAAAATATTGCAAAAGAGGTGGCTTTGGCGTAAGATGCTGTGCAGGAGCGCAGGCGTAGTACACCCTGCGCGTTGGTGGGAGTGACTACATGTCCGCAGGCGGTGAATTTTCGCACGCTTGCTTCCGCGCCTCCGCAAGGGGCGTGGAACCCCTGAAACTGGCGGCTGCGACGCTGCTGCCGGTTAGCACTACGTGCACTCGTTCCATTCAGTTGCCCATAAACAGCCCTCTTGGACAACTTGCAAGGAGCGCCACCTGCCCAATGCGTCGAAAGGGGTCCACAGATGAAGAAATCAAGGTGTATTCTTGGTATCATCCTGCTCGCTGCGCCAATAATGGCGCAGGAGTCCAGGGGTACGATACTCGGCACGGTCACCGATCCGCAAGCCGCCGCCATCGCTGCGGCTCCGGTCGTGGTGACGAACTTAGACACAAACGCCGCAAAGCGCACAGCATCGAATGAGTCCGGTTACTATGAGGTCCCACTGCTGGATCCGGGTAATTACTCGGTGACGGTGGAGACTCCCGGCTTCCGGAAGTTCGTCCACAGCGGCATCATTCTGAACGTCAACAGCCGGGCCAGGATTGATGTGCAACTCCAGATTGGCAGCCAGACGGAATCGGTGTTGGTGACAGCTGAGGCTCCGCTGCTCGAAACAGCTAGCGCGTCGGCTGGCCGCGTCGTGGACAACCGGCAGGTGATGGAATTGCCGTACTCGGACATGAACCCATACGTGTTGTCAGCTCTGGCGCCCGGCATGCAATGGACAGGCGCTCCCGATGCCAACCGGACGCTCTGGTCGGGGGGTGGCACGTCGGCGTTCAACACGGCTGGCGGAGTGGGCCAGAACGAGTACTCGATTGACGGGGCGCCCAACACGGGCTCGAGCCGGCGAGTCGCTTTCATCGCGCCCAGCGACGCAGTAGGTGAGTTCAGGCTCGAGACTGCGAACTTTGACGCGTCGTTCGGGCGCACGTCGGGGGCAACCGTAAACTTGACGACGAAATCGGGCGGCAATCAGTATCACGGCACAGTGTATAACCAACACTGGCAGCAGCGCTGGAACGCGACGCCACACTTCACACGGCTGGCTTGGGAAGACTCGGTGCGAAAAGGCACCAAAAGCGAAGATAGCCCTAAGCAGGTAAGCGGCCGGTCCAACAGTCCGGGTGCGACCATCGGCGGTCCGATTTCGATCCCGAAACTCTTCAGCGGTAAGGACCGGTTGTTCTTCTTCTTCAACTACAGCGGGATCTATCAGAATCTGACGGACCAGCCTGACCGGCTGGGGCGCACAGTGCCGAATGCAGCCTGGCGGCAGGGTGACTTCTCCGACCTGCTGGCCATCGACGCGACGCTCTATCAGATCTACGATCCGCGGTCGGCACGCCAAGTCGGCAACCGTGTGGTGCGGACACCGTTCCCCGGGAACAAAGGGATTCCGATTTTGAACCCGATGGTTTCGTTCTACGAGAAGGTCTATCCAATGCCGAACAATCCGGTTGGGCTGGTGACGAAGGAGGGGTTCAACAACTACTTTGCGGCAGGCATGCCGAAGATTGACCGCCATCATTCGGCACTGAACCGCGTCGATTGGGAAACGGCGCCGCATCACAAGATTTACGGACGCTGGTTCTGGAACAGCCGGAAAGCGGACACGAGCGACTGGACCTATGCGACGGACAAAGGCCTGCACTCGAGCGGGACGACGCGCGTGAACAAGGCGGCCGGGTTGGACTGGGTGTGGACGATCAACTCCACGAATGTGTTGAATCTGACTGGTTCCTACAACCGCTTCCGGGAGTTTGCCGGCGAGACAGGACCGTACCGCTACAAGCCCTCCGACGTAGGTCTGCCGGCGTATCTGGACGAACGGGCAGGCGCTAACACGATACTTCCACGCCTGGATTTCGACCGGCTCGAAGATGTGAGTTACCCTGCCCTACAGCCGACGCTCACTTCCACGGCGATGGCGCGGGCGCAGCTATTGCGGGTGCAAGGCAACCACAGCCTGAAGTTCGGCATCGATGCGCGGAAGTACTACCGTGCCTATTCTGGCGGCGGCTACGCATCAGGCGCTTTTACGTTTCGCAACGCCTACATTCGTGAGGGGAGTGATACGACGACGGCGTCCAACCATGGTTTGGAATGGGCCGCCTTCCTGATGGGCTATCCGACCGCCCTCTCTCTGGACACCAATGACTCCTACTACCTCATTAACCCGTTCACCGCAGCGTACGTGCAGGACGATCTTCGGCTGTCGAGCAAGCTGCGCGTGAACCTTGGTTTGAGGCTGGAGGTGGAGGGCGGCGCGCAGGAGCGATTTAATCGCGGCCTCGGCGGCGGCTTCTACCCGAACGACACCCTGCCCATCAGTGCGGCGGCGAAGGAGGCATACGGGAGGAACCCTATCCCGGAGTTGCCCGCCTCTCAGTTCCAGGTACTCGGCGGCGTCCGCTACCTGGGTAAAGATGGACCAGAGACTCTGAGCCAAGGCACTACCAATGTTCTGCCACGATTGGGCGTTGTTTATCAGTTGACGGCCAAAACAGTGCTGAGAGGCGGCTATGGCTGGTTCTTCGACACCAACTCGGTGGCCAATTTCGCCATCAACCAGTGGGGGTACAGCCAGGCTACGAACACCGTGCTGACCAACGATAACGGTCTCACCTTCACCACCACCATGCGGGATCCGTTCCCGGTTCGCGCCAACGGCACGCGCTTCGATGAGCCGCTGAAGAACTATCTGGGAAGTATGGGTCGCGCCGGTCAAAGCTGGGATTTCTACGACCTCGATTGGAAGGCGCAATTCCAGCAGCGCTGGCGTTTGGCGGTGCAGCGGCAGTTGAGCACAAACATGGTCGTCGAGGTCGGCTATACCGGTTCCAACAGCAGGACCAATATCAACCGGCAACTGAATACTCTGCCGCAACAGTACTGGGCCACGGGCACCACGCGTGATTCCGCGCGGGAAACTCTTCTGAATGCCAACGTCACCAATCCTCTGCGAATTACCAATCTCACGGCGCTGCGGAGTTCCGATCCGGTCCTGTACAACTACCTGAGCAACCTGAGCCGTTTTTCGAGCAGCAATATCCGCCGCAATGAACTGCTGCGGCCCTACTCGCAATACACCACGGTGCGGCAAAACACTAATCCCGATGGGCGAGTAAAGTACAGCGCGCTGGAACTGCAACTGGAGAAGCGTTTCTCGAAGGGGCTGATGTTCACAGTCCTGTACACCTACACCGACAGCGAAGCCCGCGACTGGTACGGCAACGAGTTCGACGCATTGCCGAGCTGGCGCGACAATCTCAACACGGTCCCTCATCGGTTCGTGTTCACGGCGATCTATGAGTTGCCGTTCGGTCGGGGCAAGGCCTTCATGCAGGACAGCATCGGCGGCCACTTGCTGGGCGGTTGGCAATTGAGCACGGTGTACCAAAGACAGTCCGGGCCACCCATTACGTGGGGGAACGAATTCTACACCGGCGATCTGGACAACATCGAAGATGCGTTCAACCACTCTGGAGTGTTCGGCCGCGACGTCCATCAGTGGTTCGACTCGAACATGCCGTTCGAGCGGAGAAGCGGGTCGCAGCCCGGAACCTACCACGTGCGGGTGTTCCCCAACACCGTTCGGGGACTGCGCAGCGACGGAATCGACAACCTGGACTTGAAGATCCTCAGAAGGTTCAACATCCTTCCCGAGGGCAGGCTCAAGGTTCAGTTCAGCGTGGACATGCTGAATGCGATCAATCACACAAACTTTTCCGGCCCTGTGACAGATCCGCGCAGCACCAACTTCGGGAAAGTCACCAGCCAGCGCGGTTTGGGGCGGCTGATTCAGGCTGCGGTCCGGTTCGTGTTTTGAGAACCAGTGACCTGCCGTACGGTGACAAGCTCAATGATCCATGACAGACCATTAGGAGAAACGTCATGATATTTCGAACAATTATGCGACTTACGTGCCTGTTAGCACTGCTGAGTTTAAGTGTTTTTACCCAGGATTTTCGAGCCACGCTGACGGGTAGAGTTCTGGACCAGTCCGGTGCTTTGGTGCCTGGCGTCACGGTTCAAATCAGGAACATTGAAACCAACGAGGTCGTGCGCGCCGTGGCCGACTCCTATGGAAACTATACCGCTCCATTCCTGCGCCCCGGCGCTTACAGCGTGGCGGTGGAGACGCCGGGCCTCAAGAGATTCGTCAGGGAAGGGCTGGTGCTGCAGATCGGCCAAGTGGCGAGGGTGGACATCACTCTGGAAGTCGGGGCAGTTAGCGATCAGGTCACGGTTACGGCCGATGCCTCACTACTGGAAGCATCCACGTCCTCGATCGGTAAAGTCGTGGACAACCGCCGCATTCTGGAGTTGCCGCTGAACACCCGCAACGTCTATTCGCTAGTGACCCTGACCCCGGGCATAACAGGTTCGATCGGCGAGCGGTTCGACGGGATGAACTGGTCGGCATACGGAACACGCCGGCGAACCATGGACATACTGATCGATGGCGCCACCGCCTCGCAGCCGACGGTGACCGGCTACTCGGCCGTCAGCGTTTTTCCCTCGGTGGACGCGATCCAGGAGTTCAAGGTGACAGGGGCAAACGTTCCGGCCGAATACGGGCGCACGCTCGGTACGGTACTCAACGTGGTCTATAAGTCGGGATCCAATGCCTTCCATGGCAGTGTCTACAACTTCCTTCGCAACTCGGTATTCGACGCCAACAACTTCTTCGCCAACACGCGCGGTGAGGACCTGAAGACCTTCCAGCGGAACCAGTTCGGCGGGGTCGTGAGCGGTCCCATCCGCCGCAACAAGACCTTCTTTATGGGCTCTTATGAAGGCCTGCGCGAGCGGCGCTTCGCCAGTACGACGCTCAGCGTCCCCACGACGCTGGAGCGGGACGGTGATTTTTCGCAGACCCTGGCCGGCGCCAACCGGCCGGTCACCATCTACGATCCGTTCACCACCCGGGCCAATTCTTCCGGGAGCGGTTTCGTCCGCGATGCGTTCCCGGGCAACAAGGTTCCTCTCGCGCGCATGGACGCGGTGGGGCGCAACGCGCTGAAGTATTATCCGCAGTCGAATCAGCCGGGTGATGCCTTCACTCAGAAGAACAACTACTCCAGAAGCGGCTCGTACGCAGTGAACACCGACAATTACGATATCCGCATCGAGCACCACTTGTCGGATTCGCAGAAGCTCCTGGGGCGCTATTCGAAGCGCAACCTGGAAGATGTCCCGGCGGTCCTGTTCCCGACGGACATCACTATTGCCGAAGGTCGCATTGTGAATAAGGATCGGAACCACCATTGTGGTCGCCGAACACAGCTATACGCTGTCGCCCAAAACGGTGGTCACGTCGCGGCTGGGATTCTCCCGCACGCTGTTCCCTTACATCAACCAGGGGATCGGGTTTCTGCCCTCCAGTCTGGGACTGCCCAAGATGATCGACAGCTACTCCGATCAGGTCATGTTCCCGAGGTTTGAGGCCGCCGGCTACGCCTCGCTGGGAAACCGCGACCACCGGCGTAGCACTTCCAACACCTTTAGCGCCGCTTCCAGCCTCGCTCGGACCCAGGGCACTCACACACTGAAGTTCGGTTTCGAAGGCCGGATGTTCCGCAGCAACACTCGTGAATTACGTTCACCCTCGGGAGAGTTCCGTTTCAACACGGCGTTCACCCAGGGACCGAATCCGCTGACCGCCAGCTCAACGGCCGGCAACGGCCTGGCGTCGCTGTTGCTGGGGACCGGTATCAGCGGCGACCGCCTGATGACGCAATATAAGGACGAGGCAGCCCAGAGCTTCTACCTGGCCGGATACGCCCAGGACGACTGGCGGGTCGCTTCGAAGCTAACCTTGAACCTCGGCCTGCGCTGGGATATGGATACACCGCGCACCGAGCGCTTCGATCACCTCAACTACTTCGATCCTGACGTCCGCTCGCCGCTGGTGATTCCAGGGCTGGCCAACCTGCGTGGCGGCCTTATCTACCAGGGCGTGGACGGCAACAGCCGCCATCAGTATTACTGGGATTGGCACAACTTCGCACCACGCGTCGGCTTCGCCTATCAGGCGACGCCACGTACCGTCCTGCGCGCCGGCTACGCGCACGTCTACGCGGCATCGTTCAAGGGAGCGTCGGGCACCGATACACCGTACGGTTTTCGCGGTGAGACACCCTGGATCTCGACGCTCGACGGCATCACGCCGCTCAACCTGCTGAGCAACCCCTATCCCACCGGATTGGGGGTTCCGAAGGGTAGCTCCGAGGGGCTTCTCTCGGCGGTCGGCTTCGATTTCCGGCCCAAGTTCAAGGACGATAAGGTGCCTTGGGCCCAGCAGTGGAACGTTACGCTGCAGCGGGAACTGCCCGGCCAGTTTATGTTCGAGGTGGGATACGTCGGCACCCGGGGACGGGAACTCGCCCTCGAGCGTTACCCGAACCAACTCGATCCTCAGTATATGGCGCTGGGCTCGCAGTTGAACCAGTTGGTCGCTAACCCGTTCTACCGGCATCCCAACGCCGGCGGCATCCTGGCTGGGCCGCAGGTGGCCCGCAGGCAATTGTTGCGGCCTTTCCCGCAATTCGGCGAACTGGTTGGGGCGCGCGACACCGGCGGCCGCTCCTGGTATAACGGCCTGGTGATTAGCGCGAAGAAGCGGCTGGCGCGCGGCCTGCAATTCGAAGGCTCCTACGCCTGGTCGAAGACGCTGGACTTCGGCGAGGACACTGTGCAGAACGAGTACGACAAGGTTGCCAGCCGAGCCGTCGCCCAAACCGACATTCCCCATCGTTTCGTCGTCAGCTACATTTATGAACTGCCGTTTGGCCACGGCCGGCCGTGGGGCAACACCGCATTGGGGGTCGCCAACTGGCTGATCGGCGGCTGGCAGGTGAATGGCATTACCACCTTTCAGTCCGGACTGCCGTTGGCGATCACCGCCAATAACACGGCCGGCCTGTTCAATCCGAGAACCTCAGCCAACAACAGCGGTCAGAGCGGCAAGCTGAGCGTCCGCGCGCAGGATCGCTTGACCAAATGGTTCGACACGTCCGTATTCACGCAACCGGCGGCGTTCACTTTCGGCACCGCCGGCGCCCGCATCAACGACCTGCGCGCCCACGGCGCGCGTAACTTCGATCTCTCCCTGTGTAAGGAGTTCCAGGCCATCGAGAAGCTCAAGGTGCAATTCCGTATGGAGGCTTTGAACGCCTTCAACACTGTCCAGTTCAGCGGCCCCAACACCAGCGTGACCTCCAGCTCATTCGGACGCGTATCGGCTCAGGCGAACGCTCCACGACAGGTTCAGTTCGGACTCAAGCTGCTGTGGTGATTTCTGAGTCGCGGAAGGCTCTGACGGAGCATGAATGTGACACACTTCGAGCCACAATCTGGTTAAACGAGGTAAAGACATGAAATTGCGGATAACGATGTTGCTGCTGGTGGCCGTTACTGTCTGCGGCGCAGATCGTGCAAAAAACGTAATCCTCTTCATCGGCGATGCAGGCGGACTGTCCACCCTTCATGCGGCAAGTGCGCACCGCCATGGAGAACCGGCGAAGCTGTTCGTCCAGCGCATGTCTAATCCAGCGTTTTCCGACACATCGTCTGCGTCGGACTGGGTGACCGACTCGGCGGCGCGGATGACGGCGATCGTGACCGGGGTGAAGACGCACAACAGAGTTACCTCTCAGGGACCGGAAGCCGTCCGAGGCGAGAAAGATGGTCCCGCCCTGAAAACGATCCTCGAATACGCGGAAGAGCGAGGTCTGTCTACTGGCGTCGTCTCCAATAGCTCAATGGCGGATGCGACGCCGGCTGCATGCTACGCGCATGTAAGTAATCGCAAGATGGCGGGCGAGGTCTTTTCACAAATTCTGACCCCCACCTTTGGTGACGGGGTGGATGTCGTCCTCGGACCCGGGCGCAAGGCCATTCTCGACGGCACGCAACAACTGAAGATCGATCTTGCAGCAGGTTTGAAGAAGAAGGGCTATTACATCGGCGAAGCCCTTGCGTCTGTTCCGGCTGATGCCAACCGCGCGATCGTGTTGTCGGATGACAGCGAGTTCGATATTCACACCGCGACGGAACTCGCAATTCGGATTCTGTCCCGCAACAAAAAAGGCTATTTCCTGATGGTGGAATCCGATCTGCATGCGAGTCCCAAGAATGTCCGGTGCGGGCTGGAGCGGGCAGCAAAGTTTGATGACCTGATCCAGGGTATTGCGGGATCGGTGAAGGACACTCTGGTGATGTTCACCGCCGGCCATTCATCCGACTTCAGAATCGCCGGCGTTGCGAAGCGTGATGCTTCCTTCTTTACCGAGGCCGACGGAAAACTGGTTCCGGCAAAGAGCGTGTCGGTAAATGGACATCATTCGGCAGAGCAGGTACTGGTGGCGGCCCAGGGGCCTGGGTCACAGCGCGTGAAGGGATTCCTGGCGAATACGGATTTATTCCACATCATGCTGGGAGCTTATGGCTGGATGCCAGCGTCCCCGACACAACTCGACGGCCAGTCGCGGAAAGCCGCCAGGAATTGCGCACATGGAAACACTTAGGCCGGCTGTGGGAGCCGCGTTGGCTTGGCAGACCAGCCTGGGCGAAAGGAGATATCGAGATGAGTTATTCATTGTTTGCCCGGCTCTGCCTGGCGGCACTTCTCGTGGTCGCGGCTCATGCACAGGAATTCCGCGGCTCAATATTGGGCGCCGTGACTGACGCGTCCGGCGGGTCGATTCCCGGCGCTACCGTCACGGCGTTAAACACGGCGACGAACGTCCGCGTGCCGGCGACGACGACAACTGCGGGCACTTTTACGATTCCCTTTGTGCTTCCCGGAAAGTACCGCGTCACGGCAGAAGCGGCCGGTTTCAAGACCGCCATCCGCGAAGCCGTTGAGGTGGAAGTGCAACAGAGGGTCCGCCTGGATTTCCAGTTGGAACCAGGCGTTGTCACCGAGAGCATTACGGTGAGGGACGAGACGCCACTGCTCGATACGAGCAATGCGTCGCTCGGCGAGGTAGTGAACCTCCGGCAGTTAACCGAATTACCCCAGGCGGGTAGGAATGCCTACCTACAGGCGCGCATCACACCTGGTATCATGCCAACCGACACGCGCCTGTTCGCCCGGGTTTTCGACAACGGTGCTGTGTCGAACATCTCGATCAGCGGGGCCCCGGCACGGTCGAACGACATGCTGCTCGACGGCATTCCGAACGCTGATTCCACCAATACGGTCGCCTTCATCCCGACCGTCGAAGCAGTGGCGGAATTGAAGGCGCAGACCAACACTTACGACGCGCAGTTTGGGCGCGCCGCCGGAGGAACCGTTAACATCACCGTGCGCTCCGGCACCAACCAGTTCCATGGTTCGATGCTCGAGTTCCTGCGTAATGACAAGCTGGAAGCCAACAGCTTCTTCAACAACCGCAGCGGCCAGCCGAAGCCGCGCCAGCGATACAACCAGTTCGGTGCCACCGCCGGAGGGCCTGTCTATGTTCCGAAGCTATACGACGGCCGTAACCGCACGTTTATCTTCGGATCGTGGGAGAGCATCCGTCAAAAAGATCCGGAGGCCATACTCACGACAGTGCCCACACTACTCGAGCGCACCGGCGACTTCTCGCAGTCTTTCGACTCCTCAGGACGGCTGCTGACGATCCACAATCCACTCAGCACGAGACCCAATCCCGCCTCTTCCGGCCGATTCCTGCGCGACGCCTTCCCGAACAACATCATACCCGTCAGCCAGCAGGATGCGGTTGCGCGCAAGCTGATGAGCTATTACGGCGAACCCAATCAGTCCGGCGCGCGTTTCACCTCGGTCGAGAACTTTGCCTGGTCGGGAAGTTCTCCGGATCAATACGATTCGCTGTTGATGCGCGGTGATCACAACTTCACGGACCGGCAGCGCATTTTCGTCCGTGCATCGACGAGCGTACGTCCGCGCACCGGAAACAACCTGTTCAACAGTATCGCTACCTATCCTTCCACGTCCAAACGCATTAGCCGCGGCGGAGCATTCGATTATCTGAATACCCTGGGCAATAGCCTCTTACTCAACTTGCGCTATGGCTTCACGCGCTATGGAGACAGCGACGATCGTCAGGAGTTCTCGCTCGCCGATCTCGGCATGCCGGCGTTTCTCGCATCATCCGTAAGCAACGCGCACTTCCCCGCGATCAGCATCTCGGGGTATCAGGGGCTGGGCGGGGCGGGTGACAGCAAGACCCGGCAGAACGTTCACTCGATTCAGGCTAACGTGACTCGGATCGGCTCGCGGCACAACCTGAAGTGGGGATACGATCAACGGATCTATCAGGCGAACCTGCAGACGACCGGCGCGGCTTCCGGCACGTTCAGCTTCAATCCGAACTTCACCCGCGGACCGGATCCAGTTTCGAACACGAACACGGGGCACCCGGTTGCCTCCTTTCTGATGGGCACGCCTTCAAGCGGCAGCATCGATAACAATGTCCAGCCGGCGTTCTACAACAAGTATTACGGGGCGTTTCTGCAGGACGACTTCCGCATCGGCCGGACTCTTACGCTCAACGTCGGTGTTCGTTACGAGTATGAAGCCCCGCGCAGAGAGCGATATGATCGGATGGCTCGAGGATTTGACTACGACGCAGTGAACCTCATCACGATTCCGGGGCGGCGACTGTATGGAGGCTTGACATTCGCCGGAGTCGGTGGGGAACCCCGTTTTCAATGGGATCCGCGACGCACCAATTTCGCTCCCCGCGTGGGGATCGCGTGGCAGGTCAATCCTCGCATAGTGTTCCGCAGCGGTTACGGCATCTTCTACGCAGGCACAACGGACTTCGGAGGCGGCACCGCGGCATCTCCGGGATTCAGTTCCACGACGCCGATGGTTCCCTCGATCGACGGTGTCACCCCTGTGGATCGCCTCGTCAACCCGTTCCCGAAGGGGCTAATTCCACCGGCAGGATCGTCGCAGGGGCTGATGACGCTCACTGGTCAGAACATCTCGTTCGTCGATAGATCGGCGCGTGTTCCGTACACGCAGCAGTTCAGCGCGGGATTTCAGGTGCAGACGCCCGGCAATCTGGTTGTCGATGCTAGCTACTCCGGCACGCGGGGAACCGCCCTGGCACTTGGCAGTGTGAATATCAATCAGTTGACGACAGAGCAGATGAGACTGGGCGGGGGCCTGCAGCAATCGGTGCCCAATCCATTTTACGGACAGTTCACGACTGGCATCCTGGCTGGCGCGAATACAACAGTGGGACAGTTACTGCGCCTTTACCCGCACTTCAACGGCGTTACGATGCGCAACCCGACTATCGGCAATTCCACATACCATTCGGCGCAGATCAAAGTGGAACGACGGATGGCGAATGGGCTGACTTTTCTGGCTTCGTACATGAACACGAAGCTTATCGACGACGTAGCCACCCCCCAGAACAATTACCTCATTCAGAGTGAACGGTCAGTGGCGGAGATTGACCGACCGCAGAGGCTGGTGGTCTCGGGCCTGTACGAACTCCCGTTCGGACCAGGCAAGGCGCTGACGGGCGGGCCCAATGCAGTTGTGCGGAAACTCATTGAAGGCTGGCAGCTGAACTGGATTGGCGCTCTTATGTCCGGGCAGCCTCTTCCGGTCACAAGCAACGTCAATACGACAGCTTCGCTCGGCGGAGGACAGCGTCCGGACAGCACCGGGATCTCGCCCGCGCTCTCCGGCCCGAACCGGAGCCGGCTGGATCGATACTTCGATACATCACAGTTCCGGGCACCGGCTCCGTTCACGTTCGGGAATCTGTCGCGCCGGCTGCCGGACGTTCGCGGTCCCGGGCTGAACAACTGGGACATTTCCATCATCAAGAACGTGCTGATAACCGAAACTCTGAAGCTGCAGATTCGGGCGGAGGCATTCAATGCGATGAACCTGCCCGCTTTTGACAACCCTGCGACCTCTTTCGGTGCGAGCACCTTCGGGCGCATCAGTGCGGTGCAGAACCGTGCGAACCCCGCCCGCCAGATCATGCTGGGCATGAAGCTGCTGTGGTAGGCGGCAGCACCGGATGAACACGACTTTCGTCCGGGTTTTGTCATGTTATTAAAAAGGCAGGCACTCGCAAACGGGGCGTGTCTGTGGAAGATCGGCAGTGTCTCTTTCTTATATATAGACAAGCCCCCCTCAGTGGAAGGACAATTCTCGAAGAAAGCAGCGATAAAGTTACTGAACTATATTGCGAATCAGTAACTGAAATCGGTAAGCCACTGGTTCGACCAGTGAGACTTGAACAGGTTTGACCGTTCCGGGAGTAGAGTCCTCTCCAAGTGGCTTGATGATCCGCAAGGAGAGGATTAAATGTCGGACGTTTATCAGAGCCTATCCCATTCAAAATGGGACTGCAAGTACCATGTGGTCTTTGTGCCGAAGCGGAGGCGGAAAGTGATTTTCGGCCAGA
>JACQZR010000310.1 GCA_016213775.1 Acidobacteriota bacterium
GGTAGCGGGTATTCGTGTCGCCGGGCTGATCGGCCGCTTCGATGGTGTGCTGGCTACCGGCTTCCCAGGTGAAACTTGCCGGCGTGGTTCGCGACGTTCCATCTACCCGGACAGTGCGTCCCAGCGGATTGCTGGTCACGGTGACGGAGAGCATGTTCGGCGCATTCGTCAGAAGGAACGCCGCCGGAGTGCCAACACCAGCAGTGGTGGCGTTGACCGCATATCCGCCAGCAACACCATTGGCCGCGAAAGCAGGCGCAGTAGCTATGCCCTGACTGTCAGAAACGGCGGTTGCGGCGGATCCGCCCGGGAAACTGCCCGAGGCGCCGCTTGTGGGTGCGTTGAAGGCAACGGTGGCCCCGGAACGGGGATTGCCATACTGGTCGCGAACCGCGGCTTGAAGTGCGATGGCAAATGGGGTGTTGACCACAGCGCTCTGTGGAGAGCCGGCGTGGGGCGTGATGGACGCCGCCGGCCCTGGTAGATTCGTGGCAATGAACGTGGTGCAGAGAGGGGTGGGCTCAACACAGGCGCTCAGCCCGAAGCCTCCGGCGACAGTGTTTGCGGTGAGCACCGGCGCGATGGCCCGGCCGAAAGTGTCCGTAAAGACGGTGGCGGCATAGGAGCCGGAGAAGCGGCCGCCGGGGCCCGTCGGGGGATTCGTGAAGCGCACCTGCACTCCCTGTATGAGGTTTCCGAAGGAATCCCGAACATAGGCTTTGTGCAGATACGGGAAATTCTGGGCCACGGTTGTGAATTGGTTATCGCCCTCCAGCTTCTGAATGTCCGCAGGCGGTCCGGGCAGATTGGTCAGATGGATAGAAGCTTGGCCGAATCCGTCCCATACCGTCATCACATACTGCCCGGCAACCGTATTGGCCGTGAACAGCGGCGCCGTGGCGACTGCGCTTGAATCGGTGAAGACGACAACTTGCCGTACGCCCCCTGGGAAAGTTCCGCTGGGACCCGTGGCAGGGGCGGTAAAGACTACAGGGATTCCTTCGGGAAACTCTCCTCCAACGTCAGTCAACGCCTTGAAGCGCACGGAATAGGCGGCGCCAACCGCGGCGGACTGCGGAGAACCCTGGACGATGGAAATCGCGGCATCCACTGGTGCTGCGAGCACGGAAACAAGGAGGAGTCCGGCAATTGCAGCCGGGCGGAACGGATAGAAGCCCATGGCTCCCTCTCTTACGGCGCACTGCTGCCGCAGGCGCGGACGCAAAGGGCGACCGCTCTCACCGCTCGGCGGCGAGCAACGAAAGACGTTTCGATGCGCTGATCCGATACGGCCTTACACGGCGGTTCAAACCCCGCAAGCTACGTTCGACTTCTAAAGAACCAGGAGAGCGCTTTGCCCTCTCAGTGGGAAGAGTGGGGACTCCGATTCGATTGGGGTGCGAACAGTGCCACCGGGCAATCGGGGACGCTGCCTGTCGTCGACCCAAACGCTACTAACACTATGCGACTTCCAAGCTGGTGTGTCAATGCTCGTTTGGGATACTGCTCGTTTGGGATACTTTCGGATTAGTGAATCCGGCTCTCACGTTGTGGCTCGCTGTCCGTCACCGGGCCAGTCACGGCAAAGCGAAGCTCGGGTGCGGCGGCTGGTTATAGCCGGCGTTTTGCCAGACGATGGCCATGCGGTATTGACGATCGTGCATGAGGGTGACTCGGCGCTGATTGGTGGGGATGGTGGTGGTGTAGATACGCAGTTCCGAATTGTCGGCGGTACGCCAAATGACTTCTTCGCGCCAATCACCAAAGAGGTCGGCGGAGAGGGCGGGGGTGGCTTTGGTGCCGTTATTGGAGGCGAGGCCACGGGGAGAGAAGATGGGGCGGCTTACACCGGCTTCCCATTCCCATTTGTAGATGGTGGCGCCGTCGAGGATCTCGCGCAACGGGTCGCCGTCCCACCAGATGACGAAGTTGATCTGCCCGGGCTTACGGGCGCTAATGGCTTTGCCGCGCGGGCCTTTCTCGGCGTTGGGTTCGCAGTTGGAGGCGGAGTACAGTCCGCCGGTGGGACCCGCACCCCAAAACTCCGCACCGGGATAGCGGGGATCAATATCGGCGGCCACGCCGCGGCCGATGTCCCCTGCGCCTTCCACACCGCAAATCAATTCGCCTGTGCGGGCGTCACGCAGTTCCAGCGCGTTGAAACGGTAGGCGGATGGGCTCTCGTGCGGCTGAAATGCTTCCAGGCCCGGGCGGGAGGGCAGCAGATCGCCGGCGTGAAAGGCGTCGCCGTGGCCCCACCCGGTGGAGTAGAGACCGCGGCCATCGTCGTCGATTGTGGCTGCGCCGAAGAGAATCTCATCACGGCCATCGCCATCGACATCGGCCACCGAGAGGCTGTGATTTCCCTGCCCTTCATAGGCGCGGTGCGCGGGGTTGCCGTCACGAGTGTCGAACGTCCAGACCCGGGTGAGTCTGCCGTCACGCCAGTTCCAGGCATCGAGTACGGCGCGGGTGTAGTAGCCCCGGCTGAAGACGAGGCTTGGCCGCTCGCCATCGAGGTAGGCCACGGCGCCGAGGAAGCGGTCGACGCGATTGCCGTAATTGTCGCCCCAGGCGGAGACGTCGGGGCTGGCGATGTTGTTGTTGCGCGGCGGATGGAACATGGTGGTCATCAGCTCACGGCCGGTGAGGCCATCGAAGATGGTGAAGAACTCGGGGCCCGTGAGGACATAACCGCCGCTGTTGCGGTAGTCCGCGTTTGGGTCGAAGGCTGGCATGTCGCCGGTGAAGCGCGCGGCGGTTGTAGCGATTGGTTCACCGGCGGAGTCGAGCGTGCCGGGGGCCGTCTTGAGAGCGACTTCCGCGCGGCCATCGCCATCCATGTCATAGGCCAGAAATTGCGTGTAGTGCGCGCCGGCGCGTATGTTTGGGCCGAGGTAGAGACGCCAGAGCCGCGCCCCATCGAGGCGGTAGGCGTCGAGGTGGACGTTGCCGGTATGGCCGGATTGCGAGTTGTCCTTGGCGTTGGTGGGGTCCCACTTGAGGATGATTTCGTACTCGCCGTCGCCATCGAGGTCGGCGGCGCTGGCGTCGTTGGCAGTGTAGGTGTACGGGACGCCATCGAAGCCGACGCCTCCCTCCGGCGGCACGAGCGGAATGGAAATGTAGTTTCCCGCGGGAGATCCGGCGGGTATGTAGGCGACGGGGTTCTCGGCGGTTTCTGTGCCGTTGACGACGGCGTGAACGACGTAGTGGGTATCGCGCGTCAGGTCGGCTTGCTGGTCAATGTAGAAGGTTGCGCCGGTGAGCGGAAGCGGGTTGAGGAGGACGGCGGGCCCAAGGTCGGTGAAGCGGTAGAGGTTGAACGAAACGCCCTCGGGATCGGTGCCGAGCAGCCTCCAGGTGATGAGGGCTTCGGTGTCCGAAATGCGGAGCGCGACCAGTCCGCGGGCGAGTCTTTCCGTGGGCTGCTGCGGCGGGCTAACACTGCCTCTGGCCGCCCAAAGGAGCAGGATTGAGGCTGCGATGAGACACGCACGGACTAGCACCGACTCTATTCTATCGTTTTGCCGTTGCGTGATTAGCCATCAGGCTGGCAGGTCCCAGGCCTTGTCCCATGCAACGCGCGCCCTCGTTCGATACGCCTGATTTGCCAGGAAACAGGCCATCGCAGAGAAGTACCCTTCCTCCTCGTTGGCCACCGTGCGCTTGCGGTCGCGAATGCACTCGAGCCAGTTCTTGAGAATCAACTCGGCATTGGCGGCCGGCACGGCGACTTTGGCGGCGGGCTCGGGACTGCGCTGCTTGTACGGCGTGTAGGTGTATCCCGCGTCCGGCGCATAGCGTTCGCCCATCAGCACACCACCGGTGCCGCGCAGTTCCACGCCCGCGCTGGTGCTGACGCCGGTGGCGGTGAGGCATTCGGCGGAGAAGGTGAGCGAAACCTCCTGTGGGTATTCGAGCACGCAGTGGATGACGTCGGGGGTGTCACGCCCATCCTTGAAATGATAAATGCCACCGCTGGCAATGGCGGCCGCGGGCTGCCGCAGCGACAGCCAGTGATGCGCTGAGTCGATGACGTGGATGCCAATGCCCATGATCATGCCGCCGTCGTAATGAAGCCATTTATAGGGGCTGAAATAGATGCCGGGGTTCCAGGGGACTTTGGGGCCGGGCCCTGTCCAGCGCTCCCAATCGAGGCCATCGGGCTTGCGGTCAAAACCGGATGGCGGCTTGAGCACGTAGCCGCTGTTGGAGTTGTACCAGGTGCGCGCCACGCCCACCTTGCCCATCACGCCGGAGTCGATATAGCGGCGCTTGGCTTCAGTGAACTGTGGCAACATACGGCCCTGCATGCCCACCTGCACGACGCGCTTGTTGGCTCGCGCGGCTTTGATGATGGCGAGGCCGTCCTTGGGATAATGGACCATCGGTTTTTCGATGTAGACATCCTTGCCAGCGTTCATCGCGTCGACAGCGACGGCGGAATGCCAGTGGTCCGGCGTGGCGACAATCACTGCGTCTACATCGCTTCGCGCAATCAATTGCCTGTAGTCGAGGTATTGCTCCACGCCGGGACCACCGAGTTGCGCGGCCTGCGCGCGTCGGACATCGTAAACATCGCAGACCGCGACAATCTGAAACTCTTCGGGAACGGTTTTGGCAAGCGCTTTCATCAGCCACTGCCCGCGTCCGCCGGTGCCCACCACTCCAATGCGGATGCGTGTGTTGGCGCCGTGCACGCGGGTGGCGGGCAACGCCGTGGCGGCTGCCAGGAAAATTCTACGCGAGGTATTGTCAATTGGCATTTGCGGGTCCTTTGAGAACGGCATTCAAATGGGTCAGGCTGTCGGCGGCTTGCAGGGGCGTCCCGCATTCCACGGAGAGGACGCCGCGCCAGCCGGCTTCGGTGAGAATGGCGCAGACGTGACGCCAGTCGATTACGCCTTTGCCGCACGCGCATCCCACGGGTGTGCCGGTAACTTTTCCTTTTTCCAGATGGGCCTGCGGGACGGAGATGTCTTTGGCGTGCACGTGAACCAGCAGAGGCAGCACGGCTCTTAAACCCGCATACGGGTCTTCTCCGGCGAGGAAGGCGTTGCCCGTGTCGTAGTTGACGCGCAGGTAGTCCGATGGAACAAGGGTGGCGATCCGCAGCAGCCCTTCGGTCTTCTGTGAAATGCTTTGATGCGGTTCAATGGCAATATAGACGCCATAGCGCTCGGCGATCCGCAGCGTCTTCTTGAGCGTGTAGCGCATCACCTGGAAACACTCCTCGTCGTCGAGCCATTCGGGCCGGATGCCTTCGTCGGAGTTCACCACTTTGCACCCGATTGCGGCTGCCCAGCGAATGGCCTTCTCCAGGTACGGGACGCTGATTTCGGGCCGCATCAGCGGGCAATGCGCGCTCAGGCCCGAGGGCTCGACACCGTACTTTGCGAGGATGTCCTTCATCTCCAGCGGATCGTTGTCCATGGAGAAGGAATGGAAGTAGCCGGCTTCGCTCAGTAGCTCCCTGCCGTTGTGGACCAGTGGCTCGACAAAGCGGTAGCCGAGCCCGGCGGCGCGCCGCACCCCTTCTTCAAACGGTTTGTCTTCGCAGCGGATGAACTCCATGTTCAATCCCGGATAGATGGCCATGCTGGTGGCTCCTTACTGTGGTGACGGCTTGCCAGGATTGTACGGCGAGGGCTATGTTGGAGTCGTGCGTTCTCTTTCAACTGAAGAAAATCGAACATGAGCCGGCCGGTCCCCATTTTCCGCGATCCGTCGAGCGATGGGACGTATTATGAAGCCGATTCGTGCCGGCCGCTGGCCGACGCGGTGGCACGCGGTGACGTCGCTCTGCATGCGTTGAAACACGGCCACTACCCGGGGCGGGCGCTGCCGGCGGGCTCGCTTGCAGGACTCAAGACAGCCGGATTCTGGGACGCGGAGGAGACGCAATCGTGGGGCCTGGACTGGCATCGCAACGAGGGGATCGAGATCACGTTTGTCGAAAGCGGGGCGATCAGCTTTGCTTCGGATGAAAAAGAACAAACGCTGCAGCCTGACTCGCTGACCATCACGCGTCCTTGGCAGCGGCACCGGTTGGGGAACCCGAACGTCGGGCCAGGAAGGCTCCACTGGGTGATCCTCGACGTGGGTGTCCGGCGGCCGAACCAGCACTGGCGCTGGCCGGATTGGATTCTGCTCAGCCGCGCCGATCGTGACGAACTCGCGGCGGTGCTGCGGCAGACGGGACGGCTGGTGTGGAAAGCGTCGAGCGAAATCCGGCACTGCTTTCTCGCCCTCGCGGCGGCTGTGCAAGCAGCGCACGTGGCGTCGAGCCTTTCGGCGCTGACCATCCGGATCAACGAGCTTCTGCTGCTGTTGCTGGAGATGTTGCGCCGGCGGCGGCCGCAGTTGGATGAAGCCCTCACCAGCTCGCGCGCGGCCGTGAGGTTGTTTCTCGACGATCTGGCGCGGCATCCGGAGCATCTCGCGCTGGAATGGACAGTGGAGCAGATGGCGGAATCGTGCGGGTTGGGGGTGACGCAGTTCGTTCACATCACGAGGCAGTTGACCAACCTTACGCCGCGGCATTATTTGAATCAATGCCGGCTGCGGCAGGCAAGCGATTTGCTGCGCGGGGAGATGAGTATCACGGAAATCGCGCAGCAGTGCGGGTTCACATCGAGCCAGTATTTTGCGACGGCGTTCCGGCGGGAATACGGCTGCGCGCCGACGGCACGACGGGGCTTCACTTGCATGGAGTAAAATCGATACAGAGAGAATGCCTGACACGAAGATCCAACCTCGGGAAGCACCGGAGGCTCCAGCCTCTTCCCCGGCTCCCGTTGTGGACAATGCAGCGCTGAACCGGTTGTTGGATGCATGGATGCGGGCCGACGAAGCGGAGCAACGCGAGACCTTCGCGACACTGGTCCGCTCATTGGATGAGGAGCGCCCGGAAGCGTACAAGCTCTTCCCATGAGCCTCGTAATCCTGCTGGACGCCGGCCCCCTTGGTATGATCACAAATCCGCGCAGTTCTCCTGAGAACCAGGCGTGCAAGAACTGGCTCACCGTGGTCGCGTCCCAAGGTGCTGACATCGTGATACCGGAAATCACGGATTACGAAGTGCGGCGTGAGCTGATTCGGGCTGGCAGAAAACAGGGATTGGCACGGTTGGATGCTCTCAAGCAGCTTCTGCGTTACCAGCCAATTACCACGTCCGTAATGCTCAAGGCCGCGGAGTTCTGGGCGGCCGCTCGAAACGCAGGAAAGCAGTCAGCCTCCGACGCATCATTGGACGCCGACATGATTCTCGCCGCTCAGGCCGGCGTGCTCATTGGCACGGCTCCGACACGATCATCGCCACAACAAACGTCCGCCACCTGGTAATGTTCGCACCGGCGAAGAAATGGTCCGCGATCGTTCGATCCCCCTCCACATCTGGTAGGATTGATTCGATCTACTCTGCCATAACAGGGAACGCGCGCGACAAGGGCTACGGCTTTGAACATTGGGCGTTTTGAAGTCAAGGACACTCTCGGCCATGGCGGCATGGGCAGTGTTCTGCGCGCCTACGATCCCAACCTCGGCCGCTTTGTGGCTATTAAGACCCTCACGTTCAAAGGCGACGAATCGCAGCTCGTGCTGATGAAGGAGCGGTTCAAGCGCGAGGCGCGCAACGCCGCGCAGCTCTCTCATCCCAACATAGTCGTTATCCATGACTTTACAGCCGATCAGGAACCGGCCTACATCGTCATGGAGTTGATCGAAGGCCGCAACCTCCGGCAACTGCTGAAGCAGAACCGGACGTTGCCGCTCAAAGACAAGCTGTTCATTTTGCACGAAACAGCACTCGCGCTCGACTACGCGCATTCGCGCAACGTGATTCACCGCGACGTAAAGCCGGAGAACATCATGATCCGCGACGACGGGGCCGTGAAGCTCACCGACTTCGGGATCGCCAAGAGTCTGGAACAAACCTTCGCCACGCACACACTGACCGAAGCGGGCATGCTCCCCGGCACGCCGGACTACATTCCGCCGGAAGCGCTCGGCGGCGAGTTCTGGGGTGCGCGTGGCGATCAGTATTCGCTGGCAGTGGTGGCGTATGAGACCCTGCTGGGCCGGAAGCCTTTCTCTGCGCCGAGCCTGTACGCGTTGTTCTATGCCATCAAGACGACCGATCCACCGGCAGTGCGGACGTTTTCGAAACACTTTCCCGAGCCTGCCTACAACGTCATCATCAAGGCGCTGAGCAAGAACGCTCCGGAGCGCTATGCTTCCTGCACCGCGCTCATCGACGCGCTCACCGCCGCGCTGGCCAGCTACCAGGACGCCGAGTTTGTCCTGCGCGACATACAGGACGAGATGAGCGTGTGGAACAAGGTTCACAACACGCGTGATGCGACCGCCTATCGCGAGTTTCTTCAGCGCTATCCCGACAGCCAGTACAAGTCAGAAGCGCTCAAGCGGCTAGCCGACCTCGAACTGGAAGAAGCCTCGTGGCAGAGCGTGCAGGAGCAGAACTCGCTCACCACGCTGCGGCATTTTCTGGAGAGTTTTCCTGAGGGCGCCTACGCCAGCACCGCGCAACGGCTGCTTGCCGCGATGGAGCGCGAGGCATCGGCGTGGGAGCAGGCGCGTCAGGCAGGCGGCACTGCGATCGAAGCCTTTCTCAAGGAGTTTCCCAACAGCCGCTACGAGACAGCGGCGCGCGAGCTGCTCGACGAACTCGTGGAAGAGGACGCGGCCTGGAACGCGGCCCGCCAGCAGCAGACGGCACGCGCCCTGCGGCTCTTTGTCAGCGAGTATCCGCGGAGCCGCCATGCGCACGAAGCGGAACAACTGGCCAGGGAGATCGCCGAAGAAAACAACGCATGGCTGAAGGTTCGCGAGAGCAATAGCGTTGTTGAGATCCGGGACTTCCTCCTGGCCTATCCGAACGGTGCGCATGCGACGCAAGCACGGGCGCGCGGCGATCTGCTGTGGCGGGAGCACAAAGCCTGGCAGGCCGCCGTCGCGAAGCGCACTGAGGCCGCGGTTGACGATTTCCTCGCCGCCTATCCCACCGGCGCCAACCGTAACGAAGCGCTGGCGCTGCTGTCCAGGCTGCGTGCGGAACACACCGCCTGGGAGATGGTAAAGGATTCGCGCGACACTGGCCGGCTGTCGTCTTTTTTGGAACAGTACCCTGACCATGCGCACTCGGGCGATGCTCGGGCCCTGCTCAAATCGGTCCAGGCCGAGACATCATTGTGGTCGCAACAGGGCGAGGCGCCGAATCGCGAGTTTCTCACCGGCTATCTGGAGCTCTATCCGGACGGGATACATGCCGGCGAAGCGACGGAGATGCTGCGCCGCATCGAAGGCGAATGGCAGGCGTGGCAAAAGCTGAACCAGCATGACGCGCCATCGCTGGAGCGGTTTCTACGCGACTTTCCGCATGGGCAGTTCACGGAAATGGCGCGGGCCAATCTTGCGCTGGAACGGGCGTGGCTGGCGATCGCGTCCGATGATGTCGCGGCGCTGGAAAAGTTCGTCGCGGCGAATCCGCAGAGTCCGCATGTGGCGGAGGCGCGCCAGCGGTTGGAAGCGGCAAAGAAGCGCAAGCAGCAGGCGGTAGAGCAGGAACGCGAGCGGCGAGCGGAAGCACAACGCGCCGAGGCTGCATGGGAGAGCTTGCAGAAGGCCCCCTCGCTGCCCGCCGCAACACAGTTTCTGCAAACCTTCGCGGGATCGGCGCGTGCCGCCGACGTCCAGGCGTTGCGCGACAAGCTCGAGCACGTGGATCGCGAGCAGGCGCGCAAGGACGATCAGCTTTGGGAACAGACCGCGCAAGGCGATGAACAGGCTCTGCAGCGGTACTTGAGTGCATATCCGTCGGGCAGGCATGCCGTAGAGGCGCGGCGCGAGTTGGACGGCATTGCCGCTGAAACCGCCGAATGGTCCAGGATTCGCGATGCCGCCGACGAGGCTCCGCTGGTCTCGTTCCTTCAGCGGCATCCCAAGGGCGCCCGCGCGGCGGAGGCGCATCAGAGGCTCACATGGCTGCGGGCCGCACAGGGGGAATGGTCACGGCTGCAATCGAGCTGGGATGCACCCGCGGTGCAGGGTTTCGCCCAGCGCTATGCCGGGTCGGCGATGGCCGCGCACGCACAACAACGGCTGCAGCAGATCGAAATGGTAGCGCGCGAATGGGCGGCTTGTGAAGCGCAGCGCAATCCCGATCAGTTGCGGGCATTCGTGAAGCAGTACGCGAGCAGCCCGTTTGCCGAGCGCGCACGGCAGATGGCCACCACGCTCGAGGAAGAGGAGAGGCAGTGGAAGGCCATCGCCCGCGATGATGTGCGCGCTTTGGAAGCGTTCCGCGGGCGCTATCCGGCGGGGCGTTTCCGTGAAGAGGCCGACAAGGCGATTCGCGCGGCCGAGACCAAAGCCAAGGAAGACGCCGCCTGGGCCGACTACAATCTGAACCGCGACACCGCCGCCTGCCGGCGCTATTTGCAGGTCTATGCCGATACGCCCCGCGCGGCGCAGGTGAAACAGCGGCTCGAACAATTAGAGAGCGAAGCGTGGTCGCGCGTGGACATGGCGAACCGGCAATCGGTGCTCGCGTTCCTTTCCGAATACCCCAACGGCGTGCATGCTGCCGGGGCACAGGATCTGGTGCGCGCCGCCGATCGCAAGAAAACGTCGCGATTCGCAGCCATCGCGGCAGCAGTGGTGGTTGTAGCTGGCGCAAGTTTCATCGGGTACAAGGTGATCTCGTCCGGGGGTGAAGAGAAGAAGAAGGACGAGACGGACAAGCAGGCACAGGCCGAAAAGAACGAACGTGATTCGAAAGCCAAAGCGGAAGCCGAACGGGCTGGAGCGCTGCAACAGGACGAGAGAGACTGGCAAGCTGTGCAGTTGAAACGCACTGCCGATGCGTGGAACCAGTACTTAAAGAAGTATCCGCAAGGCATTCACGCCGAAGAGGCCAGGAAGCTCCTGCAGACGTGGCAGCAGGCCGAACAGCGCTGGAAGGAATTGGCGGCATCGACAAACGTCGCGGATCTCAAGGACTGTGCCGACAAGTTCGCTACCACGCCTTTCGGTGGCGAATGCCGCACCAAGTTGAATCAATTACAGGGCGAGGAGAAGGCCTGGGCCGCGGCACGGAGCGGGACGGACGAAGCTCTGCTCGAAAGCTTCATCAAAGCGTTCCCGAACAGCCCGCACACCGCCGAGGCTCGCGACAAACTGAACACCATTCGCGACAAGCAGAAGGCTGGTTTTGATCGTGTGATGGCCGCCAACGACCCGTCTGTGATCATCATCTATATCCGTGAGAATCCGAACCATCCCAACCGCCCACGACTGGAACAGCGGCTTCGTCAGGTGCAATTGGGTCGTGACGAGGCCACGGCACGGGCTTCAAATAGTGACACGGAGATCGACTCCTTCCTCAAGAAGTATCCCGAATACACCGGCGATCTGCGGGGAAAGCTGGCTGACCTGCGGGCCGAGCGCGAATGGCAGCAGGCCGTCGCCAGCAACTCCGAGGAGGCTCTGCGGCGTTACGCGGCCACTTATCCTGATAAGCACCGCACAGAGATCGCCGACCTGCTGCGCAAACTCGGGGCCAAGCGCGCGTGGCCGGGCGAGCGCGATTCCAAGGACATCGGCAAAATCACGGCATTCATCCGAATGTATGAAGGCACTCCCGAAGCGCGCGAGGCAGAGCGCATGTTGAACGATATGCGGCTCGACGGCGATTGGAATTCGGCGCGCAACGCCAATACCGAAGAGTCGCTGCAGCGCTTCCTCAACGAACATCCGAACAGCCGTTACCAACGCGATGCTCAGGACCGCCTGACCGCGCTGCGCGCGTCAAAAAAGAAGGAAGAACCGAAGGAAGTCAAGAAAGAAGAAAAGCCAGTCACCTCTGGGGCTCCCAAAGACGGTTTGGAGTACGTATCCATTCCCGCGGGCACGGTTCTGTTCGGATGCGTTGCCGGAGACAGGTCGTGCGGCAAGAATGAGGCAAATCCCCCGCAGAGCGTACAACTCTCCAGCTTCCGCATCGGCCGTACCGAGGTCACGGTGGAAGCTTACAAGAAGTTTGTGGAAGCCACCGGAGGCAAGCTCCCCGCCACCGTTTCGTTCAGCAAGAAATGGGAGGAGCCCACAATCCCGATTCACAACCTCAAGGCAGTTGAGGCCGTCGCCTACTGCAAGTGGATGGGCGGACGGCTCCCAACCGAGGCGGAATGGGAATACGCGGCGCGCGGCGGCGTTGCGGACAACATCTATCCGTGGGGCAAAGAGTTTGACAAGGATGCCGTAAACGCGAGCCTCAACCCACGGAACCGCGTCTTTGAGGCCGCCGGGCGCAGGCCCAACAAATTCAACCTGCTGCACATGGCCGGAAACGTATCGGAATTCGCCACCGAAGGAAATATTCCCAACGGAACTTCGTATGTCCTGAAAGGCGGGCATTTCGGATCGGATAAAGATCAGCTCCGGATCTCGTTCCGATACCCGATCGGGCCCCGTCAGGAGTTGATGGCGAACGGGTTCCGGTGCGTGTGGTAAATGCGTTTCGATGATGGGTTCTTCCCACTTTTTTCCGCGTAGTACGCTGTAGGATGTAGTAGGACTCGTATCGACGAAAGGTAAAACATGAACAAAAGACGAATCGTTCTTCTCCTCGCGCTCCTGGCGGCTTTGAGTTTACCTGCGCTTTCGCAGCCTGTCGCCTGGCTCAGCCAGGGGACGGTTGAAGGAGCGGTGTTCGGAGGCTTCACATCCGGCCTCGGCCAAACCGGCGGCGGCGTCGGCGGGAACATCGGTGTCGCAGCCAACCAGTATGTATTGCCATTCTTTGAAGCCACGTACTTCCCTTCACTTGCATCCTCAGCCCGCTTGTATCGCAGCGCTAATCCAAGCCTCAGCAGCAGCCTCACGCTTACAGACGCAAAACTGAACTTTACCGATTTCCAGGGGGGCATCCACTTGCGGGCCCCGAACGTGTTCCACAAGCCGCAGGTCATGCCGTACCTTTCCCTCGGCGTCGGCGTTCTGCACAACAGCGCGCTCACGGGCACGCTGTCCGGCACTGTGAACAATATTCAAATACCGCCAACCAGTTATACGATTGATGGACAGAATAACTTCGCCGCCAGCTTCGGCGGCGGCATTCGCTACTACACGAAGAATAAGGTCGGCTTCCGGGTGGAAGTGCAGGGGTACAAGCCCACCGGATCCAAGTACGGCAATGATCCGTTCGTGAAAGTCACCTTCGGCGTCTTCTTCTACGCCAACACGAAGTAACGCCCCGGACAATCGTCCAGCGGCAGCAATCGGTCACCGACAATCAGCAGGGAGTTCCGCTCATGCAGTTCATGCTTCTCCTTTTTAGTGCCGGCGTCTTTGTTGCCGCCGCGCAGCCTGTCATCAATACCGTCGCCGGAACCAACTGGATCTATCCAGATGGACGCCGCGCGATCGAGGCTCCGTTAGGGCGTGTCAATTCGGTGGCCACCGATAGCGCGGGTAACGTTTATTTCGCCGATGCCACCGCAAATATGGTGATGAAGCTGACGCGCCGGGGCGCGGTTCTCATCGTGGCGGGCAACGGTTTTCAGGCCTATTCCGGCGATGGCGACCGCGCCGTCAACGCATCTGTGTCATTCCCATTGGGCGTTGCTGTGCACACAGACGGCACCGTCTACATTACCGACAGCCACAACTTCCGCATCCGCAAAGTATCCCCCAACGGCATCATCACCACCATCGCCGGAAGGGATGAGAACCGGACCTCTGGAGACAACGGACCCGCCGAGCGCGCCTCGTTGGGGGAACCGAAACTGGCCGCCCTGGACAAGAACCAGAACTTTTACTTTGTTGACACCGACTCGAACGCAGTCCAGCGCATTCGCCGGATCTCGGCGGAAGGCATTATCACCACGGTTGCCGGCGGAAGCAATTGCACCGTCGCCGCCAACAGAACCTATCGCGATAATATCCCCGCGAACCAGTACTGCTTCTTTGGTATCCCCGCCATCGCCGTCGATTCGGCCGGTACTCTGTTCATCGCCGACAGCGTGGCGCACATCGTCGTGAAAGTGGTAAACAACACGCTGTTGCGGGTCGCCGGTGGAGGATCCTCGACGACAGCAACAGCGGCGTTGGAAGCGCAGATCTCCGGACCGGAAGCTCTCGCCGTAGATTCGCAGGGTGCAGTCTACTTCTTTGATAGAGCCCCGCGCCTGTGGCGCGTCGCCAACGGCACCATCGCCGCCCTGGCCGGAAGCGACTACGGCTTTCAGGAGGGAACCGGGACTTCCGCACAATTCCGAGGTCCGTTCGGACTCGCCGTCGATTCATCGCTCAATGTTCTGGTGGCCGATTCCGAGAATTTCCGCATCCGCTCAGTAAGCAGTGGCGGAGCGGTATCCACTATCGCGGGCAGCGGCAAGATCTACGACAACCAGGGAGACAGTCTCGCTCGCCTCTCTCCACTCAGTCTTCCCTACGGAGTTGGCCTCGATCCCAGCCAAACGCTGCACATTGCCGACAGCTTCAACTTCCTGGTGCGCGCTGTCCGTCAGAATAACATCCTCACCATCGCCGGCACGGGATCGGCGGGCAGCAGTACTTCCAACAACGTGCCCGCCACGTCAGTAGACCTCGGAAGCCCGATGAACGTTGTCTTCGATTCCGCGGGCAATGCCTACTTCCCCGACTTTCACACGCATGTGGTCCGGCGCGTCTCCCCCAATGGCACGATGACCATCGTAGCCGGGATCGCAGGCCGTTCCGGCGTGGGTGCCGAGAATGTCCAGGCAACCGCGACGCCTTTGAATTTTCCGATCTTTGTGGCGCGCGACAGTGCCAACAATCTCTATATCAGCGACTTCAGCAACTTCCGCGTGCGCAGGGTTGCGCCAGACGGCACCATCCACACCTTCGCGGGCAATGGGCGGTACGAACTGAACGGGGACAATGGTCCGGCGACGCAGGCCGGCATCGGTCAACCTCTGGGCATCGCTGTCGACAGCACGGGTGCGGTCTTTGTGGCCTCGCGTTTCGAGACGACGGGGCGCATCCGGCGCATCGCGAATGGCGCCATCACAACTGTGGCGGGCGGCGGAGGCCAGAGTGCCTTCAATACCCCCGTTCAAGCCACACTCGCAAGGCTCGGCGCTCCCGCGGGTCTGGCCGTCGATGGCAACAACAACATCTTTTTCGCGGACACCATTCTCCACGCGGTGTTCCAATTGACGGGCGGCACGCTGCGCCCGGTGGCCGGCACCAGCCGCAGAGCGTTCGCCGGCGATGGCGGCATCGCCACCAATGCTTCTCTCAATACGCCGTTTGGCGTTGCCGTGGACCGTGCCAACAACATCTATATCGCCGACACGTTCAACAACCGCGTGCGCGCCGTAACGACTGTTCCCCCGGCTTTTGCCGTGGACCGCACGCAGATCACGTTCCGCACTACGCAGGACGGGCCGCAGCCGGCCGACGAGTCGATTGCGCTGCGGGCTTCGGCGACGGGACTTCCCTACTCCGCCAGGTCCGATCAGCGATGGCTTCATGTGACGCCCTCAACCGGTGTGGTTCCGATTCAGGTAACCGTCACCGCGGATCCCGCGGGACTGGCTCCTGGAACATACAACGCAAACGTGACGCTCGTCGCACCTGGCGGTCAGCCGGCGAGCGTTCGTGTCCCGGTAACGTTCACCATCGAACGCGTGATTCAGCCCAAGCCGGAGATGGTCGTGGATGCCACTTCGCGGATCTTCCAGTTTAAGACTGGTGACGCGGGCCAATCGGCCACGGTGTCGATTGCCAACAAGGGGAACGCGCCGTTCCAGTACACGACGACTGTGGAAATGGACAACGGCGCATGGTTGAAGCTCGATCCGGTTGGCGCTGCGGAGACAGTTCCCCCGGGAACCACTACCAGCCTCACTTACACCGTCGATCCCAGGGACCTGGAGCCCGACACCTACGCCGGTAAGCTGACGATCACGCCAAGCGCAGGCTTGGCCGCAGTGACGATACCTGTGGTGATCACCGTGGCCGATGGCGCGCCGCGGATTCTGCTCTCGCAGAGCGCTGTGAACTTCACGGCCGTGCAAGGCGGCGGGGCGCCTTTGTCGCAAAGCTTCGCGGTGTTGAATGAAGGCGCGGGCACGCTGAGTTACGACGTGGAATGGGAGACGTTGAAAGGCGGGCCCGACTGGATGGATGTGCTGGGCGACCCGGACGATGTAGACCCGGGACAGTTGTTTCTCTCCACCGTTGGCGTCTCTGTGGATCCGACCGACTTGGAACCGGGGCTGTACACCGGGCGTGTGCGCATCAGCGATCCGAATGCACTGAACTCGCCGCAGACGGTGACAGTGTACCTTACGGTTTTGAGCCCAAATGAGAATCCCGGACCGGACATGGCGCCCGGCGGCGTGGTGTTTCAGGCTAACCCGGGGGCGCGGCCAGGTTCGCGCACGGTGCTCATCGCCAACCGGCAGAAGAGCATCCTTACTTACCGCGTGGTGAACGATGTTCCGTCCGGGCAGAACTGGCTGGCAGCGGCACCGGACAACGGAGCGGTAGTTCCCAAGAATTGCCAGGCGAACAACAGCGCGCCGGGATGTCCCGCTGAAGCCGCGGCTGCTCTGGATGTTCCGATTCAGAGCGGACTCAAGATACAGCCTGATTTTACGGGCCTGCAACCGGGTAGCTATCGCGCCAAATTAGTGGTGACGTTCTCGGATAACACGTCCCGGACCGTGGATGTGTTGGGCGTCGTGAATGAGCCGTTCTCCGATGAGCGCGGCAACGCGCGGCCGGCCGACGGCTGCACACCGGCGGTGAGCATCAGCGACCCCACTGACAACTCTACTGTGACCCGCACGGCCGGCCTCGCCATTACGTTGAAGGCGACACTGACCACCAAGTGCGGCGTCAATGATCGCGTCCTGTTCCAGGTGAACAACCAGCAGCCGGGCACATATATGGAGCCGCGCGGCAACGACTTCGTCTTCACCTATCTCGTGAAGCCCACGGATACGCAACTGCAGTTCAAGTTCACGGCGCTGTCGGTGCAGTTGGTGGGCGGCAACCTGGGTGGCGTCGGCAACCTGATCACGCGCATGGTGAATGTCACGGAGCCGGTGATCAAGAGCACCCCGCCGCCGGTGCCGAAGTTCGTCAACAACGCGGCTACCGGCGAATCACGCGCCCTCATCGCGCCGGGACTACGTGTCACCATCACTGGCGACGATCTCGCGGATGGCGCAATGACTACCGATCCGCAAGCGCCGTCGACGGACCTGGGTGGAACCAGCGTCGAAGTTGCGGGCGTGAAGGTCCCGCTGCTGTCGGTGGCGCCGGATAAGATCACTGCGATCGTACCCTACCGTCTGAAGCGCGATACCAAGCAGGAAATTCGCGTGCGCCGCGGCGATCAGGAATCCGTCAGTTTGAACCTCGTGGTGGCGAGAACGCAGCCGGGCATCCTCACCGTGGACGGCGCGCCGTCGGGACAAGGACGGATCTATCGTGTGGTGAACGGGAACCTCGAGCTGGCCGATGCAGCGTCGCCGGCGTCAGCGGGAGAGCGAGTGATTATTCTCGTGTCGGGGTTGGGTGATGTTGCGTCGTCTACTTTGCCGGCAGGGACACTGCCCACCATTGATGATGACGTGACGGTGCGCAGCGGTGTACAGGTGACCATCGGCGGACGGCAGGCTCAGGTGCTGCGGCAGGAACTGAGCACAGTGGCGGTCGGCCAGTATGAAGTGGAAGTGGAAGTGCCCGAGGGCATCACGCCGGGAGCCGCTGCGGTACGGCTGATCGCGGCGCGGCAGCCGAGTCCGGGTAACATCACAATGGCGGTCAAATAGAAAATCAGGAGGAACCATGGCCTTAGCACTTACGATTCTGGCGGCGGCAGCGCTTGCCCTCGCAGCGCCCCCGGCGAAGACAACCGCTCCGGTGAAGAAGACTGAGGTGCCTCGGGAATTGCTGGCCAAGACGAACGGGCCCGCCCAGGCGGCAGAGATGATCGCTCGCGGGCCGGTGTACTTTGAACCCAACGTGGGGCAGTCGGATGAGGAAGTGAAGTTCATTGCCCGCGGCGTGGGGCAGCAGATCTTCCTCATGGGCAATGAAGCGGTGATGGTGATGCATCGCCGGATGCCGGGTAAGGATGGCCGTTACACGCGTGCGTTCGCCGAGTACTCCGCGCGTCCCATACGAATGAAGATGGAGGGTGCGCAGGCTCCGGAGAAAGCCGAAGGCATCGGCCGCCTGGCCAGCTACAGCAATTACTTTCTCGGGCCGGACCCGGCTAAGTGGCGCTCGCGCGTGCCGCATTACGAGAAAGCCTCGTTCACCAACGTCTACGCGGGCATCGACCTGGTGTACTACGCGACGCAGAAGCAGTTGGAGTTCGACTTTATCGTGAAACCGGGCGCGGACCCCGATTCGATTCGCCTTTCCTATCAGAATGTGGATAAGACGAAGGTGGATGAGAACGGCGATCTGATTCTGATGGCAGGCGAGTATACCATCCGGCAGCAGAAGCCGCACATCTATCAGGAAGTGGACGGGAGGCGGCGCAAGATCGAAGGGTCATATATGCTGCTCGCCGATGGCAAAGTCGGGTTCCGGCTGCGGAACTACGACAAGGAACGCGCGGTGGTGATCGACCCGATCCTCACGTTCGCGACGTTTCTGGGTGGCAATGGGCAGGAAGCCGGCGGCTCGATTCAAATCGACAATCAGCAGAATGCATTCATCGCGGGGCAAACGGCTTCCACTAACTTCCCCACCAGAACTCCCTTTCAAGGGAACCTTGCTTCGGCAGGGAACTTCGATGGCTTTGTCACCAAGATGAACACATCGAACGCGGCGCTGATTTACTCCACTTATATCGGGGGGTCGAATTACGAGAATCTGATTTCGTTGACGATGGACACTAGCGGAGACGTTTTTGTGGGCGGAGTTACTGGCAGCACGGGGTTTCCCACTACCCCGAATACCGAGTCCGTCCGGAATTTTCAAGGGGGGACCTACGATGGAATGCTGTTCAAGCTCAGCTCGGATGGCACGCAGTTGCGCTACTCGACATTCGTCGGCACCAACACCAATGACGTAATCAACAGCCTCGCGCTAGCAGGTGGAAGAGTGCAGCTCGGCGGCACGATGGGCGCGAACCTGCAACAGTCGGTCGGCATTTCTCCGGTAAATCAGGCCGCCGGGCCAGTGGCCGCTTATCTCGGCCAGTATTCCATGACTTCGGCGCGGTGCCAGGCCTTTACCTACTACGGCGGCAATGCCGTCGAGACGCCGGATCAGGTTCAGCAGATCGCCACCGATTCCAACGGCAATATCTACGCGGCGGGGACCACTTTCACCAGCGGCCTGCAACGGAATTCGGGCACCACATTTGGCGGGGCGAAGGATGGATTCGTCATGAAGTGGACCAGTTCCCTGGGCGTGCAATACTTCCACTACATTGGCGGCAGCCTGGAGGATGAGGCGCAAGCGATTGCCGTGAGCCCGAATGGGGATGTCTTTGTCACTGGTTATATGCGCTCCACCAACACCTTCGTAAATACAACGCTCGGCAGTTTGGCCAACGGCCAGCCCGATGCGTTCCTGGTGCGGGTGAATCAGAATATTATCCGCAACTGGGCAATCATTGGAGGATCGCAGGCAGATTCCGGGTGGGGTGTCGCTGTTGACGCGTTCGGCACTGCTTATGTGGGAGGCCAAACCAGGTCGTCGGACTTTCCAACCACCTTCGGGGCGCCTCAAAAGACGCCGGGCGGCGGATACGACGTCGTGGTCTTCCGGTTACAGAGCAATTCGAAGCTAAGTAATGTCAGCGGGTACTTCGGGTTCAACTTATTGTTTTCCTCTTACTTTGGTTACTCGCCGGATGAGCAGGCATGGGCAATCACCATCGACGGTGGCGGGAAGATCTACTTCACGGGCGTGCTCAGCGCGCCCACGACGAATTCGGGAAGCGTCTTCCCCGATGGCCAGACAGTCCTGCCCTTCGGCGGTGGTATCCTCGACAGCTTCGTGGCCAAACTGGCGGCTGCGCAGTTACAGGTGACTGGCAAGGGTTACTGGGTGCTGGACACTGCCGGCTTCTATACATATGTCGCGGACGTAACATTGGCGAATGCGAACGGCGACGCAATCTCGAACATGGCTGCCGGGTACCGGAACACCCCAACGGGCACGAGTTTCAGTTGCACCGGGTGTTCTTCCGCCCTGGCAATCAGTAGGACGAACGTCGCCGCCGGCGCAACATCGGCGAAGGCGCAGTTCCGGCTGAAGTACACTTCGTCGCCGGGTAGTTTCTCGGCCGACAAGGCGGCTGGCGCCCATGAGCGTGCCGCGTTCAACCTGCCTCCGGGCACGCCTCCGTCTCCGCCGGAAGTGGGGACCACCACCGATTCACCGCTGGTCCCCCCCGAGATTCCAACACCCGGGCGGCCGTCCTCATGCACGCCGAGCTTCGCATCCAGCACCCTATCCGTGCCGGCGGCCGGCGGCAATTTCAACGTAGACGTTCAGGGGTTGACGGACGCCTGCGGCTGGTTTGTGAGCGGGACGAGCGGGACGTTTTTCACGGTGAACAATGCGGACATCCAACCGGAGGATACGGGGCTGAACATTACGGTACAACCGAACGGCGGCGGGCTGCGCACCGGCAGCGTCACGGTGAGAGGCTTCGATGATGTGACTCTGAATATCAGCCAGGCGGGCCAGTGCACGGTAGGAGTGACACCGACCAACGTTTCCAACTTCAGCTCCAACGGCGGGCTCCAGACCTTCACCGTTACGGCCTCGGCCGGATGTGCGTGGTCGGCGACGGGATTTCCATCGTGGATGGTGCCCACAACAGCGACCTCGGGAACCGGCAATGGCGCCGTTACATTCAACATTCAGGCCAACGGGCCGTCCACTCGCAGTTCGGCTTTCAGTATCGGCGGCGTGGACATTTCCGTGTCGCAACTTGGCACCGGCGGGGTTACTCCTGGTCTGAAGTTTGTCCCACTCACGCCGTGCCGCGTGATGGAGACGCGCGAGGAGTACAACTTTGAAGGCCGTACCGGATCCTTCGGGCCGCCCTTCCTGAGTGCGAATTCGACGCGCACGCTGAACCTACCGGTGTCGAATGTGTGCAGCATTCCCTCCTCGGCCAAGGCCTACGTGGTCAACGTGACGGTGATTCCCTCGGCGGGAGTCAACTTCGTAACGGTATGGCCGGCCGGCGAAACGCGTCCCAACGTCTGGACCATCCGCTCGCCCGATGGGCAGATTGTTGCAAACTCGGCCATAGTCAAAGCCGGGACGAACGGCGGGATTTCCGTGTTCACTTCAGACAATACCGATCTGCTGATCGACATCAGCGGCTATTACACGGACAGCAACCCCGTGAACGGGCTCGCCTTTTACCCGCTTACGCCTTGCCGCGTAATTGAAACGCGCGCGCTCTACCGGCCGGAGACAGGACAGTTCGGGCCGCCGTCGATGAATGCGCAGCAGACGCGTTCCTTCCAGTTCCCGGCGTCGCCTCATTGCAGCGTGCCGAATGCAGTGGCCTATTCGGTAACCATCACGGTGGTGCCACCGGCGGCGTTGGCGTTCCTCACAGCGTGGCCAAATGGGAGTAGCCGCCCGAATGTATCGAGCATCAACTCTTTCGCGGGGCGCGTGCTCGCCAACAGCGTGATCATACCGGCCAGCAGCAACGGTACCATTGATGTGTTCACGTTCAACGCCACCGACTTCATCATCGACATCAACGGCTATTACGCGCCCGATGACGGCGTGAATGGTCAGTTCTATTTCCCGGTGACGCAGTGCCGGGCGAACGATTCCACTGTCAGCGGCGGACAGTATCCCGACGAGAGCACACGGACGATCAACATTCCGGCGTCGCCAGGATGCACCGGCATTCCGACTAACGCGCGCGGCTATGCGATCAACGTGACCGCACTGCCGGGCGGGAATCCGATGCCGTTCCTCACGGCGTACCCCACCGGTCAGACGCAGCCGAACGCGTCGATACTGAACGCCTTCCAGGGCCAGATCGTATCGAACGCGGCGATTGTGCCGGCGGGCACCGGCGGGTCGATCAACATCTTCGCGTTCCGGCGGACAGATGTGGTGGTGGAGGTGAGCGGGTACTTCGGGCGGTAGTCACCGTGGCAAACGAATCGACCGAAGGGGTGGGTTGTGGATCTTGTTCGAGGTCCGGAACCCGCCGTGCACGGGTGCGCGACAGACTCCTAGTACTCTTCGAACTGCCCGTTGAGATAGCATCAGCGAAGAGCGAGAATGGCGTTGGCTCCGTGCACAGTCCAGAACATCCCAGACTGCTTCAAGCGAGAACCGATGACGGTCTTGCATCCGGCTTCGATGACACCAGTGCCGACGAACAAATGCCGGCGGCGAAAGGTGGGGTAGCGCATGCGCCAAGCGTTGCGGCGGAATACTCGGCCTCCGTGTGCATCTGCTCGGCCAGTTCCGGTGAAGTGGTCTCGCTCAGTTGTCGCAGTGAAGTCACCAACTTCTTGAGCTTCCCGTTGTCGAGCCAATCCTGTGAAACATCATCCAACGATTCTGCCGGGCCTCATCGTTGGGGTGCAGTCGACGCGCCAATTCCCACTGATGCTCCCGTGCGTGGGTAGACGTCCACGATCCGCGTGGCGCCGGGAAATGAAGTTGCGCTTGATTCCAAATCCATTCCGATCCATCCCCCATCACCACCTTCTGCACGGCGCGGCTCCAACCGCGCCGCCACGCTTCCAGATAGGCCCGTCTGCCAAACTCGTCGCAGGTCTCAATCGCGGCGACGTAGGTGGTGGAGTCGGGGTCCCGGATGGCGAAGCCTTCCTCGTCCCACGTCCCGATGGCCTCGGCGTTCCGTTCCGCCGCCTTGGCAGTGACTTCCAGATCGGCCAGCAGTTTCATCTTCCGCGGTCCGTGCGCGAAGGGTGCCTCCTGTCCGAGTACGGCTTCCATGCGGCGCACGCCGGGGGAGCATTCCTTGTTCTGGATATGCAGTCCCACATCGGCCGGGAAACTGGCCACAGCGACGGTGCGCACAAAGGTAGTAAGGCCGCACGATCGACACCTCGCCGACCACCGTGAGGGTCGTCCTAGTATATCGTTTCACTAAAACATATCCAGTGTGATTTGTTTTTTGGTAGACTCGTTGCATGGCGAGTCATTCGCGGCATCCGAAGCTCTTCTTGTTTGAGGAGGAGCAACACATGCTCGATCAGTTACGGAATTCCA
>JACQZR010000044.1 GCA_016213775.1 Acidobacteriota bacterium
CCCCGCACCGAAGAAGGAAAAGCCCGTTCCTCACAGAACTCCCTCAAGGACGGCTTCTACTCCAAATCCCTCGTCATCCTACCCGGTCTCGAACCGAAATTCGAGCAGCTCCGCGAACAGCTCCTCGACTCCCTCAAGCCCGGCGGCGGCATCCAGGATGTCCTTTTTGAAGAAATCCTCGCCGCCTCCTGGAACCTCATCCGTGCCCAGATCGCCGAAGTCCAGGTCTACGAGCGTCAGGACGACCCCAACATCGATCCGCTCGTCGATGACAAGAACGAAGCCAAACTGAAGCGCATCCGTCAGTTCTACCGCTCCAACTACACGGCCCGCGAAACCGCCATCACGCGTCTCTCCGAAGTCCAAACCGAAATCCGCGCCCGTCTCCAGGCCTTCCCGCCGGAAGAAAAGTCCGAGGTGCCTATCAAGTCGCAAGCCCCACACAGCTTGAGCGCACTGTGCCGCCTGCAGGAAGTAGTGAAAGCAATGAAGCAAGCACAAGCCTACAAGTCGGCCTCGATTGACCCGACAAAAAACGTAAAGAACGAACCCAAACCCGACGTGAACTCCGAGATCGAAGCCCTTCTGTCGCTGTCAAAAACAGCAAACCAAACCAAAAGTTAGCCCGTTCTAATCAGAGTTCATCACCGTTCCTCAGTGGCCATAAATTAGCTCTTTGAAAATCGAATAGCTGTATAATCGAACCCTGCAGCAAAGCCACGGGCATCGCCGCAATCCCGCTCGATGCCTTGGAATCAGTGGCTTATGCCACGAAGTGGCTTATGCCACCGCCGGACGCCGCCGGAAGAACAACAGCAACCCCTTCCACTTCCGCATCACCAGTTCCAGAACATTCGCCGCAATCGCCAGCGCCAGTAGTCCCGGCCATAGACTCACACTGCTCGGCACGCTCCTCCCACCGGCGCTGAACACTTCCCCCGCCGCCGGCTGAAACCGCCCCCCGGTAAACGTCGCAATCTGCCGCAGCAACTGTTCATCCGACCCGTAATCGTTCAGCTCGTCCTCCGGCCGGTACAACCCCACCTCCGGAAACGCCGTCGATTCCACCACCGGACGCACCCGGAACAACCCCCGCCGGTTCCCCAGCGCCAGCCGTCCCCGAAATACCCCCGGCGCAAGCTTCTTCAGATCCACCGGCTTCTGGAACCCGTCCGGACCCGCCGCATACAACTGCGGCAGTACGGCCGGCTCCGGCACGTGCGCCGGAAGCCGGTAGTTCGCAATCAGGTCCCCGCTGCCATTGTCGTACTCCAGCGCTGCTTCCCCATGCTGCGTATGCGGCAGAAGATCCCTCAGCAAATTCGACCAGAACCGGTCAAAAGACTTCCACGTCACCCAGTCCGACGCCCAGCGCGCCTTCGCATCCGACGCCCACACCGCGCTCCGTCCCAGTCCAAACTGCCATCGCGCCAGCAGCGGATCACGCCGGTCAAACGTCAGAATCGTATCCGCCGTCGGCTTGCTGATGAACTTCACATATCCCTTCAAAGCGGGCGCCGATGCAATATCCACGCCCTCCAGAATCTCCGTGTTCTTCACCACGGCCGGGACAATCGGCTTCTCAATCGCCGTCGATCCCGTATGCTCCATCACGTCCTTCAGCAGGATCTGCTCCAGCCCCGACGGATCGGTCAGAAAATGGGACTTACCCTTCGCGAACGTCGCGATCTTCTCAAGATAGGCACGGTTCACATCCTGCCCCAGACCGACAGTGGAAATCGTCACCCGCTCATTCGCCGCTTCTTTCGCCACGTTCAAGCTGTCACCCTCTTCGGAAATACCGTCCGTCAACAGCACCACGTGCTTGAACGTCGCCTTCACCGGCAGTGTCCGCCGGTATGCTTCGCTCAACGCCGGCGCGATCTGCGTTCCGCCATCCGGCGTAATCCCCGCCACCAGCCGCTTGATCGACGCCCGGTCGTCCATCCTCCGAATCGGCACCGCCCACTGGAACGAGTTGTCAAAGATCAGCACGCCCACCATGTCCACCGGGCGCAGATTCTCAATCACCCCGATCGCGGCCACGCGCGCCAGTTCCATCTTGCGCCCTTCCATCGACGACGATTTGTCCACGATCAGCACCACCAGCGTTCCTTCAGGCGATCGCGGCGGCGCCAGTTTCGCCGGCAGTGCCCGCTCCACCGGGTCTTCCTCTTTCTTCCCCTCGATGAAGATGTTCTGCTCGCCGCCGATCAGCAGCAGCCCGCCTCCCTGCTTGACGAAATTCTCAAGCTCCAGCTTCCGTCTCGCCGGAATCGTCTCCATGTTGTGGTTGTTAAACACCAGCAGTTGATACTCGTTCAACTTCGCGCTATTGGCGTTCTCCACGCGGTCTACCTGGAACCGGCCGGCCTCCAGAATGCCCATCAGATGCGCGTCCACGCCCGGCGGATCCTGCGACACAAACAACACCCTCGGACGCCGTACATTGAGCGCCTGCTCAAAGCGGACCTCGCCGAGCTCCGGCGCTTGAATCACCCCTGAAATGTCGATCGCGCCCGCATCGCTCACTGAAGCGAACACCCGCACGTCATTCTCACCGGCCGCCAGTTGCATTGCATTCGACCCGAGCTTCCGGCCTTCCACATAGATCTCGACACTCGCGCTCGTCGCCTTCGGCGAGCTCAGCCGCATCTCGATGGGAAATCGTTCCCCAGTGAAAGCCCGCGCCGGCATTTCAATCGACTCGATTCGCAGACTCGGCCGCGCCCGTCCCTTCATTGCGTAGACGTCCACCGGAATCCCCAACTGTTGCGCCTGCCAGGCCGCCCGCGTCACACTCCCGCGATTCTCTTTGCCGTCCGAGATCAGAACAATGCGTCCCACCAGTCCTGCGGGCAGCGCAGCCGTTGCTTCCCGAATCGCTGCTTCCAGATCCGTCGCACGGCCCAATTCCCCAGTCGTCGCTTTGATCTTCCAGCCCTTGTCGTACTCGGACTGCTGCACGCTGCGCGTCGCGCGCCCGAACGGAATCACCTTCACCCAGTGCCGCCCGCGTGACTTGTCGATCTCCGTCGCGACCTGCGAAGCCTGTTCCAGATCAGCATCCGACACCGAGAGACTGGTATCCACCAAAACAGCCACCGCCATTTTTGTTTCGGACACCGAAAGCTCCGGTTCCGCTAGCGCGACCACTACCGCCAGTAGCGACAGTGTCTTCAGCGCCAGTCCGAATCGCGATGCCGCGCGCCGGAATTCGTAGGCGGCATAGGCCGCCACCACAGGCAGGAACAACAGCACCCACATCCGCGCAAAGTTCATGACGCCTTCCTTTGCGGGACTTCTTCCGCGCTCTGCGGCAGCGGTGCATCCGGTGTCTTATCGCCGCTGCCATAGAGGAAGAACTCGATGAGCAACAACACCGCGCCTGCCAGCGCCAGCCAGTACCAGATATCGCGAGCCGCCACGCTCACGCCGCCGGCACCCGTATAACCGGACCGTACATTCTTGGGTTCCCAAGCCGAGTCCGCCACTTCGGGCAGCGACAACGCATACACCAATTCCCGATCGCCCAGCGTTACTCGCACCAGGCCCGGCGCTCCGCTGTAGAACCGCAGCGCCCGGTCCTTGATCGTAAACGGCAACCGCCGCTGCTGCTCCGTGATCACACGTATCGCGGCGGGATCGAAGTCTTCCTCCAGTGGTACAGTCACTGTGCCAACCGTGCCGGCCTGCAACTCAATCCGCAGGAAGATGTCCGGCGCCATCCACTTCAGCAGATTCGCAAACAGAATCGGCGCCGCCAGCTCATACCGCAGCGCGCTCTTCATCGGATGGAACCCCATCACCGCCGTCTTCGTCTTGCCCGGCCGTGCCAGAATCATCGCCCCGGCGTCCGTCTCCGCGATCGGCAAATCGCCAGCCGCGGCCGCAAACACCTCGCTCGATTCAATCCGGACATTCTTCGTATGCAGTCCCTCCGCCAGAAACTGATCGGACCGCCACCGCAGCAATGCGTTATCGCTCCGTGTCGTCACCGGGATCGGCGACCCCATCTGCGGCGGTTCAATCCACAGCGCGTTGCCCTTGGGAGGCGCGGACGGCTGAAACCGGTCAAGAATCACGATGCCTGCTTCTTCATCCGCCTTGTACTCCGCCGGACGCCGGACCACCGTTTCCATCCTCTTGTGAGCCCCGATCAACGGCTTCAACAGCTCAGGTTCGTTTGAGTACACCACGATCTTTGCCGAAGGCACCGCCGGCAGTTCCAACGTGACCCCATCGTCGGCCGGCAGCGCATCGCGAGGTTCAATCCTGGCCTCCAGCCAGCCTGCCGCGCGCGTGCGGAACGCGAAGTTCTCACTCGCTTCCACCCCGGGCGTCAGTGTCAGCCGCTTCGTCGCCACCGGAGCGCCGCCAAATGTCACCGCCAGCGGAATGGTTCGTATGCGTCCGCTGTAGTTCTGCACGCTGAGGTAGATCTCCCAAACCTCCGGATCGTTGGTGGCGCGCCGCAAGGACAGCTTCTTCAGCCCGATATTATCCACTTCGCCCTTCACCGGCAGCAGCCGCAGATTTGCAGGCAACGGCGGCAGTTCACTGAGCGTTTCCTTGCTCATCCGGCCTACGCCGGCGAACACGATCTCACCGGCCCGCTGGCCCTCCATCCGTAGCGCCCGCGAGGCAAAATCAAGACCCTGTCCAAGGTGTAGACCAGCCGTGCCTGGCTGCGTCTGCCGAACCGCGGCCTCCAGTTTTGCGCGGTTGTTCTCAAACCCCGTGAGCGGCGTCGCCAATGCATCGGCCCGCACCACCATCACGCGGTCACTCGATGGCAGCGCCCGCACATACCGCAAGGCCGCGTTTTGCGTCTCGGTCATCAGACTGCGGCCCGATGGCGCCTTCGCGTTCATCCACGCCGATGCTTCCACCAGCAGGACATGATCGCGCGAGTTTCGTTCTTTCGATCCGATCCGCAACTGCGCAATCGCCAGCAGCAGCAGTGCAATCCCCACCAGTTGCAGAATCAATGACCATGGTTGCTGAATCCGCCGCCGGTGCTTCCGCTCCGTCGGCAGTTCCGTGTTCTGAAAGAACCGCAGCGACGCCACCAGGTGCTTTTTGCGAGACCGGTCGAGCAGATACAACAGCGTGACAAACGCCGAGATCCCGCCCAGCAGCGTGAAGAACTCCGCCGCGGTCAGATTAAAGAAGAACATCAGCCACCAGCCTCACTTCCATCGAGCCGTTCGTCTCCTGGCTCCTGTCTTCTGGCTTCTTGCTCCTGGCTTCTTGCTTCTCACTCAATACACCGCCTGCGCCTGACTCAACGGTCCGAACACCGCCTCTTCCACCGAGCCGCTCGTCGACAACCCGATATACCGTCCGCCCTTGCGCAGCGCCAGATCCCGCAGCCCGCGCGCATAGGCATCAAACCGTTCCGTGTATAAGGTACGTACGTCGTCCTCGAACGATAGCTCCATGCGCTGCCCGGTTTCGGCGTCCACCAGTTCCAACTCACCGCTCCACGGCGGAGTCCGGTCCTCATCGGCCCACACATGCAGCAGCAGAAGCTCATGACCAAGATCGGCCAGATACTGAACCGGCTTCTCGCACGAATCGTCTCCCAGGAAATCCGAGATCACGATCAACAGCCCGCGCTGCGGATACGTCGCCGCCACCTCGCGCGCAATATCCAGATACTTCGTCCTGCCGCCGGGCTTCAACTTTCCCAGGAAATCCGCCGCCGGTGCAAAGCGATGCCGCCCTCCGCCGCAGTTGATCGCATCGTGCAGTTTCTCGCCGAACGGCTGGATCGTGATAGCTTCCAACCGTACCAGCCCGACGTATGCTAGCGCCCCGGCCAGCTTGCTGGCGAATTCGAATTTGCCTTCAGCCAACGCCATGGACGCGCTGGTGTCCAACAGAATCCGCACAGGGACGCGCGGCTCCACCTGGAACATCTTCAGAAAGAGCTTTTCCAGCCGCATGTAAGCGCGCCAGTTGACGGCCCGCAGATCGTCGCCGTGATGGAAATGACGATGGTCGAGAAACTCCTGCCCCGACCCGGCAAACCTCGACCGGTTATGGCCGCCGACAAGCCCTGGAAACGACTTCGTCCAGTGAACAGTCAGCCGCTCCAGCCGCTCCAGAAATTCGCGGTCCAGTAGCGGTTGCGCCATGCCTCACCCTACTTCGAACGGCCGGCAGCCACCGTCTCAATGATCCGGCTGAGTACTAAGTCCGGCGTCTGCCCGTCGGCGTGTGCGTCAAAGTTGAGAATGATGCGGTGCCGCAGCACACTCAGCGCAAGCTGCTTGATGTCCTCGATGCTCAAGTGGAACCGCCCACGCATCAGCGCCAGTACGCGCCCGCATTCCACCAGCGCCTGAGCCCCGCGCGGCGAGCTGCCGTAACGGATGTACTTCCGTGCCAGTTCATGGGACTGCGGATGCTCCGGCTGCGTGGCCATTACCACGTCCACCGCAAAGGACTGCACATGCTGGGCAACCAGCACGCTCCGGCACACCGACCGCAGCTCCAGGATGGTAGGCCCGTCCATCACCTGTCCGATTTCGTTTTCCTCGCGCTGGATGGTTCGCTCCAGAATCAGCGCCAGCTCTTCCTTATTCGGATAGCCCACCAGGATCTTCATCAGGAAGCGGTCCAACTGCGCTTCCGGCAGCGGATACGTCCCTTCCATCTCGATCGGGTTCTGCGTCGCCATTACCAGGAACGGCGCTTCCAGGTGATGCGTCGTCGTGCCGCTGGTAACCGTCCGCTCCTGCATTGCCTCGAGCAGCGCCGATTGCGTCTTCGGCGTCGCACGGTTGATTTCGTCCGCCAGCACGAGATTCGCAAAGACCGGTCCGTACTGGAACCGCAACGTCTTCATGCCGCGCTCGTCGCTTTCCATCACCATGCTGCCGACAATATCGGCGGGCATCAGATCCGGCGTGAACTGGATGCGGGAATAGCGCAGGTGCAGTACGCGCGCGAGTGTGCGCAGAAGCGTCGTCTTCCCGAGACCAGGAACACCTTCCAGCAACACATGCCCGCCGGCCAACATACAAATCAAGACACCATCTACGGCATCCTGTTGGCCAACAATAATCTTGCCAATTTCTTTGCGAACGGTATCGAGCTGGGAAGTGGCGTGGGAAACTTTCTGATCGACCTGCACCGGCACCCTTTCATTCTATTCCATGTTGCGGACCTTGGCGGGAGCAATGAGCCGGTAGCTCATGTGAACGAGGCCCTCCACCTCTTTCCAGTTGATCTTCGCGGCATTGATCTTCAGTGAGACCCAGCCGTGACGGCCGACATAGGGCGTCATATAGAACCGTGCGTCCTGCAGGTAGACTCCCTGCATCTGCTTTCCCACCTTGAAGCATGCCGACAACTCGCCCTGGTAGGTTTCATACGCACAGAAGATCTTGTTCGCCACGCGGAAGTTGGGATGGCCCCAGGTTTCCGTTTCGGTGGTTTCCGGCAGCGCCAGACAGATCGCCCTCAGCCGGTCCAGGACACTGCCGGCCATTACTTCATAGACCCGCGCGCGTCTTCCAATATCCGCTTCGCCCGCGACGGGTTGTAGACTCCGCAGGAACAGAACCGCGCCATGTACGTGACGGCTTCTTCCGGCGTGCGGCGGCCTTCCTTCACCCAGTCGATCATCTTCTTGGCGAGTGAATGGCTGATCATGCCATGGCCGCACATCGTGCTGAGTGAGAGCACCTGGGTGTTGGGCAGCTTGTCGGTGTTGCCTTCAAAGCCGAGCGAATAGCCGACACTGTGCCGGGGGATGCCCGCGGCGTGGCAGCACTGCTCGGCGCCGTCGATGGACGTGGAGATGTTGATGCAGAGTCCGAGATCGGCCTTGCGAACCGCCGTGAGAAACTCCTCCGCATTGACGCGGTTGTCAAAGACCGCTGCCACTGTAGTCGGCGTGTCGACACCGTTGATCACCGACTCAAAATCCGGTTTCATGTCCCGGTTCCAGTGCGACGTCGGACTCATCTCGCGGCTGGGACGCAACGCGCCGCCATGCGAGGCATCGCCGAGGTTTACCGGCTTGAACGAGACCGCCATGCGCAGGAACTCTTTCAACTTGGGCAGGCAGCCTTTGTCGTTCTTGCCCCGGCTGGGAATGGCGAAGATGACGTAGTCGTCGTAGAAGCTGGCGGCATCGCCGAAGCGGTGAAGGGTGTTGGTCATTTGGCTGCTCCTGTGGGGACGGGTTCCTGCGTGGCTGCGGCCGGCTCGTTGCTGATCCTGCCGAGGCCGGCATTGGTCTTGGCGCGGTGGAGCTTGTAGCCAAGCTTCTCCAGCACCGGCGCCACTACGTGGTCCTCGCCCTCCTCGTCGCAACGCGTGCCCACGCCGATGGTGACTACCGTGTCGATCTGCTTCTCCACTGCCCAGATGGCGCGGATGATCTCTTCCGTGCGGTCGACAGTCGTCTTGATCTCCAGAATGGCGGAGAGGACCTTCTCGTGAAGGATATCTTCCCGGATCTTACCCGTCGTGGTGTCGGTCATCAGCGTCGTGACAGGGTTCTTCTTTTCGAAGCTGACGCCGAGTTTGGCGAGAGTTGTGGACATGCGCTCGATCTCGTGGAAGCGCGCCCCGAGACCGGGCCGGCCGAACTCCACTGTGAAGCCGACCTCGCCCACCTTTACGCGTCCGCTGACGTCGTTGGTCTTTACTTCCTCGGTGCCGCGGCCTTGTACGCCGGTGGATTCATGCGGCACGCGTGGATCCGAGAATGCCCGCCGGACGACGCGCGGCCACGTGAGCTCGTCAGGCTCGAATGCCGCCGTCGGACAGACGTCGGGTTCGGGTTCAAATCGCAGCCGCATCATCGAGAAAGCCTTGCGAATGGTGCGGACGACAGTTGGGTTGAGGTGCTCCTGGCTGAGTCCGTTGTAGCAGGAATAGCATTCGACGCACTCGTCGTGGTTGATGGTGGCGCGCTTGATCGCGGGATCGATGTAGATCGCGCCCATGGGACAGACGTAGGTGCAATTGCCACAGGCAACGCACTTGTTAGGATTGATCCGCATGGTTGGCTCCCAGGATAGAAATCTTATCTTAACTCAGGTGGCAAGAATGGGTTTTGAGGCGTCCACTCGCGCGAACAGAATAGCGCCAAGCAAACACATGACGGAGGCGACGACGAAAGGCTGATTCCATCCATACGCGGTGACGAGCCAGGCCAACACCGACGGCGAGATGGCTCCGCCGACGTTGCCGAAGGTGTTCATCACTGCGCTCACCGAGCCCGCGTAATCTCCGCCGATATCCAGCGGGACAGCCCACGAGACCCCGACAGTGAGTTCGAGACCGAAGAACGCCACGCAGGTGAACCAGACGCACGTCAGCGAGTCCTTAGTAAAGGTTGCCGGCAGGATGAACGCAGCGGCGATCAGGAATCCCCCCACCGCCACCACTTTGCGCGCGAGCTTGAGACTTCCAGTGGCATGGCCGATGCGGTCCGAGAGCCACCCGCCGAGGAAGTCGCCCGCAACGCCGGCTATCAGCGGCAGGCTTGCGTAGAAGCCCATCTGCTTCAGGTTAAAACCGCGGTGCGTGTTGAGGTAGGTGGGGAACCAGTCGAGATAAACCGACAGGCAGTATCCGTAGCAGAAATACATCAGCGAGAGCGTCCAGAGGTTACTGCTGGAGAGGATGCCGCGCCAGGGAACGTTGTGTGTGCCGGCTTTCTGCGGCGGAGCGTATTGGTGAATGAGCGCGAGCTCTTCCTTGTTGACGGAGGCGTGCTCGCCCGGCGTATTGCGGTAGTAGACATACCACGCCGCGGCCCAGAGCAGGCCAATTACGCCGAATACGAAGAAGGGCATGCGCCATCCGTAGCTGGTGATCAGCCAGACCACCAGTGGCGGCGTTACCGCTGCCCCGATGCGCGATCCGGCGTGCGTGATGCCCTGCGCGTAACCGCGCTCCACCGGGAGCATCCAGCGCGAGAGACTGCGCGTGGCAATCGGGAATGCGCCCGCTTCGCCGACGCCGAACAGGAAGCGGAACACGCGCATCGACATCTCGTTCCAACTGAGCGCGGTGAGCGAGGTGAACGCACTCCACCAGCCGACGATCAGCGTGAGCGCGAGCCGCGGGCCGAGTCTGTCGCCGAGCCATCCGCCGGGGATCTGGAAGAGAGCGTAGCCCCAACGGAAGGCCGCCAGGATTCCGCCCATGGTTTCGAGCGAGAAGCCGAACTCCTCTCTGATGGTGGGCACCGCCGATGAGATGACCACGCGATCCATGTATGTGATCATGTAGGCGGCCACAGTGAGCCAGAGCACGACGTGGCGGATGCGAGTGGGTCGTTGCGTCACAGACGGAGATGGTATCAAACTCAGGAGCCTGGGCCCCGGCGCTCGTAGAATCCCCACAGCCGCTGCGCGGTACGGACCTCGCGGAATTGCTGCCAGCCGTTGCGTCCTGCCAGGAAGCCGATGGACCTCTCGTTGCGCAGAGGCGCGTGGATGATCGTTGCTACTATGCGATGGCCGGGGAAATCGCCGATCATGCGATCCAGCATCGCCTGCCCCGCACCGCGGCCCTGGTATTCCGGCAGCACTCCGATTTGCTCGAGCAGGAGCGGATACTGTCCGTTGTCGAGAAAGAGAGCCCGGTTCTTCTCCGAAGGGTGCTTGGCCACACCTTCGGGAGTAACGGTGGTGAGGAAACCGGCGGGCGTTTCGTCGATCATGGCAACGTAACAGTAGGGCGATTCAGAAAGCTTGCGCGAGTAATCCGCTTCACTGCCTACATAGAGAAAGAACCCGGTTGCCTGCGCGGAGTTCCAATCGCGGCCTTCAACGTGGAGGCGGCGCGCCATGCGATGCAGCAGGGCTGCATCAGATGACACAGCCTGACGGACTGTGACCATGTATTCATTCTCTCAACTTGACTTGGCTGGGGTGGGTTGCACTACTTTAGCGTGGAGTCTGAACAGAACTTGCGCGCCGGACCGGTATCAGCGGAGGAGGATCATGCTAAACGAAGAGTACAACTGGAGTGACGTGCGCTACCAGATTAGCCGTCGCACCAGTTATGACGTTTCGCTGTCTTTTGACGACATACCCACAAAGGAGGAACTTCCTTCTGGGGCCATCCTCTACCGGCTCGATTTCCCGATTGTTTCCGCTATTTTCATGAAAGTCTGGTGGATGAAGGAATCGGCATTCCACCGCATTTTTGACCGGGCGGGGACCACGCCGTCAGACCTCCGCAAAGAGTGGCAAAATAGCCTGGCACTGAGAAGGCCACAGAAGGGCCGTGAGGGCGCGCTCGGAGGGCGCACCGGCGAGGCGGCCCCCAGGACGCAGGTGCTCGTCATTGTCACCACACGTCCGGTCTTTGCGTGGGTGGGTTTGGCTAGTCCCCTCTTTCACAAGTCTGGAGGTGAGGAGCAGGTCTACCTTCCAAACCTCGCTCATGGCGCTGGACCAGACCACAGCCACCACGCGAGGCTCCTTCGCACCTACACACTGCCGGCCATTTGAGGTGCCTGGCTGCGGGTGGGCTTGACTTGGCTGGGGTGGGTTGCACTACTTTAGGGTGGAGTCTGAACAGAACGTGCGACCTTTGCAGGAACGGACTGTATTCATCACAGGGGCTGGCCGCGGGATCGGGAAACGTCTTGCCCTCGGATTCGCGGCGGCTGGGGCGCGAATCGTCCTGGTGGCCCGAAGCAAGGCGGAACTGGACCTGGCCGATCTGGAAATTCAACACGCCGGTGGCAACGCTTTTCGCATTCGCGCCGATGTGCGGGATTACGAACAGGTGCACTCCGCGGTAGACCGCGCGCGGGCCCATTTCGGCGAAGTGCATATTGCGATTTGCTCCGCGGGGATTCAAGGACCCATCGGACCGTTGGCAGAGTGCCAACCAAAGGTCTGGCAGGAAACCGTCGAGACCAATCTGCTGGGCACGATGCACACGTGCCGTGCCGTGCTGCCTTACATGATCGAGCGGCGGCACGGGAAAGTGATCGTGATGAGCGGCGGCGGAGCCACCACCGCCCGTCCCAACTTCTCGGCGTACGCGGCATCGAAGGCGGCGATGGTGCGTTTTGTGGAATGCGTGGCCGAGGAGGTTCGCGAGCACAACGTGCAGGTGAATGCGATGGCTCCCGGCGGCACCTACACGAGCATGACCGATGAGATTCTGCGCGCCGGCGAGCGCGCCGGATGGAAGGAACGCGAGGACGCGCAACATGTACGTCTCACTGGCGGTATAACACCCGACCGCCAGATTCAGTTGGCGTTGTTTCTGTCATCGGAACGCTCCAATCACATCAGCGGCAAGGTGGTGCACGTCAACGACGATTGGAAGCGGCTGGAGAAGGGGCACATGAGCCCCGACCTATATACGCTGCGCCGCGTTCAGAAGGCGGAGAAACCGGACAAGTAGCACGCCGGTTTCCATTAACCAAACGGTTTATCTGTGTGAACCTTGCGGTTAATGCGCCGGCGCGATCGGGTTGAATTCTGGTGCAACCCGACTTGGGCGTTGACGTGCTTGCTTCGTGTCGCTCAACTTCATTTCCCGAGGAGACACAAAATGCGACTGACCCTAATCGCGCTTGGCCTGGTGGCTGGTCTGGGAGCAGAGGTAAAACTGCCCCCGGCCGCCAGCTATCGCATCGATTTCGACAAGCATGTGAAACCAATCCTGGCCGAGCGCTGCTTCAGTTGTCATGGCGCGCGCCAGCAGCAATCGGGGCTGCGGCTGGACAAACGGCAGAACGCACTACGCGGGGGCGACTACGGCCCGGTGATCATCGCGGGCAAAAGCGCGGAGAGCAAACTCATCCGCAAGCTGGTGGACGGCGATGGAGGAATGCTGATGCCCCCAACGGGTGCGCTGGCGGCGGAGGAGATCGGCATCCTGCGGGCATGGATTGATCAGGGCGGCGAATACGGCGACGTCTCCATGGAGGAGAAAGAACGGCCGGTGAAGCCGGTGGATCCGCGCGTGAAGGAGTTGATCAGAGCGATTCGCGGCCAGGAGTTGAAGGTTGAGATTCTGTTGCAGGCGCGGCCTGCGCTGGTGAAAAGCGAAGACGCAGGCGGGTCCACTCCGCTGCATCATGCAGCAGGCTTCGGAAGCAGGAACTCGCTGAAGCGGCTGTTGGACGCGGGCGCGGATGTGAATGCGGCCAACCGGTTGCAGTCCACACCGCTACACTGGGCGATTCACGACGAAGCGAAAGTACGAATGCTGATCGACGGCGGCGCCAACGTCAATGCCAAGACCGTGGACGGCAGGACCCCGCTGTATCTGGCCGCGACGCAGCGGCAGGGCAACGGCGTCCTGCAATTGCTGCTGGAGAAGGGCGCGGATCCGAACATCCCGACGATCGTGGGACGCACGCCGCTGATGGCCGCGGCAGGCGGCGGCAATGTCGAAGCAATGCGAATGCTGCTGGCTAAGAACGCCAACGTGAAGCATGTCTCGGGCAACGGAAGCGCCGCGTTGATGGACGCCGCGGTGAGCGGGAAGGAGGAAGCGGTGCGCCTCTTGCTGGCCAACGGCGCGGCGGTGAATCACGAGACGAAACGCAAGATGACCGCGCTTCACACCGCGGCGATGCGGGGCAATGAGGCGTCGGTGCGAATGCTTCTGGACGCCGGCGCCGAGCTGAATCTCCAGGATGAGCGCGGCTACTCGCCGTTGATGTACGCCGCCTATTCGGAAAGCATGCCGGCCGGCGTGGTGATACTGTTGCTGGCCAAGGGTGCGCGCAGGGACTACGAAGGGGAAGGCGAAACGGCGGTGACGCTTGCGGGTAAGCGCGGCGATAATGAAGTGGCGCGGCTGCTTGGTGTGCCGGAAGCGATTCGTAAGAGCGGCGGCGTGGCGCCCGCCCGGAACGGCAATGCGGATGCATCGCGCATACCCGCGGCCATTACGCAGGCTGCGATGATTCTGGAGAAACAGAGTCCGAACTTCGTGAAGCGTGGCGGCTGCAATTCGTGCCACAACCAGAGTCTGCCATCGGCGGCGCTCTCTCTTGCACGGGATCGCGGCTTCCAGGTGCCGCCGCAACTGACAATGCTGCCGGCCTCGCTGTCGGAACGCAGCCCCGAGCTCGCAATGATCATGGGAGTGATTGGTGTCAACAGCACCGTGTACGAGTTGTTCGGCTATGCCAACTCGCACCGCTCGCGTGACGAATACACCGAGGCGCTGGCGCGCTACCTGAAGATGATGCAGAATCCGGATGGCTATTGGGAGACCACCGGGAGCCGGCCGCCGCTGACGTCCGATCATTTCCAGACGACGGCGATGGCTGTCTATGCGCTACGGCAGTATGCTCCGGCCGCGGAGAATGCCGACACGTTGGACCGGTTGAACCGCGCGGCCGTATGGCTGACTGCGGCCCGGCCCGTGACCACGCAGGAACGGGCGTTTCACCTGCTGGGCTTGTACTGGGCGTGCGCCAAGGCTGATGTGGTCGAGAAGGCGGCGCGGGAGTTGGCGAAGACGCAACGCTCCGACGGCGGCTGGGCGCAACTGCCCACCATGGGCACCGATGCCTATGCCACGGGCGAAGCCGTCTACGCACTGGTGACCGCGGCGAAGTGGTCCGCGTCAGAGCCGGTGATGCAGAAGGGCGCGCGGTATCTGTTAGGGACGCAGGCGGCGGACGGATCGTGGCACGTCAAGACACGGTCGCTGCCGTTCCAACCCTACTTTGATGCCGGATTCCCGTACGCGCATGATCAATGGATTTCGTCGGCGGGGACGAGTTGGGCGATCATGGCGCTGGCCTCAATGGAAGCCAAGGGGCTCGCCAGGCGCTGACCACCCCTGAGGGGGTGGTCCCGAAAGAGAGCGGAGCACCCGGCAAGTTACGTTACTTCTTGCGGCCGGCGTCGCGGAGTTTGCGCAGCAGGGCTTCGCGATCGCCTTTGGTCCACAGATCCTGGATCTCCTGTTCCGGCAATCCGGCGACGCGGCCGAGGAGGATGAAAGCCGGCAGGGCGTGGTTGAGGCTATGCCATTTTGCCATTTCGGTGAGTGCGGGCATGGCACGCTCGCGCAGATGCTGCAGGGTGTAGCCGTTCCGCTTCTCACTCAAATTGACGAGCGCGACGGCAGCCTTGGTACGGTCGGTGAACTCGACGGAATTGAGCATTTCCACAAACCAGGTGGCGGGAACCCGGACGCCTGATTCCGGATCGAGCTCCGCGAGGACCGCCACCGCCATCAGAGCGCGCATTGCACTACCGCGGACCGCGGGTTCGGGGTCGCGCATGAGGTACTGCAGATCGTCGGCCACCTGCTTGCGGTTTTTGGCATATCCGAGCACATAAGCGGCGATGCTGCGCTGTTGGGGATCGGCCGCATTCCGCGCAGTTTCGCGGAGCGGACCGTAGTGCTGATCGGCAAAGGTAAGGAAACGCTCCTGGATGCTACGTGCTTCGGCGTTAGCCATCAGGGAGTAGCCTCGTGTGAGGTCTTCTGCCGTATCGTTGTTTCGGGCGGCGGCTTCCACCGCGGCGAGGAACCCGATCCAGGCCTTCTCCACTTCCTCCGGGACCTTCAATTCCAACTCCGGCGGATCGTGAAACTCAAAGCGAGTGGTGCCCCGCTCCTCCACCCCCACGTAGAGAATCACCTTGCCCTTGTCGCAACAAACGGCGGACAGGCTTGCCCTTACGATTCCCTCCACTGCTTCGATGCGTTCTTCGGCATCGCCCTTGGAGGCGGGGAGGGGGCCATCTACAGAGACGCCCAACGCCTTTAGCACCTTGTCCTGTGGGACTTTGCGGAGCCCGTAGATTTCGATCAACCCGACCTTGGGTTGCGCGAGGAGTGGCACTGAGGCTAGCAGGGACACTAGTAGAAAACGAGTTGGCATGAGAATCGCGGAGGCCTTCCTCCCCTCAGACGCGGCGGCGGCGATTTCCGCTACGGGGAAGAATGGCTGGCCTGGAAAGGCCAGCCGCGGCCAGGATTGGCCGCCCCAGTGTGCCCAGCATGGGCAGAATCTTGTTGGATGAAAGGAGCCAACCGGAGCCGATGACAGGCAACCGTAGCGAAACGCAAGGCGTAGCCGCGAGG
>JACQZR010000314.1 GCA_016213775.1 Acidobacteriota bacterium
CGGCCATATTCACAAACGGGCTCAAGGCGCCAACTCAAGACCGGTCTTCGATTCGCTGGGCGACTCTTCCAGTTTGCCGCAGTCCCATTTTTCATCCATACAACTGCGAGCCCGTCGAGGGCTCGGATCTCTATTCACAGCCGGAAGCAAAAAAATATCTCCCATCGCATCAATAACCTACGTCTCCAGTTGCGCTCCCCCGGCAAATCGGCCATCGTAGCCTGACCTCGGAAGCTCCGCTTCCAGATTCAGTCAAAAGGAGGCCACAATGGCCACTGAAAAACAGATCACCGCGAACCGGCTCAACGCACAGCTTTCCACCGGTCCACGCACTGAAGAGGGCAAAGCACGCGTCGCGCGCAACGCCCTTCGCGACGGCTTCTATTCCAAAGCCCTCGTCATCCTTCCGGGCTTCGAGCAGGAGTTCCAACTCCTCCGCGACCAGCTCCTCGATTCCTTCAAACCGTCCGCTGGCGTCCAGGATGCCATCTTCGATGAAATCGTCATCGCCTCCTGGAATCTTCGCCGCGCGGCCTTCTCCGAAAACGACATCTACAACAAACAAGCGGACCCGGACACCGACCCGTTAACCGACGACAGGCACGAAGCCAAACTCCGCCGCATCCGTCAATTCGCCCGGCAAAACCAGACCGCGCGCGAAAAAGCCGTCAAGTTGCTCTCCGATCTGCAAACCGAGGTCCGTTCCAGGCTCCAGTCGTTCCCGCCGGATGAAACCGTCGAAACCCCTGTCATGGATCAGACACCGCAGTCGTTTTCAGTGCTCTGCCGCCTCCAGCAGGTTGTCAAAGCGATTAAGGACACAAGGGGTTATAAGTCCGCCCCGGTAGCCGGCAGTAACAAAGCCGATTCCAGGCCCGCAGCCGCCAAATCAAACGGTCAACTCCTGAGGAAACTGGTTGCGGCCGCCGAAAACCTCAGTCAAACAGAGGTGACCAACTAATAAAATCGGCGAAAACTATAAGTCAATTGCCACGCACAAACTATAAGTGTCTCTAAACCCAGAAAGGCGTTATCAGTGTTCATCAGCGTTCATCGGTGGCCATTAGTGAATCGTCCGGTCCCGGCCCTTGTTCTTCATGTAGACCTGGAACTTACGCTTGGCCCGCATCAGCTTCCACTGCGTGTACTGCTGCTTCACGAAACCGGTGAAGTCCATCGACCGTTTTCCCATCCGGCCCTTCTTCAGATACAGGTATCCGAACGCCATCCCGCCGAGGTGCGCCACATGACTGACCCCGCCGCCCGTCGACCCGATCGTGCTCAAAAACGTGATCGCCCCGATGATCATCACGAAATACTTCGCCTTGATCGGAAACAGAAAACTGAACAAAACGATCCGGTCCGGGAACAGAATCCCGAACGCCATCAACAGCCCGTAGATCGCCCCAGACGCCCCAATCGTCCGCGTGTTCATATCCCCGAACAGCGCATTGCCCACCACCACGCACAACCCCGCGCCAACGCCGCACACAAAGTAGAACCTCAGGAATGCCTGCCGCCCCCACGCCCTCTCCAAATCCGCGCCGAACATCCACAGCGACAGCATGTTGAACAGGATGTGCGAAAAGCCGAACGGATCGTGCAGGAACAGGTAGGTCACCAACTGCCACAGCGCGAACGAACTCAACACCGAGTGTGGAATCAGCCCAAACGGATAGAAGACCCAGCTCCCGCCGCTCCGTACCGCGAAGAAGTACAGGATAAACAGAGCGATATTGCTGATGAGCAGCCATTTCACCCCTGTCGGGAAGAACTCATTGCTGATGTAACCAGGAGTGCGGGTAGCGTATCGCATACTTCGACGAAATCGTCTATATTCAGAGCATATCAGATGAGCCTACGCCGGCTCATGAAGGATTCCTCATGCGACGGACCGCGAGGGGGCATTACCGGCCCCCACCCTTGTGGCGTCAACTCCTCGGCCAACTCCGCGGCCGCGACCAGATGCTCGTCCGCGGACCCGAAACCTGGCCTCTCCTCCTCCTCAGCTTCCCGCGCGGCCACGACGACATCGCTACTCAACTCCGCGACGCCTGGCTTAACACGCTGCCTCTCCTCCGCGCCCCAGTCGTCGATCCCTACCGCCGTATGCTCGCCGAGCTTCCCTCGATGGTCGTCGTCCTCCTCGATCCGCGCAACATCTGCACCTGCCTCGGCCACTTCCATCCACCCGGATCCGAAAGCCGCCTGGCCCGCCGCCTTCGTGCCGACACCGGAGGCAACCTCGGTGAGCTCGACCTCGCCTGGGAGAACATCCGCGATTGGCGGCCTCATCCACTCTCCTCGCTCGCCGCAACCACTGATGCCGCAGGCTTCAGCCGTCTCCACTTCCGTGCCGCGCTCCTCACGGTCCTCTTGCATGAGTTGGACCACCTCGCTCACCCGGATCACAAAGAGCAAACTGTCCGTCACTCGAGCGACGCTTTCTACACCGCTGTCCTCGACGAACTCCTCCGCGAAGAAGGCTCCGGCAGCTATGGCATGTCCGCTTCCGCGTAGACTATCTTCTATGTTCCTTCCGCTGCTCGCCCTCTCTGCCGCTGCGCTTGCGCAGACCCCCGATCCGCGGCTGCCCACCGTCTTCCTCATCGGGGACTCCACTGCCAGCAATACCGGCGGCAAAGGCTGGGGCGATCACCTCGCCAACTATTTCGATACCGCGAAGGTCAACGTCGTCAACCGCTCCCGCGCTGGCCGCGGGAGCCGTACGTTTCTTACCGAAGGCCTATGGGACAAAGTGAAGAACGATCTCAAATCCGGCGACTTCGTGTTCATCCAATTCGGCCACAACGACGGTGGTCCGCCCGATCGCGACCGCGCGCGCGGCTCACTCCCCGGCCTCGGCGGCGAGTCGAAAGAGTTCACCTTGCCCAACGGCAATAAGGAAGTTGTCTACACCTTCGGCCACTACATGCGCGAGTTCATCCGGGGCGCAGAATCCCGAGGAGCAACCCCGGTACTGCTCTCGCTCACCGTGCGCAACATCTGGAAAGACGGCAAGGTCGAGCGCGGCTCCGGCCGCTTCGGCGGGTGGACGCAGGAACTCGCCAGCACCGCCGGCGTCGCCTTCCTCGATGTCACCAACATCATCGCTGACCGTTACGAATCCATGGGCGAGGAAAAGGTCAAAGCCCTCTTCCCCATCGATCACACGCACACCAGCGTCGAAGGAGCCGCCCTCACCGCCTCGCTCGTGGTCGCCGCACTCAACCGCATCCCCTCCCATCCGCTGCTGGCGTTCCTCATCGCCAAGAGATCGATCAACCCTGCCTTGCCGTCCCTGTTCCTGATCGGTGACTCCACTGTCCGCAACGGTCGCGGCGATGGCGGCAACGGCCAGTGGGGCTGGGGCGAACCGCTCGTGGCCTACTTCGATACCACGCGCCTCAACGTCGTAAACCGCGCCCTCGGCGGGCTCAGCAGCCGGACCTACTACACCATGGGTCACTGGGATCGGGTCAAGGCCATTCTCAAACGCGGCGACATCGTTATCATCCAATTCGGCCACAACGACAACGGCCCGCTCGACGACACCGCCCGCGCCCGCGGCACCATCAAAGGCGTCGGTGAAGAGACTCGCGAAATCGACAACCCTCTCACCGGCAAACACGAAACTGTGCACTCCTACGGCTGGTATCTCCGCCGCTTCATCACCGAGACCCATGCCGCCGGCGCAACCCCCATCATCTGCTCGCCCGTTCCCCGCAAGATATGGCGCGGCGGCCGCATCGCCCGCTCGCAGGACTACGCCGCCTGGGCTCGCGAAGTCGCCGCCGCCGGGAGCGCCCACTTCGTCGATCTCAACAGCCTCATCGCCGACCGCTACGACGAACTCGGTCCCGTCCGCGTGGATCCCCTGTTCGCCGACGAACACACCCACACCACCTGGGCCGGAGCCGAACTCAACGCTAGCGCCCTCGTAAAGGGCCTGAACCAACTTCCACGCAATCCCCTCGCCGGCTACCTCCGCGAAAGGAGGCCCTGATGCACCCCTCCGGTTATAATGAGAGGATGAGTGATGGCTTGAAAACCGCAGAAACGTCCGAGTCGATTGAGGCACCCCGTCCGTCCAATTTCATCCGCGACATCATTATCCAGGACAACCAGACAGGCAAGTTCGGAGGTAAGGTCCATACCCGCTTTCCCCCGGAGCCCAACGGCTACCTCCACATCGGCCATGCCAAATCCATCTGCCTGAACTTCGGCCTCGCGCGCGACTTCAACGGTAAGTGCAATCTCCGCTTCGACGATACCAACCCCTGCAAGGAAGAGCAGGAGTACGTCGACTCGATCATGGAAGATGTTCGCTGGCTCGGCTTCGATTGGGAAGACCGGCTCTTCTTCGCATCCGACTACTTCGATCAGCTCTACGAATGGGCCATCCAACTCATCAAGGCCGGCAAGGCCTACGTCTGCGACTTGACTGCGGAAGAGGTCCGAGCCACTCGCGGCACGCTCACCGAACCCGGCAAGGAGAGCCCCTATCGCAACCGTTCCATTGAGGAGAACCTCGAACTGTTTGAGCGCATGCGCAAAGGCGAGTTTCCCGACGGCTCGCGCACGCTCCGTACCAAAATCGACATGGCGTCGCCCAACTTCAACATGCGCGACCCCGTGATGTACCGCATCCTTCATGCCGAACACCACCGCACGGGCGACAAGTGGTGCATCTACCCGATGTACGACTACACACACGGCGAGAGCGATTCCATCGAAGGCATCACGCATTCCATCTGCACGCTCGAGTTTGAAGATCACCGCCCCCTATACGACTGGTACGTGGAAAACCTCGGCATCCACCACCCGCAACAAATCGAGTTCGACCGGCTCAACCTCACCAACACCGTGCTCAGCAAGCGCAAGCTACTGAAGCTGGTGACCGGCGGTTTCGTTTCCGGTTGGGACGATCCGCGGATGCCCACGCTTTGCGGGTTCCGCCGGCGCGGCTACACGCCGGAAGCGATCCGCAACTTCTGCGCCGGCATCGGCGTGTCGAAGACCAACGGCATCATCGAATTCGCACTATTGGAACATCACCTGCGCGAGGATCTCAACAAGCATGCCCTGCGCGTGATGGCGGTGCTCGATCCGGTCAAAGTGATCATCGACAACTACCCCGATGGGCAGGTGGAAGAGATGGAGGCGATCAACAATCCCGAGGATGCTTCCGCGGGCACGCGCAAAGTGCCTTTCTCCAAAGTGCTCTACATCGAGCGCGACGATTTTCGTGAAGACCCGCCGAAGCAGTACTACCGCCTCTCGCCGGGCAAAGAGGTGCGCCTGCGCTACGCCTACTTCATCACCTGCACCGGCGTGGTGAAGGACGAGTCAGGCGAGGTGACCGAGATCCACTGCACGTACGACCCGGCCACACACGGCGGCAACACCCCCGACGGCCGCAAAGTGAAATCGACCATCCACTGGGTGTCAGCCGCGCACGCGCTCGATGCCGAGGTCCGCCTGTACGACACGCTCTTCCTGCCAGAAGATCAGCGCCCCGACGAGGACGCCGACAGCGACTTGACTTCCGGCCTCAATCCGAACTCGCTCGTCCGCAAGACCGCCAGGGTGGAGCCCAGCGTCCTGGGAGCCGCCCCGCTGACGAAGTATCAATTCGAGCGCGTCGGCTACTTCTGCGCCGACAAGGATTCCACACCGGAGAAGATGGTGTTCAACCGTACGGTACCGTTGCGCGACACCTGGGCAAAAATCGAAAAGAAGGCAGAAAAGAAGTCCAAGTAACCTACTGCTCCACCACGGGTTGCGCCGCGGGCTCTGCTTCCACAACCTGCGCCAACCGCGCCAGATCCACTGAGCCGCGGTTTGCTCCGATCTCGGGCCACGACTGCGACAGCGATCCTGCCGGTATTGCGAACCTCTCAATCGCGTCGCACACCTCCTCCTGCTCTCCCTCGCGGATGTCGTTGAAGAACGGAAGGCGCAGAAGGCTGTTGCTTACCCGCTCCGTCACCGGGCATTGTCCCGGGAATCCGCCAAGAGAAACACCCATTGGAGAGCTGTGCAGCGGCACGTAATGAAACACGCTCATGATGCCCTTGCTCTTGAGATGCTCGATGAGCTGCTGGCGTACGTCGCAGGAGGGCATCAGCAGGTAGAACATGTGGAAAGCCTGATCACACCAGGACGGTGCGAATGGCAGCCCGATGGAGTAGCGTTCCGCCCAGTCGCGCAAGCGTACGGCGTAGTACCTCCAGGCCCGTTCGCGCAGCTTCTGGATCCGTTCCCTCTGCTCCAGTTGCGCATAGAGAAACGCCGCCAGCGAGTCGGACAACACGTAGCTCGAACCGACGTCCACCCACGTGTATTTGTCCACCGCACCACGCAGGAACGCGCTTCGGTTGGTGCCTTTCTCGCGCAGGATCTCCGCTCGCTGGATCAGGGCCTGATCCTGAATCAGAAGCGCGCCACCCTCGCCGCAGTAGATGTTCTTGGTCTCGTGGAAGCTCTGCGTTGCCAGTTGTCCGAAGGTTCCCAGCAGACGCCCCTTGTAGCAGCCGAACAGCCCGTGCGCGTTGTCCTCCACCACCGGAATGCCGTGGCGCTCCGCCACCCGCTGTATCTCGTCCATTTCGCATCCCACGCCCGCGTAGTGCACCACCACGATTGCCCGCGTACGCGGCGTAATCAGTCCATCGAGCGTGCGCTCGTCGATGTTCAGTGTATCGGGGCGAATGTCGGCGAACACCGGACGCGCTCCGCGCAGAACGAATGCATTCACAGTCGAGACGAACGTGAAAGACGGCACGATCACTTCGTCCCCCGCGCCAATGTTCAGCAGCAGCCCAGTGATCTCCAGGGCGTGCGTGCAGGAAGTGGTCAGCAGCGCTCGCCGCACCCCCAGTTCCTGCTCCAGCAGGGCTTGGCACTTGCGGGTGTACACACCGTCACCGGAGATGTGACCGCGTGCCACCGCGTCCGCCATATAAGCGTATTCGTTGCCCGCTATGGCCGGTTTGTTAAAAGGAATTCGATAGCTGCTCACCGCGCTCTCCTACCGCCGACCGGATTGCCGTGTTCAGTTGTGTCAGCCCCGGCGCCGCGTCCGTGGACTCCAGATGCTCCCTCACGCAGTACGGCGGGTGGTCTGTCAATCGCGTATGCATGCGGGCCAGATACTCACCCATGATCCCCAGGGCGAACATCTGCACTCCCGAGAAAATACTCAACGTGGCTCCGAGAAACGCAAACCCCGGAACCACACTGCCAACCAGCAGCCAGCGGCCTAGTACCCAGACGAGCGCGCAGACCCCGAAACCCATGAAGACGAACCCCAGGATGCTGGCGATTTCCAGCGGCAGTGTGCTGAAGCCGGTCATCATATTGATCGCGTGGACGATCAGTTTCCGTACCGTGTAGTTCGACACGCCAATCGTTCTCGGATCGTTGCGCACCACCACATATGTGAATCGCGTCGTGGCCCACGTCAGCAGCACGTCGATCGAAACGAACGAACCGCGATACTGCGCAAAGGCGTCGCGCAAACAGGTATGAAATGCGCGAAACGCACTGATGTGACGGACCGCCTCGCTCCCCATTGCTTTCTGCAAAGTGACCTTGGTGATCTTTGAGGCAAGGTCGCGCAAGAGCCCGTGCGTTTCCTGGCGCGGCGTCCCGTACACCACATCGAAGCCTTCGTTCAGTCTGGCGAGGAGTTTCGGAATCTCCTCCGGAGGATTCTGCAGGTCGTCGTCCATCGTCACGATGACCGCGTGCCTTGCGGCTCGGATACCGCAAAGCAAGGCATTATGCTGCCCGCAATTGCGCATCAGGTTGATCCCGCGGATCCACGGATGCGCCGCCACCAGAGACCGGATCACGCCCCAACTGCCGTCCCGGCTGCCGTCGTTGACGAAGACGATCTCGAAGTTCTCCGGGCGAGGATGAAACACCGCCTCCACGCGTTCCACCAGCAGCGGGAGGCTCCTCTCGGAGTTGTAGACCGGGATGACGATGGAAAGGGACATCATCTACTGCGCCACCATTTTGAACAGCCGGCGCTGGGCATCCTGGTCGGCCAGGATCCAGCGGCGATCCTCCGCCAGCACATTTGCCAGCGCACTCCCGGCGGGCACGAGCACCGCGTTCACCTGATACTTGTCGATCAGTTGCCGCCAGCCTTTTCCCGCATCCATCAACGTGAGAGCGTCGCTGATGATCTGCGCGTCATAGAAACTGCGATCGTCCACAAACACCCGCTGGGCGGGATTCTTGTACATCAGATAATCGGCCCATTGGTCGGTGGTGTAGAGCCGCGAAGCCGCCAGTTGCCCACTTTGCCTCGCCGCGATTTCCACGGGAAAACGGTCGGCGGGAAAGTCCTTCGGCCAGCCTGATGTGGAGGGCCAGACAAGTATTACCCCGAGCGCCACCAGCGACCAAACACTGAGCGGCAACATGCGCTCCCGGGCAGCCAGCGACATATCGCGCAGGATCGCCGGCGTGGAGTTCCGCGGCTGAGCTTCCAGCCATCCGCTGATCTGCGCGGTGATCTCCGCCGCAATCACCGGAATAGCAACCAGTGCGTAGATAGGTATATGCCGAACCGAGGTCAGGGCAAGGTAGCCGAACGCCGCCATGAGCAATGCCGGCGTCCAACGGCGCCTGGCGAGCAACAGCCCGCACAGCGCCAGCCCCGCAAACAAGAGCACCATGAAGCACAGCTCCGGTTCGGTCCGGAACGTGGGGGCCAGGAACTCCTGATTGCCGTTGCGAACGGTGGCGCTGCGCAGATAGTGGATGGTGTCCACGTGAAGCTGATAGCCGAAGGGATTGATCAACGACGACACACCGCAGGCCGCGGCAAGGCCGGCGTATCGTAGCACGCGGGGGCTCCGATAGCCATATTCCAACGCCGTTCCGGCGAGGAAAATGCCGATCACTGGAAACAGGACAGCGTAGCCGCCGTGAAGATTCGTCCACAAAGCCGTGAGCGGGACGAGCCACCAGATTCGCCGCCCGGGCCGGATGGCATCCATGGTCAGGACGTGCAGCGCGATGGCCAGAAACAACCAGGTGAACACGTGCGGACGCGAGTGGAAATGAACCGAGCTGGCACTGGTGGCCATGAGCAACGCGATGAGCGAGACGAAGGTGTTGGCGCCCGTAGCAACGCAGGTTCGCAGAAGAACCGTCAACGCCACGGCTATGGTGACGCCGCACAGGAACACAACACCCTTGAGCCCGAACCGCGTGTTCAAAATCGAAAAGATCACTCCGGAGAGCCATTCCGTGGCGAGCCAATGCTGCCCTTGCTGGGTGAAAGACAGCGGGTCAGTAGTCGGCACAATGCCGTTTTGCAGAATGTAGTCGCCAATGCGGATGTGCAGGCCGGCATCGGCGTCCAACAGTAAGCGGCTCCATCCCGTTGGCGACAGAATCACCGTCCAACACAGGATCGCCAGAAACAAGACGTCCGTGAGGCTGAACCGGAGCCATCGGCCCGTCTCTCCAGTCTCCATATGCGTAATATTCGGCAAAAAATAGGGAGAACTTTAGCAATGCCCTAAGGCCGCTCACCGAAGGTGCCGCCCGCAGGGCGAATGCCAATGCAGCGCGTACTCCGGTTTCGAGAAACGGAAGCCGATGGAGGCGTAGATGTTCATCACGCCCATGTTGGCTGCCGAGACCTTGGTGACATAGCGCCTGCCGCCAAGTTGTTGTAGCGCCAGTAGCGCTTCGCAATAGAGTGACAAGCCTACCGGCGCGGACGGGCTGGCGGCGGCGAGGCGCAAGTCGGCCACGCCATCAGATAAAACGGCGTGATAGAAGCCCACGCACTTGTCCTGTGACCGCATCACAAACACGCGATCATCCGCACTGGTGGAGCCCAGCGCATTCTCCACCCAGCGAGCATAGCGCCGATTCGCCAGCTCCCGCGGAAATCGCGGGTCAGTGTGGTAGCGCCCGAACTCGAATGCCGATCCGGCGAGGCGAAGGATGTCAGCGTGGTCCTCCGGTCTGGCGAGCCGTAAGCCGAACCTGGGCTTGAGCATCAACTGCTCGCGCAGGCCCGTCGAAGCCGCCTCCAGGGCAAGATCCACCGGATAGAACCCGGCCTGCATGAAGCAAGCTAGCATGTCCGTATGTGAAGCCGGAATGCGCATGGAGATCAGCTCGGCTCGGGATTCGCGCGCGTAAGCTTCCAGGGCGCGACGCAAATCCGGGATCTCATTTGCGGGCAGCGCACCTGGTTCCTGCATGCGCAGGTCCGCTACCGGAAACCCAAAAACCTCTTCGTCCCACGGAAGACAGGCCATCTCCCCCCAATGGGGATGGCCTGGGGAAAGGAGATGATAAGCGGCTTGAAACGCAGTCACGATCCCCATGGGCTACTATCGTCGAGCTCAGGTGAATACTTTAGAAAGCCGGGCTGGTCAGGTTACGCCCATCACGCGACGCCAGCAGGGGAGGCAGTACTCGGTGTTCTTCACGTCGAGCCGCTCGATGCTGGTGCTGGCGGCCATCGGACAGCTCCAATCCTGACAATGGCGAAGTCCACGGGTGTGTCCCAATTCGTGCAGAGCTTCCTTGAGCAGGCGCTCGTTCGTCAGTTTGGGATCGGGCGGCAAGCCGTAATAGTCCTGGCGCAGCCGGAATTGCGAAATGAGCGCGCAGGGGCCTGAAACCTGGGCTTCGCCGAACACGAACGTGAAGATGGGTACGTAGAGATCCATCGAGGCGACACCGAGGATGCGGATACCATCGGTAGCCACGCTTGTGAGGCGGCGCAGGATTGCGGTGGCGTGATACTGATTGCGGACGGGGTCGTAAGCAAAGCCGGGATCAATGGGATCCGGGTGGACATGGCAGGATTCGCGCAAAGCTCGCGCCAGACTCGCCGCCAGTTCGTCGAGCACCATCGTCTCAACGTTCTCCCCGATGCCCACCAGATGAATCACGTGCTGGCTTTTACTTTACGCCATAGCGGCGGAGCTTTGCGTAGAGCGTAGTGCGGTCGATGCCGAGCAGCCGGGCGGTCTTGGAGTGGTTGTGTTTGCACTCCTCAAAGACGCGTAGAATATGGACGCGCTCCACTTCGTCGAGCGATTGCGTGGAGCCGTTGGCGCTGCAAAGACAGGGCTCCAGCGCGCGGGCCAGGAACGAAAACGCTTCTTCGCCGAGCACGGGGCCGCGGGTGGTGACCAGGGCGCGTTCGACGGCGTTTTCCAATTCGCGGACGTTGCCGGGCCAGTCGTAGTTCACCAGCAGGTCAAGCGCGGCGGGCCGGAACTCGGGGATCGCCGTGCGGTTGGTGTTGGCGCAGAGTTTGGAGATGAACTGCGAGGCAAGCAGCGGGATGTCTTCGCGCCGGTCGCGCAGCGGCGGCAGTTCGACGCAGAGCACGTGCAGGCGGTAGTAAAGGTCAGGCCGGAAGGTGCCGGCCTGGACGAGATCCTCAAGACGTTTGTTGGTGGCGGCGATGCAGCGGAAGTCCACTTTGATGGACTGGTTGCCGCCAACGCGAGTGATCTCTTTTTGCTGGAGTACACGGAGCAGATCGGTCTGCATGCGAAGGCTGATGTCGGCAATCTCATCGAGGAAGACGGTGCCGCCGTCGGCAGCTTCGAACTTGCCTTTCTTGCGATACTGCGCGCCGGTGAATGCGCCCCGCTCGTGGCCGAACAACTCACTCTCGAGCAGGGTGTCGGTGAGGGCGCCGCAGTGGATGACCACCATCGGCATGTTGCGGCGCATCGAATGCTGATGAATGGCCCGCGCCACCACCTCTTTACCGGTGCCGCTTTCGCCGGTGATCAGCACGGTGGAGTCAGTGGGGGCGGCCATGTCGACGAACTCCTGCACCTTCTTCATCGGAATGCTGTTGCCGATGATGTCGGAGGAGGGCAGCAACTCCTGCATGCTCTCGCGAAGCTGCGCGATCTCGCGGCGGGCGCGGTTGTGTTCAATGGCTTTGCCGACGGCATGGGAAAGCTCGTCGGGGTCGACGGGTTTGGTGATGTAATCGTAGGCGCCCTGTTTGAGGGCTCTGACAGCCGTTTCCACTGATGCGTAACCGGTCATGACGATGACGGGAAGTTCGGGATCGGCCTCCTTGATGCGGCCCTGAAGCTCCATACCGTCCATGCCGGGCATCTTGATATCGAGCAATGCGAGGTCGTAGGGCTGAGCGGCAAGGGCGTTGAGCGCCTCCTTGCCATTCGAGGCGGCGTGTACGGCGTACCCCTCGTCGCCAAACCACTGCTCCAGAGACTCGCGCACTACCGGCTCATCGTCCACAATAAGAATGGAGCCTCGTGAGTTCATATTTTCACTCCTTCAGCAATTCCGCCCTTGGCGGCAATGTTGTCATCGGGCACGTACATCAGTGGCAGGCGGATGGTGAACTCCGCGCCTTTCCCCGGACTCGATTCGACGGCGATCTGGCCGCGATGCTGCTCGACGATTCCGCTGGCGATAGCCAGTCCGAGGCCTGTGCTGTGGCCGTCCTCCTTGGTGGAGAAAAAAGGTTCGAAA
>JACQZR010000054.1 GCA_016213775.1 Acidobacteriota bacterium
GCGCGCGCAGGCGTTCGCATCATGGTCCACGAGAATTGGCGATGGCAGCCCTGGTACCGCGAGATCAAGCGCCGCATCGACGCGGGCGACATCGGCCGGCCCATCACCTACCACTTCCGCATCCGCCAGCGCGATGGTCTCGGCAGCAACCCCTACCCCAACCAACCCTACTTCGCCGAAATGGCGCGCCTGCTCGTCTACGAAACCCTCATCCACCCCATTGATACGGCGCGATTCATCTTCGGAGACATCGCCACCCTGTTCGCCCGCCTTCGCCGTTACAACCCCCTCATCGCCGGAGAGGACCGGGCCATCCTCACCCTCACCCACAGCGACGGCACCGACGGCATCATCGACGGCCACCGTTTCCTCAACCCCGAGCCACCCGGACCCGCCATGGGCGACTCTCTCTTTGAAGGCGACGCCGGCGCACTGCGCGTCCTGGCGAATGGGGAAATCCACTCCGGCGGCGAATGCGTCTGGCGTTACTCTGGCCCCGAAGGCTACAAGGGGGATAGCGTCCTGGCCACCCAACGCCACTTTATCGACGCCCTGCGCACAGGTTCTCCTTTCGAAACAGGCCTCAGCGAATACGCCCAGAGCTTTCTCGCCGTCGACGCCGCCTACCGCAGCGCCACTGAAGCCCGCGCCGTCTCGCTTGAGTGATAGGCAGTCATCGCCAACTGAGGCGGCTTGGCCAGCCTCCGCAAACCCATCAGCCGGGGCGTGTCCATTCCGCACCCGCACGCCGACTTCACAATCCGCGCCGTCATCTCCGACCCCAACCGCAGCAGCGAGTACTCATCGCACGCCAGGCACGTCAGCAGCAACTCGCCCGTCCGCGGCGCCGTCTCCACCACGGCGTTGTCTTCTGCTATGTGCAGCCCGTCGTGCGCCTCGCACTCCCAGGCCAGCAACTCCCTACTGAATCCGAGGAACTGCTCAAATACCGGCACCTGAAACGCCTGCCAGAAAAGATCCCGGTCTTCCGGCCGCAGGCACCCGTGCTTCAGCCCGGTGAACGCGATCACTGCCGCCTTAACCGAAGGCAGCCGCAATCGGCCTTCCAGAATTAGTTCCGCCAGCAAACGCAGCCGCGGGCCCGGCCCGGCGAGCGAATCCGGCTCGAAGTCCTCCAGATCGTCCAACGTATGATGCGGGAAGCAACGGATATGCGGTTCCTCGGTGAACCCCGCGCTCAGCACCGCCGTTCGCCCTATGTTCCCCAGCGGACACTCCAGCGTTCGCAACGGTCGCGGGGCGTGATTCCAGTTATAGAAGTCCGACGGGTTCGACAGAAACTGGTGCATTTCCAGCCGGGGGATCCGCTCCAGCCATTCCCCGACATAATGATCCTCCTGCGGAACACATTCCGGAAGCGGCGCCTCCCGGCGGCGGTAATGCCCGGCTTGGGTTGCTTGAGCAAGCAATAGATCCAGGCGTGTTAAGCGGACACTTCGCAACGGCCGCGTGACACGGCTTGTCCAACGAACTATGCAGCGCATGCTATACCCACTTAGTGCGTCCACTGGCCGAAAATTCTCTCCCAAATTGCGCCCAGACGCGCAGTGGTGAGGATTTCTCAGCAGCCTCCGTTGGATTTTTCGTGCGAAATTCCCCACACCGCCCCTACAACCGCGTTTCTGCGCTGGAACTTCACGTGCTAGAAAATCCTCGCCGAAAACGTTTTCTTGGTTCTTTCAGGAGGCTTTCCGTGTCCGATAGCATTCATCTCACCGACAACCGTACAGGAAAATCCTACGACCTTCCCGTCACTCATGGCACCATCCGCGCCATGGATCTACGTCAGATCAAGACCGGCCCCGAAGATTTCGGACTCATGACCTACGACCCCGCCTTCATGAACACGGCCTCGTGCATGAGCAGCATCACCTATATCGATGGCGACAGGGGTATTCTCCGCTACCGCGGCTACCCAATCGAGGAACTCGCCGCCAAGTGCACCTTCCTCGACGTCGCCTGGCTCCTCCTCAATGGCGAACTCCCCAACTCCGAGGAATCCGTCGAGTGGGCCCACAAGATCCGTTACCACACCATGATCCACGAGAACCTCAAGAAGTTCATGGAAGGATTCCGCCACGATGCCCACCCCATGGGAATGCTGATGAGCACCGTCGCCGCCCTCTCAACGTTCTATCCCGAATCGCGCGACGTCAAGAACAAGCAGTCGCGCAAAATGCAGATCATGCGACTCATCGGCAAGATGCCCACTATTGCCGCCTACGCCTACCGCCACAACCTCGGCCTCCCGTACGTCTATCCCGACAATACCTTGGGCTACACCTCCAACTTCCTCTCCATGCTCTGGAAGATGACCGAACCCAAGTACGATGCGAACCCCGTGCTCGCCAAGGCCCTCGACATCCTCTTTATACTGCACGCCGACCACGAGCAGAATTGCAGCACTAATACGATGCGGGCCGTCGGCAGTTCGCAGGCCGATCCCTACCTCAGCCTCGCCGCTGCATCCGCCGCTCTCGCCGGTCCCCTCCATGGCGGCGCTAACGAAGAAGTGCTGCTTATGCTCGACGAAATCGGCTCGCTCTCGAATGTCCATGCATTCGTGGACAAGGTGAAAGCCGGCCAGTGCAAGCTGATGGGCTTCGGTCATCGTGTCTACAAGAACTACGATCCCCGCGCCAAGATCATCAAGCAGACAGCCGAGGAAGTGTTCAAGGTCACGGGCGCCAACCCCAAACTCGAAATCGCCATTGAACTCGAGCAGATCGCCCTCCGCGACGAATACTTCATCAAGCGCAAGCTCTACCCCAACGTCGATTTCTACAGCGGCATCATCTATCAGGCGATGGGCTTCCACCCGGCAATGTTCACGGTCCTGTTCGCCATCCCGCGTACCGTCGGCTGGCTCACCCAATGGCAGGAACTGGTGGACGACGGGGAACAGAAAATCGCCCGCCCGCGCCAGATCTACACCGGGCATGACGAACGCCACGTAGGCCAGCCAGTCGAAGAGCACGCCGTCTCAGTGGCGAGATAGCAACAACAATCAGACCGGGCGGTGTTCCCCGCCGCCCGCAACACAATTTCACGTGAGTCGCGGATAACGCCCCGTTCGCATCAGCGCTTGGCGTTCGGACACCCGTCCGTGCCCATGTCTGCTACGGCGAAAATCTCTCCTTCCGACAGCTCGAAATGTTCTACCCACCGGTCGCGCCTGGGATGAAGCAGCGGGCAATCGTGTTTCCTGAGAATCCAATTCCTGCGATGTCCGAACCCTTCCACGCGTTGCATCGGATACACGCAAACGCTCGATTGTCCTCCGTCGCGGGACCGCCATGCTTTCAACAGATGATGTGATCGCCACCAGCGCGCGAATGGCTGCGGAGATCTCATCACGCATTGTACTTCTACGTCCGTAATCTGGACTGCGCCCGCGCCTTCGCCATGATCATTAAATGTTCCGGCCGGAGGTATTCCTCGAGTTCCTCTTCCTCTTCCAGCGAACGCCCACCTTCCCCACGCTTTTCCACTAACTCCTGAACCCGGACGACCGCCGCTTCGCTCGGACGAAACGCAACGATGCTTTCCGTCGTCGTGCCGGCCGCGAGAAAGTCGAGAGTATCGTCGTAGACCTGGGCCAGAGTCATCTCTTCCACATCATGCCGCGCTGGCTGCCAAGAAGACGGAATCGATCGCTTGTCCCGGCCGCTCCCGTGAATCCAGGATGAAAGCGGAAAGCAGCCAAGTACAGTGTATATATGACACTTAAGCCCCCATTCGGCAGGATTACTATCGAGCCCGGCAAAATGGGCGGCAGACCCTGCATCCGCGGGTTACGTATCGCAGTGCGGCGGGTTCTCGACGTTTTGGCTACCTACAAGGATCGGGCAAGCCTCTTTGCCGATTATGCTGACTTGGAGGAGGAAGACTTGCGTCAGGCCGCTGCTTTCGCTGCGGTCATCATGCATGGACGCGTCGAGGACTATCTAGACGCAGCATGAAGCGCATCCTTTTGGACGAAGGATTGCCCGCCTGCTCCTCTGTCCGTTCGGCTGCCAGAACTGTTGGCTCAAATCTGGGAATCCCACGTTCCACCCGCGCTGACAGCGCCGGGCGCATCTGCATCACAAAAACCACTCCAGAATCACCTCATCCTCCTCCACCTCATCAATCCGCACCTGCCGCCCCAACCGCCCGCACTCCTGAAACCCCAAACTCCGATAGAACCCCAGCGCCCCAGCATTCGATGCCCGCACCATGATCACGAACTTCGCATACCCGCGCTCCCGCGCAAAAGCCACCGTCGCCGCGAACAGCGCCTGACCGATCCCCATTCGCCGCAGGCCTGGCCGTAGAAACGTCCCCAGCGCCCCCACATGCGACATCGCCGGCAGCACCGTCGAATACAGGTCCAGCGCCTGATACCCAAGCACGCGCCCGTCCTCATCCACCGCCACGTGAAACGCCTCGCGCTCCGACAACCCGGCCAGATACCGCCGCTGCTCCTCCACCGGCCAGGGCACCATAATCGCGCTGTGCACGCGCTCGGCGGTGATCTCCGCCAGCACTTCGCGAATTCCCGCCGCGTCTTCCGGCCCAGCCTTTCGCACCTGGTACATGTTTTCAGTATCCTCCAGACACCGGGCAAGCATTCTTTCCGCGGAACGGAAATCGTAGCAGTGCGATAATAGGAGCTTTAGTATCTCTTAATGTGGGAACGTTTCCATTCGGTCTCGGATTTGCGTTGGTTACCTGTATTGTTCAGCCTTACAACGGCGGCTCTCGCAGGCGAGCTCCGAATACTCCATGCTGGCTTTCCGGACGAGAAACAATTCACATTTCCGAATCGGCTGGCTCCGGGCACGAAGATAATCCTCAAACCCAGGATCGGCGGCTATTGCTTCAGCCAGCAACAACTCTCTCTGAAGATCCATTACAGGCCGGACTTCGCTGACTCGGCTCCAACCATCCAGTTGGAAGGCATGGGTAGTTGCGATGCGATCCTGACCGCAATCGTTCCCACGAACGCGCCTCTGGGCAAAGCGCAGTTTCTGATGACCGTCGACGACGAATCCTTCGGGCCCACGGACGTGGAGATTGTCCCTTCGCGATTCGGCCAGATAGGCACCGTCCTCCACCCGGACAACTCGCCGGTCCAAATGACCCGTCCAGCCCACGCCGCCGGAGAGGTCGTTGTGCTCGGCACTGGACTGGGAACCGGCACGCCGCGCAATCTCCAAGCCGCTCTCGGGATTCAAACAGCGGCGGTAGTGGATACAGCCGCGATTACCCCAGGCATCGATATGGTACGTCTGCGGTTGCCGGTCCTGCTGGAATCGGAGGGGTGCTACGTTCCACTGACGGTCAACTCCGCCGGAGAGTCGATGGGTTCTCTTCCCGTCGCCGCCACCCAATCGGCCCCGGTGTGCCCGCATCCACTCGGTCTCGCCGCCGCGCAAATATCAGCATTGGACGGCGGCCGCTCCATTGCCCTAGGCCTTCTGTCGGTCACCAACATGCACGAGGGAACTACCGGCTTCGGGTCGGCCCAATGGTCTGTCGCTCTGGAAGGAGCGGCTGCCATTCGTGACTTACTGGCGCCATCGCAGTTAGGGTGTACCGCCGTGCCGAGCCCATCCACGAACTCTCCACGGAGCTACTTCCTGGATCATGGCGACGCTGCGGTACTCACAGGTCCCACAGGCCGGACCTTGCAGGTTCGGCCGTTCGCGACCTTCGGATACACTCGTGACGGCACACCCTTCTTCACTGCGGGAGTCTGGCAATTCCATGCCTCGGGAGGCAGAGATGTGGCCGCAATTCAGACGGAATTCTCCGTTCCTCAACCGCTGAGCCTGAGTAGCTCCCAGCCGGCTGTCAACCTCGACGACAAGAAATCTTTCACCCTTCGCTGGACTGGACACTTCCGCCAGCGATCGTGTCACCGTTACGTTCAGCAGTGCTCTGATCCCCGGTAGCAGCGCAACCTGCACGGCCGAAGCGCGCGCTGGTTCTATCCTCATTCAGCTTCGCGACTGGTTCGATGCCGCCCTCGAACCGCTTCCCGACGAAGTGCCTGTCCAGGTTAATGTCACGCTTGGCAGACCCACCCACTTTCCATCTGTGTTCCCCATCCCCTTGACTAACGGCGGCTACGCGACCGGACTCACACGTCTCTCCGCGGAGCGGATTCTCTCTCTTGTGCTACGAACAGGTGCTCCATGAAGCCTCTGCTTTCCATGTTCCTTTTGCCAGCGACTTTATTTGCGCAGAAGGTGTATGTGGCGCATCCGCTTTATCCCCAGGCGTCACAGGGACAGTGGGAGGAAATCGCGCCTGGCATGCGCATGGAAATCCGCCCGGTTGAAGTGGAAGGCTTCTTTGGCCGGACCCGCTGCTATGATTGGACGGCAGTGCGGGCAAGACTCTATCCAGTGGGTCTTGATGCGAACTACGAACTCCCCCTTTTCAAGTCCAATTGCGTCCTCGCCGAGTCGATTGTTCCTGACGGCGTTCCGCTCGGCCCCGCCGAAATCCAGTTCTTCGACGAGCAGGGACGTGGCTACAAGCCTGCGGCCGTACGCATCGTGCGACACCGGTTCGGACTCTATGCGCGGTTCAACGGAATAGCCGGCGAAGTTCTGGGCGGCATGCCGGGGCAAGCGGCCACCGTGGTGGACGGTTTTCCGCAACTGCTAGGCCTCACACGGCCCGCTACGCCCGGAGCCAACGTCATCCTAAAGGGTACCGGCATCGGTGTCGCCCGGGTCGACGAAATTTCCATTCGCTTAGGCGATGCGTCCATTCCAGCAAGCGAAGTCTCGCACCCGGAACCAGGGGAGGACGAAGTTCACTTCACGCTGCCACGGAATCTTGATATCGAGGGCTGCTATGTGCCCTTGCGAGTGAAGGTCGGCAATGCCGAATCCAACCTCACTACCCTGCCCGTCGGGCGTGGTACCGGCCCCTGCCGTCACCCGTTACGATTGTCCGCGGAGCAGTTGTCCACGCTGGAAAGCTATGCCATCCCAGTCGGTACGCTGATCCTCCAAAGCTTCGCCATCACCGAGCCCCGAAGCTTCATTTCGGAATATTTCACAGCCAGTTTCGTAATGCACGATTCCGCGGCCGTCGCTCGTTTGGTTGGGCCGGAGCTCACACCTTCCCAACTCGCATGCCGCGTCGACCGCCTCACACCAGGACTCACCGCATTCGTGTTCGGCCTGCCCAGTCTCGATGCCGGTCCACTAGCCCGGATGGTTGGACCAGACAATCAGGTTGTTCCCTTGGCCGCTAGCCCTGTCGGAGTCTACTCAGGCGGACACAGCTCGGACACCGTGAACGACTTGTGGCTGTCGCCAGGCGAATGGTCGCTCCTGCTGGACGGCGGCACATCGGTCCCCACGCTGGATTGGAAAATAGCGATCCCGCCGATGCCACACCTCACCTACCCATCGCAACTCGTCAAGAGGGGCACGGATCCCGAGTTCACCTGGGACACCTCTGGGTATCACGAGGGCGACCTGCTTCGGTTGCAGCTCAACTCGGGTGCGTACACGATGGAATGTTCCACCTCCGCCACCGCCGGACGCGTTACCGTCGCCGTGCAAAAGCTCCTGGGCGCCGCGGGCATGGAGGCCGACTTTCTCGGCGGGACCGCCACCGTCACACGCCCCTGGAACGATCCTCTCCTGTTCCCTTTTGTCCTCCGCGACGGAACACCCGCCATCGGATTCGCACGCTACAACATTTCCACGGATGTTCGTTGGTTTGTTCAAGTGATTCCGTAACGGTTCGTGGCGTATGCACCGATGAGCACCGTGCGTCCCGCCTATAATAGTCCCCATGTTCCAACGAGTGATGCTGCTCCTCGCCTGGGCCGCCCTCCTGTGCGCCGCTCCGCCAGAACCCGCCCGCGTCGAAACCAAGTCCGGTCTCGACGCCCCCCGCCTCACCCAGATCCGACCCCGCATGCAGTCCTTCGTCGATTCCGGCGAAGCCCCCGGCATCGTCACCCTCGTCCAGCGCCGCGGCCAGCTCGGTCACCTCGAAGCCGTCGGCTCGCTCGACCTCGAAAAAAAGGCCCCCATGAGGACCGACTCCATCTTTGAAGTGATGTCCATGACCAAGCCCGTTACCGCCGTCGGCATCCAGATGCTCATGGAAGACGGCCTCCTCGCACTCAATGACCCGGTAGAAAAGTACCTGCCCGAATTCCGCGGCCAGCAACAAATTGTCGCCAGGGAAACCGTCGGCAAACAGGAGCGCATCACCCTCGCCAAGCCGGCCCGCGCCATCACCATCCGCGATCTCCTCACCCACACCTCCGGCCTCCAGGAAATGCCCCCCGAGGGCATGGGCGGCGTCAGTTTCTTCTACAACATGCATCGCACCCTTGCCGAAGCCGTCATCTTCTACTCCCAACAGCCGCTGCTCTTTGAGCCCGGCGCCAAATGGAGCTATTCCAACACCGGCATCGCCACCCTCGGCCGCATCATCGAAGTCGTCAGCCGCAAGCCCTATGAAACATTTCTTGCTGAACGCGTTTTTGCTCCCATCGGCATGAAGGACAGTTTCTTCTTCCCCGCCGAAGACCGCCACTCCCGCATCGCCCACGTATACCAGAAGGAAAACGGCAAACTCGCCGCCATGGGCCCGGTCATCTTCCGCAAAGGAGCCCGATACCCTATGCCGGAAGGCGGCCTCTACTCCACCGCGCAGGACATGGCCGCGTTCTATCAGATGATGCTCAACGGTGGCCGCTTCAACGGACACCGCCTGCTCTCCAAGGCTTCCGTCGAATCCATGACGATGGTCCACACCGCGAACACCAGCGCCAATTGGGGACTCGGCTGGATGATCCAGCGCGGAGCAAACTCCACCCTCGGCCTGCTCTCTGAAGGCACCTATTCCCACGGCGGCGCCTTCGGCACCTACGGCTGGGTTGATCCCGTCAGGCAAGTGGTGGGCGTGTTCATGATCCAGCTCTTTGGCCCGGGCGTCAGCCCCGAGATCCCTCGCGCCCGGTTTGTGGAAATGGCTAACGCAGCCGTCATCGACTAAGGAGCCCTACCGATGAAATCGCTATTCGCAATCCTCATCGCCACCGCGGCCCTCGCCGCGCCTCCCACCGGTGACCCCGCCAAAGCCGGCCTCTCCCCTGATCGCCTTGCACTGATCGCCGCCCGCATGAAAGCATACGTCGACCGCGGCGAGCTCGCTGGAGTCGTCACCCTCGTCTCCCGCCACGGCATCACCGCCGCGCACGACGCCTCCGGTTGGGCCGACGTCGAACAGAAAAAAGCGATGCGCCCCGACTCCATCTTCCAGATCATGTCTATGACCAAGCCCGTCTGCGGTACGGCCGTCATGATGCTGGTGGAAGAAGGCCGCCTTGCCCTCACCGATTCCGTGGAAACACACCTCCCCGAATTCCGCGGCCAGATGATGGTGGCCTCGCGCGAAGGCGATCGCACGACGCTCCAGAAGCCCTCGCGGCCCATCACCATTCGCGACCTCATGACCCACACGTCCGGCATGGCTTCTTCCCCGCCCAGAGGCATCGCCGACCTCTACCAGCGCATGCACCTTACTCTCGCCGATGCGGTCCACGTCTTCTCGCAAACCCCGCTCGAGTTCCAGCCCGGCACCGAATGGCGCTACAGCAACATGGGCATCGCCACCCTCGGCCGAATCGTCGAGGTAGCCTCCGGCATGCCCTTCGAAAAATTCCTCGACACGCACATCTTCCAACCCCTCGGCATGAAGGACAGCTTCATCTTCCCGCCCTCCGGCAAGCTCGATCGCATCGTCACCGTGCACCAGGCCAAGGAAGGCAAGCTCGTCGCATCGCCGCCCACGATCCTCGGTGGCGAATCACGACTGCATCGCAAGGGCGCCGTCTATTCGGCCCCGGAGTTCGGTCTTCACTCCGCAGCGCCCGACCTCGCGGCCTTCTACAACATGATCCGCGCCGGCGGCCTTCATAACGGCAAGCGGCTCCTCTCTCCCTCATCCATCAAAGTGATGACCGCCCTCCACACCTCCGACATCAAAGCCGGCCACCTGCCCGGCACCGGATTCGGCCTCTCCTGGGAAGTCACCCGTAATCCGCTCGGCACGTTGGCGCTCATGTCCATCGGCTCCTACGGTCATGGCGGCGCGTTCGGCACTCACGGCTGGATCGACCCGCAAAAGGACCTCGTCGGCGTCTTCCTCATCCAGCACACCGGCTACAGCGGCAACGCCAAGGCCGTATTCATGGGCATGGCCGGTGCCGCCCTGGAGGATTAGCGCAACGTTTACGGTATACCGTTACGCAATCTGTCTCGATCGCTGCTCGGATTAAGCGAGCCGGCCACAATCCACGAGTCCCGGCGGTTGCGTACCCTGCAACAGGAGAATGCAGAGTACATGAGAGACGAAGCCGTCGTACTGGGCGCCAGCATGGGAGGCATGCTCGCCGCGCGGGCCCTGGCTAACCACTTCTCGCGCGTGACCGTTATTGAGCGCGATTCGCTGCCGCAGGAAGCCACCGGCCGTCGCGGAGTGCCGCAGGGACGCCATGCGCACGGGCTGCTCGCCAGCGGGGCGGGCGTCTTGGAACGCTTCTTTCCCGGGTTTCAGCGACAATTGGTGGAACGCGGAGCCGTGCCCGGCGATCTCATCCGCGATGCGCGCTGGTTTCATGGGGGTGGCTTCCACACGCGCGAGCGGGGCGGCATCGAAGGTTTTCTTGCGAGCCGTCCGTTGATCGAAACACTGGTATGTGAGCGGCTACGCGCGCTGCCGAACCTGCGCATTCTGGAGAACACCACCGCGTTGGGACCAGTGGCGGATGAGGCGCGATCGCAGGTGCAAGGTGTCCGCGTGCGCCACGCCGGCGAAGAGCGCGTGCTGTCCGCAGACCTCGTGGTGGACGCAACCGGGCGCGGGTCGCGCAGCGCGCGGTGGTTGGAAGGCCTGGGCTATCAGAGCGCGGTGGTGGACGAAGTGAAGGTCGAGATCGGATACACCACGCTCATCTGCACACGCAAACCACAGCACCTGGAAGGCGCCGTCGCAGCCATCCTGTCGCCTGATCCGGTGACGCAGCGCGGCGGTGTGATTCTGGCGATGGAGGACAATCGCTGGATCATCACGATGGTGGGCTATTTCGGCAACTACGCGCCTACGGACATGGCCGGGTTCCGCGCATTCGCGCAGTCGCTGGAATGCCCGGACATCCATAACGTGCTGTCCGATTGCGAGCCACTGACCGAGCCACTGGCAATGCGCTATCCGGCGAGCCGCCGCGCGCGCTACGAGAAGGTGCGGCGTTTCCCGAACGGCTACCTCGTTTTTGGCGATGCCATCTCAAGTTTCAATCCCATCTATGGGCAAGGGATGTCGGTGTCGGCGCTCGAGGCGGAGGCGCTGGATGCCTGTCTCCTCATCGGAGACGGCAATCTGGCGGAGCGGTTTTTCCGGCGCGCAGCCGCGATCATCGACATTCCCTGGAGCATAGCGGTGGGTAACGACCTGCGCATCCCGCAAGTAGAAGGGCCGCGCAATGCGAGAGTGCGGTTCATCAACTGGTACATGTCGAAACTGCACAAAGCGGCGCATCACGACCCCGAGGTGGTGATGGCCTTTCAGAAGGTGGCGAACCTGCTTGCGCCTCCGCCTAGTGTGATGGCGCCGTCCATCGCCTGGCGCGTGCTGAAGGGGAACCTCTTCCCGTCCTCTGTGCTTCCATTCGGTGCTGTGCGATCGGGGGTGTGATACATTCCGAATATTCCAATGAAAGCACCTCGCACACTCGCCTCTGCTTTGTTGCTGGGCATATGGCCCCTTGCCGGAAGCGAACTTGTGGAGGCGGAACTAACATCGGCGCTGGTTCCACGCCCCGTCCCGTATGCAGTGCTGTTGCCGGATGGATATAAGGCCGGCGCTCCGTTGCCGCTGCTGCTCTACCTTCATGGCGGTGGCGGGGACCGCAGAGCGCTGGCGCGGTTTCGTGACATTTTCGAGGAGTTATGGAAGTCCAGGCGGCTGTCCCCAATGGTAGTGGCAACGCCGAGTGTCACACCACGGTGCTTCTACATGGACTTCAAGGACGGATCCGAAAAATGGGAGTCCTTTCTGATGGGCCCGTTCCGCGACCACCTGCAGAAGACGTATAACGCCAGTTCCGATCCGAAGAAGAACCTGTTGATGGGAGCCTCGATGGGCGGCATGGGATCGCTGCGGCTGGGTTTCAAGTATCCGCAACGTTTCGGTGGACTGGCGGCGCAGGAGCCGGGCATCGAGCCGATCCTGCATTGGAAGGACATGCAGGTGCGGCACCGTTTCTGGCGCGCGGATGGGTTGTTTGAAGCAGCCTTCGGCAAGCCCGTGGACCCGCAGTATTGGGAGGCCAACAACCCCGCGTCAATCGCGAAGGCGAACGCGAAAGGGCTGATAGCTTCGGGTTTGCAGATCTACATGGACGCCGGCGACGAGGACATGTTCCTGCTGCATGAAGGGACGGAGTTCCTGCACCGGGTGCTCTGGGATGCCGGCGTGAAGCACGAGTATCACCTGGTGCGCGGAGCCGATCATGTGGGCCGCACGCTGCGTCCCCGATCCATCGAGGCGTTGGAATTTCTGGAGCGCGTCCTACATCCGCCAGGCCCGGACCCGGCGGTGGAAGCCGCGCGAAGGACAATCATCGAGCCGGCGAAGAAGAAGGCCGGCATCCGCTAGAGCAAACGCCTGAGGCGATTTCGCGGTCAGGCGAGTGCGTAGACTCGCAAAGGCTTTGCCGAAATGACTCTAATTCGCGAAGCCGAGCCGGCCATCTGCTACTTTCAGTGGGAGATTCGTGTTTAGTAAGAGGTTGGTTGCAGCATCGACACGGCGGCGAAGGATAAACTCCCGAACGGAGGAGCCCAAAGTCGTCTTGAAAACATGTGCTAGGGGTCTTGATTTTCAAGAGTCGATGTAAACAAGTCAAGTTTCAGGCGGCCAGCTTTGCCTCCTGGATTTGGCGGTCAATTTCGTGGTCGATTTTCTCGGAAGCGCGCCGCAACCCGGAAGAAGCAGGAGGGGCGTGCGGTAGGACTTGAGACACTCCCGGACGGTATAACCGGGCGTGAGTGCGCGTGAAGAACAGCGCCGCACGCAGCCCGAAATCAGTGACGCGGTAACGATGCGTCTTCGGGATCCGTTCAATCATGCCATGCAGCCGTAGACGCCGCAGGTCGTAGCTCATTCTGCCTTGGGTAATAGTATTGGGCGATTGCCCGGTGAGCAAAGCCAGTTGCTCGCGCAAATCGTGATTTGCGAATCCTCGGATGAGCAGACGGAACCAGACTAGCAGGTGCCACAGCGCCAGCACGCGCA
>JACQZR010000057.1 GCA_016213775.1 Acidobacteriota bacterium
CGTCCGCGAAAGCCTCGATGTCTTCCGCGATCGCGGCCTCTCGATGGCAGTGCTCACCAACAAGCCCACCAACATCTCGAACGACATCATTGCAGGGCTCGGTCTCGCCAGCCACTTCTTCCGCATCTATGGCGGCAACAGCTTTGAGCAGAAGAAGCCGCATCCGATCGGCATCGAAACGCTGATGCGCGAGGTCTCGGCCACCAAGGCCGAAACGATGATGGTAGGTGACAGCGCCATCGACATCAAGACTGCGCGCAACGCGGGTGTGCGGGCTTGTGGGGTGACGTATGGGTTCCAGCCGGAGACGCTTGCCGCCGAGCCGCCGGACATTCTGGTGGATCATTTCGCGGAGTTGGTGGCGGCGGTGCTGGGGGACGCCCAAACAGTGATTCCCGTGGCACAATAGAAACACCATGCCTGTCACAGCCCCAATTGCAGAGGAGAGGGTGCTGCTTCAAAACGTCAGTTGGGAGACCTACGAACGCTTGCTTTCGGAGAGCGTCAACAACTGCGGGAAGAGGTTTATCTACGACTCGGGAGAGTTGGAAATCATGGTCGTGTATGTAGGTCATGAGAACGCAAATCGTACGCTTGCCAGCATGGTGGAAGTCACAGCCGAAGAGTCAGGGCAGGATTTCGCGCGCGCCGGCTCCACCACGTTCAAGCGCGAGGATCTGGCCAAAGGCTTCGAACCGGATTCCTGTTATTACTTCCGAGACGCAGCGCGGATTCGCGACAAACGCGAATTCGACATGGCCGTCGACCCGCCACCGGAACTCGTGATTGAAGTCGACATCACGCGCTCCTCGCTGAATCGTTTCCCCATCTTCGCGGGCATCGGTGTCGCCGAGGTATGGCGATACGACGGCAAAACCGTCCGGTTCCACCGCCTGGATGGCAGCGGATACCGGTTGATCGAAACCAGCGTCGCTCTCCCGCCCCTCACCGCCGCGCAAGCCACAATCTTCCTGGAGCAAAGCCGCACCGAGACCGTCCCGGCCTGGCTTCGTTCCGTCCGCGCCTGGATCCGTGAGCAGAAGTAGATCTGAGGAATCGGGACCCGCATGCGGCTCCCGCAACAGACTAAGTCTATGACTTAGTCTATAATGAACCCATGGAAGCCAGCGTCCACGAAGCGAAGACTCATTTGTCCCGGCTATTGGAGAACGTACTCCTTGGAGAAGAGGTTATCATCACGCGGTCTGGCCGGCCCGTTGCCCGACTCGTTCCGTTTGAACCCCGCAAGGCCAAGCGTAAAGTCGGTTCCGCGGCCGGGTTATTCCGCGTTCCCGATGACTTCAACGACCCGCTGCCAGCCGATGTGGAAGAGACGTTCTGGAAATGAAAGTCCTTGTCGACACTCACGCTTTTCTCTGGGCCATTTCCAATGACCGGCGGCAGTCTCCCACTGCGATCACTGCATTTGAGGAGAGTGAATTGTTCATGAGTGCGGCGAGCATCTGGGAAATCGTCACGAAGTTCCAGATCGGGAGGTTGGGGTTGCCGCAGCCGCCTGGCGAGTTTCTGCCCGCACAATTCCAACAGAACGAAATCGCTTTACTCCCCATCCTTCCGAGGCATGTATTCCGATTGGAGAGGCTGCCGCTGCTTCACAAGGATCCCTTCGATCGCATCCTGATTGCCCAGGCCATGGAAGAAGGACTGGCGATTCTTACGGCTGATCCGCTGATTGGCGCCTACGAAGTCTCGACGGTCTGGTAAGTGTCTACGGGTGCCAGTTCACCAGCACCACCATTACTGCCTCTTGCTCGCTCTCCGGAGTTCTGATCAGGGCAATCCGCCGTCCGTCCGGAAAGACAGCATAGCGATCCGGCTGTCTTGTTCCGGTCAATGCGGCGATCACAGTTTTCGGCGTTCCGACGGAAAGCGTACCGCTTCGCTCCACGACATCCACCACACTCAATTCCCTGGCGGAGACGAGAAACAACTCGCGGCCATCGCTGCGCCACCGCGGACTTCTGCCACCGCGATTCGATATCTGCCATTTGCCCGCTCCGGGGGGCATGCTCTGCACGTACACTTCTTCCCTGCCGGTCTCATTGGAAGTGTAGGCGATCCACTTTCCGTTGGGGGAGATCTGCGGCTCCACTTCAGAGAAAGTGGATGCCAGTAGCGGTTTCGCATCGCCCGCGCCAGTGAGCGGCGCCATCCAGATGTCGCCGGCGTTCACTGTGCCCTTCTCGAAGACCAGCAGCCTTCCGTCGGGCGATACGTGCATGTGATGCGACTCGCCTTTCCAGACCAGCGCCGGTTTGCCGGACCCGTCGGCCCGCGTCCTGTAGATTCCATCCTTGCCGGCGAAGAGCAACGAGGCTCCATCGGGCATCCATACAGGTATGATTCCTCCGTTGAAGGTGAGCCGCGAGGTGACACTCCGCTCCGTGTCAATGAGCCAGGCGTCACCCTCTCTTCTGGGTTCACTGGTCACATCGAAGGCAATGCGCTTTCCGTCCGGCGAGACCTCGGGATGGCCGAAATCGCCACGCTCCGCCGGGAAACGCTGGAGTGTCTTTCCACTACGGTCCACGATCACCAGTTCGCGATTCCCCGCCAGTGGGCGAAAAGCGACGACGCCCGCGCTGGCGGTGAGACTCTCGCCAGAAACATTGTTCGCCACCGGCAGCACCTGTGGGGAAAGCTCCAGGCTGGCCGGATCGAGCAACTGCGCCATGAGACTGCTTTCGAGAACGGAATACAGGTACCGGCCATCGAATGCGAATCGCCGGGCCTCGGACAGCAGCCTCACAGGTTTTCCACCACTGAACGGCGCCGCGTAGACTCCGGAATGCGCTCCGTCCGGCAGGCGGTAGAGGAAGCGCCGGCCGTCAGGAAGAAACTGGAACTGCGTCGCTGATTGCGGGATGGCAGTCAACGGATGGACGCTGCCGTTGGTATCCACCTGATAGGCGCCGTCTTTCTTGCGAAAAACGATGGCGCCGCCAGCATTGCGTGCAATTGCCGTTGCTTCGGTGGTATCGGTGAGGACGGTGGCCGCCCCTCCCGTCACAGGTATTTTCTTCAGCTTCCCGTCCGCCGTAAACAGTAGCCCGTCACCGTTGGAAAACCAGCCTACACTGAACGCTCCTTCGGTACCGGGGACCGGACGCGAAACCGCGTCGCGGAACGACCGCACCCAGATCCGCCGCGAAGTATTCTCCGCCATAATGAAGGCGAGCATCTCTCCGTCAGCCGAGAGGGAAACCGCATTCACCCGTGTGGAGAAACGGGATTGCGCAAGAGGCGAGGCGATTTCCAGTCGCACCGTTGGCCCCTGCGTGCCAACCTGCTTCGCAGGGCGGAGTGTGGCCAGGCCAAATCCGATCACGAGCGAGGCCGCCCCCGCACCTGCAATCCATCCCCACGGCAGTCGCGTGGTCGCCTTCAGAGGCGCCACGGGTTGAGAGAGCGTCAAAGCATGCTTGATGTCGCGTGCGCTTTGAAAGCGATCGTCCGGATCCTTGGCGATGCAGGTGCGAATGACCTGATAGATGCCGGTCGATTCATGGAACTCCGGCTCGCGTTCCAGAACCGCGGCGATCACGCTGGCGGCACTGTGCCCTTCAAAAGCGCGTTTGCCGGTAAGCAGCTCGTACAACACGCAGCCGAACGCGAAGATGTCGCTGCGGGCGTCGGCTTCTTTGCCGTGCAACTGCTCCGGCGACATGTACTGGAGAGTCCCGGCGATCTCGCCTTTCCGGGAAAGCCCCGCCACTACGGTCGCGTCTGGATCCTCCGGCCCGGCGCTTTGAATGGCGAGACCGAAGTCCAGCAGTTTGATCCCCTGCCTAGTGACCAGAATGTTGGCGGGCTTGAGGTCGCGATGCGTGATGCGTTTCCTGTGGGCGGCTTCGAGGGCATCGAGAATCTGCACGGCGTAGGTGACCGCCTTCGCTACGGGCATCGGACCCTGCAGCACCGTTCCTTCGATGAACTCCATCACCAGGTAGTCGGGGCCGACATCGTATAACTGGCAGATGTTCGGATGATTCAGCGCCGCCACGGAACGGGCCTCGCGGTCAAACCGCTCGCTGAACTCCTCTTTGGAGAACTTGATCGCCACCACCCGGTCCAGGCGCGTGTCCCTGGCTTTCCACACTTCGCCCATCCCGCCTTCGCCGATGGGGGCAAGCATTTGATAGGGACCCAGTAGTTCGCCGGGTGCGGGCGAGGAACGTGGCATTCCGTTCAGTGTACCCGATCCGTCAATTACCGTTCTCTTGCCGCCATCCTTATCTCTCGCGGCCTTTCCCACAACTGCCAGTCTGAGCCTGATGGCTTCGCAACCTACAGCACTATTTGCCCCCGGACAGGAAAAGAGTGACGGGTCCCCCGGTGACAGGGCAAAGGCGCGGCGCTTACTTACTAAACTTCGCATGAAACTCCTCATCTTCGACCTTGACGGTACACCCATCAACTCGCAACTCGACCTGGCCAACGCCGTGAATGCCGCGCGCGATCATATGAAACTCGCGCCGCTCCCCAACGAGACTATCTACACCTACGTCGGCAACGGAGCTCCGGTGCTGCTGCGCCGCGCCATGGGGCCGGAGGCAAGCGATGCCGATGTGCAACAGGCCCTCGACTTCTTTCTCGCGTACTACCGCGCGCACAAGCTCGATTTCACCACTCTCTATCCAGGCGTCCGCGAAAGCCTCGATGTCTTCCGCGATCGCGGCCTCTCGATGGCAGTGCTCACCAACAAGCCC
>JACQZR010000021.1 GCA_016213775.1 Acidobacteriota bacterium
CTCGATGAGCCCACCAATCACCTGGAGATGGAGGCTCAGGAGGCGCTTTCGAAGGCACTGCGGGAGTTCCCCGGAGCAGTGCTGTTCGCCTCGCATGATGAGTGGTTCCGCGAACAGACCGCGACGCACTCGCTCGATCTCCCAACTGCGTGGCAATGCTGTTGAGCATTGCGAGAGTCTCGCGCACGTCGTCATCGGTGCGGAGGAAAACAGTGGACTGTTTTGAGAATCAGGCACCCAGCGTGCGACGCCCGGACCAACGCCCGACCGCCGTTGAGGCGGCCTCACTCATCAAGCCACCCGCTTGCCGGGCGGTGTCTGACTAGATTCTTGGACCGAGGATCGTAAACAAAAGTACTTCAACAAATTGAATCCGAAAGCTGACCGCTGATGCCTGCCACAAATTTCAAATACTTTTGGCTAGGAACTCTGTACTATGGTTCGCGTGCGAATCGCATGCCGTCGCGCACAGTAGAAAACGTACGCGTTGCTCCAGTCTCCCCAGTGGAATCCCGATGGATTCTCCACCGCTTCGTCGTGCTTTCCCATCGTCTCCACGTGCCAGATCGTGCTATCGGCGTCCTCCTGGCTCGCCAGTGTGAGTAGCGGCTCCATCGCCGCACCGCATGCGCAGCCGGGCAATTCCGGGTCCTGAATCCATTGCGCATACCCGAGCAGCTTCGTCCCCGGTGCCGTCGCAATGTCGTAGCTGTATCGCCATTCCGGGCCGGGGTCGTCTCCGTGCCGTGCTGCCGCCCTCGCCTGCGGCGCCCGGTCGAACCACGGCTTCAGGTTCTTCAGGCTCCGCATCGTGTCCGGACCCAGTTCTTCCCCCTGCGGATACTCGACGATCTCCTCCGGCCGCAGCCGGCATTCCCGAATCGCGAACCCCTTATACTTCACGGCCTCCAACTCCGCCGCCGGCCGCATCGCCGATTCCGTCCGCCAGTAGATCTTCGCCCCATTCGTTTGCGGTAGTTTCTCGCCCGGTTCCGGCAAGCGGTTCCCCCGAAAATGAACCCGCGGGCACCACAGCACCTGCAACAGGTCCTTCCCGTGTGGCCACGGCAGTTCCGGAAAATCGTCCCTCCGCAGTTGAATCAATGGGAAGTATCCCGCGTTGTGAGGATTCCCCGCCTCCGCGGAACTGCGCCGCTGTTCGTCGTATTGCTTCTTCGTTTCGGCAATTTCCGCAGGCGTCAACTCAGGCAACCCGCCTGCCCGGAGCTTCTTGTACTCGGCCTCGAAATCGCGATTCCACTTTTCCAACGCGGCGAAGTTATTCGGCCCGGACGGGGGTGGTTTCAGTTTGATCTTCTCTCCCAGCTTCATCTCCCGTGCGTGTTCGAGCGCCTGTTGCAGCGTGTATTCCCCAACCTTCTCCACAGGATCCGTCTCGCGGCAGAACGGCCAAGCCTCTTTCGAAGGCCAAAGGAACCTCCCTCCGATTTTTGAAGCATTTACCGGCAATGGCTTCTTCACCCGCTCCGGACGCAGCCGGAGCGCGCTCCGGCGGTACTCGGCAAGCCCCGGCATCGCCTTCTCGACATCGAACAATCGGGGCGGAGTCAGCCCCTGAAACCGCGGAAGTGGGTTCGTCATAGCGTTGCTGCCTCCGACCGCCAACGCGAGCATGGAACGCCGAGTCAGGTGCGTATCTTCAGAATCGGCTGCTCCTGGGTGTCACTTTACTTTCAGCTCCTCATTACTGCGTAACCTTCGCCGCCGTCGCAATTGGAGTTGCCACCTTCGCCGCACCTCCCGGAAACAGCGCCTCCCGCAGCCGGTTGAAATTCGATTGCGTCACCAGGTGTACCCTCACGTGCAGCTTCGTGTGAGCCGCCAGTTCCCGCTCCAACCCCTCCTGTGGAATGTCACAACACGCAATAAATAGAAACCCGCCTGCCACCTGAAACGGAATCACCTTGTGCTCCAACGCTACCTGTAAAGGAAGCGCCCGCACCACCCCGCTCCGCACTCGCCGCGGATCCAACCCAGCCAGCGGAATGCTCCCCTGTTGGCTCAACCCCTGATACACCTGTTCCTCCGTTACCAGACGGCACCGCACCAGGAACTCCCCAATTCGCTCCTCCGGCGGTTTGTTCGCAATCGCCCACGCGAGCTGGTTCGCGGTCAACCGCCCGGCGCTCATCAGAACCTCACCCAACCGCATGGGATTGCGAGCCGCCGCAACCGCCGTTGCCGGCATCATCGGATACCTGTGGTCCGTCTTCAGCCAGACCAGTTTTGCGATCCCCAGGCGAGCCGCCGCATACCGCCGAATCGCCCCCAGCGTCGCCCGAAAATTGATGTAATTGGCGAGTATCGCCCGCACCGGAACCCCCGAGGCAAACCACCAGCCATATACGCGCGCCGAGCACCACGCCCGCACCCCCAGGTGTACAACCTGAATCGCCGTGTTCGATCCCATCAACAGAAGTGCGGGGACATTCGCCGTGATCGCTCCCAATCCCCACGTCCCGCCGAACCACCTGCTCCAACACCACGTCCCCAAGCCGTAAAAGAACAACAGTGTCGTCAGAAAGCTTACGGGGTTCCCGATTAGCCCCTTCCGGTCGCGCCAAAGCCAGTAGCGCGTCCCCAGGCCACCCTTCCATCCATGGCGCTCCCAACTCTGCAGCGAAATCCCCGTCACCCATCTGGTTCGCTGTTTGATCGCCGACCGCACTGTTTGCGGAAAGAACTCGCGCGTCGCTACTGGCCGCCCTTGTAACATGCGAACCGGAACAAACAACTGCGGGCAGCCGAGATAGTGCAATCGCAGCCCGTTTTCGTAATCCTCCGTCAGGCTCTCCGGCTCAAAAATGCGCCCGTTCTCCTTCGCGAGACGGTCCAGAGCCCAGCGCGTGAATCCCGTCCCTACCCCGTTCGACGGAACAAACCCGTTCAGAATCTGCCGCCCGGGCATGTCTTTGGTCTGGAACTCGGCGAATTCGTCGCAGTAAATCCCGTGAGTCCACTTGCTTATCGGCGTTGGCAATGGCAACACCGGCACTTGGACCATGTCATAGATATCCGCGCAGTAGTTGATCCAATGCAATGCGTGCTCGTGGATCACGTCTTCGGCGTCATGCGTCAGGATCACTTCGAATCGCACGTTCCGGTCGCGCTCAAACTCCACCATCCGCTGAAAAGCCCAATTCAGGCAATCGGCTTTCGATGTCGGTCCCGGATTGGCGCAAACCGATACATGAACATTCGGATGCCGCGCCTCCAACTCCCGTACCGCTCCCAGCGTCGGCTCGTCGTTCGGGTATGCCCCTAGAAAGAAGTCATATGCCCGGTAGTCGATCCGGTCCACATTGTGATCCACCATCTGCCGGATCACCGCATCTTCCCGCCACAGCGGCACCAGGATCGCTGTCCGCTTCTGCGGAGCGGCGAGCGCTTCCTTCCGTTCCGCCTCATCTTCCTGCACGGAGTGCAGTGTCTGCCGGGAAAGCCAGGTGAGCAGGCACACCGCATCCAGGAATAGATCATCGATTCCGCTGAGGAAGATCCACGCAGCCAACGGCAGGATCAACGACCGTACCACTTCATCGACACTCTGTAGGTTAAAGTCCACCTTTGGATGTAGTGCCCGCGCGGAGGATTTTTTCTCTCAGAATCTCGCTCCTCCAGCCAGTGGTTTTGGCACGGTGTTTGCTACTGATCTGTTCAGATGCGGTTCCTGACCGGTGGTTGGTACGAACTTGGGAAATTCTGCTAGAGCATGGGCAGAAGAAAATTCCTCTCCCGGTAAAAATTACCAATCGGTCTTATCCGTCGCAGCCTCCCGTGGTCTCTCCCGCGGGCACGTTTGCCGGTGGTGGCTCCCTGAAACGTCTCCCTCCGAGCGTTGCCGCCACCGGCGAACATATATAATTTAGCAATGGGCTTAAGAGGTTTGCTGTATGTCAACTCAGAGATTTACCCTAACACTCGGATTAGTTGCTAGCCTGAGTTCTTCCTTATTCTCCTGCGCCACTAAGAAATACGTTGCAGGACAGGTCACTCCCGTTACCCAGCGGGTTCAGAAAACCGAGACGCGAAATACCGAGCAGGATCAACAGCTCGACGTCCTCGAACGTGACTCCTCGCGCACTCGCGAGAACCTCGTGGATCTAAAGGGGAACGTCGAGAAACTCGATACCCAACTGAAGTCTACCTCCGAGACAGCACAGGGCGCGGCATCGGCGGCTTCGCTGGCGCAACAGCAAGCGGCGGATGCCCGCCTCTATGCCACCAATCGCTCCGACACCATTGAGAAGACCATCGAAGGCATCGATCAGTTGAAACTCACAAAGACCACGAACGTCCTATTCAATACAGGACGCAGCGAATTGACCGCCGATGCAAAAGCCGCGTTGGACGAGCTGGCAAAGCAGGCTGCACAACTGAAGCGTTTCGCGGTTGAGGTTCAGGGCTTCACGGACAGCACTGGCAGCACGGCCCTCAATCTGCAATTGAGTCAGCGACGGGCCGAAAACGTCGCCCGCTATTTTACTGTTCAGCATCAGCTTCCGCTGCGGAACATACATATGATTGGCGTTGGTACTGCGGCGCCCATTGCCGACAACACCACGCGCGCCGGCCGCAAGCAAAACCGCCGTGTTGAGATCCGTCTTTTCGTTCGCGAGGACCCGGCTACTGTCACGTCAGCCGCGGCCCAGGTTCGGTAGAGTGCAGGCCGGCCTCCCCCAACCGCCTCTATCGCCGCAGGAATCGGGCAGAACATGTGAAGGCAAGTCGTCTCTTGCACCCACTAGGGCGTTCGTCGGCATCGCACCCACATCTGCCCGTTCCTTGCGGTATTACTTGAGCCCCGCGTTTTCCGCCAGCCACGTGAACACCCGCTCCTGTGTCCTTCTCTTAAACTGGTTGAAATCCATGGGAGTTTCGAGACTCAGATTCCCCGCCACTGCCCAAGCCTTCCTCGCCTCCGCAACCTCGGCCCGAACATCAGCAACCCGCGCATAGCGGTCCAATGTTGGGGCGATAAGAAGGACCTTCCTCGGCGCAGCCAGCGCCAGTGCCGCATCAAAATCAAACGGCAGCCGACCCTCCTGACCCACAAAAAAACCCAACCGCGGCATCAGCCCATGCAAATGGGAATAGTGCCGCACGCCCTCCACCCCGCGGTCCGCCGTGTCCAGCCGCAACGGATCGAACCCGCACACTGCCGCCAATCCCGCTACGCGCCCATCCAATGCCGTCGTCATTAATCCCACCTTGCCGCCCAGCGAATACCCCATCAGGTAGATCCGGTCAGCGTCGATCATGTCCAGCGCAGCCAATGCCTCCACGGCCGCTCGCGTATCGGCTACCATCTTCCCCATCAGCGACCAATGTGGATACCGGTTATAGAATTCCTTGGAATCGCGTACACGTGTCCCGAACCCGATCTGATCGAATGCAAACACGGCGAACCCTCGCTTCGTCAAGCTCGGAAACGAAGGCCGCTGATCCATGCGAATGTCGGACCCCGTCGACGTCCATGGCTCCGCAATCGACCAGCCGTATTGGTAGCTATAGGCATGCAGCCAGATCACCACCGGCAGTTTTCCTGTCGCCGCCTTGGCCGGCAGAAATAGATTTCCCGCCAGCCCGTCGCCGAACGGTAGAATCTTCAGTTCCATTCCTTCCTTGCGCACCCGCTCCATCGACGCACGGTCCGCCGCCGGGCGCCGGAACAACCCGGCCAGCGCCCCCTCGCTCACAAACGGCTGAGTGGGCAAATCGCGACGCGGCAGATTGGCCGCATACGCGGGCTCATCTCCCAACGCCCACTCCACTTGCTTCCGCAGCGAGCTCTTCTCCAGCCGCAGGCTGCGTACCGCATAGGAAGTGGCCTGAATGTTCTCTCCTGAAACCTGTTTCCACTTCTCAAAATCATATCCATGGATGAATGTTTCGGTCTTCGACCGTGGCCGCCGGTCAAACATGGCATCGAAGAAATCAACGAAGTTCTCGATATCTCCGGATGTCGTATCGTGCTCGCCTTCGCGTAAGTGAAGCCACAGATTCTGCTCGCGATTGAGGAAACGGTAGACCCGCAACGTATCCCGGTAATTCTGTTCAAACCCAAACGGATTCCCGGCTGACTCCGCAAACCCTGAATACATCATCAACCCGCGTGGCGCAATCAAGGCCTGCAGCGTATTCTGATCCACAGGCAACTTATCCTCGCGTCCGGAAAAGAACCGCAGCCGCGGATGAAACCAGTGCGACTGCGCCCCGGCCAATAACTCGATGCTTTCGTTGGCAAATGGCTCGGTGGTGTACCGCCACGGATCGCACTCCCCGCTATTTCCGCTCGATGGAATCACCGCGGCGATGCGTTCGTCAAAGGCCGCTGCCAGCAGCGCCTGCTTCCCATTGCGCGAATGCCCGGTTAAGCCGATCTTCTTTTTGTCCACCTCCGGCAGCGTCAGAAGATAATCCACAGCCCGCGACGCCGCCCATGCCCACCTCGCCAGCACCGAAAAATCGTGTTGCGGATACACTTCCACCCACGCATCGGAATCGTCGCCATTGCCGTACCGCGGATCCGTTGCGTGATACACACAGGCAATGTAGCCCCGCCGCACCGCCGTGTAGATCCACGGACGGTTGCGCGCATGATTAGTCAAAAATACCGGAAAGGGCCCCTTGCCCTCGGGAATCACCAACTCCACGCGCAGTGTCGCCTTGTGAGACGGCCCGAACTCCAACCGCACCTCGCGCACCGTCGCGCGGCCCTCTTTGCGCGTGGCAGTCACGACAGCCCGCAGATTATCCGGCGCCGGCGGAAACTTCCCATACATCCAATGCTCAATCCCGGCGCGCAGGACCTTCTTCCGTTCCGTCCATTGCGCCCCCGTCTGAACGCCCTGAAGCGGATCCGGTAGCCCCGGAATCGAAGGCATTGCATCGAAGTCCGGAGGCAACTCCCCCGTTCGCCGGATCCAATCCTCCCACGTCCGGTCCACGGCATTGATCCGTCCATCCGGCGGCACCCGGCTCGGCCGCAGCACCTGCAGCAGTTGATCGAGCGTGGCCTCACGGTCGGCCTGCGCCGAAACCGGCATCGTCAGCAGAAACAATAGAAGGAGTTGCATACGATTTGTTCCAGCATATCCCGCCCAGGCGAGGCAGGAGCGAACGACTTCAGTTCTTAAACCAGCCCCTCCGCCCGCTGATATAGCGCTGCGGTTCTTCGATGCCGCGCATAGTACCTTCTCACTGCTTGCCACACAGCCGGCTATGGGGTGGCGCGCGCGTATTCGGTATCCGGGACTGGAAGCCCTTCGCGTATTCCGGGTAACCGGATTCGAGGATATGCCGCTTCTCAGGTCCCAGTCTCTTGATGACCGTCGATAAGACGTTGACGCTTGGCCGCCCAATAGCGTTCACCGGCGGCAATCGACTCGCCGGAGTTCAGGCCTTCGACGGCGAGGGCCTCAAGCTCCTCCTCGGCGGTCTGTTGATCGCGTGCGATACGCTCGATGTAGGTTTCGATGCTTACCCCAGCCGCGTCAGCTCGGGCTCGGAGCTTTTCTTCCAGTTCAGGATGTATGCTGATTGCCATCGCCTCGTCTCCTTGCGTACCTAAACCATTGTACGTCCGTACGCGCACGCCCATCAGCCGTCTTCACGCCCATTAGCGCGTCCGTCAATCCCTGATTCGGAGGTAGTTCCTCCGTCAGCCGGCTCCAATGTCGTGGACACCTTCACGGTGCTATCGTTGAGATGAGTTGAATCATAGGCTGCGCGACGTCATAGGCAAACGGGGTGAAAACATCGTGGAGCTCTGCTTGACCGACTATGCTGATTTTCCGAGCCCGCTTTTCAGCCCCACCCATCTCGGCGAGAAATGGCCAGCCGTTGATTACTGCGTAGAACTCACCACCTTACCCGGTAAGCGGCCGTTCTTCTTCGTGCAGGCGAAGGCCACGGCTGCAACCGCACCTCACAATAGCCTGCGGATATCCTCGACAAGAGAAGATGTGGCCCGGCTTCTCGAGATCCCGGCCCCGACGTACATCCTGGGTGTTCATGAACCGTCCAAACGCGTGTTCATCCGCTCCGTTCATGATGGCGTCGCGGTAAAGGCCATCACGCAGATCCCAGCCACCCACGAGCTGACAAGCTCTAACCTCAAAATGCTTCATGATGAAGTTGTGCGATTCTGGAAGGGAAGGCGGCACAAGCCGACGAAATCGGTATTCGCATGAACCGAACGAAATCACAGGGTGAAATTGTGGCGAGACGCGCTGAGCTACTTGTCGAGCTCTTCCTCCAGGACATCGGTGCAACCTACCATTCCGGACGAGGTGATGACTTTGGCTACGATTTCATCGCTGCGTTTCCGAATGCGCAGGGGGGGACGAATTTCAGCGCCGTGCAAGTAAAGGCAACGGACCGCCCGATTGAGGGTTTCTTTGCATTGGACTCGAAGTGGTACAACCGCTTTGCTCATTCCAACATCCCTCTTCTGCTTCTCGTTGTCGATACCAAACACAACCGCATGTTTCATGCATGGCTCGACGAGGACGTCCTCAAACTGAATCCTGGCAACCGGACAGTCCGCGTCCCGGTTGTCCCAATCGACGACACCGTAAGGGGCCAGATCCGCAAGCGGCTGTCGGGTAACCAGAGACCACCTCGCCGCCAGCGTTCAATATCTGGCCCTTCAAAGAAACCCACTCCTCCACAATCCCTGGTGCCTACCCTGGCGGAGACCGGCACAAACTAGTTTCCTGCACCCATCCCCTCCAGCCGGTTGCGCGGAATTGTTCAAGACGTCTGCTCCACTGACCTCCCAACCCCGTGCATGATACAGTTTCAAGAACAGGATCACATGCGACTCTGCATCATCTTTCTGGGTATCGGCCTCGCCGCCCAACACGACGCCAGCAAAGAAGGCAAACCCAAGAACCCCGCCTTCGGAAACCCCGAAGCCATAGCCGCCGGCAAGAAACTCTACGCTAACTCCTGCGCCGCCTGCCACGGACCCACCGGCCAGGGTGGACGTGGACCCAACCTCCGCCATCGCGGCGCATGGCATCCGCTGGAAGACGACGGCCTCTTCCGCATCATCGAAAAAGGCGTCCCCAGTTCCGACATGCCCGGCTCCAACCTCCCCGAATCCCAAATCTGGCAAACCGCCGCATTTGTTCGATCTCTCACCGCGCCAGCCATCGAAAGCACCACTATCCCCGGTGACCCGGCCGCCGGCGAATCCCTCTTCACCGGCAAAGCAGGCTGCGTCAATTGCCATCGCGTCTCCGGCCGCGGCGGAATGCTCGGCCCCGACCTCAGCAACATCGGCGCAATGAAGGCTCTCGAAGACATTCGCGAGTCCATCCTCGATCCCGACGCCGACGGCTTCCATCGCTACAAAGCCGTCACGGTCAGCATGAAGAATGGAACCACCATCAAAGGCGTCGCCCGCAACCGCAACAACTACTCCATGCAGGTGCAGGACGCCAAAGGCGAACTCCATCTACTCAACATGCGCGACGTGAAAGAGGTCACCGTCTCCGAGCATTCCCCAATGCCGCGCAACTACGCCCAGCGCCTCTCCAAAGAAGAGCTCGATAACGTCATCGCCTACCTCGCCCGGCAAAGCGTCCGTCCCAGGGATGCCGCCAAAAAATAGGGAGCAAGATTCATGAAGCACCTGCTGATCCTCACCGCCGCCGCTACCCTGTTGCCGGCTCAAGTCACCTACGAAGACATCCTCAAAGGACCCGGCGCAAACTGGCTCACCTACGCCGGCGATTATCAAGGCAAGCGCCACAGTTCGCTCACCCAGATCACCGCCGCCAACGCCGGCTCACTCGCCCCCCAATGGGTCTACCACGTCCCCAAGGCCAACGGGCTCCGCACCAACCCGCTGGTCTACAACGGCGTGATGTACGTCACCGCCACTAACGAAGTGCGCGCTCTCGACGCCCGCACCGGACGCCTCATCTGGGAATTCAAGGATTCGCGCGCCAAGCTCGAACGCGTCAACCGCGGCGCAGCCATCCTCGGCGACCGCATCTTCTTTGTCACCTCCGACGTCCACCTCGTCGCCCTCGATCGCCGCAACGGCGCGGTCCTCTGGCAGAAGCAGTACGGACGCACGGAAGATGGACTCTACTCCACAGCCGCTCCCGTCGCCATCAAGGACCGCGTCATCGTTGGCGTTGGCGGCGGCGACAGCGGCATGCGCGGCTACGTCACGGCCTTCTCCGCATCCACCGGCGAAGAACTCTGGCGTCGCTACACCATCCCGGCCAAAGGCGAGCCCGGCGCCGAAAGCTGGGGCAAGTACATCGAATACGGTGGTGGCGGAACGTGGTCCAGCGGAACCTACGATCCCGAGTTGAACCTCCTCTACTGGCCCACCGGTAACCCCTGGCCCGATTTCTATGGCGGCGACCGTCAGGGCGACAACCTCTACACCTGCTCCCTCCTCGCCCTCGACCTCAACACCGGCAAGATGAAATGGTATTTCCAGTTCACGCCCCACGACACTCACGATTGGGACGCGCAAGCCTGGCCGGTGCTCGCCGACATCCCCTGGAACGGCCAGACCCGCAAAGTGGTGATGCACGCCAATCGCAACGGCTTCTTTTACGTGCTCGACCGTGTTACCGGCGAATACCTCCGCGCCACCAAACTCGTCGACAAGCTCGATTGGGCTACCGGCATCGACGCCAAAGGCCGTCCGATCCTCGTACCCGGCAAGGACCCGACCCCCAACGGCAACCGCGCCTGCCCTGGCGTCCGTGGCGCAACGAACTGGATGTCGCCCTCCTACAACCCTTCCACCGGACTCCTCCACGTCGTCACCCTCGAACAGTGTGACATCTTCACCAGTTCCGCCAAGGAGCCCGAGCCCAAGAAGAACTTCGCAGGCGGCGGCGCGGGACCCAAGCCCGTCGAACTCGGCCAGTTCTTTCTCCGCGCCCTCGACCCCAAGACCGGCAATCGCGTTTGGGAATACCCGATGACTGGGCCCGCCGAATCCTGGGCAGGCACTGTCTCTACGGCCGGCGGCGTTGTTTTCTTTGGCGATGACGATGGCCAACTCGTCGCCGTCGACGCCAGGACCGGCAAGCACCTCTGGCACTTCCAGATGGGCGAAGGGCAAAACGCCTCCCCCATCACCTATTCCGTTGATGGCAAACAGTACGTCGCCATTGCTTCCGCAACAGCCATCTTTTCTTTCGGTCTCCACGAGCCCGTGCAACCGGTAGACGTGCCCGCGATAAAGAGTGTACGGTAGACGAGGACCATGTCTGACGCAAACTTTCTTGAATACCTGAAGACCGTCGATACACCGACACTCTGCAACGCTATCGAACTCCTCGGCGTCCGCAAACACCACGAAGGCTTCACTCCGCTCCAGTTGCGCTGTCTCTTCCCCGAACTCGGCCGTATGGCCGGCTACGCGGTCACCGCGCAAGTGGAATCCATGACCCAGATGGAACCGCGCGACAACCGCCTCTTCCTCGACCTCTATTCACTGCTTGATAACAGTCCAAAGCCCGGCGTCATCGTGTTGCAGGAAATCGGAGGCCACGGCGATTACGCCGCCCACGCCGGTGAGGTGATGACCACGATCTTCCATCGACTTGGCGCAATCGGAATGGTGAGCGATTGCGGCGTCCGCGACATCCCTGAAGTCCGCCGCCTCGGCTTCCAGTACTTCGCCCGCGGAACCGTAGCCAGCCATGCCAACTACCGCATCGCACGAGTCGGCGTGCCTGTACAAATCATGGGTCTGGTAATCAAAACCGGCGACCTCCTCCACGGAGACGAAAACGGTCTCGCCCTGATACCCGAAGAAAAGCGCGATCTGATCCCCGAAATGGTGGATAAAATCCGAACCCGCGAAGGCAAACTCCTGGAGTTTGTCCGCAGCGACGCCTTCACCCTGGAAGGTCTCCGCAGCCACATCCTGGAATAACTCTCAGGTGGGGCGGCCAATCCTGGCCGCGGCTGGCCTTTCCAGGCCAGCCAAATTCCGCCACTCACCGGATCACATCTAATATCCCGGCCGCCCGGGCCTGCATCATCGCCGCATCCATCATCTTGCCGGCCCGCGCCAGCATCCCCGCATGACTCTCCAACGCCCGTCCAAACTCCACATGTCGCGACCCCACTTGGTCCACAATCAACTGGCAACTCAGCTTATACAAACTCCCCGCTGCCTCAAATTGATCCTGATCATCGTGGAGCTTCGCCAGTTCCAACAGCGCCTGCCACAACAGCGGATGTTTCCGTCTCTCAAACGTATCCCGCGCCCCCTTGATCAGCGGTAGTGCGATCGTGAAGTTCTTCTTCGCCCGCAGAATCCCGCCCAACACCAACTGGCATTGCGCCCGCTCCAACGCATCCGGCTGGTGTGCCTCACACTGCCTCACCGCCCGCCGGGCGTAGCTCTCGGCGCTATCCAGATCGCCTTTCGCCATCATCGCCGACGCACAATTGCACAGCAACCGCCACGTGTTGCTGGTGCGCTCGGATTCCGGGATGCGCTCCCACAAATCCATCGCTTTCTGCAACGCCTCAATCGCCGCATCCGGATGCCCGGCGTCGTTCTCGCAATTTCCAAGCTCCATATACGACAGGGCCTCATTGGTCCGGTCCTGCGCCTTCGAGTAGAGCCTCGCTGCCTGCCCCAAATGCCGCGCTGCCTTCGCTAACCGGCAGCGCTCATAATCCAGCAGCCCGTTCTCGTACGCCACCCGTGCCCGGTGCAATATCCGTTTCCTCCGCGATCCCCAGAAGAGACAAGCCAGCAGGACACAAGCGATGCCAAGCGAAACCCACCCTTCCGCACGAATATCCGGATCACGAAAGAAGACGAGAAGCACACCGCCAAGCGCAGCGCCTAAAGCCGCTGTTATGGCGGCGAGGATGCGTACAAAAGCCATTGCTCTTCTATCGGTCCCCCCGCGCGTTCCCAACATAGAGAGATCCCCCCAAGGACAATTTCGGGAATTATCTGACTCGGACATGGGATGTAGGTACCAAATGGAGCCAAACCCGCTACTATCGATCCCCAACGGCATGCTTCCGGTCACCCGTCTCTTTGGACTCCACCAGGCCCGGCATCTATACGAAACACTCGTGAACGCTCCTGCCGCTCCCATCGCCTCAAAGGCAGTGGATGCCCTCCAAATTCGCATCCATGCCACCGAATCGGACCTAAAACGAATCCCGGCAGATGGCGCAGTCGTCGCCCTTAGCAATCACCCCACAGGAATCCTCGATGGCATCGTCTTGCTCCATATCCTCCGGCAAAGGCGCCCCGACGTCAAGGTGCTCGCCAACTCCCGTCTGTCTGCTATTCCGGAACTCCGCGATATCGTCATCCCCGTCGACCCCGGCGTTGGCGCATCCGGCGAAAGCCGTTCCGGCATGCGGTCTGCGCTCCAACATCTCGATCGCGGTGGACTGCTGCTAGTCTTCCCCGCCGGCGAGGTCGCCCACATCGACTGGCTTCACTGGACTCCGCGTGAATCCCCCTGGAATCCCCAGATTGCGCGTCTCATCCACCTTGCCGCGCGCCGCCTCGGAAGCCTCAATATCCTTCCTTTGCATATCACCGGCTCCAACAGTCCCCTTTTCCACGGAGCAGGGCTGGTGCATCCCATCCTGCGCACCGCCCTTCTGATTCGCGAGCTTCTCAACAAACGCGGAGTCACCGTCGAAGTTTGCACCGGAAACCCGATCTCCGCCGCCGTGCTCGAACCCCTGGAAACCGACGCAGCCCGCATCGCCTACCTCCGCGAACGCACTGACCTCCTGGGCCGCCGCCAGTCGCTGAAGCAAAACACCACTGCGCCTCTCGCCACCCGCCATCGCCGCGCAACGCAGCCCATCGCACACGAGCAGGACACTGCCAAAATGGCCGCCGAAATCGCCGCGCTTCCTCCGTCGCAACGGCTCACCAGCTCAACCGATCTTCATGTTTACCTCGCCACCGCGCAACAAACTCCCACCGTCCTCGCGGAAATCGGACGCCTCCGCGAGATCACCTTCCGCGCCGCGGGCGAAGGCACCGGAAAGAACTCCGACCTCGATTCCTTCGACCTCCATTACCATCACCTTTTCCTGTGGAACGAAACCAAACGCGAAGTCGTCGGCGCCTACCGCCTCGCCGCCACCGATGAGGTTCTCCCGCGCAAAGGTATCGACGGCCTCTACACGTCCACCCTCTTCCGCTACGACGAAACGTTCCTCCGCCGCATGGGACCCGCCATCGAACTCGGCCGTTCCTGGATTCGATCTGAATACCAACGTTCCTTCTCCTCGCTGCTGCTCCTTTGGAAGGGGATCGGCAAATACATCGCCGCTCATCCGGAACACAAAGTCCTCTTCGGGCCCGTCAGCATCAGCAATCGCTACCAACCCATTTCGCAGCAGCTCATGATCTCCTTCCTGGAAAAACACGCATGGCTGGAAGAATGGTCCCAACTCGTCCGCACGCGCAATCCCTTCCGCAAACGCGCCGCCGAACCAGGTCCGCAGCTTTGGCGTGCCTGCGACGCCATCGATCATCTCGCCGACCTCGTCAGTGACGTAGAGCCGAACGGCGAAGGCGTACCCGTGCTTCTCCGCCAATACCTCAAGCTCGGAGGAAGATTGCTCGCATTCAACGTCGACCCGGAATTTTCCAACGTCGTTGATGGATTAATAGTCGTGGACCTGATGCGCACGGAACCCAAACTCCTGGAACGCTACCTTGGAAAATCCGAAGCGCAAACATTTCTGAGGAGAAACGTTCAATGACCAAGCCAATGATCTACGTGAGCTGGGCCCTGCGCATCATCACCGCCGTGATACTGCTCCAGACCCTGTTCTTCAAATTCACCGCTGCGCGTGAGTCGGTATATATCTTCACTACCGTAGGCATGGAACCCTGGGGCCGCATCGGCAGTGGGATCGCCGAACTGATCGCCGCCGCGCTTCTGCTCTACCCGCGCACCGTTCCACTCGGCGCACTCCTCTCCCTCGGGGTGATCAGCGGAGCCATCTTTTTCCACCTCACTAAACTCGGCATCGCCCTCACTGCGGTCGACGATCACGGCGAGCTATTCGCCCTGGCCCTCGTGGTATTCTTCTGCTCCGCCGCGACACTGGTCCTTCACCGGGCCGACGTTGTTGGTGCAGGGCGGCTAATCCTGCCCGCGCACCTTCTTCGCATCTCGTCGTCATCGGCGCAAGAATAGACTCCCAGGCTGCCGAGACTCATCTCGGCGACTGGAGTTTGGACATTCAGCCGTCTTGTGGGGCGGCCAATCCTGGCCGCGGCTGGCCTTTCCAGGCCAGCCATGCGCCGAGACTCATCTCGGCGCTTCTTCCGGCTAGACGGCCGCGCAGGTCACTGTGAAGTTATTTTTGCGTGGACCCTTACAGAGCCGCGACCCTAAGGGAGACGGTTTCCGCGAGAATCCACCCCGGTCCCACACCCTCTTGGCGTACAATCAAGGGATTGCCGGTTCCGAGCGCGATCGTTGTCATTCCTACGTTGGAGTCAGGAAAGGTTCTGAAGGCTTGTCTCGCCAGCCTTTCCCTTCAAACCAGGCGTGATTTCGCAATCATCATCGTCGATAACGGTGGGCAGGGGCGTGCGAGGCCCCTGGTGAACAAATTCCTTTCAAGCAATCCGCGAGCACCAGACACACGAGTGATCGACAACGAACGAAACGCCGGTTACGGCGAAGCGGTGAATCAGGCGTGGCGCGCTGTCGACGCCCCGTTTGTTGCTGTGCTCAACGATGACACCACCGTCGCCCCCGAATGGCTCGATGCGCTTCTGCGCGCTGCCGCCTCCGACGAGCAGACCGGAATGTGCGCCTGTCGTGTGATCCTCTCCGAGGAGGGGACTCTCGATTCCGCGGGCATGCTGCTCGCCTCCGATGGCAGCAGCAAACAACGCGGCCACGGCTCACGCCCCGAACAATGGGACGAAAGCGGCGACTGTCTCCTCCCCAGCGGATCGGCTGCTCTCTACCGCCGTGAGCTTCTGGAACAAACTGGAGGTTTCGACCCGAAATTCTTTCTTTACTGCGAAGACACCGACCTCGGCCTGCGCGCCATCTGGGCGGGCTGGCACTGCCGTTACGTCGCGCAAGCCCGCGTCTGGCACCATTACTCCCGCACCGCTGGCCGGGTCTCGCCCCTCAAAGCCTTCTACGTCGAGCGCAATCGCTGGCTGGTTGTCGCCAAGAATTTCCCGCTCGGCATGGCGCTACGCACGCCCTTCGCGACCATCGCCCGCTACTTCCACCACTTGCTCTCCATCGGCCGGCATCAGGGCAGCGCTGCGTCAGATTATGTCAAGCAGGGAAACTCATTTCTGAGTCTCGTGTTCATTCCTCTTCGCGCGTTGTTCTCCTTCCTGGCGCTGCTCCCCTATGCGCTGCGGGAGAGAAAAGGAATCCTCTCGTCCGCTCGGATCCCACCCGAAGAATTCGAGTCCCGGTGCCGCCAACACTCCATCTCGCTGAAAGAGGTTGCTCAACTTTGATTCGCGACGTACAACCCGGATCGCTCATGATCATCGTCCCCGCGCTGAACGAAGAGTCGGCGATCGGCGCGGTTGTGCGCGAAATCCAGGAGAACGTGCCCGGCGTGCCTGTACTCGTGATTGACGATTGCTCTATCGACGCCACGGCGGCGGTTGCGCGTACCGCTGGCGCGGAGGTGCTCTCCGTGCCCACCCACCTCGGTCTCGGTGGGTGCGTCCAGGCCGGCTACAAACTCGCCTTTGAGCTCGGTTTCGATTATGTGATCCGTCTGGACGGCGACGGCCAGCATGACCCTCGATACATCCCCGCCATCTTTGAAGCTCTTCGCACATCCAATTGCCAGATGGTGATCGGCTCGCGCTTCGTCGATCCCGGCCAGCAATACACCAGCCTTGTGCGCTCCTGGGGCATCCGGTTTTTCCGTTTTATTCTCCGCCCGATTCTCGGCCAGACTGTCCACGACCCAACCTCCGGTTACGTTGGCGTGAATCACGAAGCCCTCGCCCTCTTCAGCCGCAGTTTCCCACTGGAATATCCTGAGATAGAAGCGCTGGTGGTGTTACAGCGGCGGGCCTTCCGTTTCCGCGAAGTGCCTTGCCAGATGCGCCCGCGCCGCACCGGCCGCAGCAGCATCACGCCCTGGCGCTCGCTGTTCTACATCGTTCACGTTTTACTCGGTGTGTTCGTCAATATATTGAAGTTCGAACGAAGCCGGTGGCGCCGTTAGCCCAGGCGCCGCTAAGGAGGACCCAAATGAATCTGGAACGCCTGTCCAACGTGCTCACCCTGTTCAGTGGAGGTCTCATCCTTCTCGTGCTTTCCTCCGTCCGCCGCCAACACATCCGCGTCGAATACTCCGTGAGTTGGCTCGGGGCCGGAATCGTCCTGCTAATTCTCTCGCGCTCCACTTTCCTTCTACAGTGGCTCGCTCGTACCATGGGAATAGCGGATCCGCCGCTGGCCCTCCTGGTGGCCGTCTTCGCGGTGTTCCTGTTCGTCTTCTACCGATTCTCTGTGATGGTCTCTCATTTGAAAGATTCCAATATTGCGCTCACCCAGCGCATCGCCATACTCGAATACCAACTGCGGTCCCAGCATGAAGGCTCCAAAGAATAAGGCGGAGCAGGCAGCCAAACCGGTCGCGGCACTCCCGCCCGGGACGCTACCCACGCTGCACCTGATTGGGCTTGCCTTTGCAGCGCTGCTCATCGTCCTTTACGTCTACTCGCCCGCGCTCAACGGACCGTTTGTCTTCGACGATGAATACCTGCCTTTCCGTGATCCGGGCTTTCTCAAGAACGGCGTCGGCAGCATGTCCCCCATGGCGCGCCCATTCATGAACTATTCGTTTTGGTGGAATCTGAAACTGTTTGGCGAAGACCCTTATTCCTTCCATGTCTTCAACGTGATCCTCCACTGGATGAGTACCGGCATCCTGTTTCTCGCCCTGCGCAAGCTTCTCGAGATGGGCGGTGTGGTTGCATGGCGCGACTGGCTCGCCGTTTTCGGCTCGGCGGTTTTCCTGCTTCATCCCATCAACACCGAGTCCGTTGCTTACGTTGCCGGCCGCAGCGAGGGCTTCAGCCTCCCGCTCTTCCTCGGCGCATACACAATCTTTCTGTATCGCCGGCCCGGCGGTATCGACTGGCTCGGAACCTTCGGTGTCATCGTTCTCTTTGTGTGCGCCATCTTTAGCAAGGAGCATACCGCCGTTCTTCCGGGGCTGCTCTTCCTGACAGACATCTGCTTCCCTGAGGGGACGGTTGCGCAAACCCTGCGTCGCAACTGGCGACTGCACGGCCCCATCATTGTGGTTGGCGCGGTGAGCTTGTATCTCGTCTACGATGTGTTGCGGCAAGCACGCACCGCCGGCTTCCAGATGGCTGACCTTCCATGGAACCATTACTTTTATACGCAGTGGCTCGTGATTTGGGTCTACATACGGCTCTATCTCCTTCCTGTTGGTCAGAACGCGGATTGGGATTATCCCGTATCCCGCTCCATCACTGACCACGGTGCAATCCTCGGGTTGATCGGAATCGTGGCGCTGCTGGTGGTTGCCTTCCGGTACCGCCGGCGCTATCCACTGGCTTTCTTCGGACTGCTCGCCTTCGCCCTGTTGATTGCCCCCACATCTTCGGTGGTGCCTATCAGGGACACACTCGCCGAGCGCCGTCTCTATCTTCCCTTCATCGGGTTGCTGCTCATCACGTGCGAATTCGTGCGCCGCTGGAACACGACCACCGCCACACGCGCCGGAACGTTGGCCACCGTGCTGCTCGCTCTCGGCTACATGACAAGTGCCCGCAGCGCCGTCTGGGGCGACCCGTACTTGCTCTGGAAAGACGCCACCGAAAAGAACCCGGCCAATTCGCGCGCCCACTTCCATCTCGCCATGGTTCACTACGAGCGGCAGGAATGTCCCGAAGCCCTGAAGAAGTTCGACGATGCCGCCAAAGTGGGCAAGCCCGACTACAGCATGCTCATCGACTGGGGCCTCGCGCTCGACTGCGCCAATCAGCAGGATCAGGCGTTGATGAAGTTCCGCGAAGCGCAGAAGATCGAGAACAGCTATCACGTGCACTCGCTCATGGGCATGGTGCTCGCCAAGCAGAACAAGCCGGGCCTCGCGCTCGACGAGCTGAACGAAGCGGTTCACCTCAACCCCAACTACGACATGACGTTCCTCTATCGCGGCAATGTCTACCTGCAGATGAACCAGTTCGATCAGGCCGAAACCGACTACAACACGGCTCTCAAACTGAAGCCGGGCGACCCCAACATCCTCCAAGCGATCGAACTGCTGAAACGGCGCCGGAGCGGCGCGCGATAAGATGGACCGCCCGCTGCGTATCGGCGTCAACGCACTGTATCTGATACCGGGCGGTGTGGGCGGAACCGAGATCTACCTGCGCAGCCTGCTGGCCGCACTGGCCGGTGTGGACACCCGCAACGAATACTTCGTGTTCACCAACCAGGAGACGGGAGCCGGCCTTGTTCCCGACTCCGCGAACTTCCATCATGCTCCCCAACGTCTGCATGCACGAGTGCGGCCGCTACGCCTTGCCTGGGAGCAAATCGTACTGCCACGCCGTTGCCGCCAACTCAGTCTCGATGTCCTCTTCAACCCTGGCTTCACTACGCCGCTGTTCGCACCCTGCCCGGCGGTAACGGTCTTCCACGACCTCCAGCACAAGCGGCATCCGGAATACTTCCGCTGGTTCGATCTGCCCTTCTGGCAGTTGTTTCTTTATTGGTCGGCGAAGCGGTCAACACAACTGATCGCGGTTTCCGAAGCGACACGGCAGGACTTGCACAAGTATTACGGCACCAATGACGCCCGCGTTCGCGTCGTCCCTCACGGCGTAGACAACGTGTTCTTTGAAATCGGCCGCCAGCGGAAAACCGAAGCCTCACGTAACTTCATACTCTGCGTATCCACACTGCATCCACACAAGAACCTCGACCGCCTGGTGCGTGCCTTCCGCAAAGTGCGTGCCGCATGCCCCGATTTCCGGCTGATCATCGCCGGCATGCACGGGTTTCAGACCACCGCGATCGAGCAGACCATCGCCAACTGCGGCCTCGGTGCGCACGTCCAAATCACCGGCTGGATCCCGCGCGAAGAGCTGCTCGATCTCTACTTGCGCGCCTCGGCATTTGTATACCCCTCGACGTTCGAAGGCTTCGGCATGCCCGTGCTGGAGGCCCTCGCGGCCGGCATCCCCAGCGCCGTATCCAACATCGAGCCCATACGGAGCAACGCCGGATCGGCGGCCCTGCTGCTCGACCCGGCGGATGAGGACGATATCGCCGCGAAGCTGATCGAAGTGATCAGCAATCCGGAGGCACGCACCCGCCTCGCCGAAGCCGGCCCAAAACGCGCGGCCAACTTCAGTTGGCGCACCGCGGCTGGACAGACCCTCAGCGTGTTGCAAGCATCTGTCCGGCGTTCATAGGCCTTGTTTTCGTGGAGCAGGCACCGTCGTGTGGGGCGGCCAATCCTGGCCGCTGCTGGCCTTTCCAGGCCAGCCAGCCTCGACACTCATGTCGAGGCAGGTTTTCGCGTTCGACACGCGGGTAGCAACGCAACATTTGTGCCGCAGGACCTCTATCTTTGCGCTTATGGTTCATAGGCCGGCCTTGCTCGCGATCTGATGGAACCGCGGATGCTCGCGCAGCTTTCGGAACGATGGATCGACGCGAAAGAACGTGACCCAGGAACTGCGCTCCGCCACCGCCTTCTCCAGTTGATCCAGTCCGCGCTCCTTGTCCCCCAGCGCGTCATAAACCATCGCCACCATAGCAGGGCTCACGTAACGGGTTGTATCGTTCAACACCGCCGACAGCTTCTCCCTCGCGGTCGCGGCATCGCCGCCATTGGCGTATGTACGAGCGATCAGCAGCCGCACCCACGGGAGATCCTCCATTGCCATCGACCGCTCCAGATAGGCGCGCGCCTTCGCCGATTGTCCCGCCAGGTCCCACGATCGCGCTGCTTCATGCAGCGCCGGCAGGTAGGACGGATCGGAAGCCAGCACCGCATCCTGCTCGCGCGCCGCCTGCTCGTACTTTCCTTCATAGAACGAAACCAGGCCGAGGTTCACACGCACCACGAGATCATCGGGATCCAACTCGATGGCGCGGGCAAAGTATCGGCGCGACTCAGTATACCGGCCCATCTGCGAAAGGTACTGCCCGTACCAATCGAACGCGTGCGGATAACTGGGGTTCAGCTCGATCGCCTTGCGGAACTCCAACTCCGCGCCGGCCCAATCCCAGTCGTGAAACCACTTCACAATGCCCAGGCTCACGCGCGCCTCCGCGCTGGCAGGGTCCAACTCCACTGCGTGTTGTGCCGCGGCCCGCGCTTCCGGCAGCATCGAAGGATTCCAGTGATAGGTGCACCAGTTCAGGATCACTTCCGCCGAAGCGGCCCAGGCGTGCGCGAACCGCGCGTCCAATTTCACTGCTTGCCGGAACAGATCCAAGGCTTGCCGTGCCCCCTGCTCGGTGAACCGCGTGTAATGATAACGGCCCCGCAGATAGAGGCGCAACGCCTCCGGCGCCGTCGTCAGCGGTACCCCCACCCGGTCGCGCTCCGCAGCCGAAAGATGGGTCTGCAGCGCCTCCGCCACCTGCCTGGAGAGCGAGTCCTCCACCCGCAGCAGATCAGTCAGGTTCTCATCGAAGGTGGCGCCCCACATCGGCGTCCCGTTGGAGGTGTCAATGAGCTGCACGTTCAGCCGCAGCCGGCCGCTTTCGGTACGCACCGTCCCCTCCAGCACATAATCGGTCTTGAGGTCCCTGCCGGCCTTCACGGGGTCTGACTTCCCGTACGGGAGCACGCGGCTGGTGGGACGGATGATGATCTTCTGCTGGTTGGTGAGACGGGTGATCAGAGCATCGGCGAGCCCGACACCAAGGTAATCGTGCTCCGGATTCGCGTTCAGGAAACGGAAGGGCAGTACGGCCAGGCTTCGCCGTTCCTTCGCGATTCCACCCACGCGGAGGAACAGTAACACTGCCGCAACCATCACCCCCACAGCCGCCACCATCATCCAGCGGCGTGAACTCTTTTCTACGGACGCCGGCGGCTCCGGCGAAAGCGGCGTCACCTGTCGGCGTTCGAACTGCGGCGCGTAGGCGCCCTTGGGAACCCGTACCTCCCAGGGATCGGCGGCGGCGTTCTCACTCCCGTAGTACTCAGCGAGCCGGGCACGCAGCTTCACTACTTCACTGCGGACCGTGGAGTCGGTTTTCGGGTCGTAGTCGATAGCCTTGCCGAACACCTCCACGCCGACCACGGATTCCTTCAATCCCGCGCCCCGGCCAGCCAGGGTTTCCTCCACCAGATATCGCAAAAGACGCGTCTGCCGGTCGGATGCGGAGAACTGGCGCGACCGCAGCAACCGCTCCAACTGCGCGCGGATTTCGGCCTCTATCTCATTGGAAAACAATGAACTCAAGTGTTGTGACAACCCCTCTGGCAACCCCACAAACCGCGAAAATCTTCAGCTTGCCGGCGCAAACTCACCTTGAGCCCGAACAAATGGCGCTCAACAAACAACCCGGATTTGGAGACAAGAAAATGACCCGCATGAACATGCTCACTACCTCGCTTGCCGCACTCGCGATCACCATGACGCCTGCACTCGCGCAACCGCCAACCACCGTCGATCCCATCGTCGGAACCTGGGTGATGAAAGTCCCTGGCGGGACGCCCGACGAAACCTTCTTCGCCATTCACACCTTTCACCAGGGAGGAACCTTTAGCGAAAACTCGACACTCCTCCCAAGCCTCGTGGAAGGTCCGGCGCAAGGAACCTGGCGGCGGGAGGGCAACTCCTATAAATTATCCTTCATTCTCTTCGCCTTCGAGGAAGGCGTTCAGGTGGGCTACCTCCGCGTCCGTTGCGTGATCAAACTCGCGGGGGACAAGCTGGACGCTACTACTGAAGTGGACTTCATCGACCCCGAAGGCCACGCGGAAGTTGTCGGGAACGGTCCGTTCTTCGGCACAAGACAAAAGGTAGACGACGCCGGATCAATGGTGGACGTTCCTCTCGGTGTTTCCCAATCCGGGGAAAACTCGGCTAGGGCGGGTGACAAATCCGCTCGCCTTGGCCGTGATACCAAATCCCGCGGATGGTCCCGGTTCGCCATGGATCGGCGCCGTTAAACCGCTTGCCTACGGTCACGGCTCTGTATCGTATCACGTTGCAGTTACCGAGCCGTGACCGTGAAGTAAGCGGTGTTTTCGAACTTCTGCAAGCCGCTGGGAGTCCATCAACACTGGCACATCCGACGTGTCGTAGATCAACATCGGCGGTACGTTCTACTGCCTGTGCAGCACGTGGAGCAGTCTATCAGAAACTCCAATAAATCAGCTAAAGATAAGTCGCCAAGGGCGAGTGGTCGAGCGCCCGACTGGGACTTCAGACGATTCTCTGATCGCCACTATGCCGTCAGGCAGGATCTGGGCGCGACAGCACCGATCCGAGTGGGCCAGGCTCGCTGACAGGTCTCCTCCGTTAGCGAGCAGGAACGAGTGGCTGGTTCGACGACCGATAACGGCGGACGTTGATTTTACTGGCGCGCTGGCGGGCCTGAAAGATGTCATACGCTGACTGCATACCCATCAGCGTTTCCATCCTCGGGCCGAAGGCCTTTTCGATCCGAAGGGCCATATCACCTGTCAGATCCACTTTAGTGTTCAGCAGTCCGGAAAGCGCCTGGCGCGACACGCCGAGCACTTTGGCGGCATCGGTCACCGTCAGGCCGTTCGCTTCAATGATCTCGGTGCGGATCACATGGCCGGGATGTGGCGGGTTGTGCATAGGCATGGGTTCCTCCCTAGTGGTAATCCTCAAAGTTCACATCCAGCAGTTCGTCGGCGTCGACACGGAACGTCAGCCGCCAGTTACGCGTCACGTGAAGGCTCCATGTCCCCTTGCGGCCGCCCGTTAGAGTGTGGACCTTCCACAGCGGCCATGAGTTCAATTCACCAACGTCGCTCATCTGGTCCAGCACGGCGAACATGGCGCGCAGCTTCGGAACGGCATCAGCCGGAAGGCCCTTCGCGATGCCCTCCTCGTAAAACCGCTTGAGCGGTTTATGGCTGAAACCCCGAATCCTCACTGTCAAAGTGTAATGTGTCACTTGACGCTTGTCAACTAGGCGTTCTTTCGTAGTTTTTGCCCCATTTAGGGCTTCCTCAGTCCCCTCGCTGGACAGAACTGAACAGTCCTGAACACTTTGTTCGCGTGTCCGCCATCCGGAACGAAGCCAAGTTCACCGGCAACACTTAGGCGGCTAGACATTAGAGACCGCTTGCTGAACGCGCGCGGCTCGGTATCGTATCACGCTGCAGTTGCAGAGGAGCCGTGACCGTGAAGTAAGCGGTGTTTTCGAACTTCTGCCACGGGCTGTTTAGGCCGTCCAGTGTCTGGCGGGTGCTGGGGCAAGCAGGGCTGTTGTCGAAGTGCAACGGCAAGCCCGCCGAAGAAAGGTACAGGCCGCAGCCGCTGGCAGTCCATCAACACTGGCACATCGACGTGCCGTACATCAACATCGGCGGTACGTTCTACTGCCTGTGCAGCATCTTGCATGGTTTCAGCCGGTACATCGTGAACTGGGACATCCGGGAGTCGATGACCGAGGCGGACATCGTGGTCATCTTGGAGCGCGCCAAGGAACTTCATTCAGAGACGAAGTCCCGGATCATCTCCGACAACGGGCCGCAGTTCATTGCCAAAGACTTCAAGGAATTCATTCGGATCTCGGGCATGACCCCACGTCAGAACTTCGCCCTACTATCCCCAGTCGAACGGAAAATCGAACGTTGGCCAAATCCCTCAAAGGAGAGTGCATCCGGCCGGCAACGCCATCGTCGCTGGAAGATGCGCGGCGTCTGCCGAAGGACGTCCTCGCCGGGCGTCAGCAGGAGATCCATACGGAGAGGGATGGGTAAACCCCTATCGAGAGACTCGCGGCGGCCGAGTCCTCCGAGTCTGTAAACACAACGCCGTCACACAGGACTGATCGCGGCGTGGTGTCCTCGTGCGGCAGTACAGCGACGGCCGCCGGCAAGTGCGTCGGCGAGCCGTGACCGCGACTGGCGACATCACAGCTGGGGCACGCGATTAATCGGCTTTGATATCTTGATCCGCTTCGCAGATCGGAAACGGTCAACATCAATCTCTTTCGACAGGAGAAACTTCAAGAATGACTTCTCCTGGAATCGACACGTCTGGGCAATGCCAAGGAGCACAAGGTAGTCGACAGCGCCTCGCTGGTAGAGCCGGCCCGAAATCTTCCTCTGCACCGCAAGATGCCTGATCGCCCGCTCGCCTGTGTTGTTGTTCCAGGGAATGCCATCCTCGTCAAGGAAACGGAACAACGATTCTCGGTACCTCACAAACCGTTTCTGGTAAGTCTTCGTCACGTCCAGGCCGTACTCTCTGCCCTCAATTACTGTTTCGTAGAACCGGTCCACTTGCTTCTTGAATCTGCGCAGGTGTCTAGCTTTCAGACCCCATCGGTCGATGGCCTCAATAATGGGTACGATGAGGTCTTTCACTCCTGAGACAAACCCCTGAAGTTCCTCGTCAAACGGAAACTTCCATAGATCTTCATTTAAGTCCCGGATTAAGTGAACCCAACACTTCTGCTGTCTGCAGTCCAGCGCGTCATATCCCGCGTAAAAATCCGATACGACAACTCCCTGATAACCGCGGAGAATCTCCCGCACGATCGCGGTCTCCCGTGTTTCCGTCAATCGGAAGACAACGTGCCGACCGTCACTGAATACCCACACATACTGATCGACGCCGTCGATGCTGAGCCGTGTCTCGTCGACGTGGACAAACGGACTTTCCAGCAGGCGCTTCACGAGAATCGATTCCGTACGGCGGTAGTACGCGGCGAAGGATTCAACGAAATTGACGATGCTCGCCACGGACGCCGTCTCGTGGAACAATTCCTCCATTGCTTGGGTGATCACCCGGTATGGAAGCCGAAGAACAATCCGCTGATAGACGGCCCAAGCCCGAAATCCGTGGCCAAACGTCTGTCCGCGAAGCCGTTTGATTATAGGCGGTTCATAGAACCGGTGACACCGTTGACAGTAGCGCTCTTCGCCGGCGTACTTAACCACTGTCTTCCTGCACCCGGTATTTGCGAAACTTAGATCAACGATGACGATTTCAGCATCTTTGCCCGGCTTCTTCTGAAGGCGCTCTCCCTTGTGCTTGGGGCAGGTTCTCTTCGAAGCGACTTGGATTACCGTGCGGCGACCCGCTGGAACGGTCCTCTCGTAGGCTTGGTGGCCCTTTGGTGCTCCTGGCCCGTTCCGTTTTGCCGTATCGGTTTGGGGCCGAAAGCTGATCCGGCCTTTCGGATGATCAAAGCTAGCGTACAGAAGCACGTGGTCAAGGGCCGTATGCAGTTCACTACCGAGCCTGGTAGCGTTCTGCTTTGGGCGGTCCACATAGTCAATGTCTAGCTCTGAATCGGCGTCGGTTCGAAGTCTCGCCAGTTTCTCAGTCAGGATGCGCAACGCCTGGCAATCCTCGGCGTTGTACGAGATGAGTTTCTGCTTATATGCTGCTTCGCCGGCCATCTCCCAGCGGTACCGCCAAACCAGGCTCTGTAATCCGGAAGCGTCCGGCGCCGTCCAGGAAGCGCCAAGAAATTTGCCCAGCACCTTTAGGCCGTTAGAACGGACGGGAAAATAGACCTTGCCGTATACCTGAGAATTGAGATTGACCAATCTCTTGCTGAGGCATTTGACGTCCGTACCGAAGCGCTTAGCGAGAGACTCAATCGCCCGAACCTCATAACTCCCATAGTGATAGATGGGCGCATCGGGATACTCTTCCGCCTTCTCGATAAACATGCGCCAGATCGATTCTTCCTCTTCCGTCGTCTCGGCCCAGAAGGCGTGTTGCGTCAGAGTTTCGCGGGCGCGGACGAGCAGTCCAATGAGATAAGAGACCTGCTGATCCGGGATACCCTCAATATCCAGAAAGAGCTCAATGTCACTCTTCTGGATCTCCGGAACCGTCTGAATGTAGATCTTACCGGTCCTGATGGCGAGCGCCTGTATCTCAAGATCAAAGCGCGGCGGTTGGGCTGCACGCCGTCGCCGTCGTCTCCGTGGTTTGAACAGAAAGGAAAGCTGCTTGACGGTGAAGATCCCTTTGCTGTGGTACCTCCGAATAGCCTTTGAAGTCATGCGATCTAACAGACTAAGATCATCAGCATCTTCCGCCTGCCGGCTACAGACGCTTTTGAACGGGCAGTACGGGCAATGCTTGTTGAGGACAACTGGCGGCGGCTGGGCTGGTGGGTCTCCATACCAACCCTTTATGCGCTCCAGGATGGAACCGACTATCTTGTACATGGGCTGAAGGTTCACTCGGTGGCACTCGCCATCAAGCGTTATGAGACATCCCATGGCGGGAGGCTTGTTCTGAAGCTGTCCGAGCACATATCCGACCACGGACAAATTGAGCATCTGCTCTTTTTCCAAACGATAGGTCCCAACCACGATCGTGGGCTCGTAAGCGACAGGGTCTCCACGCTGACCCACGATCCTCAGTGCGTCGCAATACGCCGTAACATTTGCGGCTTCGAGGTTGGCTTCCGTGAGAACCTCGATGCTGGAGGAAAACGCCCTGTCGTTGTATGAGCAGGTCGATGTGTTTGTCCGCTGGAGGTTGGCCAGGTATGATTCTCTGTTAGCGCTGGCACGCTCCTCAAGAATGTGCGCATAATCGTTCGGTATGCCGCGGTCTTCGGTGCAATGGAGAAGGAAGGCTTTGCGCGGACAGTGCGAATACGCTATCACGCCTTCGGCGCGAATGACCTTGGTGTGCATGGTTCTTGACATGACATGAACGACCTCCTGCAGTCTTTCATACCTCCAAATCCACGCCGAGCGCCCGGTGGGGCCTGCCGCGTAGCAAATCGCCTTTTGACCGCCGGCTCTGCTCGGCGGCCCGAACAGCCTTCCGGATCAATAGGTTCTCGCTCGTCGCTAAAAGGCGGGCCGATCCCGGCCGCTTGGCAGGAGACCGAAGGGATTACAAGCTGCACTCAGGCTCAATTCCGAGCTTGTCGTTAACGGCGCGGCTCAGCCTCTGCTTGCATCCGAGGTATCGTTCGGTCGTTTGAATCGAAACGTGTCCGAGCAGGAACTGAATTTGGTCGAGCTCTCCGCTGGCAAGATGGCATAACCGAGCGCAAGTCCGCCGTAGGTCATGCGGCGCGAGCTTCTCGATGCCCGCGCGGCTGGCCGCTTCCTTCACAACCTCCCACAGCACCTTCGGCGTCATACCCTCGCCCCACACCTTGCCAGCCTTGTTGATCGAACGGAACACCGTGCCTTCGGTGATTCCGGCAGCAGTGCTCCAGACGTCGACTGCGGCCTTGACCCATGTCGGGACCGGAACCGTCCGGATATGTCCCGCCTTGCCCTTCAGGTCCGCGATCACCCAATGCTCCTCGCGAACCTGGATGGAATCCATCGCCAAGGACAGAAGTTCGCCGCGCCGGAGGCCGCAACCGATTAGCATCGCCAGAATGGCGCGGTTTCGTTTTCCGCGTAGTGTGGCGATGTCCGACCGTTCCAGCAGGAGCTTGCCCTGGGCGGGGGTGAGCCAGTTGCCCACGCGGACGCCAAGACGCCGGACTCCTTTGACTCGCCTTATTCCCGCCCCCAGTTCCGGGCTCAACAATCCCGAGTCGCACGCCTCATAGGCCACGCGGCGTACCGCCGCCAGACGCAGATTGATGGTGTTCGGAGCGTATCCTTTCTGTTCCAAGTAAATCCGGTATCTCAGGACCACGGTGCGATTGAAGGCCAGGCGCGGCTCCGAGCAATACCACTCGACGAACTCGTTGATGGCATGGTCGTACGTTCGTTGCCCGCTCACGGATGTGAGGGTATTGCGGACAGCGGATTTGGCCTGTTCGAGATCCGGCAGTGCCAGGACCCGCTTCGGCGATTTCTTCTTCTTTCGAGGCTTCGACATGGGCGGCGGCCCCCTTTGACCGCCGACCCCAGAATGCATTAGTAGCGGTAGAATGGTTATCAAGATGGAACGTGTACCGTCACAGCCTGTCAAGGATCCGCCGAACCTCGTTCGGGCATGTCCGTTCGATCTCGACCGGCTGTTGAGCCACATCGATCCTGGACCTGCCGAAGAATCCGAAGCCTACGTACGCCTCATCTATGAGCAGCGCCGTTCTGACCTCTCCTCCAAACGCAACGGCAAGACTGGTCGTTGATACAGATGTTGCCAGTTTCATTTTCAAATGGCACCCCGTGTTTGCCCCGCGGTTTGTGAGCATCATCCGTGGTGCCGAGTTGATTGTCTCGTTCATGACATTGGCGGAAATGCGCCAAGGTGCGCTGGACGCGAATTGGGGACAACGCAAGTGGGACTTGCTGGATGCATATCTCGCGGATTTCTCAGTCCTGAATTCGGACAATCTACTGTGTTCGACCTTGGCTCCGGTTCGAAACGAGAGCGTGAGGAAAGGGCACCAGATGAGCGCAGCCGATGCATGGATCGCCGCCACGGCTCTGGTCCTGTCCGCACCACTGGTTACAAATAACGCCAAAGACTACCGCCACTTGGGCAACCTCCAACTCGTTTCCCCTGCCCGCTAAACCGACGGCATTTGGAGGCAGATCGCGGCGGGCCGGGAGATCGGTCCTGTGTTGTCGGCAAGGGGCGAGCAATCCTGGGCTGTGTCAGATGCCGGACATCCGTCGCGTTATGGTCTACCCTTCGCCGTTGATCGCGACAAATGACCCTTTGCCTCCTCTTGACTATCTGCAATCGTCCTAGTACTGTAGATAGTCGAGAGGAAGTTCGTGGGCAAACCGTCCGATCTGATTCAAGGCACCCTTGACCTGCTTATTCTGAAAACGATCTCGCTCGAGCCGATGCACGGCTGGGGAATTGCTCAGCGCATCCAGCAGATCAGCGGGGAGGTTCTACAGGTCCAGCAGGGGTCACTGTACCCGGCAATTCATCGCCTTGAGCAACAGGCTTGGATCAAGGCCGACTGGCGCGAGACAGAGAACAACCGGCGGGCGAAGTTCTATTCGCTTACACCAGCCGGCCGCCGGCAACTGGAGAAGGAGTTGGCCAACTGGAAGCGGCTTTCCGGCGCGGTGGGCCTCATCGTTGAAATGGTGTAACCGCAATGAGGATGACAGACCGTCTACGACTGCGACTCCGCTCGCTGGTTCGCCGGCAGCGCGTCGAGCGCGAGCTTGACCAGGAGATCCGGTACCACCTGGAGGAACTCACCCGCCAGAATATGAAGCGCGGCCTGAGCCCGGCGGAGGCCCGCTCCGACGCTCTGCGGCGCTTCGGCGGGGTCACGCAGATTCAAGAAGACTGTCGCGACAAGCGCCGCACGCGCTGGTTGGAAGATCTGGTTGGAGACGCTCGCTACGCGCTGCGAACCCTATGGAAAACACCGGCGTTCACCGCTGCAGTGCTGGCGTCGCTGGCTCTCGGCATTGGCGCCAATACGGCGGTGTTCACGCTGATTCACGCGGTGATCCTTCGTCCCCTGCCGGTACCACAGCCCGAGGAACTTGTAGAAGTGACCGCATCTCCGGTCTTCTCTTTTGCGATGTACCGCGATGTTTGCCAACGCCAGCGGGTCTTCACCGGCATCATGGCCAGCTCGCGGGAATTTCCAGTGCGTCTGAACATACCCCGCGGCACGGAATCATTCACCCTGGACAACATCCCAACAACCTTCGCTACAGCCAACTATTTTTCCGTGCTGAAGGTTCAGCCGCAGATAGGCCGTTTCTTCAGCGAAGAGGAAGACCAGATCCCCGAGAGCGCAGAATCGCAGGGTTCCGTAGCGGTGCTGAGCGATGCCCTTTGGACTCGGCAGTTTGGCCGCGATCCAGGTGTGCTGGGCCGCGTCATCTACGTCAACCGTAGCGCCTGCCATGTCATTGGCGTGGCACCGCGCGGATTCACCGGCGATGTAGTCGGCATCGCAACCGATGTGTGGGTGCCTCTAACACCCTTTTCGCCGCGCCGGTACCTGGAGGGCTGCGGCGGCATGTTCACGCGGTCCCTCGCACGGCTGAAGCCGGGCGTTTCCCTGGAGCAGGCCCGAGCCGCGATCCGTCCTTTGTACCAGCAACTGCTAGCCGCCGAGTGGGCTCAGTATCCACAATGGAAGCCGCGCAATCCGAGGCCGATTCAAGAGTATCCGATGCACGTGCGTGCCGCCGAGGCAGGCCTCGATTCCGGCGTGCGAAGCAAGTTCGCGAAGCCGTTGTGGATCGTTATGGCGATTGTGGCGGCAGTGCTGCTGATCGCCTGCGCCAACGTGGGAAACCTCTTGCTCGCGCGATCCACCTGGAGGCGGCGCGAGTTCGGCCTGCGGCTCGCACTGGGATGCGGCCGCGGACGGCTGATGCGGCAATTGCTGACCGAAAGCCTGATGCTTGCCGCGATGGGCGCCGGCTTGGGCCTGGCGATTTCGTAGTGGGGAAGCCGTAGTCTAAGCCTGATGGCCGGCGTCCGGGAGATCGATCTAGGCCCGGATGTCACCGTGTTGGTTTTGCTGGCTGTAGTCGTAATGTTAACCGGCATTGGGTTCGGCAGCGCTCCGGCATGGCGTGCCGGCCACGTGGATCTGGCAGCCTCGCTGGGCGATCAGGCCCGCGGCAGTGCCGGCCGTCACGTACGGCAACGCTTGAGCCGCACGCTCGTCGTGACTCAAGTGGCCCTTTCGCTCGCCCTGCTGATCGGCGCAGGCCTTTTGATTCGAAGCATCTACAACCTTCGCCATCTGGATCCTGGATTCCGGCCGGAACACGTGCTGATCTTCGACATGGCGCACAATCCGCGGAACCGCGAGCCAGTGGCACTGGCGCGAGTAGCGCAGCAGGTGCACGACCGCGTACGCCAGATCCCCATGGTGCGCTCCGCCAGCGTCTCCGCCATCCTGTTGTTCAGCGGCGCCGACCAATACGCGCCTGTGCGGATCGAAGAGTACCCGGCGAGTCTGGAGAACGTGGAACTGGCGCGATTCAACTATGTGTCCGCCGGTTATCTGGAAACGGTTGGAATGACCATACTGGATGGGCGAAGCATTGGAGAGCAGGATACCGAGACCGCTCCGCTGGCAGCCGTGATCAATCAATCGATGGCGCGTAAGTACTTCCCGCAGGGAAGTCCGCTCGGCCGTATAATGGAAATCGCCGACCCCGGCCGCCGTGGCAAGCCGATCCAGATTGTCGGTGTTGTGCGGGACGCCCGCTACAACAATCTTCGTGCCGGGACCAAACCCATGTTCTACATGTCAATCCAACAGTCGCCGCGGACGCTGCGGGGAATCGAGGTACGCACGACTGAATCTGTCACTGGGATTCCAGAGCAGGTTCGCCACGCGGTGCTTGATGTGACGCCGGACCTGATGATCCGACGCGTGGCGACCCTCGATGCACAGATCGATGAGACCATCCGCCCGGAGCGCATGCTGGCGAACCTGTGCGTTGCATTCGGCGTCATCGCGCTCCTGCTGGCCAGTGTTGGACTCTACGGCGTGCTTGCGTATAGTGTGGCGCAGCGTACTGGTGAAATCGGAATCCGCATGGCGCTGGGCGCAACTCGCAGCGCCGTTTTGCGGCTGGTTCTGGGCCAGAGCGCCGCCGTCGTAGTTTTGGGCTTGGTTATTGGAATTGCCCTGGCGCTGGCGACCACGCGCCTGCTGTCCACCTTTCTCTTCGGCATCACGCCATGGGACGCAGGCACAATGGCGGCGGCTACAGCCGTGCTGGTGCTGGTTGCCGGAGTTGCCGCATGGCTCCCTGCGCGGCGTGCCACCAAGGTTGATCCGATGGTTGCTCTCCGGCACGAGTAGAGCCTCATGTTGTAACCGTTCAGCGGCCAAGGTGAAAGGCTGCCCGGAAGCGCGCAATTCTGATTACCCGGCGGTAGTCGCCAATAACCGGCCAATCTCATGAGTGAGCGCATTCAGCGTCGAGCGAGAATGCGCTCATTCTTTTTTCGTTCGACACTGTTTCATACAGGAGGGTGAAGGCCAGTCGCCGGATCGAACTTGGCGGTGAGACCAGCGGCGGGCCTTCACGCCAGCCGTTGATTCTCTTTATCGCACTGCCGTGGACGGATGACAAGACCGAGCCGGGGTAGCTGAGATCCAGTTGTCACAACTGCCACGGCGTTGTCCGATTTGCTGCCAGGACACGATCATTGGTCACGGCCGCCGCCGCAAGCAGGCTCATGATGTCAATCGCGGCGAAAAAGTGGGCCATTTTGGCGGGTGAAAAGGGACCAGCAGTTCGGTTACGCTATGACCACCGGCAGGCCTAAAGAATCGGAGCGTGAAGGACCGGCTTTCTCTCAGATCAGACCGGGTCCTTCTCCGCTGCTTTGATCTCGGGGGCGCGGTACGATTTTCCTTTTACCTTGAGAATGATCGCTTTTTCCACTAACCGGTCCAGAAGAGCCATCGCCAGCGGGCCGTCAGTGAGATAGTCTCCCCACTTGTCGAAATCGACGTTGGTCACCAGCGCCGTCGAGCGCTTTTGGTTTCTTGCGGCGACAACCTTGTAGAGCAGATGAGCGGCTTGTGGGCACTCGGTGCGCTCGATGCGGTCGAACCCGAATTCGTCAATGATCAACCAATCCGGGCTGGTGTAATAGCGCAGCCTTACGGGAAGAGTCTTGTCGGCCAGAGAAGCCGTGAGGTCCCTCAGCAACTGGGCGGAAGTGCGATAGAGAGCGCGGTAGCCGTGAGCGCAGGCCTTCTGCCCCAGACCCTGAATGATGTGGCTCTTCCCAGTTCCGCTCCAGCCGACCAGAATCAGGTTGGCCCGGCGCCGGATGAAATCGCCGCTGGCCAGTTCTTCGATCTGCATGCGGTCGAACGCTTTCGGATTGAACTGCCAGTCGAATCCTTCCAACGTTTTCTGTTCCTCGAACCGCGCTTCCCGGATATGGATTACTTGCCAGCCCGAATCCTGGGCTCTCCGATCTCCGCTACTCAAAACCCGGCAGTCCGAAAGCCGGAACCGAGCCGTAGGCATACGGTTGCACAGATTACTCCCTTGTAGTCGCCCGGCGTTTACCAAGACTCTCCGCCACAGCGTGCGGGAGCGAGTCGTGATTGATTCCTTTCGTTAGCCAATCTCGTCTTGCGCCGCGCACCGCGTGTCAATGGGCTGAATCGGGGGACCAGCCGTTGGCCAGTGGCGTCCAAACTGGGCCGTCGAAATGGCTATACTCGCCACAGCGAACGCCGCTCTCCATTTCACGCTGACCCAGCACACCTCAACCAAATCGCCGTACCCGCTGAATCCGCCACCTCGCCCCTCCGCTTGGCCTCCGTCAGATTGGCCGATAAATCGGTGAATTGTTTCCCAACCAATCTCAACCATTCAAGGAGTTTCCAAGATGACCCCTCTTCGTCAACGCATGATCGAAGACATGCAACTGCGCCGCTTCTCGCCCGAGACGCAACGCAGCTACATCCACTATATTGCCGATTTCGCCA
>JACQZR010000052.1 GCA_016213775.1 Acidobacteriota bacterium
AGCGTGACGTTCGCAGTCAGCCATGGCGAATACACCATGCCACCAATATCCGGCGCTTGCTCGCTCACATACTGCAACACGAATGTCGGTGCGGCCCAAATGGCAAACTCGGCCAGATACTCCGTCTGTTCCGTCATCACGCGCACTCCCCGCTTCCCCGCTTCCACCCGCGTCACCATGCTTGACGGCTTCACATAGCGCCCTACGCGTTTCAACAGTTGCCTGGTTAACCAGCCGTTGCCCTCGGGCCAGGTGAACGGTCCCTTGTCGTCATGCTCGCGCGAAGCAAAGTAGTGCACACCCGCCCACGCCGACGTATCCGCCGCCCGCGATCCGTAATCGTCGCGGCATCCATAGTCCACGTACCAATCGAGCGATGGCGCAGTGAAGCCGTTGTCGCGCATCCACTGTTTCATCGAAACCCTATCCAACTCCGAAGCCTTCATTCCCGTAACAATCGGAATCGTGAACTCGCGCGTCGCGGCAAACTCCGCCATTCTCTCCAGGAAACGCCGCAACTGCGCGCGCTCCTCGCGCGGCACCCCAACCTCCGGCTCCAACCCCTCCTGCCATTTCCCATGGATAAAAACCCGTTCCTGCGGGCTGTGGCACAAGTGACGTTCTTCCCACCGTTCGCCGTCGCGCAGGCCAAGCTCCGCGCACAGCTCCCGAAGCAGAGCCGACTCTCGATTTGGCACCGGCAGATAATGTGCAGCCCAAGGATATGCCGAAACTTCATTCTCTCCCCAGCGCGAATTCCCCCCTGGGTCCTTCTCCAACTCCAAAACCACAAAGTCGCGAAATCCCTTCTTGTCCAGCCGCCACGCCGCCGACAACCCGCTGATGCCTCCACCAATAATCACCAGCGGAATCTTCACCTGCTGCTTCGGAGCGGTGAACTTCCGCCGGTCACGCAACTTGTGCCCAATGAGATGTGATTGATCGACGATGGTCCCCGACACCATCCTGTCGCTCTTCTGTGAAAGTCCCAACAGCGCCGCGCTGAATTGTCTTCGCCCAATGTCAACGGGCGACATCGGAAACCTCGCGCCACTCGCGCTCGTAGTAGCGCACCAGAACCTGATCGTTCAAACGGTTCGGCTCAGCCGGCACCGGGCCCATATCCTCAGGAAATTGAAACAACTGCGGCAACAGCGCGGCGTTCAGGAACTTCAGCCCAGCCGGCAGCGACGTGGGCAGCACATACTCGCGTTTCCCCGCCATCATGAAGCCCCACTCCCCAAACGCCGGCACGTACGCATGGTATGGAAATACCTTTAATCCCGCCTGCTTCATTGTCTCGCCGATGCACCAGAAACTCTGCCGCGCAAACAGCGGCGAAGTGCTCTGAGCCACCGCCAGCCCGCCCTCATTCAGATGCCGCGCCATCAATCGGTAGAACGCCGTCGTGTACAACTTCCCCAACGAAAAATTCGTTGGATCGGGAAAGTCGATCACAATGAAATCGAACATCCGGTCCGTCGCGTCCAACCACGGAAACGCATCCGAATTGATCACCTTCACCTTCGGCGCGGTCAGCGCCCCCTGATTCAGTCCCTTCAGAATCGGATGCGTGGAAAACAGCTCCGTCATTCCCGGATCGAGGTCCACCAGTGTGATGCTCTCCAGCCGCGGGTACTTCAGAATTTCGCGCACTGCCAGCCCGTCGCCGCCCCCCAACACCAGCACGTGTTTCGCGCCGGCCACAGCCGCGAGCCCCGGATGCACCAGCGCCTCATGATACCGGTGCTCATCGCGCGAGCTGAACTGCAGATGCGCGTTCAGAAACAGCCGCAAATCGTCGCGATGTTTGGTCAAAACAATTCGCTGGTATTTTGTATTGCGCGCCAGAATCACCTCATCGGCATACAGCGCCCCATCGGCGATATCCAGAATATGATCCGCATAAGACATCCCGATCCCGAGCGCCACCAGCACCACCAGGCACGCCGCGCGCAGACCCACCAGTCCGCCGATCCGTTCCCGAAACAGAAAGGTCGTCCACAGCGCCACCAGCACATTGATGACACCAAAGAACAGCGCCCCGCGCACAAGACCCAACTTCGGAACCAGCCACAAAGGAAAGATCAGCGAAGCCCCCAGCGCCCCCAGGTAATCAAACGTGAGCACTTGCGCCACAAGATCGCGAAACTCGAACCGGTCTTTCAGAATCCGCATCATCAGCGGAATCTCCAGTCCGACAAGCACGCCAATGATCCCCACCAGTGCGTACAACAACACACGAAACCCCTGCGTGTAGGCAAACGCCAGAAACAGAATGGTGGAAGAAAAACCGCCGGCCACACCCACCATCAGCTCAATGGTGATGAACCGCGTTACCAGTCCCCTGCCGATGAACTTGGAGAGATAGCTCCCGATCCCCATCGCAAACAGGTAGCTGCCAATGATCGTAGAAAACTGCAACACGCTGTCGCCAAGCAAATAGCTCGCCAGCGTCCCCGCAAGCAGCTCATATACCAGCCCGCAAGCGGCAATCAGAAAAATCGTGACAAGAAGTAGAACCGCCAAACACCCTCACAAGCGCGCTAGTGCACGGCCGAGGCGATAATAATACACAGCCCCAACGACATCGCCCCCACCATGATCGCCAGCGCGATGTTCTTCTCCTCCACAATCTCTTTCCACAAATCGTAGGGAGTCAGCTTGTCCACTACCACAAACGCAATCACGAAGATTAGAATCCCCATCACTGCGAAGATCAATGCGTTGAGTGCGAATCCGGGATGGAACTCCGCCATGCTCATTTCCCTCCTGTGTAGCGGCCAACGCCGCCGTAATAATGCGAGCGCCATGCCCCCGGGTTGTCCCGGATCGACTTCGGCACATTCTTAACTTCATTCACTCGATCGAGGCTCCAGCCCCGAAACTGCGACCACCCCACCCAGCCGGCGATCAATAGCCCGTAGATGGAAAACATAGATCGTAACATCTTTAAGCCTCGATTCTAATCCTCGTCCGAACTCGAACTCCCGCTCGATCCCCCGCCATAGTCGCTCTCCGCCCAACGCTTGCTCTCAAAACTCCCACTACGGATCGAAGTCCAAATCGGCGGAATCAACAGCAGTATCGCCCCAATCCAGAAATATCCCCACGTCGGAACATCGCGCTTCACCGTGATCTGGTACTTCACCGGAACACTGGCATTCGTCTCCGACGGATCGCCTTCCGGTTCCACTCGCAGATAATACTTGCCCGGCTCAATGGAAGGCAACACAACCGAATCCTTCTGCTTTCCCTCGGTCCAACTCCCGTCTGAGTCGCGCCCGCTGTAATAGCCCACCTGCCGGCTGAAATCGAAGGCCTTCCCGTTCTCGGTATTGATCAAAGCGAGATTGAAAAACGCACCGTTGTTGTTGAGATCGGTGGCCAGGTCCACCTTCACGCTCGATGTTCTTCCCGGCAGTTCAAACACCGGCGTCACAAAGGAATGCTCCGCTTGCGTCCCGGCCTTGTTCTGCACGAAGGTGTAGGTCTCTTGAAACACTTTCCGGTTGGAATCAAACACCGACCAGAACAACTGCAGCACGAACAGCGCCGTCGTCCAGAACAGCCAGCGTCCCCACGACTTTGCCACCTCGCCCTTCTGCTGCGATGGCTGGTTGGCGAACACCCCCACTGGACTCGGCGGAGTGGTCTTCAACCCGAAGTTCTTCCAGATCGTCTCTGGCGCAGTGTACTCGCCAATCGACCAGTTCACCTCGTTGTCCGACGCTTCCGACGACAGAATATATGGCGGCGCGATATAGTCATCGCAAACGGCTTTCTCCCCCACGCGCACCTGCCACGGAAACTCGCCCATCACGTAAATGGTGGTCGCATCGTAGTGCTGGAAGTGCACGTACTTCGTCGCCAGATGCTGCTTCGCCGCGCGCCCGCCTTCCTGCGTGTTCATCGGCACACTTTTGATCGTCGTGATGTCGTTCCAGTGCCCGTTGTATTCGCTCAGGTACCGGAATCCCTTGAACGGATTGAAGAGAAGGTACTCGCTCCATGAGTACGGCACGCCGTCCGCCATCAGTTCCCGCACCTGGAATCCAATCACTTCATAGGGATCCCCGCGCATCTTTCCGCGCGTCCCCAGCGGGATCAACGGTTGATACCGTTCCGCCGCCTTGAACGTTTGCAGCACGGTCAGCGATGGCGACGTCGCATCCAGCACACTCAGGCATTGGATGCACACCACCGTCGCCGCGCGTCCCATTCCACGCACCTGTACGCTACCGCCGCAGTTCGGGCAGCTCAGTGATTTCACATTCGGCTTCGGTGCCGAGGACATTTACCAGCCTTCCAGTTCGCGCAGATTCTTCAAACGTAGCGTATCAAACTCGACGTGCTCCCCTAAGAATAGAAGCGGCGGTTCCTCTGAGTAGTCAATGGTACCGAACTTCACGCCCTCCGTCTTCAGGTCCGCGAAGATCAAGTCCCTCTTGTCCCAATACTCAAACGGCAACTCGCCTTGCACGCCGAGATAATGCGCGCGGTTCACCGAAGTTAGCTCATACGTCACGCCCTGCCACGAAAACCTCTGCCCGGGCCGCACCTGCTCTTGCGGAGGCAGGGCAGTTTGAGGCTTCACCATCCGCGTCACCGCATACTCCGCCATCGCGTCTGACAGCCACAGGCTCTCGCCGGTATTCGTTACGCAGTGCCACTCGTTCCAATACCCTTGCTCGTATTGGTAGATGATCCGCCCCACCACGCGGAATGCCTTGTTGCCATAGATTCCCTCGGTCAACAATTGAATCGGGGAAACCTCCGGCGGCAGATCCGCCACCTGCCCCACCTTCTTCAGATCGACGTCGTGCCGTACCAGAATCGACTGGCAATACGGACAGGTCGTCTGTACAGCGCTCGAAAACTGAAACTCAATCGGCGCCCCGCAATTCGGACATGTGCTCTTTGGCTGCGACATTATTCCCCTCCGTATTGCCGGTCCATCCGCCGCACGCGTACCGACACGGCTCCAAACTCCGCACCCAGGTAGTACACCCAGTTGAACTCCGGCCGCGGTTTGCAGCAGAACAGACTCAAACACAACGAACCATGTTCCGGAAAAGTATGACAAGCGAGGTGAGACTCGGCAAGAATGACGAATCCGGTGAACCCGCCTGGCTCAGGAAACTGATGCCACTGCTGCTGCTCCACCGGATTCAGTTCCAGCGTTTCGATAAGCTGTGCAAACAGCCCTTGCAACCGGCCGGGATCCCGTAGGCTCTCCGCCGAACACCCGTAGGCGTCAACAATCCACTCGCGGCCCGTCATGGAGTTTGCACAAGACACTCAGATTCTTTATCTGTGTGCATCTGTGTTCATTAGTGGCTTCACCCGACTCACCCTTGCGCAGCCCCGCAATTCGGACAGAACTTCGCCTTGCCCGGCATGCTCTGTCCGCACTCCATGCAGAACTTGCTCCCGGCAGCGGCGGCGCCACCCGCGGCAGGTCCTGCCGCAGGAGCAGCCGGAGGCGCCGGAGCCCCACCCTGCGGACCTTGCGGCGGTGTCGGCGGAGGATGCCCGCCCATGAACGGCTGCTGCACCGCACCCATCATCGCCTGCGCCATCGCCACACCCATTCCCAACTGCGCGCCCATCGCCGCCGTTCCGCCGCCTTCATTGGCCGCGGCAATCGGCATCGACTGCGCGACCTGAAACTGCGTGTACCGGTTCATATCGCCGATCATGTTCATGCCGATGCGTTCGTCCAGGCGCTTCTGCAATTCTTCCGGCAGCGACAGGTTCTCAACAACCAGGCTGTCCAGGGCGATGCCGAGCTTGTCGAACTCCGGTTTCAGATGTTGCGATATCAGATTCGCGAGTTCCACCTGATTCGCAGCCATATCCAGAAAAGGAATCTGGCTCTCGGCAAACGTATCGCTCATCCGCCCGATGATCGTGTTCCGCAGTTGCCCTTCGATCTCGGCAACCGTGTACGTTTCGCGCGTACCGCTGACGCTCCTGTGAAACGCCCCGGGATCCGCCAGGTGCCACGAATAAATCCCGTACGCCCGCAGCCGCACTGCACCGAAATCCTTGTCCCGCACCGTGATCGGAGTCGCCGTGCCCCACTTCTGATTCACCTGTATACGAGTCGAGAAGAAGTACACGTCGCTCTTGAACGGTGACTGGAACAACTTGTCCCAGTTCATCAGGTTCGTCAACAACGGCAGCGTCTGCGTGTTCAGCGTGTGTAGCCCTGGACCAAATACGTCCGCCACCTTGCCTTCGTTTACGAACGCCGCCATCTGCGATTCGCGCACCGTCAGTTTGGCGCCGTTCTGGATTTCCATGTCCTGCATCGGGAAACGGGATGCCAATATCCCATCCTCCGGTTCGGTCCAGTGGATAACGTCGATAAATTGTTTCTTGAGAAAGTCTCGAATGGACATTCAGTGTATGCTCCAGGTTCAATCAAGTATACGCCACCTCTGTGACGTTTGTTCCCCCATTCGGAACGCCCCCAAAGCGCTAGCATGAGAGGATGCATCGCCGAGCCTTCTTCTTTTCTTCACTCGCCGCATCTCTCCCCGCCGCCGCCTCTCCACTCCGCCCCAAGGCCCTCAAACCCGGTGACGCCGTCGGCCTCATCACGCCCTCCACATTCGTCTCCGACCCGGACCGCATCGCCCTCGCCGAACGCACCCTGCGCTACTTCAACCTCAAACCCGTCTTCGGCCGCAACGTCCGCAAACAGGAAGGATACGTCGGCGGCTCCGTCGCGGATCGAACCGCCGACCTCCACGACATGTTCCGCAATCCCGACGTAAAAGCCGTGTTCTGCATTCGCGGCGGCTTCGGTTCCGCCCACCTGCTCGATTCCATCGACTATGAGCTGATCGCCCGCAACCCGAAAATTTTTCTCGGCTACAGCGATATCACGGCGATGCACCTCGCCATCCACCGGCGCACGGGGCTCATCACCTTCCACGGACCAGTCGTTCTCAGCCGCTACACGTCTTACACACAGGAACATTTCCGCCGCGCGTTGTTTGAAACAAAACCACTCGGCGTGTTGGGCAACCCTCCTGATTCCGACCCTCTCCGCCCGGCGCATGCCATCCGCACCATCCGTCCCGGCCGCGCCCGCGGTTCCCTCACCGGCGGCAATCTGACGCTCATCTCCACCACACTCGGCACGCCGTACGAAATCGACACCAAGGGCAAAATCGTCTTCATCGAGGATGTCGACGAACAGCCTTACAGCATCGACCGCATGCTCACCCACCTCAAACTCGCCGGCAAACTCGACCAGGCCGCCGGCATCGTTTTTGGCGAGTGTGCCGACTGCAGACCCCGCGACTTCAAACCGTCCTTCAACTCCACGTTTTCGGTCGGCGAAATCCTCGACCGCATACTAGGCAAGCTCTCCATCCCAGTCTTCTCCGGCCTCACCATCGGCCACACTGAGGACCAGCTCACCCTCCCGCTCGGAGTCACCGCCACGCTCGACGCCGACAAGGGACAACTGATCCTCGAAGACCCCGCCACTATCGCTTGACGCGCCGCCGTGTGAGTATTCCGACCTTCGGGCGGGGATTGTCAAGGCATCTGGGTCTTCCGATCCGATGTGGGCTTCTTGAAGAGAGTGGAAGCGAAGCCGCCGCGCTCCATTCATCGTCTCGATGAGCCCGCAAAGCTATCGCTCGGCAAGTTCATTGTCGCTCCACCACGTCCTGAGGTCTCAACTTCCGGATGCGCCGTCACTGGCCAACGCCGTGACTGGAGGGCGCATGCAGAAACAGCTTTTAACTCACTTTAGCGGGATGACGATTCAGGTCGTCACGGGCGCATCGCCGGGTAGTCCAGGCGCTTCTTTTTGGTAATCACGCCACTAGGAACGTTGCCGGCTGTGGTGTTCGGAAACATGACGTCGGTGAAGAACATCGCGTCCAAGTTGCCCGTCCAGTCCGACCGCATCTGGGTATAGCCGAAAGGACGTGAGATGATGGGGTTCCTCAACCAGTGGCCGTTCGGCAACCCACGAAAATCGACGAAGGCGTAAGGCCGTCCGGTGGCGTGCAGCAGCGTCTCCAGGCTGTCGGCGGCCGGCGGTTCCAACCTGCGCAGCACCGTCATCATCGGATTAGCCGCCCAGATGCGATAGGCAGTAAAGCCAACGGTGTAAACCGCCTTGCCGAGTTGCTGGTGTACCACCTCACCCATGCTGACGAATTGGTCGTAGCTTATCTTCGGCGTAAGCGTGTCGATGCTGCCGACGTTCCGCGCCACGTGCAGGCTGGCGGCCCAGACAATGATTTTACGGCCGGCGTATCGCTCGTTCACGAGCCACACCAGGTTCTCCGCCATCTTGCGGTCGCGAAACCCGTAATTGGATGTCGCGCGCAGTTCCTCCAGTGCCGCGAGATCCTCTAATGTCTTGAGGAAGAAGCGTATTTCGCCGGCATCCTTGACGGAGGCTGCCTTGCCCCGTAGAGCGGAGGTAAGCCTCTCGATAGCCGCACGGTTTTTCTCTCGATCCTCTCTCGTCGGCTTGTAGGCGCCCGCGTCGCGTAGTGCGGCACGAAGATCCGCGACGGTTTTGCGGTCGGCCGGTGACGCGAGCCTGGGATCCAGGCGGTCGAACAACCCGAATAGCCGTCTCTGGTAAGACTCTACGGTGCCTCCGGCGCCCGACCACCAGAACTGCATATCGAAGCCGGTCTGACGAAGCGGCCGGCCCGTCTTTAGGGTCGAGCGGGCGTATTCGAACAGCGGCACAAGCAGGCCGCTGCGGCTCCAGTGGCCGTATATGCCCTGCTGGGCAGCTTCCGGCGCCGGCAGATCAGATGCGAGCGTGCGATTCATTTCTTCGCACTCAAAGAAGCCCGACTCCCAGGCCAGCACGTCGAAACCCATGTGTTCGTGCAGGAAGCGAATCAACCGCGCCTTGGCATAGAACGTGGCGCCGTCGCCATGGCTCTGCTCGCCGAGTTGAACCACGCGAGGGTCGCCGATGATCTTCTTCAGCGGCATCAGGTCGGAGAAATCATCGTCCGCTGGGTCGATAGAGCGAACCGGCAACGCGTTCTTCAAGAGCCACTCGACTTTGGGCGCGTCCTCGGCGCGAGGCGCAACATCGCGAAACTGCGGCCGAACAGTGCCGAGCGCCTCAAAGGACATTTCATCGACGAACGCCTTGCACGACCCAAATAACATGATCCCGAAATTGATTCCTTCGGCCTCTTCGTCAATATTGCCGGCGATTTGATAGGTCTTCCACTCGGATGAGATGATTGGGCGCCTGTCCATGTCGTCGAAAAAGCTCATGACTTTGTTGGCAACATCCACGCGAAACCACATCTGGGCCTTACACTCACCGGCCATGCGAGCGTCACGGACCACGCGGACCGACGCGCTCAAGCGCGCATGCCGATTGCGGTAGGGGGCGGCGCTGAACGATTGCGTCAGCTTTCCTCTGCCCGCCGGTGCACCGCTGCCCTGACTCTCGATCACTACGCAACGGGTGCCCGGTTTCACGCACTCGTCTGTGATGCGGGCGACATAGCCCTGATCGCCGTTCGGAGCCTCCCAGCCCTTGGGGACGCTGCCAATTGCGCCTTGTCGGAAATCCAGGTTCACGGGCCCTGTCTGCGCGATCAGGAGCAGAGGCGTGACGGCCAACGAAATCGGTAGCCGGACGCATAGGGCGGCCAGGAGTTGTTTAAACACCTCGGTGCCTCCTTCAACGATGCAAGCATGTAGCTTAGCGCTGTGCGTCATCGACCGGGTACTTGCGCTCTTTGAGGTAGCCAATTCAACGGGCTCCAAACGGGCAGGATGCGTGACCCAGCAATCCAACATGACGGAGAGATCTTCGGATGGATTGTAGGCCATCGCCCTCTCCTGTCCCAACCGAGCCGTCCCGAAAAATGGCAATCGACGGTGGAAGCGCGACGGGAACTGGCCGGAGCTTGCGCCAATGAACTGGACCACCTTCTTCGCTCTCCTCGCCCGAGACGCTCATGTCGCCCGGCGCAATTTCATTCCGGTCATTCTCCAAACCATGCTCCAGCCGATGTTGTTCGTCTTCGTCTTCGGCCAGGTGATGGTGCGCAGCGGCATGATGGCATCCAGCTTCCAGAACATCCTTCTCCCAGGCATCATGCCATCGGCATGGTGATGATGAGCGTGCAAGCAGTAGCCATGCCCCTGATCGCCGAATTCCAGTTCACTCGCGAAATCGAGGACCGCCTGCTCGCCCCGATGAACATCGAATGGCTCGCCATCGAGAAGGTGCTGGCCGGCATGATTTAGGCTCTCATCACCACCGCCGTCGTGGCGCCTGCGGGCTGGCTGGTCCTCGGCGGCAACACCGGCGTGACGCTCAACAACGTCCCTCAATTCGCGATCATGCTTGTTCTCGTGGCAATGCTCTCCGCCACGGGCGGGCTCGCCCTGGGCTGTAGCGTCGACCAGACGCATATCGGACTGCTGTTCAGCCTCGTCCTTGCCCCGATGATCATGTTCGGCTGCACATACTACCCATGGAGCGCTCTCTCCGGTTTCCCCATCGGTACAGAAGATCGTGCTACTCAACCCGCTCGTCTACGCCAGCGAAGGGTCTCCGCGGCACGATGACCCCGCGCGTCCCGCACATGCCCGTCTGGGTGGTGATCACGTTACTCGCCATTCTCGACGCACTGCTGATTGTCCTCGGCCTCAAACGCTTCGTGAAAAAAAGCCGTCGGCTGAGTCCATTCACTATAATGAAGCTCAGGGACTCACCGTACGGTCCTCATGCCCGGGTGGCGAAATCGGCAGACGCAAAGGACTTAAAATCCTTTTTTCCTAACGGAGAGTGTGGGTTCAAGTCCCACCCCGGGCACCAACGCTCTTCAGGCATTGCTCCGAGCTTACGTAGGGCCTACCCCGTACCAACCGCAGACCCAGTACAAACTTCCCGCGCAGGCGACCCAATCCGCCCATGCTCAAGTACCAGCAAATTCCAACCCTACTCCTATTCTCCATCCGCCCCCCGCACACTAATCTGTTGAAGCAAGCCCAAAGGAGGCGAAGTTTCCATGCGGAGGATTGTTTTGAAGTCACTTTTGGCGGTTTTGATTGTGGCTGGCGCGCTGGCATTCACACCGGTGGCGCGGGCAGCAAGCGTCACCATCACCGGGTCCAGCGGCTCCAACACCGCCAGCGCCACCTTCACCATGATCACCAGTTCCGTCCTCCAGGTCACCCTCTCCAACACCTCCCTCTCCGGCGCAACCTCCTTTGACGACGTTCTCACTGGCTTCTTCTTCTCGTCCAACATGGCTACCCTAAACCCGACGAGTGTCAGGGTTGCCTCCGGCTCATCCATCCGCAACTGCTCCTATTGCGGCACATCCACCAACGTCAGCACTCAGTTCCTATCCCAGAGCGGCTACATGGGCCTAAACGGAGAGTTCGCTTCCAACATCCTCGCCGCCACTGATTTCGGATTTCTCACCGACAGAGTCGGCACCACCAGCGTGAACACTCCCGGAACCAACGGGATCGGCTACGGACTCGTCGCCAGCACCACCAACTTTGGCCAAAGCCTGTTCACTGGCTCTCCCCTCATCAGCAGCACCGTCATCGTCAACTACAGCCTGCTAGGAAGTGGCCTCGACCTCAACAGCATTACCGGAGGATTTCTCTGGGGGACAACGCTCGTTCCCCTTACCCCGTATTCGCCATATTCATTCTCGCCATACTCAGGCGATGCCGCAGTCCCCGAGCCTGGCACCGCCACAATGCTGCTGGTCGGCTTCGCAGGCGTCATCTTCGTCCAGCGCCGTCGCCGCCGCGTCTAGCCGCGCACCCTGCAATCCCAACCGCAAACGGAATTCGCATACAATTGCCGTATGCGGATGCTGCTTCCACTTGTCGCGATCGTAATAACCCTTCCTTCCCTTGCCGTGGCCGAGAACTGGCCTCAGTGGCGTGGCCCCAACCTCGATGGCACCTCCACTGAGAAAGGATTGCCCATCCGCTGGTCCCGAACGGAAAACGTCACCTGGACCATCCCCATGCCCTCCCGCTCCGGCTCCACTCCCATCATTTGGGGCGAGCGCATCTTCCTCAACGTGGCCGATGGCGACAACCTCGAGCTGTGGTGCCTCAACCGCGAAAAGGGCGACATCCTCTGGAAGCGTCCCATGGCCCCCGGCAACTTCAAAATCAATAAGCAGAACATGTCGAGCCCGTCGCCCGTCGTCGACGGCACGAACGTCTACGTGCTCACCGGCACCGGCGTGCTCAAGGCTTTCACCTTCGAAGGCAAGGAGCTCTGGTCTCGCGAGATCCAAAAGGATTACGGCAAGTTCGGCCTCAACTGGGGCTACGGCTCGTCCCCTCTCCTCTATAAGAACGCGCTCTACGTTCAGGTTCTCCATGGCATGAAGACGCAGGACCCCTCCTATGTCCTCAAGATCGACACCGGAACTGGCAAGACCCTCGCGCGCACCGAACGTCCCACAAAGGCCAAGGTGGAAGCTCCCGATGCCTACACCACCCCAACCGTCGCTACTGTCGGCAGCAAGACCGAGATCATCGTCTCCGGCGGCGACCTCGTCACCGGTTACGACCCCGAGTCCCTCAAGGAACTCTGGCGCGCCGATGTCCTCAACCCCACCGCCTTTGCCATGAACCGCATCATCGCCTCTCCGCTCTACAAGAACGGCATCGTGTACGCTTCCTCTCGAGTGAAACCCTTCGTCGCCGTCAAGCCCGGCGGTAGCGGTGATGTCACCCAATCCAACGTGCTCTGGACCTACGACAACGGCCCCGATGTCCCCACCCCGGTCACCGACGGCGAACTCCTCTATATCGTCAATGATCGCGGTATTGTCTTCTGTATCGATGCCAAAACCGGAGCCCAGGTCTGGGGCGGCGAGCGTATTGAAAAGGCAATCTACAGTTCCTCCCCCGTGCTCGCCGATGGCAAAATCTACGTCCCCAATGAGAACGGCACCGTCACCGTGTTCAAAGCCGGCCGCAAATTCGAACTCCTCGCCGAAAACAAGATGGAGGAGTACATGCTCAGCTCTGTGGCACTCTCCAAGGGCCAGATTTTCGTCCGCACAGAAAAGGCCCTCTACTGCATCGGCAAGCGCCAATAAGTATCCTCTGGGGATGGCTTTTGCCGCCAGATTCCGCTTTACTAACTAGGGAGGGCCGCGCCCATGCGTTTCGCCGTCAACCGCAAACTCGCTGAGTTCAGTTCCGAGCAGGATTGGGATTCCACCTTGTGGGCCAGGGACATCGACGAAGGTGGAAACGTCACCCTAAAAATCCGCATCCGTGTCCACTTCCGCACCGTCGAAGTGCGCAATGGACCGCAGGTCGGCTACTACCAGGAAGAGGACGACCGCTTCGGCACCATCGGCTGGGACAAGCTCATCTGGGAGCAGTGGCAGGCCGAATACTGCCGTGTCATTTCCAGTTACTGGGCCAAGACCTTCTGGCTCCTCACTCCGGAAAAGTACAAGGAGCTGGAGCGTGGCAACCACAAGCCGAACGTCTCCTGCGCCATTGAAGTCGAGCCCGCTTTCTCACAGGGTGGTGCACACTACACCTTTAACATCATCCGCGTGGCCGATTACCGCGTCAATCGCGCCATGGCCGGAGGCAATGGATTCACCGGATGGCTGGCCGATGTCGAGCGTATCGCCGATGCCAATAACCAAGTCCGCATCGTCAACCTCAAACACGCGGCCCACCTCTTCTACCTTCCGCACCGCACCCGCGACTGGGCCAACAACAATCGCTATTTCCGTTTCCAATCCCCCATCGTCGGAACCGGCGACTCCACCGCTTTTCAGGAAACCCAGCAGGACCGCACATTCAACCCAGGCGCTAAACTCGGACGCTCCACCCTCCACGCCCGTCCCTGGCAAATGGCCATGGAACGACACTCCGGCCTCGAAGCCGACCAGTGGGAAGTCACCACATCACAACTCATCGCCGAGAAAACGCGGGGCTTCAAGCCACTGGCCCGCTCCGGGTCCTCGTCTTCGAGTTCCAAACGCTGAATCACGACATCTCGCCCAACAACCGGACCGCTTCCTCCAGCCACCCCGAGTCCCACCGGTGCGCCCTCCACGTGGAATTGTCGTAGTGATGCGGAATCTCCAACCGCTGCATCGCCTCGTGCGCCTGCTTCATATGTTCCGCGAACGCATCGTAGCCCAGCAGCGCTATCCGCTTCGCTCCCCCGCGAAAGCCGGCCGCCTTCTGTTCCAACAGCCGCGGAATCGTGTATGGCGCAAATCCCGCTTTGTCCCCAAATATCTCATTCATCCCGAACTGGTCCGGCGCGGTCTTCATCAACGGCGCATCCCACACTGCCGCGGCGTGAAACAGTTGCGGATGCCGCAGCAGCAGCGTCATCCCGCCGTTCCCCGACTTGCTGAATCCCACCAGCAGGCGCTTCGCTCCCGGAAACAAACGGTCCACCACCGGTACAACATCGCTCAGGAAATATCGCTCCTGGCGAATTTTCGCATTGTGCGGATGATCCGCATACCAGGGCCAGTGAGTGAAGCTGGGCGCGACAATGACCATCCCGTGCCGTTCGCCTAACCGCAGCCGCAGCGCTGTCTCAAACCCGTCGCCCCACCGGTAGCTAACGTCCGCATTCACCGGAAGCACATACAGCACCTTCTTCTCATGCTGCGCCGGTGCATACACGCGCAGCACGTTATCGTACAACTGGTGTTCCGATCGAATTGAATAGGTCCGGTAGCGCAGATCCTGGCCGCTCTGCCCGCGCAGCAGTCCTCCGGCGACGGCCATCAAAGCAGTGCGTCGAATCACCTCCCCATTCTACGGCCACTGCGCACACCATCCCGGCACCCCTACAATGAAATGGATGGTCCCAAAAGTTCGGAAAGCAGTTTTCCCCGCCGCCGGTCTAGGCACCCGGTTTCTTCCCGCCACCAAGGCGCAGCCCAAAGAGATGCTTCCCCTCGTTGACAAGCCCCTCATACAGTACGGCGTCGAGGAGTCTGTTCACTCCGGCATCTCCAACATCATCATCGTCACTGGCCGCGGCAAGTCCGCCATTGAAGACCACTTCGATGTCAACTTCGAGCTCGAACATCTCCTGGAAACCCGTGGCAAACGCGAGCTGCTCACGAACGTGCGCAACATCTCCGAAATGATCGACGTCAGTTACGTGCGCCAGAAGGAGGCCCTCGGCCTTGGGCACGCAGTCCTGCGCGCCAAGGAGATTGTTGGTCACGAGCCGTTCGCTGTCGTGCTTTCCGACGATGTTATCGACTCGGAAACTCCGTGCCTTCGCCAGCTCCTCGACATTTACGAGTTCTTTGGCGCCTCCGTCCTCGCCCTCATGGAAGTGAATGGCCCCGAAATCTCTTCCTACGGAGTGGTCGATGCCGATCCGGTATCCCACAGCTCCGCCGGAGGCCGGCTCTACCGGATCCACAACCTGGTGGAGAAACCCAAAGCCTCCGAAGCTCCTTCCAACCTCGCCATCATCGGCCGCTATGTCCTCACCCCCGAAATATTCACCTCCATCGAAGCCATCCAGCCGGGCTCGGGCGGCGAAATTCAATTGACCGACGCCCTCCGCCATCTCCTCCGCAACCGGCCCCTCTATGGCTTCAAGTTCGAAGGCAGCCGCTTCGACGCCGGTGACAAGCTCGGATTCCTCAAAGCTACCGTCGAATTTGCCCTGCGCCGCCACGATCTGGGTAAGGACTTCCGCGAATACCTCAAAACTCTCAAACTGTAGGAGCCCATGGACATTTGCTCAACCTTGTGGGGCGGGTCCCCTGACACGCGCGCGACCCCCTGGTCGCTCGCCGTGGGCAACCATACTCTCTCATGACCATCCCCTTCGAACTCCCCTTCGGCGCCGGTGAAGTCCCGGCTATCGCTGAAATCCTCTTCCAGTTCGCCGGCGAGAAGACAATCAACGACGACACCCGCCAGCGTGTGGCCACCCGCGCCGCCGCGCTCGACCTCAAAACCATCACCCCCTACTGCGGCTCCCTGCAAAAGGACCCCACCCACCAATCCGCCTGGTTCCTCGCCGTCGACGGCACCTCCCACGGTGTCACCCGGCAACTCCTGCTGCGCATCGCCCTCGCCTCATCGCCTGCCAGCGCCCTCTTCCCCAACTCCGTCCTCATCGGCCGCATGCGCACCACCAGTAACCGCGAAATCGTTGCCAACACGGTTCCCTTCACCGCCGCCAACACCGAAGCCCTCCGCGCCTTCGCCGAAAAGGTTGACCGCGTGTTCCTGCCCCGTCCACAAGGCGGCCAGTCCGCAATCGCTGTCGGCAACCGCCATCCGGAAATCAGCCTTCCCGCCGCTTTCGACGCCTTCCGCGCCATCCATAAAAGGACTGGCCTCAACGTCGCTTCCATCGCCGCGTGCGATGGCGAGGCCTACCACGCCGGACTCTGGGCAGCCATCCGTTCCGGCTGGCGCGAGGGCTACAACGCTGAAGCCGGCCATTTCCTCGTCACCGGCAACACCAGCACGGAAATCGCTCACTCCATCGCCGCCGCCAAGGAAGCCATTCGCCAGGCCGCGGACTACACCAAGTTCAGCACCGATACCTCGCACCTCTTCGATCCCCGCGCCGATACGCGCCATCGCGAGCCCTACTCCGACACCGAAGTGGAAGACCGCTTCGCTCAGATCCTCACCCCGGACGATGCCGGTTGGGTCCTGGAGGAATTCGGCACGCATTCCTTCACACCGCTGGAAATCAAGCGCCTCGCTGTCAAGTTCTGCCGCAGCCTCCTCCTGAATGAGGATCTATACGACCACATCAACCGCGTCAAACTACAATCCGCCTCCCGCTCCTTCGATTTCGAGCCTTCCCTCGACGAAGCCGATACGCTCACCACCCCAAAGGAACTCCTGTTCTACCTGCACTGGTTGAGAGCCCGCGGACGCCCCGCTCAACTCGTGCAGCCGAATCTCGGCTTCGAAGGCACCCCGCTCGAAGAACTCCGCGCCCGTGTCAGCGGACTCGCCGCCGCCGCCCGCTACTGCAACGCGACTCTGTCCATTCACGGTAGCGGCAAACAGCCCGAGGTACTCGAAGCCATCGGCCGTGCCACCGGTGGCCGCTGGAACTACAAGATCTCCAGCGAACTGCAACTGCAGTTGTTCGAGGCCCCCGATGGCGACCAACGCTTCCTCAACGAAAAACTCAACGAACTTCCACAAGACCTGGTCACGGAAGTCCGCCGCCGCAATACCGAGTACATTATCTGGGTCGCCGACCACCTCCGCGGCTAAATAATGCATCCTGTCTCCCCTGGCGAAGCCTGCCTGTCGGAAGCCATCCGTCAGACACTCGCCGCTCCCCCCGCGCAGCGCGCCGCTCTGTTTGAGGAACTGGTCCGTGCCATCGAAGGTACCGTGTCCGCAACCTGCCCAGGCCACCCCTGGACCTGCCAAATCTACGACGGACTCGATGGCTCCCGCATCTTCCGTGGCGGCATCGGCACCTCGCTCGTCATCGATCCGGATGGCCGCCTCTGGCGCGCCCGCAGCTACGAGGATTTCGAAACCACCTACCGCATCGAAAACAACGCTTGCGAAATCGAGACCCTTTGCCCTCTTTACGCACAAATGCGCCAGTATCTTCCGCGCTGAACACAATACTGTTCACTTCTTCTCCGGCGCGCAGACGAACTTTTCCAGCACTCGAATGGAGTTGTGTGATGGAGTGGCGCGAAGAGCAGAAACCGAGCAGCTTCGAACATGGGTGACGTTGCGACCGCGTCGATTCAGAGCTACGGGTCGTCGCTAAAGCTCTCCTGGGATGAGAAAAAGAACCCTATGCTGTTCCGGGCATGGGAGAAAGTGGATGGCGTATGGCGACTGAAGGGAGAGCAATTGCAGTCCGACCAATTGGGTCCATTTCCCGCTTTCCGATCGGGACAACATCAGCCCAAGGCTCTGATATGCGTTTGTGCACGCGGCCCGGCTGTGCGGCGCCACTGAGCGATGAGTCGTCGTTACTGCATGACGCGCAGGGATGGTCCCGCACTGCCGGCTGCGGTGGTTGCGAAGTTCTCCGGGAGATCGCCATTGTCCTGGCGAAGATGCTTCCAGTGGTTCGGTTTGATGGTGGCGATCAGTTCCTTGCGGGTCTTGACGGCGAGCGGCTTGCCGCGGTAGATCTTGCCCATCTTCTCCATCAACCACTCCGGCAGCGCGCTGGCGAACAGCATCAGCGGCCAGGTGAAATTCGGCCCGTTCATTTTGCGCAGTTTCCACGCCCACACAGCGACGGCGCCGATGCGCCACGCCGTGGGTCCCCACCAACTGTGAAGGGCGGGCTTGAGGCTCATCTTCCAGCACTTCATCATGATTTGCCATTGCAGCGGCGTGAGCTCGCGGCTTTCCTGGACGCCCTCTTTCTCCGCGAAGCGGGTGTCGTGCAGGGGCGTGAAGATGGAGGGTACAAAGAACGCAAACAGACCGCGGCGTTCCACTTCGTAGAGCAGGTCGAGCGTGGCCTTGCAGTCGTCATCCGTCTCCCCCGGACTGCCCACAATCAGTGTCATCACGGGGAACCAGTTGTTGCGGTTGAGTGTAGTGAGACCCTGGATAAGAACGCTGGGCCATTCATCGATCGGGAACGGCACGCCCTTTCCTGGCATGATCTGCTTCGCCATGCGGACCGAGCCTGTTTCCATGCCGATGAGGGGTGAGAGAATGCGCCCTTCGGGGTGCTTGCTCACTTGCGGTAGTTTCACCGGGCTCTTGTCGAGCAGGACGTTGCTCAGCTCTTCGATCAATTTGGGATCGACTACCGCCGGCGCCATTGTGCTGTGGCTGAGCAGGTGATGCTTCACGCCGGGTGTGTTCACCACGTCGCGATAGAGATCGACCAGGGCTTCGCGGTTGGGAAAATAGAACGGTACGTCCGTATGAACCTGGCCCCAGATGAACATGTCTTCGGTGGCCAGCGAGATCTGCGTGTTTCCGTCGCGCACGTTGGCATGGACGCCGCTCATGATCTTCTCTTTCGGGAAGTCGATTTGCGGATTGAGATCGGGCAGGCAGAAGTTGCACCGCCGTCCGCAGCCGGTTGTCATTTCCACCACGCCGAAGGTAGTGCGCTTGGACGGCGTCAGCAATTCGTCGCGTCCGGTGGGATGCTTCACCTGGACGAAACGCTCGAGGCGTTCGCCGCGCACGGCTTTGCGGAAGAGTTCCATCGTGTCGCCTGCTTCGCTGCGGCCATCGACAACGCAATCGACGCTCAACGAATCGAAGCTGTCCGTCTGCGAGATCTGCCAGCCGCCCGATCCGCCGACAATTACCTGAAACGCGGAGCGGTGCGGGCTCGCTTTCAACGTTTGAAACAGCTCCTTGGAATAGAAGGAATTGATCGGCTCCTTCGAAGATCCGAAGATCGATGCGTAAACGCCCGCCGCAAAGGTGACGCCGAGCGGATTGTGCGTCGACACGCCGATCACGCGTGTACGAGGACCGATGAACTTCGGCAGATCATCCGGGTAACAGCAGACAATGTCGTGGTCTGAGAACTCCCGCAGCAGCGAGGATTCCACCAGGCGCACCCCGGCGGGCATGTAGCGCGCCGAGCCGTCGCTGTTGCGCTCCAATTCGCGCCACTTGGGATATTTCTGGTTGATGATGCCTTCCATCCGTTTGGGAAGCGATGCCAGCGCCATCTGGATAAAGTAACCGGCGTGGTCAATCGTTTCCGTCAATGGTGCGGTGAGAACGATCAGTTTGCCTTCGAAAGTGGAGGCAGTCTGCAGCATCGGGGTTGCTCCTGGAATTGCTGGATTGCTTCCGTTCAGTTTAGCAGTGGAAGCTCCAGCAGCAGGCAGGCGCCTTCGGTGGAATCGACAACCTTTAGTTCCCCACCGGCGGCGCGTGCGAGACGGCGGCTGAGGGGAAGTCCGATGCCAACCCCCGGCGCTGATCGTGCGGCTTGGCCTGCCGACTTGCGGAACGGCTGAAACAGGCCGCGCGCGGCCGCGAGACCAGGTCCATGATCGGTCACCGTGATCCGCGCCATGCTGCCGAGCGTCGTGAGGTCGATGTGGATGCGGCGGTCTGTAGCCTCGCGCGCGTATTTACAGGCATTGTCTGTGAGGTTGAACAGGATCCGTTCGATGGCTGCGGTATCTGTTGTCACCCTGCCCGCCGCGGCGTCCGGCGTGATGCTGAGCGCGAGATCCATGCCTGCGAGTGAGGCATGTTCGGTGAGACGGGTCCGCATGCGATCTATCAGGTCGCCTACTGTAACCGTCTCCCGTTCGCCGTAGCGGCCGCGTTCCAGCCGCGCGTAGGAGAGAACGTTCTCGACGAGGTGCATCAGACGTCCGGCTTCGCGGTGGAGCGTCTGGTGGTATTGGTTTTGCTTCGCGGGGTCGTTGGCCATGCCCTCGACGAGCATTTCGGTATACATCCGGAACGTGGTGAGAGGCGTGCGAAGCTCATGCGTGACGGCGGAAACGAAAGCCGCACGGCGTTGGCTGAGCGTGATCGCCCCCATCAGCAGCACGCCGACCGCAATAATCGCCACGATCATCGAGACCCATGCGATACGCAGCGAGAACAACAGCGGCGAGCGGTCTTCGCCCGGCGGGCTCGGCATTGGGCCAGGCACTAACCGCAATGGAAGTGAAGCGAGCGTGCGGCCCTCGGCGGGATCGAAGCGTTCGCGCTCCGGAATCAGACTTGCGGCGGGGAGCAGGTCTTTGATGCCGGTTAGCAGCATGGAGCGCACTTGCACGAGGTCGAGGGAACAGCCTTGCAAAAACTCCTTCGAGCCAACTTGCACGTGGCGCGCGAGAATCAGCTCGTCGCCAGCCCACATGGGGGCCATCACGCCTGTCTTCACTTCGATGGCCCGCGGCTGCGCGGCTGGCTTCGGCAGGCGTGTCAGTTGTGGGACAAGCACCTGGGAATTCTGTGCGTTCAACTGGCCGCGCGCAGCGAACTCCTGAATGTTGCGCTGCGTTTGTAAGTTTGGCAGGAGCTGCTGTTGTGCCAATGGTGCCGCTACGGGTTTGGCGGACGGTAGCTCCGATTGTTGAACACTGATCCAGGTCTTGGGGATCGCGGCGGAGAGCACTTTGGGATCGGCGAGGCTGCGGGGTATTTTGCCGGCAACCACTGCTCCCCCGGAATCCAGTTGGAACCGCTGCCTCACGAAGGGCGAGGTAGCGCCGGCGGCCGAGGGCGCGTATGCCGTGTATGGACGCGAGTTCTCCTGCACCACCAGCGCGGCAAGAGCGGTTTCCATACGCCACAGCGCGAGCCGGACACTTTCCTCCAACGCGGCGTCGGTGCGAGCTTTGTCTTCAGCCGAGGCCAATTGAAGGATCTTGGCGCTGCCCCACGCCATGACGGCGAGCATGCCGGCGGTAGCGGCTCCAAACACCACCCATGCGAGCCATGTGCGTTTCATTGTGAATCCGCCGCGCCGTCCTCATGCGATGCGAAACAGTAGCCCTTGCCGCGAACGGTTTGGATGATCTCCTCCGAGCTGTCGCGGAGTTTGTCCCTCAGGCGCGCAATGTGCATATCGACGGTGCGCGTCTCCATTCCTTTGGCGGTGATGTGCCAGACGCGGGCGAGGATTTCCTCGCGGGAAAGGACGCGCCCGGCGTTCATCGAGAGGTAGCGCAGCAGCTCGGTCTCCATGGAGGACAAGCTGCGCGCGGTGCCATCCGCGAATTGCACTTCGCCCGTTGCAGCGATGGCAACGCCGCCGGCAAAGTGAATCTGCGCGGCGGGGCGAGGGCGTTCGGGCGAGCGGCGCAGCACGGCTTCCATGCGCGCGATGAGTTCCTTGACGCTGAACGGTTTCACCAGGTAGTCGTCGGCGCCGAGCCGAAGCCCAGCGATGCGGTCGGCCTCTTCGCCACGCGCCGAGAGAATGATTACCGGCAGGGTCGGGAGAAAGCGGTGCACCTCGCGCAGGATGTCCAGTCCGTCGCCGCCGGGCAGCACCAGATCGAGCAGCAGCAGATCATACGTGGCGCGGAGGGCCAACTCCACGGCGCCGGCCCTGCCGTCCGATTCCTCCAACGCATAACCGTGGAACTGGAGTGCGTCGGCAATTCCCGCGCGAATCGCCGCATCGTCTTCGATGATCAACACTCTCCTGACGGCCATTGTTTACTTTGACTGTATCAGCACGGGCTGGCCATGAAAGAGCACGATGGCGTCGCCCTTCAACGATGCGAAACCACTGCGGCCTTGCGCCGTCATCTCGCTGGCGAAGGCGCGAAAGTCAGGCGTGCCGACTTTGATGGTGCGAGCCGGCTCGATCTTCCGTGCCTGCGCGTAGAGGCGGCTGTCCACCCACTTGCCGTCCTTGAGGAAGAAGGTCAGATCGCTCGCCTGCTGGATTGTGTTGACGGCTGCCTGATTCATTTCCGCGGTGTAGTACGAGTTCCGGTTGTTCAGCGTCGTTTGCGACATCTGCACGTTGTTGTTGATGGATTGATTGACGGCGGCGAGGCCGGAGCGAGTTTGCATGGCGCGCTGCTGGAAGTCTGACGCTGCCTGGGACAGAACGGCATCCGGCTTGGTGAGATCACAGCCCTCGGTGGCAAGGAACGCGGTGTACTCGGTCATGATGCCGTACTGTGTGGAGAGCCGGAGAATCTCGGCGGTGAGTTCTCGGACGCGCGGGTTGTGGACGAGCGGGTGCGCCGCGGAGAGACTGCGGATGCTCGGCGCATCGCCTCCCATCTGACGGAGCTCATCCACCATCACGCCGATCTTGCGGCTCGCCCACAGACGCGACACGAAAGAGTTTCGCGTAGTCTTGCGATCCATCTGGAAGGTTTGCGTGAAGCTCTGCGGGCGGCCGAGGAAGTTGCCGGATATGCGAATGGTCAGCGGCCGGTCCTGGTTGTAGCGGCCGAGGATCAGTAGCTGGCCGTCTTCGTAGAGGTCCGGCAGGCGCGCGGGCAGCAGGTCGACAAGACGGCCGGGATCCGGCGCGCCGCCGGCGGTGATGGCTTCGATTCGCGGCGCGGCGAGAACCGGGCCGGTAAGCCTCTGAAACACCTGCGCCACCTTCGTCTCCACCGATTCGCCGGGCAGGATGTAGGTGGAAGTGCCGCGATTCTCCGAGGAGATTTTGTCGAGCAACAGTGCGTTCACGTCCACCCCGACGCCGAATGCAAACACGCGGCGGTGCCGCGCATTGACTGAGGTTGCGGCGGAGCGGATCGCCGCTTCGGAGGTTGCACCTACCGTGGGAACGCCGTCGGTGAGAAACAGCACCACCGGCAGCGACCCTTCCGCCACGGGCAGCCGCATCGTCTCGCTGAGCGCGTCGTGGATGTTGGTGCCGCCGCCGGCGTTGATGGAATTGAGAAACACCAGCGCAGCCTGAAGATTGGCCGCTGTCCGCTGCATGGGGCGCGGCGAGTATACCTGCACTGCCTCGTTGTAGAGGACGATGTTGAAGAACTCGTTCTCGCCCAGGCTGGTGAGGGTCTGCCGCGCGGCCTCCTTCACCTGCCGTAGTTTGTCGCCTTGCATGCTGCCGGAGTGGTCCAACACAAGCGTCACGTCGCGGCGGATGGGGGCTTCTGATTTCTGGCGGGAAAGGCCGGCAGGCGGCCCGGCGAGCAGCAGGAAATAGCCGCCGCCGTCCCTATCATCAGGGCTTGCGTACAACGTGGACGTCACGCCCTGCTCCTGATAAAGAAAGGACAAGTGGAAGGGACCGGGTTCGGATTCGCTGCCTGCCGCCGTGCGCACGAACATCGTAGTGGCGTCCTCCCGCTTCAGCTCCACTCGATGAGTGGGCGAGTAGGCAGTGGAAAGCGGACGCAGTGTCTTGATCTTGACTGACACTTTCCAAGGGATGCGGTAAGCCAGCGACTCCGATTTGAGCAACTGATAATCCACGCGGCCTCCGCTCAGAGGGAGAATCTGTTCATAAGTGAGCCGGACTTTCTGCCCCTGATTGGCTTCGATGGGAAAGACGGTGGAGCGCGCCATTCCATAGCCTGCAAACTCGAGCAGCGCCGGGTCCTTCAACTTCGATGTGATTTCGTTGTAGATGCTGGATGCTTCGGCTCGCGAGAGGATCTTCGCAGTCGCTTCCGGCGCCGAGCCCTGAAACGTGAAGGAGCGTACCACTGCGCCGTTGGGAACAGGGATCCACAGTTCGGCCTCGGTCCGGCTGGCGTGCGGATTGCGAAGCGTGATGTCGAGCGTGGTGGTAGCCGATTGTTCGCGAATGACGACTCCGGCCTCCACCGCTGTGACTTCCGGCCTGCGTGCGCCGATGGTGGTGAGAGCGCCCAGTTGCGGGACAATAACGGCGGGCATCGCGCCTGTGACCGGCGGCGTGGTCCGCGCGGTCTGCGCGGGGGCGTGCGGATAGCATACGGCGGCAAGTATGGCTGCGGCCGCGAGGGCAAATTGTTTCATCGCTGTTTTCCTTTGGTTAGTTAAGAAAGCGTGGCCACCGCTCACTTTCGAAAGTACACCGGATTCCGCCGATTCCACGTAAAAGGTCTGTAACAAGGGGCACGCGGGCGGTAGCCAACCGGAACCCGGGTGGGATAGTATTGTCCCCATGCGGAATGGATTCCTGTTGTCGGTGATGATGGGTGTGGCGGTGCTTCCGGCTGCGGCGCAGGCGCCAGTGGCCCCGCGCATTCCCGGGCAGAACGTGAACGGGATGCGTGTGTTCATCTGGGCTGGTCTCAAGACGCATACCGCCGGGCAGCACGACTATCCGCAGTTTCTCGCCGATTGGAGCAAGCTGCTGACGGATCGCGGCGCGGTGGTGAACGGCGCACTACGTCCGCCCACGCGCGAAGACCTCGAGAAGACGGACGTTGTGGTGATCTACAAAGGCGACGCCGGCTACATCACGGGCGCCGACAAGGCTGCGATGGAGTCTTACGTGCAGCGTGGCGGCGGCCTGGTGAGCCTGCACGATGCGCTGTGCGGGCCTGAGCCGGCGCAGCTAGCCAAGTTCGTCGGAGGCGGAAAGAAGCACGGCGAGGTGAACTACACATTGGACGCCCCCGTCACTTACACCGTGATGGACAAGTCACATCCCATCATGAAAGACATGACTACGATGACGCTGTTGGACGAAGCGTTCTTTAATATGACGTGGGCTTCGGACCCCGGAATTCACGTGTTGGCCACCGCGGAGATCGCGCCCACCCGCAGTGCCGGCGAGCATCGCGGCGAGAAGGTCCCGCAGATGTGGGCCTACGAGCATCCGGTGGCAGGCGGGCAGACGGCGCGCGCGTTCGTCTGGATGCAGGGCCATTATTACGCCAATTTCTCCAACTACCAGATCCAACGGACCCTGCTGCGCGGCATCGCCTGGGCAGCAAAGAAACCCGCTGATGAGTTGGTGGATTACGTCGCGCCTCCACGTCCCGCGCGTTCGGACGCAGGGCCACAGCAACGGACCGTCCGCTGACGCGCCGGCATCAAAGCTGGTCGCGATATTGATCGAGCACGATCTTCACCAACTGGCTGCGTGTGCGCGCATTCAGCTTCTCAAACAGCCCGCGTAGCACGGCTTTGACGGAACTCTCCGATATCCCGAGATGGTCGGCGATCTCCTTATTCGCGAGCCCTTGCAGAATCAGCCGCAACACCGAAAGCTCGCGGTCGGTGAGTCGCGGGCGCGTGTCCACAGCCGCCGGGTCCACTGCGGCGAACAGTCCCCGCAGATAGCCGGGCTCCATCACGACATCGCCCGCGGCCACCTTGCGGATGGCTTCGCAGAGAGCATCGGGCGGATTGTGTTTGTGGAAGATGCCGCGAACCCCGGCGTGAACGAGTTGCATCGCTTCGAAATCGGAAACGCCGGCCGTCACTATGAGCACCGGCGCGTTCAACTGCTGCTCCCGCGCTTTGCGCAGGAACTCCAGCGCGCGGCCGTTTCCGAGATCCACGTCCAGCAGTATCAAGTCCGGGTAAATGCCGGGAAGGGCATCGAGCGCGGAGCGGACGGAATCCGCCTTACCGAGAACGGTGAACCCGCCTTTCCCCTCCAGCACGGTGGCGAGCCCTTCGCGAAACAGCGCGTGGTCGTCGATGAGAAACAGTTTTACCGGCATCAGGAAGCCATATGACGGGCGGTGGAGAGTTCGATCTGGAACGCCGCTCCGTGGGCCGTTGGGACGTGCCGCAAGTCGCCGCCGTAGCTGCGAAGGATCGCCCGCGACACGTACAGGCCAAGTCCCGTGTGCCCGCTCTCTGTATAGAAGGCAGTGAACAGCCTGCTCGGGTTGACCACTCCATGGCCGGAGTCGGTGAGCTGAATGATGACCGTATCGGCACTGGAGGATGCGGATATTTCCAGACGTCGTTCCGCGGCGCCCGCCACGGCGCGCAGGCTGTTCTGCGCCAGGTTCATCATCGACTGGAGGACTCCATATGACTCGCCTCGCGCGGGCGGAAGCGAGGCAGGGACGTTCCATCGAATGGACGCGCCGGCGTCATCCCAATCCGGCTGAATGATGATGCGCAACTGGTTCAGCACCTCATTGACGTCGATCCACGGCAGCGATTCCGAGGCACGCAGCCGCAGCTCGGTTGATGCGATTTGAGACAGCGCTTCCACCAGCCCGTTGAGCACGCGCAGGTCGTCCTGGTGTTGGAATTTCGGATCGGCGGAAAGGCGAGTGTGGACGAGTTGGATGGCCCCGCAGACGTTGCGCATCTCGTGCGAGACCGCGGCGGCAACGATCTTGTTGTTCAGCAGAAGCTGGCGCAAGTTCTGCTCCTCGCGCTCCCGCACCTCATCGGAGACGTCGACTGCGATAGCGGCCAGGCGGCGTCCGTTCGGCGTGGAATACGTGGAGAACCAGGTGTGCGCCACAAAGAGGCTACCGTTGCCGCGACGGCCCTGGCATTGCGCGGCAGTTCGAAACGTCGGCAGGTCCGACCGCAGGCTGAGCGCATCGGCCAGCACCGGGAGATGCGAAGCGATCGCGCGCCCGGGAAGATCTTGCGGAGGCAGCGCAAGCAACTCAGCCGTGGCGCGGTTGGCGGCCAGGATCCGCCCCTCCTCATCCAGCGTCAGGATGGCTGCGGGGTTGGATTGTGCCAGCGCCTTGAGATGGCTTTCCGCCTCGCGCCGGAGGTTCGCCTGCTGCTCCAGTTCGACACTGTGATGCAGGATCAGCCGCCGGTTACGCACCAGTTCCTCGACGAATAACCCCGTGGCAGCGTAGGCGAGCAGTCCCATCAGGAATCGGAGAAAAGCGTCGGTGGGAGAAGTCGCGTTGACGAATACGGAGCGAAGCAAGGCCAGGAATAGGGCGAATCCGAGGATCTGCCAGCGGGAAAAGGCAACCGCCGCCGGTAGCATCGGAACGATGTAGAGCACGCCAAGTGAGACGTCGTCCAGGATGAGATAGTCGAGGATGATTACGATGGCGAGAAGCGTGAATGACCAGGTAAGAAGCGACAGCGGCTTAGCAGCCAGGAGCCGGCTAAGGTCACCGGCGGGAAGGGAGGTATCTGCGTTCACGATGCGACTGAAACTACCCATTGTGCCTCGCCAGGCCACCGGCGGCGATCGAAAGTTGCGCTCCTGACCGAAAGATAGCCGAGACTGACCGAATGGGCAGTGGTGGTTTTCCGTCGCGCCCTGTAACCTGTGTCCTTAGTGTAACGCCAGATGGGAATTGTCGGCCAACAGATTGCGTTGGGTGGGCTTGGGGTGCACCTGCGCGAAAGGGAAAGGAGCGCCGCGCGGACGCGCATATGGTTGCGTAGCACGTTGATCGGGTTGGGTTTGTTGCTGGCGGCTGCCATCCCCTATTTGCCTTTCCTGAGTTTGCCGCTCATTTCCGACGGCTACCTCCAAGTGGTTTTGGGCCGGCAATACGGGCGGCCTGAGTTCTGGGGGGACCTCGCCAGCGACGTTTTATACCGCACGCGGGCGACGTCGATTCTGCTGACGGCTATCGTGGATTATCTTTGGGGTGCTGAGGCTTGGGCGCACCGGCTGTTGAACGTATTGGTGCACGCGGGGAACGTACTGTTAGTGGCTCTGCTGGGGAGTTGGGGGAGGATCGGATGGCGGGTGTCAGTGCCCGCGGCGGTAGTGTTCGCGCTCATCCAGAACCATCAGGAGGCAGTGGTGTGGTGCGCTTCTCTGCCCGAACTGCTGGTGTTCGGATTCGCCGTGATCGCGCTTTTGGGATGGGTCCGATGGCTCCAGGGACGTGGTTCGATTTGGTGCGCAGTCTTCGCCGCCGGATTCGCGCTGGCGCTGCTGAGCAAGGAGTCCGCCGTAGTGGTCGTGCCGGCGGCAGGGTTGATCTGGTTCGTGGAAGGGCGCAGGACACGCGCGAGTGTGGTGGTATTAGCGGTGGCGGCTGCATCCGCAGCGTTCTACAGCTATCTGATCTTCGCAGCATCGGCGACTCACCTTCACTTGAACGATGGAACCTTCTCCATTCGCGCGCCATTCTACGAAACCATGACGGTCAGTGTCTGGCGCCTGTTGATGCCTTGGGGACTGATCAGTCTGGTCGTACTTTGGGCAACCGGAGTACGGCGGCACCTGGGACGCCTCCATGCCGCCGCGATTTGGATGATGCTGTCGCTTCTGCCGTACGCGTTTCTGTCCTACATGAACCGCGTGCCGAGCCGGCACACCTATCTGGCGACGTTGGGGCTTGCTATCTTGATTGTCCCCGGGTGGATCGCGTTGCGCGGCATGAAGCGTGGCCCTGTGCTGGCCGCGTCCGTGGCCACCGCTTTTGTCATCATTAATGTGACCTATTTGTGGACGAAGAAGTTGGACCAATACCGGCAGCGCGCGGAACCGACGGAGCGGTTTCTGAAGTTCGCAGCCGAGGATCGAACGCCCGTGCGCATTGTCTGCGGGCCATATGGGGAAGAAGTATACCGGTCGGCGGCGCGAGTGCGCTTGGGAATGGGACCCGAGTTCGTCGCGGGGCGGGTTGCGGTAGAGGAAGGTAGCCAATGGAGAGAGTATTGCGACACGGCAAGGCCGTAGAGGATTTCCGGTTCGGGTTCGGATTGAGCGTGTTCTTTCCGGCCTACAATGACGCGCCTTCGCTGCCGGGGCTGCTCGCCAGGACGTTCCGCGTCCTCAACGCCCACGTCACCGATTTCGAAGTGATCGTTGTGAACGACGGCAGTGTCGACGATACTGGACGCGTGCTCGAGCAAATGCGGATGGAGTACGGCGACCGGCTTCGCATAGTCACGCATGCAGTGAATCGCGGCTATGGCGGAGCGTTGCGGAGCGGCTTCGCGGCGGCCACCAAGGAGTTCGTTTTCTATACCGATGGCGACGGTCAGTATGATGTGCTGGAACTGCCGTCTCTGTTGCGTCTCGCCGGCCCCGACGTTGGCTTGGTGAACGGCTACAAAACCAAGCGTCACGACCCATGGCACCGCATCTGGATCGGCGCCACCTACAACGCCTTCGCGCGCCTTCTATTTGGCGTCAAGCTGCGCGACATCGATTGTGACTACCGACTCATCCGCCGCGCCACTCTCGAACGCATCCAACTTACCAGCACCAGCGGTACCGTATGCGTCGAACTTGTCAAGAAGATCGAGCAGACCGGAACGCGGGTGCTCGAAGTGCCGGTGAGCCACCTGCCGCGGCTATTCGGCAGTTCGCAGTTCTTCCGAATCCGGTCGCTGCTGCAGACCTTGCGGCAATTGCTGGCGCTGCACCATACCGTGGTGCTTCGCCCGTGGTGGGACGCGGTCCGCGAAACCGCTCGCCGCGCCGTCACCCAGTCCCGCTAGAAATTCAACCGCAGCACGACCTGGCCGCTCCGTGGCGTCCCCACCTGCGCCTGATTCGTTGCGCACGTACTCGTAGGTGCTTCCGTGCTCTGATTGGTTCCGCTCTAAGTGGTGAAGTTGACGCCGCCGCCGGCGCGCCCGGACTCCACCTCGGAAGTGCTGCTCCGGGGGGCACACGCGTTGGTAGGGACGGGGCCGTGAAGGCTCCCGTTTTTGTGGCGACGTTTGCCGCGGCCCGTTAGTTGTGGCGCCGAATGGGCGAGTGGGTTGACCCGGCGTTGCTCAACTCATCCTGCAGGCGTTCATTCTCGTTCCGCAGCCGCTGGTTCTCTGCTTCCAGCGGATTCCGCCGCGACTCCGTGGCAAGATTCGCCGGCGTCAGTTTCTGCAGGACGGCGTGCATACTCTCCGGCCGGATCAAAGCCCACGCCGCGGTTACGGAGACCACCAGTAACGCCACCGTGGCGACGATCTTAGTCCTGCCCGCCTCCGCCCTATCCCGCCGATCGCCCCTCTCCATCCAAGTCCGCCAGCGCTCGGCGATCAGAACCGCCTGATTGTCATCTTTAGTGGTGGTCATTGTTTTCCCTTCGTTATGAGGTGGCGGCCGCGGGCCTTCTCAGCCCCCGGGGATCGAGCAGGAGTCGCAAACGGCCGAGCAGTGACTTGCCCATGTAGAGTTCACCGTGATTCACTTTGTATCCCGGCAGTTTTGGGTCGATGAACTCTCTGCGGAAGAGTTGATCGGCGGCCAGCGCGGTTAACAACTCCAGTTCCGATAAGGTAAGCGTAACGCTGATGGGTGTCATTTCCTGCCTCGTGATTCAGTTGAGAACGTCACCGTTCGCGGGATTCGCGATTCGCCCGGATCGCCTTGCTTCGCGGATCATCCATCAGCAAGCGCCGTACCCGGCCATCGGATTCCTGCCATTCCTTGATAAAGTATCCGGCGTAGTCGTGGGCCAGGGTCGCGTCGCGCTTCTCCGCCAGGATGGCGATCAGACTGTGCGTGCCCGCCCTGTCACCTTCCGCCTGTCTCGCCACAACTTCCGCGAGCACGGCGGCCACGCGGTGGAACTCCGCCGCGACATGGGTCCTGATCCGCTCCGCCCACTCGATCTGGCTTTCGGTGCCGGTCATGATGGGCCCTCACGGCCGGAAGTTCGGCCGGTTGGTGGAGCGCGCTTTCTCCCGTTCGCGGCGCTCTTCCTCTTCCTTCTTCTTCGCCGCGTCCATGGCCCGTTGCGGCGCGTCGATTACATCCAGCCGGCGGGATTCCACGATCGCCGCCTCGGCCAGTTTAGCCGGTCCCTTGGAACTCATCACCAGCGCGAAACTGGTTTGATCTCCCGAGCGGATCAGATTATACGAATAATCCGGATTCTCCCACCGCCCCAGTACTATCGCGCTATCGCCGTAATTGGATCGGTAGACGATCACCGACTTCGGTTTTGTCGCCGTGCCATAAGTGGTGGAAATGGCTTCCACTAAGTCCGATTCGGTCATCCCCTCAATTTTGCTACGGTCATAAGTGGCGACAATCTGAAATAGCTCGCCATTGTGAAACCGCAACACTGCTTCCCGCAATGGATCCAGATCGCTTCCCAGCTCTTTGATCGCGTAACCAGGCCGCCAGTCGAGTTCCTGAACCAAGGCTGGCCTTTGACAGACCAGCCTCGCCTCCGAAGCGTTCAGGTCGGCCTTCTTAGCAATAGCCTCGATAGAATCGCCGAATCGAAATTGACGGTAGCTGGAGAAATCAGCCCCGCTTACTACCGCAGTCCATACGAAAGTGGACATCGCTGCCGCGAGAAGCCCGCGCCGGCAGGTCATCTTATTGCCTCGTCTCCGGGGTTTGAATGGTGGGGATCGTCAGCCGTGAATTCCGTGTCCAATTCACATACGCAAGGATGACGCAGAGTGCGCTGCTGGCCACAGCCACGGAGATCGGCAGATAGCCGGTCCGTCCGGACAACAGCAGTACCGCGGGACTGAACACGAATGCCAGGGCGAGTAATGCCACGGTCAACGTGTATTGGGTTCCTGTGCTTTTCGTCTCGTTTGCGAACATGGCAACCTCCTACGGTTGTGGTGGTGCCTAAGTGGAAGGGACAGGATCCGCTGCTTAGCTCAGAAGACCTGCGGGGGAACATTCAACTGCTCGCCTGTTAACCATTATCAGTGAATTTGTCTTGCCTGTCAAGTGGTTTCTGTGGCAAGATTTAGTTTGATGTTTACAAATTAAAGTTAAGATGCGGGGTTGCTTTTGGACGTCTCCCTATTGATTCGACAACGCTTGACCGAGCTCGGCATCGGCCAGAAAGAACTTGCCGCCGCCACTGAGGTCACCGAATCGTACATCTCGCAATTGCTCGCGAGAAAGAAGCCACCTCCAGCCCCGGGCCGTACCGATATCTATGAAAAAATAGGGCAGTTTCTCAATCTGCCGAACGGCGAGCTTTCCCGTTTGGCCGAGGCGCAGCGCAAAGAGCAGCTCAAGAAAAAGATTGAGGCCTACCCCGCGCCGCTCTTTCAGGCCTGCCGCGCTTTGATTATCCGCAAGTGCCATCCCGGCCATCGTGGCGAAGTCCAACGCATCTTCGAGAAGGAAACCTTCGGTGAACTCGAGCGGCTGGTCACCCAGAAGATCCTGGATGTCGCGCAGGGGGTGGCTCGGGAGGAGTTGCGGAGTGAGGAATGGCTGCGGGTGATGGCCCAACTGAGCGGCCGAAGCTACGAGCAGATGCGCGTCTCCATTCTCGAATTCCTGGATACCGACGTATTTCAGGTCTCCATGGACGGCTGCGTCTCCTTTCTCGACCCCATGATTGATTCCTGGGACATCGACCTCAAGAGCTTCGGCATTGAGATCAGCCTCAATCGCAGACTCTCTCCCGGAAGTCTCAAACGCTTCGAGTTTGTCGAGATCGTTCCCAGGCAACCAGTGGATATCGAGCCAGGGTTTGAGCAGTTTCTTAACGATCCCACCATGAGCGGAGACGCCACGGAAGAGGAAATCGAGTATCTCAAGAGAATGCAGTTCTGGGGAAAACGGCCCTCCGCGCTCTATTACTATCGCGAGTTACAGAGCCTGCGCGACCCTCTGCATTTCCCCGATTCGCTGCAACCAAAGGGTCCGGGTTAACTGCCAGCTCTGCTGGAGAAGGAATACCATGAAAGAAAGTTCCAGGGTACGCAAGATCGCCTTCGTTGGCGACTACCTGCCGCGCAAATGCGGTATCGCCACATTTACTTCCGACCTGCTCTCGGCCGTCGCGGGCGCCAGTCCGCAATGCCAGTGCATTTGCGTTTCAGTAACTGACATCAAAGGCGGTTATGAATATCCCGACGTCGTTCGCTTTGAGATAGAAGAACAGGATCTCTCTTCCTATCTCCGGGCCGCCGACTTCCTCAACATCAGCCAGGTGGACATCGTCTGTCTGCAGCACGAATTCGGCATCTACGGCGGCACCGCCGGCGGCCATATCCTCGCGTTCCTGCGCGAATTGCGCATGCCCGTCGTCACCACTCTTCACACCGTCCTCGAATCGCCCAGGGCCGACCAGCGCCGGGCGATGGGCGAATTGATCTCCCTCTCCACCCGCCTTGTCGTGATGGCCGAGCGGGGAAAGCGCATGCTCCAGGAGGTCTACGACGCGCCCGCCGCCAAAATCGATCTCATCGCCCATGGCATTCCCGACGTTGGCTTTGTCGACCCGTCCTACTTCAAAGACCAGTTCGGTGTGGAAGGGAAAGTGGTCCTGCTCACCTTCGGCCTCCTGTCGCCCAACAAAGGAATCGAATCGGTGCTCAACGCGCTGCCGGCGGTCCTTTCTGAATTCCCGGAGGTTGTCTATATCGTGCTCGGCGCAACGCACCCCAACGAACTGCGGGAACACGGGGAAGGCTATCGCCTGGGTCTGGAACTCCTCGCCAAAAAGAACAAGGTCGAAAAGAACGTCATCTTCTACAACCAGTTTGTCGATCTGGAGAACCTGAAAGAGTTCATCGGCGCGGCCGACCTCTACATCACGCCTTATCTCAACGAGGCGCAGATCACCTCCGGTACCCTGGCCTACACCTTCGGTTCCGGGAAGGCGGTGATCTCCACTCCCTATTGGCACGCCGCCGAATTGCTTGCCGATGGACGCGGAGTGCTCGTCCCGTTCGGTGATTCCGGCGCGATTGCCGAGGCGGTCATCAGCCTGCTCAAGGACGACCCGCGCCGTCACTCCATGCGCAAGATGGCCTACAAGATCGGACGCGAAATGGTCTGGAGCAATGTCGCCCAGCAGTACCTGCATTCGTTCGCCACCTCGCGCCTCGATGGTCCCGCGCAATCCCGAAAATCGCTGGCCTCCAAGACCCTCGACAAGCGGCCAAGGGAACTGCCGGGAATGAAGCTCAATCACCTCTGGCGGATGACCGATTCCACGGGCGTCTTTCAGCACGCCGTTTTTGGTGTGCCGAATTTCTCTGAAGGCTACTGCACAGACGACAATGCCCGCGCGTTCATCCTGGCGTTGCTGCTCGCTGAACTGGGCGAGGAGCCGGACAAGGCCCGCGCCATCGCCACTACTTCCGCCGCCTTCCTCCATCATGCGTTCAACCGCAAGACCCGCCGCTTTCACAACCACATGAGCTTCGATCGCCGCTGGCTCGACGAGGGCGGCTCAGAGGATTGCCAGGGACGGGCGCTGTGGGCTCTTGGCGCCGGTGTCGGCCGCTCCACCAACCGCGCTTTCCAGATGATGGCCGGGCAGTTGTTCGCGCTCGCCTTACCCTCTTTAACCGAACTGAGCTCGCCGCGGGCCTGGGCATTTGGATTGATCGGCATCCACGAATACCTGCGGCGGCTGAGCGGGGACAGCGTCGCTCATCAGACGCGCGAACTGCTCACCTCCAGGTTGATGGAACTCTTCCGCCAAAGCTCCTCTCCCGATTGGTGCTGGTTTGAAGAAGAGCTGTCTTACGACAACGCCAAGCTCGCTCATGCGATGATTCTCAGCGGGCGAGCCATGGGCCAGCCCGCGGTGTTTGATCAAGGCTTGCAGGCGCTTCGCTGGCTCACCGAATTGCAGGTCTCTGAGAAGGGCCACTTCCGCCCTATCGGCAGCAACGGCTTCTACCGCCGTGGTGGCGTCCGCGCCACCTTCGACCATGCGGTCGACATCCCGGCGGTCCAGGCCGCCATCGTCCAGAGGGCCAAGGACCTTGGGGTTATGCCCA
>JACQZR010000053.1 GCA_016213775.1 Acidobacteriota bacterium
CAAGAATGACCAATAATTCTTTCAATGACTTGGAGGTTGTGGCATTATGTCGCTGGCATCGGGGAGTTGCGGGACGGCGTTGGAGAGGTAGTAGGATTCGCGGAGGGCTTCGGGGGAAGAGGCCAGGTCGCGGGCTGGGACGAGGTGGCTTCTGTGGAAGCCGCTGCCTCGAAAATCCGTGTCGGTAGCGGAGGCGGCGAGTTCGGGGTCACGGCGGAAGTGTTGACGTGGGGCGGATGGGGCTTCGAGCATTTCGGGGGTGAGCTGGTAGGCGGTCCAGAGGGGGGCTCTGTGGGTGTTGCTGTGGCAGAGGGTGAAGGCGGTGCGGGTGGCGAGTTGTTGGTCTGGGGCGGTGCAGGTGGGGAGACCGAAGCGGTTGGGCTGGGCGCTCAGGGTTTGGATTGCGAGGAGGAGGATCGTCAGCATACATATATTAGATCGGATGTTTTAAACATCTCTGTATAGTTACTGAGTCATAATTTTCCGATGGAGGAGAGGGGCGATTGTTACTCGCGGTCGGCTTGGGGGATGATATCGCGGAGTTTGGCCATCACCTGGAGGTTCGTATGTTCGTCGAGGTCGGAGACGACGTAGGCCCAACTGCCGGCGGTTTCGAGGGCGGCGGTGTGGAGGGTGCCGGAGGTGTTTTGGTAGACGGGAACGCCGCTGGCCCGCATTTTGGCCAGGAGGGTTGCCTTGGGGAGGCTTTCACCTTGTTTCTTGGCGGTGACGATGACGGAGAGGCGTTTGTCTTCCTTGGCGAAGACGATGTGGGTGAAGACGCGTCCACGGAAGCGGCAGAAGTGGCTTTCGAGTAGCTGGAAGCCGGGGAGCGCCGCTTGTGCGACGGGGACGATTTCGGCATGGTGTTTGGGCAGGGGGCGGTTCATCGCACCAATCGGCGGTTTTGTGCGCTCGAGGGTGCAATGGACATGGTCGCCGCGGCCGATGGCAAGGACGCCGGCGATTTGGTATTGCATCCATCCACCGGCAGTGACAATGATCGCGATCGCAGCGAAGCTGGAGGCAACGGCTGGGCGGGTCCACCATCTGGGCTGTTGCGCATCGCGAAGGCGGGCACGGATGCGGCTGTCCAGGCCAAGCGCGACGGGCTGGCTGTTGACGGCGGTACGCAGGCGCAGCTTCAGATTGGTTAGCTGCTGGGATTGGGCACGGCAGGCGGTACACAATTCCAGGTGTGTGCTAACGGCGTCGAGCTGCGCTCCGGCGAGTTCGCCGTCGGCGAACGGCGAAAGCAAATCCTTGAATTCCTCACAATTAAATTGCTGCATGCGATGCGGGAGCTATCTCGCCCTCGCCACGTTCATCCCAGGCAGGCTTTCCTTTATTCCATCGGGAAGAAAATTTTGTAAGGAATAAGGGGGGCGGGGGGGCGGCATTCCGACTGTGAGGATACCATGCATAAAACGGAATACCTGATGGAGGCGGCGCTGCTCGGACTTTTCATGATGAGCGCCTGTGCGTTTGGCGTGTTACTGGAGCACGGCGGGTCGCCGGTGCGGCAGGCGATCGAGAATGATTTTGTACGGCGGGTGCTGATGGGTCTGGCGATGGGGTGCACGAGCCTGTTGCTGGTGCTTTCGCCGATGGGGAAACGGTCAGGAGCGCATTTCAATCCGGCGGTGACCCTGGCGTTTCTGCGGCTGGGGAAGATCACGGGAAAGGATGCCGCGGGGTACATTGCTGGTCAGTTTGTGGGTGGTGTAACGGGCGTGGCGTTGTCTTGGGCCGTTCTGTCGCGGGCGCTGGCGGATCCTTCTGTGAACTTTGTGGCGACGGTGCCTGGCGCGCAGGGCGCGTGGGTGGCTTTTGTGGCCGAGGTGGTGATTTCGTTCGGAATGATGACGATGGTGCTGCAGACGTCGAACCGGCGGCGGCTGGCGCGGTTTACGCCACTGTTGGCGGGTGTGCTTCTTGCCACCTATATAACAGTTGAAGCACCGGTGTCGGGGACGAGCATGAACCCGGCCCGCACGTTTGGGTCGGCGGTTCCGGCGGGATTGTGGTCGCTGTTGTGGATCTATTTTCTAGCGCCACCGGTTGGGATGCTGGTAGCGGCGGAGGTGTATGCGCGGACGCGCGGGCTGCATCAGGTCTTCTGCGCGAAGCTGCATCACGCCAACGCAGCGCGGTGCATTTTCCGGTGCAATTATGGGCAGTTGGCGGCCATAGCGATGCTCGTGGTGATGATGGCGTCAACGGGGCGGGCGCAATCGCGGCATGAGCTGGGGTTGATGCTGGGGTCGGCACTGCCGGCGTCGCGGACATTGACGGCGAGCGGCCAGGTGGATTTCGCGAGCGGCATGACACTGCTTGCGAATTATGGGGTGCGTCTCACTGGAGGCAAGGCCGCGGCAATCTACTTTGAAGTGCCGTTCCTGGCTACGCCGCAGCATTCGTTGACGTCATCGCAACGGACGATCACTCGTGATATTGCAACGTTGTATCTCACGCCGGGGATACGCGTGAAGTTGGCGCCAGGGGCGAGGGTATCGCCATATGTGGCCGCGGGGGGCGGGTATGCATTGTTCGAGCAAAGCCGGGAGCTCCTCAGCGGGGGAACGAGTAGCGTGGCGCGCCACAAGAGCAGCGGCGCGTTCGACTTTGGCGGCGGTGTCGATGTGCGCTTCTGGCGGTTTGTGTCGTTGCGCGGCGAGGTGCGGGATTACGTATCGGGGAATCCGCTGTTCGGGCTGCCGGTAAGCGGGTCGGCGCAACATAATGTAGTGGTGGCGGGCGGAATTGTGCTGAACTTTGGGAAAAAGTAGCGTTAGCGGGAATAACGAAGCGCAGAGCGGGAATTCACGGGCATCAGTTGTTATGAGCAATCACAAGATCAGCACTCGGAAATTCCTGGCCACGGCGGCTGGGACACTGGGATGGTCCGTTGCGGCGCTGGGTGGGGTGGGTGAACCCATACAGATGAAGTCGAAAGCGCCAGACCTGCAAGGCTCGCAGTGGATTCACACACACGGGCCTTCGGCGTGGAAAGAACGCAAGGGTCTGGTGACGATCGTGCACTTCTGGACCTACGGCTGTATCAACTGCAAACACAACCTGCCGTCGTACGCGCGCTGGCAAAAACACTTTGCCGGGCGGAAGGTGGAGATCATCGGGATACACACGCCGGAGTTTGATCACGAGGCGGTGGCGGCCAACGTGGAGAAGAAGGTGCGGGAGTTTGGCATCGAATGGCCGGTGCTGCTGGATCCGCAGATGGTGAACTGGCGGCGCTGGAATCAGCAGTATTGGCCAGCGGTGTACCTGGTCGACAAGGAAGGGCGAATCCGGTACCGTTGGGATGGAGAGCTGAACTATCGCGGACTGAGTGGGGAGCGGCGGATGCAAGAACTCGCAGAGGGGATGCTGCGCGAAGGGGAGGATGCCTAAGGTGGTACCGGCGGAATCCAGAAGGAACGAATTTGAAGCGGCCGCATTGCCGCACATGGACGATCTGTTTCGCACAGCGTCGGCCATGGTGAGCAACCGGACGCAGGCCGAGGATCTGGTGCAGGAGACATATCTGGAAGCGTGGAAATCGTTCCACCGGTTTGAAACAGGCACCAATTGCCGGGCGTGGCTTTTCAAGATTCTGATCCACCGGGTGCATCATTACCGGCGCAAGTGGTATCAGGTGTTCAGCAAGAACGAGAGCGAGGATTTGATTGTCGACAACATCAAATACGAAGCTCCCATTCCGGAAGACGTGAAGGACGAAGACCTGTTGACGGCGCTGGGACGGATGCCGGCGATGTTTCGTGAGATCGTGCTACTGGCGGATGTGCAGGAGTTTGCGTACAAGGAAATCGCAAAGATGCTGGACATTCCCGTGGGGACCGTGATGTCGCGGTTGAGCAGAGGTAGGAAGCATCTGCGGGAGGAACTGTTGGCGGTAGCGCCGGCGTTCGCGCGGGAGGGACAGAAGGCATGAACCTGATTCACTCCAATTCGCCCTGCCAGCGGGTGCGGCCACTGCTGGACAGCTACGTCAGCAATGAACTGCTGATCGAGACGAATCACGACATTCTGCGGCATGTTGGCGATTGCCCGCAATGCCGGACGGCGCTCCAGGAGATCGAAGGGACGCGGATAGCGGTGCGGCGGGCGGTGCGGAGCATCCACCCGCCGGCGGATCTGCGAGAGCGGATTTGCGCGAGTCTGACGCCTCGCGAAGCTGCCTGGACAGGCAGCTTGCGGCCACGATTGGCCGCGCCACATGTCATGTCCAGATGGATGGCGGTGGCGGCGGCGTTGACAGCGGTGGTGTTGAGCGTGGGGATCCTTCGCAATCTGACGCTGCATCGCAACTCGACAGGATTGCTGCACGTGGGTTGGATGGATCACAAGGAGTGCGTGCAGGCCGGGCATCTGCCCGCGAGGCCGCCGACGCGCGAGCAGGCGGTGACACGACTGGCATCGCATTCGGGTTTACTGGGGGTGGTGGAGGCGGAAATGCCGGGCTACGTGCTGCGGCAGGCGCACGAGTGCACCGTGGCGGGTCGCAAGTATATTCATCTGGCGATGGCAAAAGGCGGACATATTGTGTCGGTGAGCCTGGTGCGGAAGAACCCCGGCGAGAGGCTGCCCGCTCCGAAATCGGCGACTATTGAGGGCGTCGAGGTGTTCGGGTTCGATTCGGGCGACTACCTGGGGTTTGTGATGGGCGAGGTGAGCAAGGACCTCCCCGGGCTGGCAACGAAGCTGACGCCGCGCATCCAGCAGGTGATGCAGACCCTGTAAAATACGGTGGATGCTACGCCGTAGAGACCTGATCGCCGTTGCCGGCAGTATGTCTGCATTGCCGGCACAATCGAACGCTGCGCCGAACCTGATTCTGATTAATGTGGACGATATGGGGTACGCCGATATCGAGCCGTATCGCTCCGATATCGAGTACACGCCGAATCTGGCGCGCATGGCCCGCGAGGGGACCAAGTTCACATCGTGGTATGCGGCGCCGGTGTGTTCGCCGTCGCGATCGGCGTTGATGACGGGATGTTATCCGAAGCGCGTGGGGCTGTCGTTCGGGTCGTGGCATGCGGTGCTGATGCCGGGAGACTGGCACGGGCTGAATCCGAGCGAAGTGACGGTTGCGGATGTTCTGAAGACGAAGGGGTACGCGACGGCATGCATCGGCAAGTGGCACCTTGGGGATCAGCCTGAGTTTCTGCCGACGAAGCAGGGGTTTGATTCCTACTTCGGGATTCCTTATTCGAACGATATGCGGCCAACGCCGAAGCCGTTGGGGATTCAGGAATACCCGCATCCGCCGCTACCGCTGGTGCGCAATGAAACGCTGGTGCAGGAAGTGACGGACCAGGGTTTTCTCACCGCGGCGTACACGCGCGAGGCTGTGCAGTTTATCGAGAAGAATCGCGGGAAGCCGTTTTTTATTTACCTGCCGCATTCGATGGTGCATGCGCCGCTGGCGGCGGGCAAAGAATGGGTGGGGAAGACGGGCAAAGGGTTGTATGAGGATTCCGTAGCGGAGATCGACTGGTCGACGGGCGAGATTCTGGCTGCACTGAAGAAGCACAATCTGGAGAAGAAGACGCTGGTGATTTTTGTTTCCGATAACGGGGGGACGCCGCGGGCGGTGAACCGGCCGCTGCGGGGGAACAAGGGATCGACTTGGGAGGGCGGGATGCGAGTGCCGGCGATTGCCTGGTGGCCGGGGCGCGTGCCGGCGGGGAGAACATCGCACGAGATTGTGTCGAACATGGACGTGTTGCCGACGTTCGCGGCGCTGGCAGGCGCGAAGGCGCCGGCGGACCGGAAGATTGATGGGCATGATTTGAGCGCGTTGTTGATGGGGCGCGCTGGGGCGAAATCAGGGTACGACGCGTTCTACTTTTACCACGTGAATCAATTGAGGGCAGTGCGTGTGGGCGCATGGAAACTGCACGCAACCGGGGAACTGTTCAATGTCGAGGCGGACATCGGCGAGACGAAGAATGTGGCCGCGGAGAATGAAGGTGTCGTGAAGCGGCTGCAGGCGAAGTTGGAAGAAGCGCGGGCGGATCTGGGCGATGGGGAGATTGCGGGCAAGGGGTGCCGTCCGGTGGGGAAGGCGAAGGGTCCACTGCGGTTCTGGATCCCGCGGCATGCGGAGTCGGGGTATCCGCCGCATGCGCCGGTGAAGAAGGTGCCTGGGAGCCCTTTGACGGTACAATAGCCTCTTCATGTCCCAATTACTGGAAGGAAAGACGGTCCTCATACTGGGTGTGGCCAACAAATGGTCCATTGCGTACGCGATTGCGGAGGCTTGTAAGCGCGAAGGAGGCAAGGTGCTGCTCACCTATCAGGGCGAACGGCAGCAGCGCACGGTGGAGGATTTGGGCGCCGATGTCGGGGCGTCGATGGTGTTGAACTGCGATGTGACCAGGGACGAGGAGATCGGGACGCTGGTGGAGCAGTTGAAGGCGGCCGGGGTGACGCTCGATTGCGTGGTGCACAGCATTGCGTTTGCGAATCGCGAGGATCTCTCGCGGCCGTTTCAACAGACTTCGCGCGCGGGGTTCGGGCTTGCGCTGGATGTGAGCGCGTACTCGCTGGTGGCGGTGTCGAATGCGCTGGCGCCTCTGATGCCGAACGGCGGGTCGATTCTGACGTTGAGTTATTTGGGCGCGGTGCGGGTGGTGCCGAACTACAACGTGATGGGGGTGGCGAAGGCGGCGCTGGAGGCTTGCGTTCGGTACCTGGCTAACGAGATGGGGGCGGCGAATATTCGGGTGAATGCGATTTCGGCGGGGCCGATCAAGACGGCGTCAGCGCGGGGGATCAAGGATTTTTCGAAGGTGTTGGACGGGGTGGCGGCGCTGGCTCCGCTGAAGCGGGTGACGGATCCGGCGGAGGTGGCGGATACGGCGGTGTTTCTGGCGAGCCATTTGGGGCGCGGGGTGACGGGGAATGTGCTGTATGTGGACGCGGGGTTCCAGGTGATGGGGTTGTTGGGGGCGTAGGGTCAAGGCTGAACGCTATGGTGACTCCGCGTGCGGTTTGCGTGCCCTCGATGTGTGCGGCGAGCCTGGCGATTTCAAAGGGATAGATAGGGAGACGGCGGGCTTGCGGCTGAGGATGATTTCGTCCACATCAGCGGCAAAATCCGGATCGAGAACGGGCACTTCGGCGAGCCCTGATTTGTGAGCGGCCGCAAGGGCAATGCACAGATGTTGTTCGCCGTTCGGGAACCGCGGCACTGATAACCATTCTTGAGAGAATAGTGCGGAAGCCGGCCAGCGGGCTGGGGCGGGACTATAAGTCCCGCGCATGGCTGGCCTGGAAAGGCCAGCCGCGGCCAGGATTGGCCGCCCTACATGACGGCGAAATGTAGAAACTCCAGAAGCCGGCCAGCGGGCCGGCTGCGGACGAGGGGTCCACCCTACCGCAGCAGTTTGAGGGCTGCCTCCAGGACGGTGTCGCGGCCTTGGACGAAGTCGTCCCATCGGGGCTTCACTTCGACGTCGGGTTTGATGCCCACACCGATCCATTTGGTTCCGTCCGGGGCGAGGTCCTGTTTGGTGCAGATGCGGGCGCTGCCGCCGCCGGGAAGGTTCAAAAAGAGCGGTTGGCCGGTGCTGCCGCCGCTGGTTTCGCCGACAATGCGTCCGCGTCCGCTGTCGCGAAAGGCGAGGAGGAAATCCTCGGCGGCGGAATAGGTGGCCGGGCTGGTGAGGACGATGACCGGGCCGGTGAACTTCGGCCCTTGTGAAGGCTCCACGTTGGCGGGAGGGTTGGAGTAGAACTGAATCTGGGTGCGGCCCCAGGCGCGTTCGGTAGGTACGTAGCGGCGGAGGCGGGTCATGGCGCCGTGAGCCGGTTTGTCGATCAGGTCGGAGAGGATGGCCCAGCCGATGCTGGAGCTGCCACCGCCATTGTTGCGCAGGTCGATGATCAAGGATTTCGCGGCGCGGATTTGGGCGAACTTTTCCTTCCACTGGGTGACGATGCGGGGGTTTTCGAACTGCTCCGCGCGGACATAAGCGACACCATCGGCGGCGTCGCGGTATTCAAAAGTATCGGGATATTTGGTCTGGTAACCTGACCGGGCAAGTTCCTTTTCTATGACGGCGCCGTCGCGGGAACGGAGTTTCAGTCGAACCGGCTTGTCTTTCGGCCCGCGCAGGAAGCCGTACCAATAGCCGCGCATGTCGAGATCGCCTGGCGTGGAAGCGCTTTGAATGGGAGTGACCTCGCGTTTGACATAAGCGTGGACGTCGTCGCCATCCACCGCAAGCACCTCCATGCCGGGCAGGACGCCAAGTTCCACAAGCGACGGGGCGTAGACGTTGACGATACCGACACGGCCATCAATGAGAAGGGTCTTGACGGGAGGCTTGGAGCTCCGATCTACTTCCTTGGGGAAGTAGACGTTGGTATGACCATCCTTGAGAAGGGCGCAGAAGCGCATCAATTCCAAATAGTAAGTTTCGGTGGATTTGGTGGCCAGAACCTTGGGGATGGCGTCGAGATATAGCTGGTCCCAGCCGATGGTCTCGACGATTTCGGGGTAGGCAAAGTTGTACTTCACTTCGGACCAGAACCTGGACAAGCCGGCGATCTTTTCGGTGTCGGACAGGTTGGTGGAGAAGGGCGTCTTGAGGGCCCTCGGCTCCCAGTAATCGGCTTTCTGTCTGGCTGTGGCGAGCAGTTTCTGGAACGCCGGATCGGCGCGAAGAGGGGCGAGGAAATCCTGCTTTTCGAGAAAGCCGGCGAAGCCTGCCCAGGCACCGTCGTCCTGAATCCGTTGGAGCCACCGCAGTGCCTCCGGCGTCTGTTGCAGACGAGAGTACGTTTCGACGAGATCGAACCAGATGTAGGTGTGCCGGCTGCCGAGGAAGAAATCGCCCTTGGCGAGATCTTTGACGAGGGGTTGCTGGAAGTAGGTGAGGGCTTGTTGGAACTTTTTAAGAGCCGCGGCTGGGTCAGTGGCGACGAGTTTCCGGCCCTCGTTTCGCAACGAGTCGATGGTCTCGCTGGCCTCACGAGCGGATTTTGGAGGAGGTTGGGACTGCCCGGCGGCTGAGATAGCGAGCAGGAATGTGGCAACGAGGGCGTTGGACATGATCACAATACGTTGGGAGGCGGTCGACCGTTCCGCGACAGAGCGTCGAAAGTCTCAGTTGACGCGGTGGAGGGCTTCGTCGGGATCTTGGTTTGTGCCGTTTATTGCGACAGTACCTGGCGCCTTTAATGCCCGCCAAATGGTGTAGAGGAATAGGAGGTAAACACTTAGAAGGACTACGTTGCCTGCCCAAACGAATTGTCTGGAGATGGACAAAAGGGAGTGTCCGATGGCGCTGCCGGCGAGCTGAATTCCCATTCCGGCGGTGACCATCAGGCGTTCGCGATTGGGTTGCCGGATGAGCACAGTCCAGAGCGTGAGGTTGACGAACATGGAGCCAAAGGCGACATTGCGCACGAGTTGATTCATCCAGAGGTGCGGGCGGACGTGGTAGGACTGCACTATGGACAGCAGCACGAACAAGACTCCGAGGACGATTACCCAGGCGATGCGCCTTCTGCCTTGGCCGCGGCTCACCGCCTGTGCCAGCAACTGCACGAGGCAGGCATAAATCAGTGCATAATCAATCACTTCCGTGATCCAGTAGTACTTCGCCGTTTCCTTTGTCCAGGCACCGCTGTCGAGAGTTGCCGCCACCATGACGATGGTGCTGAGGAATTCGAAGATGATGAGGGCAAACAGGATGGGGTAGGAACGCAGCTTTCCGCGAAGGATCGCGGCAATGACGAGCAACTGGAGGCTAATCCCCAGAACCCATCCGGTCCATTGAAGAAGTTGCATTTTGGCTGCTCGCGCTCCTGGCCTCTGATCGGCAGTGCGCCAACTCCAATTTAGCAATAAAGTGTCTTTTTTTCGATGAGTGAAATCAATTAGTTCTTCGGGGAGTCAAGTACCGTTCGGACCATAGAGGACAATGACGCAATCGTGAACGGCTTCTGGAGGAAGCCCTCGCCGGGCGGGAGCTCGCCAATGAGGAAGGCGGGGTCGTCCACCAGACTCGAGATGAAGAGGACGCGGAGGTCGGGGAGGGAGACACGGAGCCGGCCGGCGAGTTCCTGGCCGCGGGCGTCATCCAACTGAATATCGGTAATCAGCAGAGTGACAGGCTGAGGTTCATTCTGTAGCGAAAGAGCGGCATCGGCGGCAGTTGCGGCCATCAGAACGCGGTAGCCTTCCTTTTCGAGCACGCGGCCGACCAGGGCGCGGATGCTCTCCTCGGAATCGGTGACAAGGACGGTCTCGCGGCTGCCCGGGGCGTGGGCCGGAACGGGTTCAACTGGTTTGGGTTTCGCCGGCTCAGGGAGACGCGCGAGGGGGAGTGAGATGAGGAACGTACCATCCTGGTTTGGCCCGGGCTGCAGGCGAATGGCTGCCCCCATCTGGCGGAGTTGCATGTAGGTGGCGGCCAGGCCGATGGGGACTACCTTCTCGGTTTCCGTGAAGAACGGCTCGCACCAATGGTCAACCGTGGACGGTTGGATATTCGGGATGGGGCCGAGACGGAGGACGACAACTGGTCCGACGGCGGCACCGGCGGCAAAGTCGGAGAGGCGGGTATCGCGGACGGTATCGATGCGAAGGCGGAGATCGACGCCGGAACGCTCTCGCGCGAATTCGATCAGGCTGACGAGGGCGGTGTTGAGCCGCTCGGGATCGGCTGAGACGGGGGCGACGCCAGGAGGCAGGTGGAGGTCGGCGTCGAGGTCCCAGGTGGGAAGTTCCTTGTGGAGATCGAAGGCAAGCACGTGCGCAGCGGGCGGGCGTGCGAACTCCAGCAACTGGCGGGTGGTTTCCATGCCGCGCCGGGCGGCTCTGGCGATTTCTTCGAGGCTGGCGCGGGATTCCGCATCGGCGCGGTCTTCCAGGACTTCGGCGTAGCCGTTGACGATCATCCAGAGGTTGTTGAACTCGTGGGCCACCTGACGGGCGAGGCGAGCGGAAGCGGCCATCTCGCGGGCCTGGACCATATCGGCGGTGCTGGCGCGGCGGTCGGCCTGAAGGGTAGTGACCACGTGAAGGAGTTCGGTTTTCGCGCCTTGCTTGTGGACCGGGACAATGTGGTCGGCCACCCAGACGGTAGATTGATCGGGGCGCTGGAGACGGTACTCGACAGAAGCTTCCTTGCCGGATTCGGTGACGGCTTCGTAGACCCAGGAGACACGCCGCTCGTCGTCGGGGTGAACGCGGCGGGTCCAATTCTTGAACACACCGAGGCCGAAGACACGGTAAGCGGCCTGATTGCCGAACTCGATTTCGCCGGTGGCGGGATCGAGCTTCCAGACGACGGTGGAGGACTGGTCGAGGACTCGAGCCAGACCGGAGTCGCCCTGGACAACGGAGCGAAGGACGAGCAGGGTTTCCCTTGGCGAATCGTGGTGAACGTCGGGCAGGGGGATTGCATCGAGCATCCACGAACCGGCAACGCCTTTTTCGTCGAGGACGGTGATGGCGGCGTTGTGGGCGGAAGTAGCGCGGTCGAAGGCGGGAACGATGTGTTCGCGGATGACGGTGGCGTGAAGGACATCGACGGCGCGGTGGGCGGATTCCTCGGGCAGATGAGCGAGGAAGCGTTTGCGGAACTCACGATTGACGGACAGGAAGGAGAGGTCGCGCGCCACCACGGCGGCCGGCACCGGGAACATCGTCAGGATGTCCTGGTAATAGCGTTTCTCGCTCTCCACCAGTGCGAGGAGGCGGGCAACGTCTTTTGCACTCCAGTTATCAGCGTCGATACGATCCAAGCGAGCCTCGAGTCGGAGATTGGCGCGCCGATCTGGGGGAGCGGCGCACACTTCAGATTCGAGTGTTACTGTTTCCGGGCAATGGAACAAGATTACGAGACGTAGGGGTAGTATTAGTACTCGCGGTCCATGCGGGGGAGATTTGGGCTAAGCACAACGCCGCCGACGGCGTGATCCGATCAAACCCAACACCTTCAAGTGCAGATCGTCGTCCACGCTATAATGACAGCCATGGAGCCCCTGCGCATCACCGAAGCCGATGCGGTGCGTGACCTTACCGCCATTCTACAACGTGTAGAGGCCGGTGCCGAAGTCGTGATCGAACGCGACGCGCAACCGCTTGCCGTGATCCGCGCGGCCGCTCCACCGAGGCGGACAATCTCCGAGTGCATCGCTTTGATGCCGGCCGAGTCCACTGCGACCATCGATCCTGACTTCGCCAAGGATGTCGAAGCCGCTATCGCCGCGCATCGGGAACCGCTGGAGCCACCTGCTTGGGACTAATGCTCGACTCGACGGCCGCCGTCGCCGCCGAACGCGAAGGCAAGAACGCCCGCCAACTTCTCGAAGCTGTGGCGCGAGTAACCGGCGATGAAGTGATCGCCATTTCGGTGGTGACGGTCCTCGAACTCGCTCACGGCATCACCCGTGCTGACACAACCGAACGCCGGGAAAGGCGGCAACGGTTCCTCGACGAGTTACTGACCGGTGTACCCATCCAGCCCGTGACGATCAAGATCGCCCTGAGTGCGGGACAGATCGACGGCCAGTGCCAAGCGCGGGGTATTCGCATTCCCCTGTCGGATCTGCTGATCGGGGTGAGTGCGCTGGAACTCGGTTATGGAGTCGGAACAGCCAACGTCCGCCACTTTCAACTGATCCCGGGCCTGAACGTTATTCCGATTTAACCGGCACAAAATGGCAGCCGGGTTCTCGCCGCGGGACTGCGCGTCGAGTGGCGGCGAATGAAGGTCGCACCCGAGGCCGCCGGCGGAGAAACTGTTCGAAACCGGGCATCGTGCCGAACCAAGGAGGATAGCATGTGCGGTGAGTGTGGATGGATTCCCCGGTCAAGGATTCGCGAGGGTGAGGGAAGCCTCGAGTTGGTTGAGTCTTCAGGTTCAGCGGTCCAGGCGTGCGGCGATTTCCTCTAATCGGCGGGATGCAAGCAAGTTGCCGATCCGGTTTGCATGGGCAGCAGCGAATTCGGCGGCGGTCGTAGGGCGATTTGTCTCGAGGTTCCAGAGGTTATAGCCCATGCATTCGAGTTGCAGGCACAATTCCGGGAGGCTGCCGGCAATGCCGTTGATCTCGAGGGCATGGGTTTCGATGACGATGTCGGGGGCGGCGCGGTGCAAAAGGCGACAGGCGCCCATGAGGAACTGATACTCTCCGCCTTCGATGTCCACCTTGATCACGGAGGGCACGGGGCCGTCGAAATCATCGAGGGCGATCATGGGGAGTTCGACTTTGACAGCGTTGGCGTGGAATTGGAGGATCTCGGTGTTGCGGGTGGAGGCGACGCTGGCCCGGCCGGGAACGAAGTAGAACGGCACGCCCGTGGTGGTGGATTCGCCGACGAGGGTGTTCACGTGGCGGACGCGGGAGAGGAGTACGTTCTGTGTGAGGAAGAACTGGCCAAGACGCAGCGCTTCCGGATTCGGTTCAAAGGCGACCACTTGACCGCGTGGACCTGCGAGGTGGGCGATGAGGGCGGTCATGATGCCGAAAGATGCACCAACGTCGTAGACGGTGGCGCCGGGTTGAATGACGGCGGACAGTCCGCGGAAACAGTGGGGCTCAAATTCGAGCGGCCAGGAATTGGGGCTCACGGGCAGGATGTTGCGATACTCCGGGGGTACGTAGAGGCGGAGAGAATTGACGAACGTGGTGGGGTTGAGAGTCAAGCCTAGCGGCCCCCGATGGTGGCCAGCAGTTTGTTGACACCCTCGTGCTTCGGGTTGAGCGCGTGGGCGGCCTGGAGGTCCTGTCTGGCGGCGGCGAGTTGTTTCGTGACGGCGAGCGCGGCGCCGCGGTTGTAGCGGCCCCAGAACGGATCATAGCCGTTGGCGAGGGCGCGAGTATAGTGTTCGATGGCGCGCTTGGTGTCCTTGCCGGAAATGTGAAGGGAGAAGGCCAATGAGTAGTTCATTTCCGGATGGTTGGGGTGTTTGGCGAGGATGCTCTCGAGGGCCGGGATGAGATCGTTGAATTCGCCCTTCTCCCAGAGCTTGTCGGCGCGATGGCGGATGTGGAAGGCTTTGTCCGGATCGAGGATCACGATGTCCCTGAGCTCGTGGAGCGGGACTTTCGCATAGTCTACGCGGGTCCTGATGAGGGACTCGGCGCGAAGCATCCGTTGTAGCCATTCGATGCGACTGTGGGTGTCGGGTTTGACCAACTGATTACGGCATCCGGGTGTGATCTCGAAGATAGAGGCGGCTTTGTTGGCGAATCGCGGCGGGCCGCAGATGTCCAGTGCGCGGGCCAGGGCGGGGGTGTCGAAGGGCACGACCACGAAGTCATTGGAGGCCAGCGCTCCGGCGAGATCGGTCATGTTCTTTTTGTACTCCGGGTAGCCGATTAGCGGATGGCTGCGGTCGTAGACGCGGCTGCCGCCGCGGTTTCCCACACGCAGGAAGTTGGGATCGGTGGCGAGGCTCGACTCGCGCAAACGGTACTCGGCCACGCGCGCCCAGAGCGGTGTGTGGGCGTAGATCCAGTTCAGGGTTTGGGCCCGCTGGGGTGATGTGTATGCGTCCGAGCGCAGGGTCTCCGCGGCGTTAACGGCGATTTGCGCCAAGCCCGGCACGAACGCGATGAGCGCAGCGGCGAAGAGCCATTTGCGGGCGGCAGCGGAGAGTTTTTCATATTGCCAGGCAAGCGCAAAGCCGAACAGGACGTGCGAGGCGAAGGTGAAGCGCCACGACCAGATGGAGTGGAACTCGAACACGAAGGCGAAAACGAATCCGGTGAGAAGAACCGCGAGCCAGGGGAGCGGGAATCCTACTTTGCGGAGGGCCAGGCAACCGGCGAGGATGAGCAGGAGGTAGGGCAGCGTGTTTCCCCCCATGAAGCCGATGGTGAACAGGAGATTCGTGTTCAGCGGGAAGACTGGATCGAAAGGCGCGTCCACGAGGCCGCGGATGGCGGGTAGATTGGCCAGGACGAAAACCGACGCCGCGGCTGCACACAGCCAAAGTGCGCGACGGATCAGCCGGTCATTGAAGGCTGCGGACGGGCGGCGTATGGCGCGCGCCAGGAGGATCAGAATAACGGCCACCAGAGGCATGATGGTGAAGTCCGCGCTGGTGGCGGCGGCGAACACGGCAAACAGGATTGGCATCCCCAGCGGGGCGTCTTCGTCGTCGCGGAGCAGCCAGAAGGCGGCCAGCAGGACAGAGCAGAACGCGATGGCGTGATTGGGAATCCAGAGCAGGCCGAGAAACGGGGTCCAGCCGATGGTTGTGGTTTGACCGGAGTTGCGGTAGTAGCCGTAGAGGTTCTCGAGCCACCAACTCCCTTTGCGCGGGTTGAGGACGAAGAGATTGAAACTTACGGAGAGCGTGGCGGCGAGGAAGGCGATGGCACGGGCACGGGGATGGTGGAAGAGGACAGCGACGAGGATGAGTACGGTGAGGGAATAGAACGCTGCCTGCGCAGCCACATCGGCGAGGAGAATGGGCAGGGGCACAGAAGGCACCCAGGCAATCATGGTGGCGGGATAGAGGAACGCACCGAGCGGGTAGGAGAGGAGCATTCCATCGGCTAGCGGACTGCGCAGCGGAAAGCCGTGCGCGGCTAGGGCAATGGGAAAGCCGAGCGTGCGCGAGTCGTCCCAGAGCATGGTCCCGATGGAGAGTTGCAGCAGCCATGGCGTGCGGTAGGCGGTGATGAGGGCGGCATAGAGGAGGAACCCGGCGGCGGCGAAGCGGAATGCGCTGGTGCGGCGGAATTCCAGATAGGGGTTCAGCCAGGTGAGATCGCGGTGGGGGATTGCGTAGGCGTAGGCGGTGAGCGCGGCGAGGATGGCGGCCAGGAGAATCCCCTTTGCGGAGATGGTGAAGGGGAGGGCGGCATAGCCGATGACGGAGAAGGCTGCGTAACCGGTGAGGAAGGCGAGTTCGGGGAGGCGGGCGCGCCAAAGACTGGTGCGGGCAAGAGCGCGTGCGGCAGCTTCGCCGATGGCGATGAGGAGGGCCGATTCCAGGACGAGGAAGGCGAGGAGGAGTAGGAGATTGAGTGGGGGCGAGTTGGTCATTGGATCGCCTCGCGGATTGGCTGGCCTGGAAAGGCCAGCCGCGGCCAGGATTGGCCGCCCCACATGCGTAAGTACTCGGCGCAAAGCGCAAGACGGCGCGCCACGTTTCTATGCACGGAGGGTCCGGACCTTTTTCCGGATGCGGAGGAGGCCGAGGAACGCCTTGTAGGCATTCGTACCGATGGAGCCGGGAGTGAGGCCGCGGGAGAGGCCGAAGATGCGGGGGCGGTGGTGGACGAGCACGGGACAGACGCGATATCCGAGGACGTGCGCGTAAATGGAGACCTCGGCATTGATGAGGGTGGGCATATCGGCGGAGTGATCGAGACAACGGAGCACCGCTTCGCGGCGGGCGAGGCGAAAGCCGAAGTTGATGTCCGCGCCGGAAACGGGAAACATCATCGCGGCAATCCTGTTAAAGACGCGCGAGGTGAGACGGCGCACAAAGGGATCATAGCGAATGCGCTTCACGCCGAGGAGGAAATCGTTGCCGGCGGCCTTTTCGGCGAGGCGCCAGAATTCGCTGGCGACACACTGGCCATCGGAATCGGAGAAGAAGATCCAAGGGCAGCGGGCGCGGCGGTAGAGGGAGCGGGCGGCGGGAGCGAAGCCTTCGCGCTGGTCGTTATACTTCACGTCGAGAAACGGCCAGCGGCGCTGCAATTCATACAGCAGTTCCTTGGTGCCGTCGCGGCTGCCGCTTTCTTCGATGAGGAACTCCGACCCATCCGGAAGGTGACGGTAGACCACTTCGACGAGCTCGGCGAGGACGCTTTCGATGCCTTCCACTTCATCGCAAACCGGCAACAGAATAGATACCGGCTCAGCAAAATCGCGCCGGGTAACGGGGTTCATCTGCCGGAAGGCTCCTCGCGTTGAAAGCATCGGGACAGCCGTTTGTAGGTGTCAGCCAGATCCTCGGGGAGAACGCGGGTCTCCCCAATGGCGGTCATGAAGTTGACGTCGCCGGGCCAGCGTGGAAGTACGTGCATATGAATGTGTCCGGCGATGCCGGCGCCGGCGCACTCGCCGATGTTCATACCGAGGTTGAGGCCGGGCGGATTGTACTCGGCGCGGAGATGGCGCGAGGCCTCGGCAGCGAGCAGGAACATCTGCTGGAGCGAATCAGCACTGGCGTCCTCCAAGGTGGCGACGTGCTCGTAGGGGACCACCATCAGATGGCCGGTGGTATAGGGGAACAGATTGAGCACGACGAAGCAATGAGTATCGCGGTAAAGGATGAGGTTGTCCTCATCGCGGTTCTCATTTGCCTTGGCACAGAAGACGCAGGTACCGGAGGTGCCGGCATTGGAAACGTAACGGTAGCGCCAGGGGCTCCAGAGATGATCCATAGCTCAAGCTACCTTGCGGGACTGAAGTCCCGCGCAAGCTGAAGCTCGCCCCACAAAGGAAGAGTCATGCCCCCGAGGATTCCGCGCCCGCGGCGGTGTGGTTCACCAGGTCCTTCAATTCCTTGCTGGGCTTGAAGTACGGGATGCGTTTGGAAGGCACTTCCACGCGGGTGCCGGTTTTTGGGTTGCGTCCGACTCGCGACTGGCGCTGGCGGGTGCGGAAGCTGCCAAAGCCGCGAATTTCGATCTTGTCGCCGGTGCGCAAGGATTTCACGATGCTGTCGAAGATCGATTCGACAATGACCTCCGAGTCTTTGCGGGTCATTTCCACCACGCGGGACACTTCTTCAATCAGATCCGCTTTCGTCATTCTCTTCTCCAATTCAATTTCAGGGCGAATCTACTATCTTACCTGCCTTCACCGTGACCTTTCAGGTGGATGACTTCTTCCAGGGTGGTCGTGGCGGCGTTAGCCTGACGTTGATAGTCTTCGAGACGCGTGCGTTCTTCCTCTTCGGCAATCGCGCGCACGCTGAGACCGATCCGTTTGTCGGCCTCGTTGAGTTTGATAATCTTGAAATCCATCTCTTCGCCGACGGGCATTCCGGCCTCCTCGTGACGCGAGGTTCCGGGGATTTCGGAATTGTGGCAAAGTCCTTCCACTCCGGGCGCCAACTCGACGAATACACCGAAGTTGGAACTGCGGCAAACGCGTCCGCGAATGATGTCGCCGACTTGATGGGAGCGGAAAAAAGTCTCCCAGGCGTCGGGCTGCAGTTGCTTGACACCAAGCGAGAGGCGGCGGTTGGAGGGATCGATGTGGAGGATCACGGCCTGCACCATCTGTCCCTTCTTCAACATTTCGGAAGGATGCTTGACGCGTTTGGTCCAGGAGAGGTCGGACACATGGACGAGGCCGTCGATGCCCTCTTCAATTTCAATGAAGGCGCCAAAGTCGGTTAGCTTGCGGACACGGCCTTCGACGACGGAACCGATGGCGTAGCGATGGCCGACGGTGGTCCAGGGATCGTCCTCGAGCTGTTTGATGCCGAGTGAGACGCGCTTTTCGCCGGTCTTGACTTCCAGCACGACCACCTCGACGTTGTCGCCTGCCTTGACGACTTTGGAGGGGTGCTTGAGACGGCGCGACCAGGTCATCTCGGTGATGTGGATGAGGCCTTCGACGCCGGGTTCGAGCTCGACGAAGGCGCCGTAATCCGTAATGGAAACCACGCGGCCGATGACGCGATAGCCAACGGGGTAGCGTTCCACCACCGACTCCCAAGGATCGGCCGCAAGCTGTTTGAGGCCGAGGGAGATGCGTTCCTTGTCACGATCGAGTTTCAACACACGGGCCTGAAGCTGCTGGCCGACGGTGAGCATTTCGGCGGGATGACCGACGCGGCCGTAGGACATGTCGGACACATGGAGCAGACCGTCGATACCGCCGAGATCGATGAAAGCTCCGTATTCGGTGAGGTTCTTGACGATGCCTGTAACGACGCCGCCTTCTTCAATGGAGTGAAGTACGGCTGACTTGCGTTGGACGATGTCGTCTTCGAGGGCCAGTTTGCGCGAGACAACGACGTTGCCGCGGCGGCGGTTGAGTTTGACGAGCTTGACGGCGATGTCGGTGCCGATCAAGGAATCGAGATTGTGGGAAGGACGGAAATCGGCATGCGAACCGGGCATGAATGCCTTGGTGCCGACGTCCACCCACAGACCGCCTTTGATGCGGCCGAGGACGCGGCCGGAAACCAGAAGACCTTCGCGAAACGCCTTTTCAAGCGTGTCCCAGCAACGGAGGAGGGCCGCACGCTGGTGGGACAAGGTGATATAGCCTTCGACGTGTGGAGCGTGCCGGTCAACCATGCAGTCGACGACATCGCCTGGTTGCACGGCAACGCTTCCGTCGGCGAGGGTGAAATCGGAGATGGGGATGATGCCTTCGGACTTGTAGCCGACATCCACGATGACATCTTTTTCGTGGACCTTGAGGACATGGCCCTGGAGGATCTCCCCCTCGGAGGGAGGGGAGAAGTGGGAGTAATCATCGAGCATGTGCTCGTAATCTTCCGCACCCTCGGTCGGAGGCAAGTCTAAGAGACGGTCCTCAGGTTGGTCGGCCATGGCCACGCTCCGGTCAGCGGCTGGGAAAATCAACTGCGTAAGAATCTACACTACAAGACCCAATTTGCCGGGAGGAAAATTCGCGAGAAGCCTTACTACAGTCAAGCCGTTGAAAGATCAGTACTTCAGAAATATAGCCGAGTGGTGGGGTGTTGTCAACGGGATGCTCCCGATTGGGTGCATATGGACGCTTTCCGGGTACGATAGTTTTGTGACGGCGAACCTGATACTGGCGAACGGTCTGAGCGCGATCCCGTGGGTCCGGCATGGATTTGGGACGAGACAGGCAGGGTTGTGGACGGATGGTTTGCCGTCGGTCTGTCTGAAACAGATTCACTCCGATTTGGTGTTAACGGCCGGGGATGCATGCGGACTGCTGGGGGAGGGCGATGCGGTGATCTGTGGGAAGGCGGGAGTATGGATCGGCGTTCGCACAGCGGACTGTGTGCCGATTCTGCTGGCGGACCGGGAACGGAAGGTGGTTGCGGCGATCCACGCGGGATGGCGAGGAACCGCGGCTGGACTGGTTGGAAAGGCGCTGGCGCGGATGAAGGAGGAATTTGGGACCGAACCGGTGGATGTGACGGCGGCGGTGGGACCGTGCATCGGCGGATGCTGCTATGAGGTGGGGGACGAGGTGGCGGCGCGATTCGGCAAAGCCGGAGAGAGCCCGCGTGGGCGAGCGCTGGTAGATCTGGCGGCGGAGAACGTAATGCAGCTTTCGGCAGCCGGGGTACGGGACATCGAGCAATTGCGGGAGTGCACCCGGTGCAATGAGCAGAAGTTTCACAGCTACCGGCGCGATGGTGAAAGGGCGGGGCGGATGGTGTCGGCGATTTCGATTGCGCTTTGACAATTCGTCTGCTGTGGGCGAATCATTTCGAGTGACCAAAGCCTCTTAGTAAGTGGGTAGTGAGAAAAACGGCCGGCCGGGGGAGGTTCCCGGGCGGTCGAAATGAGTAGCGTTCTTTTCCAAACTTGGATTGCGGTTTGCCAGCGCGGCAACGCTAATCACGCCTGCCGCGGAGCATCTTTGCGATCACATCCAGGTGATCTTCCGAGAGATCAGAAGAGCCGGTTTGCCATCGGGTCGGCAATTAATGTTGCGCCCGTGGGGGTATCCGGTCGTCGCACGCCGGCTTTGCCGCTCGTGAGCGGCAGACGCGGATAGATTCCACCTGTAGGGAGAGCAAGCTTCGCACGTGGTTGGTGGGCTGCGCTGGCATATTTTCTTTTGGAGGGAAGTAGAGCCGGCTCCCAGGGTGGGGAAAACGCACTAGGTTTTGGGTTGGCCAAGTGGGTGGAATTTCGCATCCAGGTAGTGGCGCACAGATTCCCTAGCGCGGTGGATGCGCGACTTGACATTGGCTTCGGAAAGCCCTAGGAGCGCTGCAACCTCCTTCACCGGGCGGTCCTCTATATCATGCAACCGATATGCGGCACGGGAAGTATCAGGGAGCATGGAGAGGGACTCCTCCACAATTGCACGTAATTCTTCGTGGAGGATCGCAACATCAGGAGGCGGGTCGGAAGATTGCAGCGTTCCCAGGGAACCGGAATCGAGTTCCTGTAAGGGGTGGAGGACGTCACGGCGCCTGGAGTGCCAGTAAATCCTACGGGCGATTTGTGAGAGCCAGACGCGGAAAGCCTCTGGATGGCGGAGTTCGTTTTGGGATTGATAGGCTTTTTGAAGAGCTTCGACGAGCATGTCTTCGGCGTCTTCGCGATTGTGGCACAGTTTCAGCAGGAGCTGATAGACAGCATTATTGTGTTCAGCCGCGAGGGCCTCAAAGTCCACACCAGCTCAGGAAGCATGCTGAGGGCCGAATTATCGCAGCCGTGTGGGGATGGCTTTAGCCAGCGCGGGACTTCAGTCCCGCCTGGGCTGGCCTGAAAGGCCAGCCCAGGCCAGGATTGGCCGCCCCACACTACGGCGAACTGTCCAAACTCCAGCGCGGGAAGAGGGCGCAGGTACAGTCCTCCCGCGCGCTTTCGATAGATGTGTCAACCAGATTGTAGTTGGTCGCGAAGATCAGGCTGCGTTGAGAGTGAGTTCCTCAAACAGCTCGCTGCCATGGAAGTCCTGACGGTTCCGATCCGCAATCTCCTGACAGCGGATGCAGTAAGGGGTCCAAGGCACGGCGGCCAGTCGTTTGGGACTGATGTCCTCTTCGCAGTGGATACAAACGCCGAAGCTATCGTCCTCGATGCGCCGTAAGGCAGCACGGACGTTACGAAGCAGGTTGCTCTCGCGGTCGAGATTGCGGATGGCCAGTTCGCGCTCAGCGGCGTGCTGGACTTCATCCAACGCATCGGGACTTTTTTCGATAGCGATCGCATCACGGTTGCGAAGGACAGCTTCGAGTTCGGCCTGTTTGTTCTCCAAGATCGATTTGAATTTGTTAAGTTCTACTTTTGTCATTTTGTTATCGCTCCTCTCTCCTCTGTGGAAGATGATTAGTTTATTGATTGTTTCTCGGTCATCGAAGCCGAATCCGGCGCTCGAAACAGTATAGACGCAAAATCCTGGCCGGAGGTTCCAAAGATCTAACTACACAACACTAAAGGTTTGTGACATCGCATCCAGCAAGGCGCAAGAACGATGTGCCTGCTGAAGTGCCCTACGGGATTCGACCCAGTAGTATAGCACATTCCTTAGCAATTACGTGGCCATCCCTGAAGGGCCACATCACCAAGCCGGCTCCTGCGCCCCGGAACGTTCAAGATCGCCGAGGCCACCGGCGTTATCGTCCTGGATTGACAATCATATCGGACGATCCCTCGACTAGCATTACGGCTGGTAGAGTTAAAGACGCTGAAAGCTGTCAAAAGTTTCAGGGGTTCAGCGACTTCTAACCGCCACGCGCACAACGGAGTGCGGCGCGAGCAATGTTTCTTGACTTCTGGAGGTGCGCGCCGCACCCTGTGCGCTTCCGCAAGCCTGTAGGCCAGGCAGACCGGAAAAAATTCCACGCACATAAAGATGTAGCGCGAGGGGCGGAAAATTCTCTGGGACTTTTTTACCTTGTGCTGGTGAAAGCTGACGCGCACACTTGGGTATAGTAGAAAGTTGGCCCCCGCAGCGAGAGACTGGCGATTACCCGAGCTATTTTGCCTGGCGTGCGTGATCATCTTCTTTTTCAGCGGCTTGAGCATCATTCCCTACGTCGGCATCCAAACGGATGAAGCGATCTTCAGCGAGCCACTCTTCTTAAACGGCTATTCGGCGTTCGAACTCTCGGTCTTCAAAAAAAAAATCCCACTGATGGTGATGAGCTACCTCGGAGCGACCAAAACCTGGCTTTACTGGTTTGTGTTCGGTCTATGGGAGCCGTCGGTTTGTAGCCTGCGGGTTCCCTCACTGTTGGCGGGTGTGGGCAGTCTGATCGCCTTTTTCTGCCTGCTGCGACGGATCCTGGGGAATCGAGCGGCCTGCCTTGGTACGGCGTTACTCGCTTTCGATTCGAGCTACCTGATGGCCACCACCATGGACTGGGGTCCGGTGGCGATTCAACACCTGTGCTTCACGGCCGGCCTGGCTTGGGTTGTCAGCGCACATCAGACCGGCTCGTGGCGCGCCCTGGCAGCCGGCTTCCTCTGTTTCGGACTCGGCTGCTGGGACAAGGCGCTGTTTGTCTGGATGCTCTCGGGGGCCGGGTTAGCCGCCCTGTGCATCTTCTTCACTGAAGTAAAGCGTAAAATCAATGTACGAAGTCTCTTCCTTGCTGGATTTTTTTTTCTGCTGGGCGCATTGCCACTGGTGATTTACAACATTAGACGCCCGCTGGAGACGTTTCGTGGCAACACGAGTCTGTCCGCCGACGATCTGACGCCGAAGCTCTACCAGTTGCCGGGAACCCTCACTGGCGGGGTGTTCTTCGGATTCCTGGTGGAAGAGGACTGGGCGGTGAAACCGCGGAAGCTCACCGGTTGGGAGCGCGGCGTGGTGAGTTGGACGGCGCGGTTTGGGGAAAGACGGGAGCACCTCTATTGGTATGGGTTTCTGGCGGCGCTGCTGCTTTCGCCAGTACTGTTGTGGAGCGAGTACCGGAGGCACGTGGCGTTCTGCCTGCTGACGATGGCGATTGCCTGGGCGCAGATGCTCGCCACCAAAGGCGCCGGGGGCGGGGCTCACCATACGCTACTGCTGTGGCCCCTGCCGATTCTGCTGATCACGATAGCGGCGGTCTGGGCAGCGGACCGCGTGGGGCGGTATGGGACGGCATTTCTCGTCACTGTGGGGTTTGTTCTCTGCGGATCGGCTGCGCTGGTGAACCAGTATTATCTGACGCAGGCAATCAAGAACGGGGCGCCGGGGAACTGGTCGAACGCGGCGCTGGCGCTGGCGAGGCGGCTGCCGGCCTATGATGCCGACAGAATCTACCTGGCCGATTGGGGCATGCTGGACAACACCCGAATGCTGACGCAGGGGGAGTTGCCGTTGTTCCTTGGGAGCGAGCCGTTGATGCGAGAGCAGCCCGGCGCCGACGATCGCAAGAACGCGGCCCTTATGATAGAAGATAGGCGCGGTGTTTTTGTGAGCAATACGGACGACCGGCAGGTGTTTCCGGAAGTGAATAAGCGGTTGCTGCGTCTGGCCGCCGATTTGGGCTACGAGCGGGAGGTGCTGGAGGTGATCCATGACTTCAACGGCAGACCGGCGTTCCAGATCTTCCGCTTCCGGAATCGCGGCTCATCGGGGCTGGCTACGACCCGGGGCAAGCTACAATGAGGGCAGATTGAGAGGATTCAAAGCAGTGTTGTTGGTCTGGTGGGCGTTGGTCGCGCCGGCACTCGCGCAGGTTCCCGCGGATCTGGCCCAGTCACTTGGGAGGTTGGGTGAAGAAGCGGAAATCTTCGCGCGCCTGTCTCAGAAGGTGATCGGCGAAGAGGTGTTAGAGCAGGTAGCCATCACCATTCCTCGTTTTCAGCCGCGCGGGGCGCCGCCGCCGCTGAAACAGCAGACCCGCAAGATTGTCTCCGAGTACGGTTTCACGATGTTCAAGGACGACGCCAACCTCCACGAGATCCGCAGCGTGCAGACCGTCGACGGCAGGCGGGTAAAACCACCGGGAAAGCTGCGGGAGACGTTGTCGCTGGGAGCTCAGGGCGACGCCGACCGTCTGAAGAAGAACATGCTGCGCGAATTCCAGAACTATGGATTGAAAGAAGCGGCGCTGGAATTCGGACAGATCATTCTCATGTTTCTGCCGCGGCAGTTGGAGAACTTCGAGTTCAGGCAACTGCGGCAGGAGTACCTGGGAGCCGATCAGGTTGTGGTGATTGGCTATGCGCAGATGACGGGGAAGGCAATGATGACGGTGTTTGAAGGCAGGCAAGTGATGAAGCATGTGCCGCGGGGGGAATTGTGGTTGCGCGCGCGGGACGGCATGCCCTTGCGCATCACGATGGACACAAGCCGCAGCGAGAAGGGAAACAGCCTGAGGCACTTCGTCAGCGTGGACTATCACTTGACCAGTTACGGGTGCGTGATGCCCGTGACTGCTTCTTATGCGGAGAGCGTCGTGATTGGAGACCGGCCGCCACTGGTGTTCATTGAGAACCGGTTTCAGTATGCGAACTTCAAGATGTTCGGAGCGAGCTCGGATGTGAAGTTCACGGTCGAGGACGAGCCCAAGCCGGAAATCAAGAAATGACGACGATATACCTGCATGGCTTCGCTTCCGGGCCGGGCTCGAAGAAGGCTCAGTACTTTGCCGCGCGGTTTGCGGAGCGGGGAGAGAGACTGGAGGTTCCCGATCTGGCGGAGGGCGATTTCGAGAACCTCACCATAACGGGGCAGTTGGCGGTGATCGAGCGGCTGGCCGGGGGCGGACCGGTGCGGTTGATCGGGTCGAGCCTGGGCGGGTATCTGGCGGCGCTGTATGCCGCGCGGCATCCGGAGACGGAACGGGTGGTGTTAATGGCACCGGGATTCGGATTCGCACGGCGCTGGCCTTTGCGGTTGGGGTCGGAACCCGTCGCCCGCTGGAAGCAGACCGGTTCCCTGCCCTTCTTCCACTATGGCGAGAACGCCGAGCGGCATTTGAAGTACACGCTGATCACTGACGGGGTGGGCTATGAGGACTACCCTGCGGTGACGCAGCCGTGCCTGATCTACCAAGGGGTGAAGGATGATGTCGTTCCGGTGGAGTGGTCGCGGGAGTTTGCGGCGGGGCGGCCGAATGTGGTGTTGCGGGAAGCGGATTCCGACCACGAGTTGATCAACATCCTCGATGCGATGTGGGTTGGGGTGCGGGAGTTTTTGGGAGTCCCACACCCGGCTTTGGGGTAGCAGCGTAGGGATCAGACGGAATGCCGGCGACGCAGACGGCACAGGCCCAGCAGATGACAGAAGAAAAGCCGGCCAGGGGCCGACTCCGGACGAAGGCGTTAGCCGGCGTTCAGGAGAGTCCTCCTTTCTTATGTTCGGGACATAGGATCGGCGCAAGAATAGATTCACATTTGGAAGAACTTTGAACACGTAGCGCAGCCTCTCAGCCCTGCCTCTCAGTCCTGCCTCTCAGGCTGCCGCGCTGTTTTGCACTTTGCGCCAAGACTCATCTCAGCGCTTCTTCCGGCTAGCCGGCCGCGCGCAGGTCACTGAGAAGTTATTTCTTCGTGGACCCATAGGAAGCCGCGGTGGAAGAGCGGGAATCCTGGCGAGCAACCCGATCACGGAATACACGGCCGGAACTCATCGTGCACGATCCCTTCGTCCGGCGACCACAGGAACCGCGCGATCAGTAGTGAACAACTCGGCGCGTGCGGATGGCTAGGAAAGGCAACGACGTTGACATGCGTTGTCAGATATGACAACATGCAAAGAGATGCCAGCTTGGCGACTAGCACTGGCCGGGCGACACAAGGCGGATGACGCGAAAAACACGGCCCATCTCATGGGTAAAAGCGGCGCTCAAGGAATTCGAGATCTTCCCTAAAGGGGTGCAGACGATGTGCCTGACGGCACTCACAATCGCAGCCGAAGGCGGCAAGGCTGACATTGCGAAGCGAATGCATGGCCTGGGTTCGGGCGTATTCGAGATTGCGCTGGCATTCAAGGGTGATGCCTTTCGCGTGGTTTACGTAGTCCAGATCGCCGATGCGATTTGGGTGGTGCATACGTTCCAGAAGAAATCGACGCAGGGCATCAAGACGCCACAACACGAGATTGACCTTGTTAAGGACAGGTTGAAACGACTGAAGGAGTTGCTGCGATGAAAGAGAAACTGGAAGTGGTGGCTGGCAGCGGCAATGTGTTCCGCGATCTCGGGCATGAGAACGCGGACGCTGAACAATTCAAGGCTCTCCTGGCTGCAGAAATCATCAAGACGCTCGACCGGGAGCATCTGACCGTGAGGGCGGCGCATGACCGTACCGGCATCGCGGCGGCTGACTTCTCCCGCATACGCAATGCCGACCTTGGACGCTTCACCGTTGACCGGTTGATGTCGGTCATCAACCGCCTCGGCTCCCGCGTCGAGGTGAAAATTCGCGTCCGGCGGATTGAAACGTGCGACCAAGTCCCAGCCTGAACAAATCAAGCGCGGATCAGCAATCGCGCCGCGCGATCATCTGGACTGGTGCGGCCTTGGTGAGCGAACAACCCGGCGGGCCGCGGTTGGCTGCTGTGCGAATCACCGCATCAAACCGGCAGGATTAGAATTGCGGCGAGCGACGAAGTGTACAGCGATGGAGCTGCTCGTACACGAACTGGTTAGTTTCGGGGTCGCTGGGAGCTGGCAAGTCGCATCTCACCCTACAAGAACTCGCTACCGCATGGCATCATAGAAGAAATGTCTCGATTCATCCTCTTGTTATTCGTGTGCGTGTGCGCTTTGTTGGCGCAATCGCCTCTTGGAACCATCACCGGGTTGGCAGTAGATCCGGCGCAATCGGCGGTCACCGGCGCCGCGGTGACGTTGACCAGCGTGGAGACCGGCGTGAAGCGCGAATCCTCCACCAATGAAAGCGGGGCGTATACGTTCCCGAACCTCCCGCCGGGGCGGTACAAACTTTCGGCAACGGCAAAGGGGTTTCGCGCGCTCGAAACCAATGAACTCATTGTGGCGGCATACCGGACGGTGCGGCAGGATCTGCGGTTTGAGATTCAGGCGACGTCGACGGAGGTGACGATAGTGGAGTCGATCTCGTCGGTGGTGCAGACGGACTCGCCGTCGATCACAGGCGGGCTGACGAGCAAGCAGTTGATTGAACTGCCC
>JACQZR010000058.1 GCA_016213775.1 Acidobacteriota bacterium
CGAATCCGGAGCCACAGCCGAGCGTCCATACAACCCGCGATCCAGCCGCGCGTTAATGTAGCCGCCGGCCACTTCCAGCGCCGCGACGCCTTCAATCGGGCCGATGCCCTCGACAATTTCCTTGGCGATCACCGGCGGAGCTTTTTTTAATAGTTTCGCCAGTTGGAACGCAACCGGAACCGCCAATTCGCCGAACGCAGCCTGCTTCGGCTGCTCCACCACTACTGGAACATCAAGCCCATAGCGGGCCTGAAGAAACGCTGTAAATGCGGATTGAACGCGAGCTTCAAAAACGTGGAACACCCTACGATGTTTGCACTACAGCAGCGGGATTGTCACCTGTGCCTGGCCGCCACTGTATACCAGTTCCACCTTCTTCACCGATCCTGGCTTTGCCTTGAACGCAAAGTAGAGCAATCCCCGAACGGGCTCGCTGAGCTTACCTTCGTACAGCGATGCCTGCGTCAGGATCTCTTCTGGAGTCAACTTCGGCTTCTTCTCCACTCCGGACTTGTCGTCCTGCTCCGGCACTCGTGGAGGCTTCGGGTACGGCACGGGACGCCCATCCGGGCCGGTGCGCCCACGGCCCAGGATGACGGGCGGCGTACTCATATCAAGACCTCCGGGTCCGATGTCGTATTGATGCTTCGCTGCCTCCGCCACCATTGCCGGCAATTGCGGATAGAGCGGCTGTTTCTTCCCATTCACACGCAGGGTGAAATCGTCCTGTTTCAGTAGGAATGGCAGCCGTGCGCGGTGAGGATAGAACGCCACTTCCACCACGAGGTAATCTTTCAGAAAAAGCGACTCACCCTGCCACAGGACCGAATGCACCAGGTATTCCGCGCCCATCTCCGCGACATCGAACTTCACGTGCACGGGCCAGTCTTTCGCCGCTTGACGCTCCTGCGCGTTCGCGGCCAGCACCAGTAGCAATAATCCGAGCGACCTCATGCCGAACTCCTTACCAGCAAGTCCGCCAACTGTACCCACACACTCCCCGATCGCGGTAGCTTTCGATACTCCGCCAGCAGTTCCGGCGCGCGCAGGCCCAATCCGGCCAGGGCAGGGAACACGGGCTTGTCCGGCTCGTAGGCGTGAATCTGTTGCTTCTTCCAAGTAGCCGGCGCCGCCACATACGGCATCAGGTACCGGAACGACCGCTCGATGCTAATGCCCGCCGGTGTCTCGTAGTGCCACAGATCCTCGCCGTGCATCTGCGCCAGCCGGCAGAGAACGGCGTACCCGTCCAGGTTCATGGACGAGTAGCTGAGCGACAACGTCCGCGCCTCTTCGCGCGGACAGCTACCATCCGGCTGCACCTGCCCTGGCAGCAAATGCTTCTTGAAATGCTCCCACGCCATCGTCCGCGCCGGCGCAACGTCGGCGAATGTCGCATAGGCCGCAACCTGCGCCGTCCACCAGGTGGCGTGATTGTTCGAGGCCTTCTTCTCGTCCAGTCCTTTCTTACTCGTGGTCATCCACTGAAGGTAATCGGCGTACCACTTGCGAACCGCGCTCACCAGGGATACGTCCAGCTTTCCTGACGCTGCCGCAAGTGATGTCCCCACTGCGCAGTGAATCAGAGATACCGTGTCGATAATCCCCGTTCCCCGTCCGGTGTTGTGCCCGCGGACCGCCTGCCCGAATTCCAGGTGCGGGTTCATTCGCGTCTTCTTCGCCGCGAACCATGTTTCCAGAACCACCGCCAGCCGGTCGGCGTACTTGGCTTCGTTGAACAGAAACGCCGCGACACCCAAAGTCAACGCCGTTTCGCACATCGAACCCAAATCGCGGCGGTTGGCATCGAACCTCGCCGGGTTCCGTTCGCCATCCTTTCGTATATACGGTCCATTCGGGTTCTTCGGATCGGGCCACCAGTACGGCCCCTCGCTGTAATAGTCGTTGACCTGAGCGCCCGCGCCCGGCGGGCGTTTCGACGTCACGGACCAGGGACCGGCGGCCATTGCCTTCTCCGCGGAATCCCGGAAGACCCGTCCAGTACCCACAATCTTCTTGATTTGTTCGCCTTCCGCAGCGCTGAACAGCACCAGCGGTGCAGGCGTGGCCCCCTGCAAGAGCCGAACCGCACCTGTCGCGAGGAAATGTCTGCGTCGCACATCCTTGTTGTAGCAGAGTTCGCTTCCCGGTGAAACCGCTATACTATTAAGTGCATTCGTGAACTTTCCCGGGTCAATTCGCGTCTAAGCTGATTAGGCCATCGGAAAAGGCTTGTCGGCCCGTGCTCGGCAAAAGGGGACCAGCGGTCTGTGAAACGAAAGACAAAGATCATCATAGGAATCATTGTTATTGCGCTTGTCGCCGGCGGCGCATACGCGAAATACAGTTTTGAAAAAAAGGGTATCGTCTCTGTCCAGACCGGTCGTGTGGGCCGGCAGGACCTGGCGTCGCTTGTCACCGCTTCCGGTGAAATCAAGCCGCGGAACTACATCAACATCGGCACGAATGCCATGACGCCCTCGCGCATCACACAAATCCTGGTAACCGAGGGGCAGCGCGTGAATCGAGGTCAGACGCTGGCTCGTCTGGAGTCTGTGCAGCCTGAAGCGGACGTGGCTGCGATGCGCGCCAACGTCAGTTCCTCTGAAGCCGAATCCGCAGCGACGGAAGCGTCCCTGCGCGCTGCCGACGAGAACATTCGCACCGCCGAGGCGACCATCGAACGCACCAAGGCCGATATGGAGCGTGCCCGGATCTTCTACGAACGCAGCAAGCGGTTGTGGGAGGACAAACTCATCGCGAAGCAGGAGTTCGACCAACGATCCACGGATCTCATGTCCATGCAGGCGGGCGTGAAAGAAGCCGAAGCTCGCCTTCTGCAGGCAAAAGCCCAGCGTGCACAGACTGTCGCTTCGCTTACCGCAACCCAAAAGCGAGTCACGTCCGCACAGGCCAACCTTCGCCGCGCTGACGATGTCCTGCAGCGCACCTTCGCTATCTCCCCAATCGATGGTGTGGTGACAAACCTGCCGGTTCGAGTGGGGGAAACGGTTGTGCCCGGCATTCAGAATTCAGCGTCCAGCCTCATTATGACCATCGCGGACATGTCTCTGATCACCGCCGAAGTGAAGGTTGACGAAACCGACATCGTCAACGTGAAGCTCGAACAGTTCGCGGACATCACCATCGACGCCATCCCCAACAAGACCTTCAAAGGCAGAGTAATCGAAATCGGCAACACCGCCATCCTGCGTTCCACCGGGTTGGCCGCAAGCCAGAGCGCCATCTCCAGCCAGGAAGCGAAGGACTTCAAGGTAGTGATTGCTCTCACCGATCCGCCGGCCGAGATTCGTCCGGGACTTTCCTGTACCGCGAAAGTAACCACGGCCACTCGCCAGAACGCCTTAACTATTCCGATCCAGGCACTCACTGTTCGCCAAAAGGGGGACCTCGAAGCTCTCCCTAAGGGTACTGTGAATGCCGCGGCGCCCGTGGATGCCAAGGCCGAAAAGGCCAAAAAAGAGGAACTCCAGGGCGTGTTCGTCGTCTCCGGGGACAAGGCCGTCTTCAAGAAAGTTGAGACCGGCATCACCGGCGCGACGGACATAGAGGTGCTAAGCGGCTTGAACGAAGGCGATCAGATCATCACCGGCTCCTACAAGGTCATCCGGACGATTCGCAATGAGGCGAAGGTCAAAATCGACAACGGTAAGGGTCCGCTCAAGACCGATTCATAGTCATCGTTGTAGAATTGTTTGGAGAACCAATGGCAACTGCTGTCCAGGATAAAATCGAGCGCGGCCGTCAACTGAAGCAGAACGGAATCGTCATCCGTACCTATGACCTATGGAAGACCTACGTCATGGGCGACCAGGAGATCAACGCTGTATCCGGCGTCGACCTGGAGATCCGCTTGGGCGAGTATGTCGCCATCATGGGCCCTTCGGGTTCCGGCAAGTCCACACTGATGAACCTCATCGGCTGCCTGGATACGCCAACCAAGGGTGACTACTACATCAACGGCGGGTTGGTGAGCGAGATGAACGACGATCAGCTCGCCAGCATCCGGAACAAGGAAATCGGCTTCGTTTTCCAGACGTTCAATCTGCTGGCCCGCGCCACCGCGTTGCACAACGTGGAACTGCCGCTCATCTACTCGGGCATCAGCGCCGACGCGAGAATTGAGCGCGCCAAGGGGTCGCTACAGGCCGTCGACCTCGCTGCCCGTATGTACCATAAGCCGAGCGAACTCTCCGGCGGACAGCGGCAGCGCGTCGCCATCGCCCGCGCCCTGGTAAACAACCCATCCATCCTGCTGGCCGACGAGCCGACCGGTAACCTGGATTCGGCCACCGGCGTGGAAATCATGGGACTCTTTGAACGCCTACATCAGCAAGGCAACACCATCATCCTCGTCACGCACGAACCGGACATCGCCATGCACGCCCACCGCGTGGTGTACATTCGCGACGGAAAAGTCGCCAAAGACGAAAAAATCAAGTAGGATCGGAGACGCTTGTACAAGGGTCTTTCGATCACTGTTGTCATTCCCTGCCTGAATGAGGAGCAAGGCATTGAGCAGGTGCTCACTCGCATGCCGGCATTCGTCGATCAGGTGATTGTCGTGGACAACGGTTCCACCGACCGCACAGCCGACGTCGCTACCTCGTATGGCGCCAAGGTGATACGTGAGAATGTGCGTGGCTACGGGCGCGCCTACAAACGCGGATTCTCCGAAGCTACGGGCGATGTCATCGTCACCCTCGATGGCGACCATAGCTATCCGGTGGACGCAATTTCCTACCTGATTGAGGCCTTCCTCCACCTGGAAGTGGACTTTCTCAATGCCTCCCGGTTCCCCGTGCGCGACCGCCAGGCAATGAGCTTCAAACACCACATCGGCAATCTGATTCTCTCGATTGCGATGTCGCTGCTCTACTTCCACTGGGTCCGCGATTCACAGTCCGGAATGTGGGTGTTCCGCCGCGCCATTCTGGATAAGATGTCGCTTGAGAGCGACGGCATGGCCTTCAGCGAGGAGATCAAGATCGAGGCGCTCAAGACGTCCGGAGTACGCTTTCGCGAGATCAACATTCAGTACTCCTCGCGACTGGGCGAGATCAAACTCAACCCCTGGCGGGATGGGTTTTTCAACCTGTGGTTCCTGGTTCGCAAGCGATTCACCAGCGGCAAGCGCGGGTGACCGACGGCAGACCGCCGCAAATCCGCGGGATTCCTCGCGCTATCATTGCGGGTAGATGGGACTTGTTCACGTTGGTTGCCGGGTCCTCAATCCAGTGACTTCCAAGTCGTCTGCTGTACGCCGACTGATGGTCGACACGGGCGCCGAGCCCACGTGGATCAACGCCACAGTGTTGGAGTCCATCGGGATTGAACGGCGCAAGAAGGATCTCCAATTTCAGTTGGCCAACGGCCAGATCATTACACGCTCGGTTGGCTACGCCATACTAACGGTGAATAAGTCGGAGACCGTGGACGAAGTTGTTTTCGCGGAAGCAGGCGATCTCCAACTGCTTGGCGCGCGCGCTCTAGATCTAGAGTTTTGCACTTGTCGAGGGCACTTCCCGCCCGCGAGAATTGTCGGGCCCGTTCACAGCCGCTTCCATTCCTCCACCACAATCTGGTAGGAGTCCTCGTAGAGGACCTTGCCGGGACTTGCCGACCGAAGCATGCGTATTGGAATGCCGTGGTCCTTAAGAAGGTGGGCAATCTCCCACATTCGCCTGATCGGCTCACCCGCATCGTCTCTAAACCAACTGACCGCATCCTTAGGCCAGTTGCTCGACGAAAACGGAGGGCAGGGGAGATTGGCGTTGAACCACGCATAGGTTTCCTCCAGCCAGGAAACCTGATGTGGATTGAGGCCACAACGATCTCGAAGAAGCCGAGCCTCCGTTATGAGTCCGGTGAGAGACCGATGGTGCTCCCCATCGGCTCCAACGACGAACCGAATAAACATCTGGACACCTAATTCTCGGTCAACCGCCACTGCCGTTGCATGATCCAAGTCTACGACAGCCGCTACCGAAAATGCTGTCCTTCGACCCAGAACATTCTTGCCCTGCTCTGTCATTTTTCTCTTGCAATCCATGACAACGGCGTGCGATCTTTCATATGTTAGGAATGAAGGACAAGGTTACTCAATTAACCGCTTCCCGCAAGCAACTCCTCCAGCAGATGCCTGACCTTTCCACCACCTTGCCCGGTTCCCTGTTGAGTCGCATGGTGCGCCGTCAGTCTCGGCAATCGCCAAGTGCGCCAGATCCCCGTCCCCAGCGAGTTGAAGAGGGAGGTGGAGGAGAGCCTGCGCGCGTTTGCTCAGATGCAGAAGGTACTGAAGCAGGTCGCGCAGGTCAACCTGGAGTTGTTCAAGGAGCGTAAGCACCAGCGGTCGTAAGGTCTTATTTTTGTGCTTCTTGTCTTTCATTTATTGAAGATGAAAGACAAGGACGCCTGATGCCCGATCTCTTAGTCCGTTCCTTTGCTCCACTCCTGCTCGCTTTTCAGTCCTGCTTCACTCAGCCGAGCTTCCATTCCTTTTGGGCCTTGTCCTGCGCCTTGATACTCTGTTCCGGCCGCCGCTCCCTCACCCGCACCATCCAGTCCGCGCAACTCACCGAGTTCAAGCACTACTGCTCGTTCCATCGTTTCTTCAGTCAGGCTCGCTGGAACCTCGACAATCTCGGCCAATGCGTCTTCCAACTGCTGTTACCTTTTTGTCCAGAGACTCTGGTCGGCGCCGTCGATGACACCCTGGCCCGTAAATCCGGCCGCCACATCTGGGGTGCCGGCATGCACCACGATCCCTTGCGCTCCAGTCAAAAACGCCCCTTCTTCGCCTTCGGCCACAACTTCGTGGTTCTCTTTGCAGGTGGCCTTACCTTTTGCACCCGACAAATACTGGGCTTTCCCCATCCTGATCCGCATGTACCGTAAGCGCCAGACCGACAAGCATGCTCCCGGCAAAGGCGGAAAACTGGAGCGCAAGCAAACTGGACAGGCTACGGCCAAGCAATATCGCACCCGTCCCGAACTGGCCTTGGAAATGATTCGGATCGTGGCCGGTTGGATTCCTGACCGCATCCTGCGTGTCCTCGGAGATAGCGAATACGCCGGCCAGTCCATCAGCCGTCACCTGCCCACCAACGCCAGGTTGATCAGCCGCATGAACATGAGGGCCGCCCTCTATGAACCCGCCGGGAAGGTCGCCACACGGGGACGCCGGCGCAAGAAAGGCAACCGCTTGCCCAGCCCTTCACAGATGGCTCAAGACAAAAAGGCGAAGTGGATCAAGACTGCCGTCGTGCTCTACGGCAAGCAGGTCAAGCTCTGGTACCAAACCATCGATGCCCTGTGGTATCCCAGCGCTGGCCAGCAACTCCTGCGCATCGTCGTGGTGCGTGACCCCAGTGGCCGCCGCCGCGACGATTGCTTCTTCTCCCTGGATCTCACTCTCTCCGCCACGCAAATTCTGGAGCCCGCAGAATCGGGTGGCAAAGGCAGCTACCCGCAACGCTCCCCTAATCTTCTATATCTACGATTTGGTTCTGCTCTGGCATGCGCATGCAGGACACCGACTGGCGGCGAAGTCAGCCCTCGACCGCTTATGGTATCCGCAAAAAGCCTCGGTTTCCTTCGAGGACATTCTTCGCACTGTACGTCACGCGACCTGGCAGGAACGGATTTTCAGCGACCCCGCCCTGGATGCACACACCCGAAAAATCCTCCAACCCTTTGTCGAATGGGCGAAAGCACTGGCATAAATGTGCAAAACTCTAGTCTAGAAGGTCTGAATCTGCAAGTGGATGCCCGCCGTAAACGGCTAGTGGCCGCAGGTCCGATCGTCAGTGCGGCTGCTGTGCCTCCGCGATTCGGACGATTGGTGCAGGTCCCACCCCCCTCCGTACGCCATTTCCATCATGAATTGTCGTACCCATTGGGCCAGGCAACTCGGCGAGATCCTCCATCCGGACCGGCTTGGACAGGTATGCGTCCATGCCCGCGTCCAGGCAGCGCCGCTCCGATTCAAATGCACTCGCCGTCAGCGCAATGATGGGAACACGGCGCGTGCCGTTCTCCATCGCACGCATCGACCTGGTGGCGCTGAACCCATCCAACTCCGGCATCAGGCAGTCCATCAGAATCGCGTCGAACGCCCGTTTACTGGCCGCCTGCACCGCCACCAGCGGTAAGCGGGTAAACTTCCTCAGGGCAACTCCTCAAGGTCCGCAAGGTCCTTGGCCCTCCCACTGGCTTTCTTGTTGGCCTTGAGGTCCGGCAACGAGATGATCCTGACGGGGATACCGTCCAGATCCACTACCGTCCCACGCTCGAAGCACTCGTGGAACTGCACCCCCGACACCGCATTCAGAACTTCGATGCGGATTGGCGGCTGCCCCATTCGCACAACGTTCCCCAGTTCCTGAAACAACTCAGGCGAGGCTTTTGCGAAACCGAATTCGCGGATGGCAGTGGCCACCCGCTCCGCGTTCTCAGGAGACACTCCGATCCACAAGTCGATATCCGCCGTGGCCCGTGGGTAGCCGTGGTAATTGACGGCATAGCCTCCGATCAGCAGATAGTCAACGTGGTGGTCGTTGAACAACTTCAAAAACTCTTTGAAGTCGTTCGGTAGCCGGATCGTAGCCATAGATGATCTGCCGCATCAATTCGGCGGCTTCCATTCTCTCTTGCGGTGTGCGGGAATGCCAGTAGGCGCGATCGTCCGGCACATCCGTGAGTTTGTCGACGCGAAACGCGTTTCGGTCGACAGCCAGCGGATCTCTTTGGTCATTCGCCATTTCCATCATGAATTATCGCACCCATTGCGCCAGACAACTCGCCAGATCCTCCATCCGGACCGGCTTGGACAGGTACGCATCCATGCCCGCGTCCAGGCAGCGCCGCCGGTCCGATTCGAATGCACTCGCCGTCAGCGCAATGATGGGAACCCGGCGCGTGGCGTTCTCCATCGCACGAATCGACCGGGTCGCGCTGAACCCATCCAACTCCGGCATCAGGCAGTCCATCAGAATCGCGTCGAACGCCCGTTCACTGGCCGCCTGCACTGCCGCGTTGCCATCCTCCGCGGTACTCGTCGCATAACCAAGCCGGTGGAGCATGCGTGTTGTGATGAGCCGGTTCACCGCATTGTCGTCCACCACAAGAATGTGTCCCGAGCGGTTCGGCATTTCCACTGCGCCGTCGGCATCCACCTGCGGCATATCCGCCGCCGGCAGCGGCACCGACACGACGAACCGCGAGCCAACCCCGGGTTCACTTGTCAGTTCAATGGAGCCACCCATCATCGTTACCAGCCGGCGGCTGATGGCCAGTCCCAGACCCGTTCCGCCGTACTTACGCGTTGTAGACATGTCGGCTTGCGAGAAGTGCTGGAACAGCTTGGGGATCAACTCGGGGGCAATGCCGATGCCAGTGTCTGAAACGGCGAAACGGATCACGTCGCCGTCTCCGCGGACCGCCTCCAACGTCACACTGCCACTGTGTGTGAACTTCCAGGCATTGCTCAACAGGTTCAGCAGCACCTGCCGCAGTCTGTTCTGGTCGCCGCGCACGAAGCGAATCACATCCGGGCTCACCACGGTGCGCAGCCGCAGATCCTTCTGACGCATTTGCGGTTCCATGATGGCGACGAGCCCGTTGAGGAACGCGCCTAAATCGAAGGGAACCGGCTCCAACTCCAGGTGTCCGGATTCGATCTTCGTCATGTCGAGGATGTCGTTGATGATGGAAAGCAGTGCTTCTCCCGCGCCGCGGATGGTGGCAAGTCCTTCTTCCCTGTCGCTCGTTTCCTCCACTCCGGACATCAGGCTCGAAGCCCCGATGATGGCGTTCAGCGGCGTCCGGATCTCGTGACTCATCGACGCGAGAAAATCGCTCTTCGCCAGTGCCGCCCGTTCGGCTGCTAATTTGGCCTCGGCCAACTCCGCCGTCCGGCTCTCGACGAGTTGCGCGAGCCGGCGTTCCGTCTCGAGTGCTGCTTTCATGCGCAGCCGGATCAACATCCACACCATTGCACTGCCGATGGAAACAAGCAACACCACGAACCAGGTGGTTTGATAGAACGGCGGCAGGAGGGTGAACTCGATCGAGGCATCGGTTTCGTTCCAGTTTCCTTCGGCGTCGCATGCTTTGACAACGAATTGGTACTTGCGCGCGGGAAGATTCGTGTACCAGGCGGTACGGCGGGTTCCCGCATCTATCCAATCCGCGTCGAATCCGCGCAGCATGTAGCGGAACCGGGTGTGGCCTGGTTTCAGGAACGTCAGCGCGGCGTAAGTGAACTCAACGTCGCCGCGGCCCCTGGGCATCGACCGCGCTGTTGACAGCTCCACAAGCTGGCGATCCGCCAGCATGCTCCGGATGGCAACGGGCGGCCGCGAAGCCCGCCGTTTTGCGCTCAGGTCCACGATGGCGATTCCCCCTAGTGTCGGTACCCAGAGCGTTCGTCCAACGTGATAGCCGGCCGGTTGTGTACCTCCTGTGCAGGCCACGGTTCGCATTCCGTCCTGGGTGCCAAGCAGCATCGAATCCATGGGGCGGCTGTCGCCGCCGGCCACGCGGTCGAATTCCGATTTCGCAATCCGTGCTATGCCCTTCGCGCAGGTCAGCCACAGTCCTCCGGAATCGTCTTCGAACACCGCATAGATATCGTCATCCGGAAGTCCCGAACGGGCGCGAAACACGTCGATCCTCCCGGTCCGCAGACGGTTCAATCCCGCGTCGGCGGTGGCGATCCAAACGTCACCGGAGCTGTCTTCATACACCGACCGGATAGAGTCACTGGATAACCCGTTGGCCCGTGTGTAGCTGCGAGGCGGTCCCGCCCCGAGAATGTAGACTCCCTTCGCGGTGCCTACCCAAATGGCGCCAGTGCGGTCCTCGAACAGCGACCGCACCAGTTTCAGATGGGCAGGCGTATCCCCACCGAACGCTTCAAACCGTCCATCCACGAAGCGGTCCAATCCACCTGCTGTTCCGACGAGCAACTCTCCGTTTCCGCGCACAAGGATGGATCGCACGGATAGATTGGACAATCCCTCTTCCTGGCCAAACTTACGAAAATCGCCGTTCTCATATCGAGTAAGCCCGGATTCGAAGGAGCCTGCCCAAACAGCCCCGCCATGCTCGACGCCAACGGAACTCACCGCGTCCGTGGCCAAGCCATCCTTGCGTGTGAACACTTGTGTTTGTCCCTGGCGGATGCTCACCAACCCGCCGTCGGTGCCAATCCAGATCCCCCCATCGGGCGCTTCCCGCACCGACCATGCGATGTTATGCGGCAGCCCGCCGGCAACCGTCAAGGCTCTCACTCTGCGTTCCCGGAAGCGCACCAATCCACCGCCTCGCGTGCCCGCCCAGATGCTTCCCTCTCTGTCTTCAAACAGGGCGAGCACCTGATCATGCGGAAACCCGTCGGAGGAAGTGAACCATTCAAAGCCGCGCGGACCGAGTTTGGCCACACCGTGATCCCAGGTCGCGAACCACATGTTCCCATCCGCGTCTTCGCGAATGTCCATAAACTTTCTACCGCCGGTTGCCGGACCTACCTGGCGCATCTTGTGTGCCTCAAACCGGAATAGTCCTTCGCCGTCAGTGCCGACCCAGATCCGGCCGGCTCGATCCTCATAGAGTGAGGCGACGTTCGGCGAGCCGCTGCCGAACCGCTGCTCCTCCAGCCTGTTCGCGCGCAGGCGGTACAACCCGGTTGCGGTACCGATCCAGAGGCCTCCGCTCCTGTCCCGTATCACGGCGCGGATGCTTGCCTGCTGCAGACCATCCACGGCGGTACCCACGGCGCTGGGCGTCGCAGCGGCCTGCCACAAACCCCGCTGCGATCCCAACCAAAGCTGTCCGTCGCGATCCTGGTGAACAACGCTGATACCGGGCAATCGCGGCGGATTGGAGAAGGCCGGCACGAACCGCTCCCCCTCGAGGCGCAGCAGTCCCATGCTGAACGTGCCCGCAAGCAACCTCCCCGAATGATCCACGCGAAAGGAAAGCGCCACGTCCGATCCGAGTTTTCCCAGCACTTCGAACTCGTTTCCGTCGAAGCGTGCAATGCCCGCCGTCGTTGCGATCCAAAGATAACCATCAGGCGTTTGGGCAATCGCCCGGATGGAGTTGTGCGGTAGACCTTGCTCGGTTTGCCATAGGTCAAGGCCATATTCGCGAATTGACTTATGAGGGTCGAGGCCGGTCAAAGGAAATGTGGTGATCAAAGCCACCATAACAGGTGAGATGAGCAACCGGACTGTAGATAACCAGCAAACCATGTAATGGAGTCACTCGGCAATCGCGGCGCGCAGCCAGCGATGATGGGGATACTTATGCAGCAACGCTTTCGTATGGGCCAGTAGCAAGGCCGCTTCTTCCGCGCGTCCGGCTTTGAGGAGCGCTCTCGCCAACCGTGCTTCAGTAATTGCCAGGCTGAACTGGTCATGGAATCCGGATGGCTTCCGTTCGATGGACACCGCCCGCGTCAGCACCTCCACCGCCTTTGCCGCATTCCCTTGCAGCAGGTACGTCCGGCCCAGCACGCGCAGCGCAGCAGACTCTGTCTCGTGTTTCGCTTTCCGCAACGCCACCGCCGCACTCTCCGCCAGTTTGCCAGCCTCGGCGATGTTGTTGGGGAGGCGAGCCTCGGCCAACAATGCGTCTTTGTACGAGAACATCCAATGTCCGGAAGGGAGCCGCTTCTTCAGAATCGCCGCGGCCTCCTCAATCGCCCTTGCGGCCTCCTGCTGCCTTCGCAGATCGAGCAGCACCAGCGCCAGATTCAGCCGGTACGTGGCAACGTTCACATGGTCGGCCGGCAGGCTCTTGAGCACCGCGGCCATCGCCTCCTGCATCCCACGCAACGCTTCTTCGAGTTCGGCGTTCCGGCGCTGCGCCACTGCCCAGTTATTCACCAGAACGGGCGACACCTGCCCTATCTCGCGGGCGGCGTCAATCGCCTCTTTGGTCAATTGATAGTTGCGCTCATGACGCCCCAGCGCCATGTACGCCTTGGCGACATTGCTCAGGCCGGCGATGAGTTCGGGCTTCTGTTTCGGCTCCTGTCGAAAGATGGCGAGCGTTTCCTCATGAACCCGGAACGCATCCTCATACCGCCCGGCCTGCGAGTATGCCAATCCCAAATTGCTGAGTACGGTGGTGAGATTGACATCCGTGGGAGTGTATATTTTGCGAGCTACCGCCGCAGCCTTCTCAGCGTACTGCACGCCCTCTTTCGCCCGTCCGGTCTCGTGGTGGGCGCGCGACAGCGCCAGATAAAGGCTTGCCACTGAAGGATGCCACTCCCCATGCGCCCGCAACAGCACAGCCAGTGTTTCCAACTGAATCGGAATCGCCTGATCGTAATTGCCCAGGTCCGTGTAGGATCGCGCGAGCCTGCCGGTGGTTTCCGCGAGCTGAACAAGGTCTCCGGCCTTCTTGTGGGCTTCCACTGCCTGCAGCATTAGCTGCTCGCCCTTGGCGTAGCCGCCTTGCGACCGGTAAGCGGAAGCCAGATCGGATAGCAACGATCCTCTCAGGTCCATGTTGCGTGGCGCCAGCCGCTCCTGGAGCCGCAACGCGTCCTCCAGGCTTTTTGTGGCACTGGTACGGTCACCGGCGTTGAACCGTACACCGGCAGCGGACATTGCGTCGCGGACGAGTTCGTCCGGGTCGATAGCTCCTATGCGGGAGGCCGCCGCCCGCTGGCGCGCTTCCACGGCCTTGTTCACCAGCACCAGCCCGCGCTTTGGCTCGCCGATCGAGGAGTACACGACACCAATCGTGCGCATCAGGGTTGCCTGCACGTCGGGTTGTCCGCCCAATTCCGTTTCGATGCGGGCGGCGCCGGTGTCGAGAATGTCTTTGGCGGTAACCACGCGACCCTTGGCTTGCTGCGGTGAGGCGGCACGAAACGACTCGGCGAGAAACTTCGCTACCTGCTCGGCCTTTACACGTTCCCGATTCGCTCTGTTGCGTTCGCGAATCACCGTCACCACAAAAGCGACAGCCGCCATTGCGAACACTGCTGCTGCCACTACGGGCCAGCGGTTGCGCCGTAGGAATTTGCGCGCGCGGTAACCGGAGGAAAGTGGCGCAGCCAGCACCGGAAACCCTAGCAAATATCGCTCCAGGTCCGCCGATAGCGCCTCGACGGATTCGTAACGCATCGCAGGGTCCTTGCGCATCGCCTTGGCAACGATATTGTCCAGGTCGCCGCGCAACCGGCTGGCGGCCCTACCCCACAATTCGGTTCCGGCGGCGCTTGGCGGCTGGGGGTCTTCCTCGCAGATCACTTTTTCAATCCGCGACGCAATCGCCCCAGTGAGGTCGAAGGGCACTTTCCCGGTGAGCAATTCAAAAAGCACCACACCCAGCGAAAAGACATCGCTTGCCGGCGTGATGTGTTTGCCTAACACCTGCTCCGGACTGGCATAGTTCGGCGTCAAAGCGCGATCCCCTGCGCTGGTGAGGAACCCGTGGCCGTCTCCAATGGATTTTGCGATGCCAAAATCCACGATCTTGGCGATGCCGTCCGCAGTCACCAGAATGTTGGCCGGTTTCAAATCGCGATGGACCACCAGATTTCGATGGGCATAGCCAACCCCGGCGCACACCTGCCGGAACAGGGCAACACGTTCCTCGATGCCCAGTTCACGCGCGCGGCAGTATTCATCCACCGGAACGCCGTCGATGTACTCCATCACGACATAGGGCAGCCCATCCTCGGTCTCTCCGCCCTCCAGCAATCGCGCGACGTTGGCGTGCTCCAGTTGCGCCAGGATCTGCCGCTCCGCGCGAAACCGTCCGCGCGCCGCGGGGCTATCCATGGCGGCGCGGACCACTTTGATCGCCACCTTCTTCTGGTACGCCCCATCCACGCGCTCGGCGAGAAAAACAGACCCCATGCCGCCCTCACCCAGCGTCTGCGTCCATTCGTAGGCGCCAAACCTGTCACCGGGTTGCGGAGTTTTCGGTTGCGTCGCCATCATAGCCGCATTGCTCATGGCCCGGGTGAGGAAGCCGCCGGTCTGGTCGGCTGCCAGCAACAACGACTCGACGGCGCGCCGCAACTCGGGATCACCACCGGTCTCCCTCTCGAGCAATTGTTCACGTTCGGCGCCGGGCAATTCGCTCGCTTCCAGAAACAGGTCCTGTATCCGGGTCCATTGAATGGCAGGCACGCCCTCAGTTCCTCCTACGGCTGATTTCCTTATACAGCCAGGCTCGCGCGACTTTCAGATCGCGCAGCAGAGTGGATTCCGAAACTCCAAGCGCCTCGGCGGCCTCCACCTGCGTCAAGCCTCCGAAGAAAATCAACTCGATCACCTTTGCTTTGCGCTCATCGGTCCTGGCGAGTGACTCCAGTGCCTCGTCAACGTCCTCGACGTCCGCGTCCGGGTCCGCGTCCGGCACACCCGCTGCCTTCGATAGTGTTACGCGGACCACGCCTCCTCCGCGCTTTTCCCGCCGTGAGGCGCGGGCGTAATCCACTAGAATGCGCCGCATGAGCCGGGCGGCCAGCGAGAAGAAGTGGAGCCTGTCCTTCCACTCCACCTTGCTGTCCAGCAAACGCAGATAGGCTTCATTCACCAGTGCAGGAGGGGCCAGCGTGTGGTCCACCCGCTCGCTCCGCAACGCGGAGGCCGCCAGCCGCTGCAGATGTTCATATACCAGCGGAGTGAGTTTCTCCAGCGCGCCCTGTTCACCCGCGGTCCAGGCCTTCAGTAGTTGGGTGACAGGCGCGCTCATGTTGGGCAAGAAGCAGTATACCGCGTGCGAAGGTATTGTCACGGCGGTGCGGCTTCCGAGGGGGGACCATCCCGGCCGCTTGCTGAACTGAGACTGAGAGCCTGTGAAGAATTCGATCTTAGCCGCGGTGAACGCGGATGAACGCCGGTGATCGGTGCCCCCTCAGGAACCCTTCAGTACTCAGCTCCTCGTCCGAATCCGGCCAGTGCAATCCGCGTCCTTCCATTCACCCGACGCTGATGCAGTCCTTGCTGAAACTCACACTGACCGGACCAACTCGCGCCCCGAACTCTCCTCACGTGCGATCATCAAAAATTACCCGATGGCCAGACGACTCTTCTTCGTGGACGGCGTCCACAGCGGACGCGCCGAGATCACAGGTGACGAAGCAGCCCACCTCACGAAAGTCCTTCGTGTGGACGCCGGGCAGCGTTACGAGCTTTCCGATAATCAGCACCTCTACCTCGCCGAAGTGGAACTGGCCCGGAAAGCGCAAGTGACGTTCCGCATTCTGGAGAAGTACGACCCGCGGCCGGCGCCCGTGGTCCTCCACCTCGCCGCGGCGCTCATCAAGTTCGACCACTTCGAGTGGATGCTCGAAAAAGCCACTGAATTGGGCGTCGCGCGCATCACCCCAGTCATTGCCGAGCGTAGCGACAAAGGCCTCGACCATGCCGCCGCAAAGCGCACTGAACGTTGGACCCGCATTCTTCGCGAAAGCTGCCAGCAATCCCGCCGCGCGCATCTACCGGAACTCGACCGCCCCGTGGCGCTCAGCCGAATCGCCGTGCCGGACTCCGCCGTATGCCTGCTACTCGACGAAGCCGAGTCCACGGCTCCCATACTGACCGCGCTCCCCGCTGAGCGCCATGCCGCTGATCAACTGACGCTGCTCGTCGGCCCCGAGGGCGGCTGGACCGACAGAGAACGCGCCGCAGCGATCGAAGCCGGTTGGCGGCCAGTCACACTTGGTCCATCGATTCTGCGCGCCGAAACCGCGGCCATCGCCGGGCTCGCGATTCTATCCGCCGCCTGGCAGATCCCTCAGAAAGACAACTCGTAGTAGAGGCTGGTCACCTTCACCCGCGAAGTGAACTCGCTCCACTGCTCCCTGGTCGCGATGGCCGGCTTCAGCTTCGCCAGTTCCTCCCTGGTGGTGGCGCGATCATCAATCCGCAGCAGCCGTCCATGTGTCTTCTGCTCCAGCCGATCCACCAGATCGGGCAACGGCATCTTGCCCCATCCTTTCTTTTTGGCCATCTCATGATTCACCGGAATCATCGCCACCAGATCATCGTGAACCATCAACTCCAGACCCTTCTCCTTCATTGTGGCGTTGTGGCTGCCATGATGCCCAACCTTGTAGAAGATGGTCCGCGCCAGCAGGTCAGGTCCGGTCACCGTCACCTTCTTGCCTTTCTCCTCGATCTCCCATTTCAGATCCTGCCAGCTCAGCCAGTTGCCCGCCTGCGCGTCGCCAGGGAAGAGCAGCACTTCCTTCCGGTCGACAATCTCAATTGCCAGTACAAGGCTCGTGTTGTTGGTGGCCGAATCGAGCTGCAGCGCCATCGTCTCCGATGCGTCCATCCACATCGAATCGATGCGCCGCCATGCCACGTTCGTCCACGGGCGCGGCTCATCGGATTCGTGACCCGCTTCCGGCCTCTCGAACAGGCCGCTGTCCCCGGCTGGACCGAAATAGCGATCCTCAAAGAAGGACAAATGAGTCGCGCGCGCCATAGGAATTGCATAGTCGGGGTCAAACGGCTCTTCAATCGCATCCTCAAACGCGGAGCCGTCACTCATTCCCATTCCCAATCCGCGGGTCAGGGCCGACACTAAGAACGCCTGCGCCCCATCCTCGCCCGCGTCCAACCCGTACCCTTCCGACTTGCCCGGATTGGATTTCTTCAACAGCTTCTCGTTCCTCGGCGGCCCCAGCACCCAAAACCGGATTCCAGGCACACTCGCCACCGTAATCGGTGGTTCGCCAGGTGTGAAGAATCGCGGTGCCGTGCCGGCAATCTTCTTCACGCTCTCCATCGCATCTTCCGTCGATCCGGCCCGCGCTCCAAAGAACCCCACCAGACTGTCCACTCGATCGGCGGACTCGGCAGCGCCCTTGAGCGCCAGATGATTCACCGCCATCCGCAACGCGTTCTCCGCGCGTCGCCGTTCGCTGCGCAGCTTCTTCGCCAGCGTATCCTTCGGATTCTCTGTCCACGCCAGCCACACCTCATCCACTTGCAGCTTCGTTTTGTCCAGGAGCAGATCCTTCGCCTGAACAAATCCCGAGATATGATCCCAATGCTCGTGCGTTGCCACCAGCACGTCGATGTGCCCATTGGTCTCGCGGATGATGTCGTTCACCACGCTTTTCATGATCCCTTCGGGCTGCGCCGTGCCCAGCACGACCCCGCAGTCGATCATCATATAGAACGGCTTTCCGGATTTCCCCGGAAAGGTGAGCAGGAAGCAGTCCCCGAGTCCCTGGCGGTACATGCGCACGCGCAGCGAGGGGTTCTTCTTCCCTGCGGCCGCTTTCTTTGGAGTGGTCTTCTTCGTGGCCATTGTTGATCTCCTTGCTCAGAATCCCCGGTGCAGCATCGCGAACGGCTCACGGTTCTTCTTGTCCTGGAAATAGGCCTGCCCCGTTTCTGCGGACATGCGAAGGAACTTCTGTTCTGCCTCCAGGCGCGATTGCTTACCAACGCGTTTGCGAATGGCGTAGCGGATCTGCTCCTTCTCCATGTCGATGAGCAGCGTGCATCCGCCTCGATGCGTTCGTTCCTCTCCGCTCTCCTCGTCTTTCACCACGTAGCGCTGCACCGCTTCCACAACCAGATCGGTGAGCGGCTGGTTTCTACTCCCGGTTCGCCGCGCCGGACGCACGGAGTGGATGTGCAGTTTCGGCCGGCCGGCCTCATTGAGAGGAATCTCCGGTGGCGTGTCCTTATCGTGGACCAGACACACGCCCAGATCTCTCCCGAGCGCTCGCGCCTCGTCATCACTTAACTGCTGCAGCCATTGCCAGAGCTTGAAGCCATTGGATTCCCCGAGCACAAACGAGCGTCTCCGGTTGGTGGACAGGTTCCACGTCAAGTCCAACATGCTCATCATTTGGCGGATCCTGTCCGGTGGGATCTCCACCTTGGGCGGCTGCCACCGCAGGTTCTCCTCCGACACGTTGCGCACCCCCGACGGCAGAATGCCGCGTGCCCGGAAGGCGGTAATGAACGCCGTGCGGTAGTTGAACTGGTCGTCGGGTTCGACGTCCATGTCCGCCGTGATCAAGGCGCGCAGGTAATCGCCGAAGTTCAAATCCACCGGTGGGCAGTAATCCAGAGCGCGGATGCACGTTGTCAGAACATGTTCCGCGGCCCTTGACGCTTCGCGCGCCATTCTTGTCACCAGATCCGTGGAAATGTCGCCCGGAGCCAGAATCCCCGTTCCGCCTGTGGCCAGCCGCTTCAGATCGGCAACGCGAGCCTCATAGATCTGCAGGAACGCGTCAAATACCGCTGCGAGCAACACCGCCCCCAGTTCGTGGGCTTCAGCATCGGAATTGTAGTCCGTCGCCTCGGGCTTCTTCGACAATCCGCTGCGTAGCGCTCGCGACCCGCCGGAAGCCTGTCCGAACTGCTGCGCCAAGTCGGCGAGTAGATTGTTCCTTCGCAGATCCCCGCGTGTGCGCGCGATCGTATGCCGCAAGGCTTCCGGCATAGTGAAGTGCTGGAACAGCGCCACGATATCGGCGAATGCCTCATGAAACGCCGCAATGTCCGGATTGGTCTGGTACTGATAGTAGCGGTGTAGTCCGTCCAGCAGCGCGTGCGTTGTCTCATGCGCGATCACGTCGTGCGACAGGCAGTTGAACACCAGTCCACCGGGCAGGTTATCGCCTGCGTTTTGCGTGCTCGCCCGGAAATAGCCGAACAGCAGAGCCTTCTTGTCGGGACTGTAGAATGCGTTGGCCTCGCGCAGCGCATGCGGATAAATACGCAGACGCTGCACGTAGTAGGCGGCGAAATCCTGTTCGGCCTTGCCCTTCACGAATTGAGGAGCCCACAAGGCCGTGCGGCCGAGAGCGGTTTCAAAATGCTGGATCGTCTTCATCGCCACTGCGTACACCATCTGCTGATGGAACTGCGGCACACCTTCGGCCGGATCCAGCCCGTTCGCTGCCAGGATGTTCGGATGATTCAGATCCACCGGCGCGTAGCAGGCATTGGACGATGGATCCACATCCACCACTTCCAGGTATTCACCCACTGGTCCGGGCTTCAGTTCCGTCTCCCATTGCACCTCCAACGTTGTCTCATTCAATGACTCGGTGTCCAACCGCATTCCCAGCGCCGGGTCAAATGCAAACGCCCGTAGTTTGCGCGTGGTGGGCGGAGCATACTGCGGTGATTCCGCCACGCTCGGCTTCGTTCCGTCCACGGCGGCAACCACACGCTCCCTTTGCACCGGCTCCGCAAGCGATGTCTTCAAGGTGTTGGAAAGGCCGGGATGAGCCAGCATCGCCTCGAGAATCTGATTCCGCACCGCCGCCGGCATATCCTTCGCCGGCCGGTCAGGATCGAGATTCGCATTCACCAGGATGCCTTGTACTTCTCCGCAACGCGCCACCAACTGCGCCGTTTCCAGACGAATCATGCGCTGTGCGAGAGTCGGCTTGGCAGCCCCCAGCAAGACGTGTAGTGTTGGCTCCAGCAGCGGAACCCCGATCGAATCCGCGGGCTGTTTGACCAATGCAGCGGCATCGGAGGGAAGCACGTCCATCGCCTCGCGCGCACGCAAAGTGCCCCGGCCGAAATGCTCGCGATCCGTATTGTTCGCCGTCGAGAATAGCGCCCGCCTCGCTGCTTCCGCCCGCATCCATTTTTCGGGGTATTGCTTCACCGCCTCGCGATGCAACTGCAGCCAGCAAGCTGCTGCCGCCGCAACCTGTGGGGTTGCCGACGATGTCCCTCGTCCATCGAAATCCACCAGATCCGGACAAGCCAGGCGCGCCCACGGGGCGTTCGGCGTGTAAGCGGCAACCGCCGTGTCCATCTTGCTGTCGGGCCCATAGCAGCCGGCCATCTTGGTTGCATCCAGGAAATCAGCGTAGGGCCTGCCGTCGAACATCGCGCCACAGGCTGCGATCACGCGTCCGAATCGCGCCGGGTAGACGATGAACCGCGGCACGCGGAGTTTGAAGGGTCCGAAGTTGTTGCCCGCAGCCGTCACCAGCGTGATGCCCGCCTCGTATGCCGCGTTCACCATCTCCACCCACGCCTGCGATGGAATGCCGCCCATCGACATGCTGAGCACATCCACGTTGTGCTCGATCGCATACCCAATGCCCTGCGCAATCGCGCTGTTTGTGAACGCCACCACCGAGTTCGCCACCCGCACCGGAATCACCCGCGCAAATGGCGCACCTCCCGCAATGCCGTCCTGGAGCTTGAACTTCGAGGCCGCAAACAGGCCGCCGGCGAGAATGCTCAGCGTACCCGTCCCATGCCCGGGGGCGTTTCCAAATCCGCCGATGTTGCGATCTGTCGCGTCATTGGGGTCCTCGCCGTCCAGGAAACTGCGCTGCAACTTCAGGTCGAGAAACTCAGGCAGCAGGGCGTGACCCTTGCGGTATCCCGTGTCAAGATGCGCGATCGCCACCCGGTCCTTCGGATTCTTGATGAGCGCGCGCGCCGCATCCAACCCACTGTGCGCTGCATCCTGATACCAACGCCAGTCGTAAGGAGCATTCGGCTTCGTTTCCGGCGGGGCGGGGAAGCGCCGGTCAGCGCCGTCCGGTTGCGTGCAACTGTCCTTGCTGGACGTGGCTCGGAACGCTTTGCCCGCGATCCGGTCCGCCGAATCGAAGTGCCACCGCTGTTCCATGTCCGGCTCCACGAAGTCAACTGCCGGCGCTCCCGCCACTCCGAATCCGCCTCTGAGTAGCCGGTGGCAATGATCCCAGATCTCTCCTTCGTTCAGATCTTCAGGCAGTTTTGCCGTGTGCCAGCCGTTGTGCGTCAGGCCCTCGATCTGCGACTTCGTCTTGCCGATTGCGAAGTTCATCCCCGCAATCCCAGGTCTTGATTTGATGAGTAATTTCGGCCGGAACGTAACCATGCGTCCTCTCCGTGGTTCCCAGGTTTGCTCGAACAATATCACACTAATTGGCGGGAATGCTTCCGGAAACGGGACAAAAAATAACTATTGCCGCGGACGCCCGCCGGGTGTAGTCTCAAGGCAGGTGGTTCCAATGATCGAATCCCGGTTGTTGCCACATGCTCCGGAAGAGTTGACGCGGGGAAAACTCAAACGCCTTGGCGAAGGGATCGGCAAGGTGGTGTACGCTTCGGAGAATTGGGTGGTCAAACGGGAACGCTCTCCTTCGGAGGTCGTCGCTCTTATTGTGCTTTGGCGGGTTCTGCGAAAAGTGGAACGTCTCCTGCCTGCACGCCTCGGCCGCCGGCTTGTCCAGCGGCCCTCATCGCAAATCCGCGTACTCCGTGTTTTGATGCAGGCCGCCATGCGGCTTTTCCCCCGCGCGCTATGGTTCAGCACTCACATCCAACAGGTCTGGAAGCAGTATCACTTCAGTAGTGCGAGAGGCGAGCGGCTTGCCCGCGAAGTGCTCAGCGGGACCCCGCTCATTCCCGAGGAGGTAGCATTCCCTCCAGTGGAAGTGCGAGTGGGGGGATGGCTCGGTACCCTGACTGTTTCCTCAGCAACCGAGCGTGTCGAGACTACATTGCAGCAGCGCCTGGCCGAACTCGCCAGGGATGGCCGCTACGGTGAGTTGGAGCTATGGCTGGAACGGCTCCTCGAATTGCGAAAATCCGGGTGGAGCCGCGGACTCTTCTCCCTGGATGCGCACCTCAAGAACTTCGGCGTTGTGCGGGATCGCGTCGTCCTGCTCGATCCCGGCGGGCTCACCGACAAGCTCTCCGACATCGAGCGCCGGCTCGCGATGGAGGAGGAAGTTCCGCACCCGCATGTGCGCCTGGGTCTCGAAAAATACCTATCCAACCGGCCCGAGATCGCAGCCCGTTTCGATGCCCGTTGGAAAGCTCAGGTGAACCGGTCCGTCCTTCGGCAGTTGTGGCCCGTGCCCGCCGCTGTTCCCGTGAGATTGCGATAACCCAAGCATGCTAGCGCCTGGGCAGCAGCTTCTTGGGAATCATCGCGGTCACAGTGCCGTAGTAGGTCACGATCTGGTGCTTCACCGCCGCGCCCATCAGCAGGTGCGCTTCCGGTGCAGTCAGTTTGTGTTCCGTTGTCAGCCACTCGATCATATCCGTGTTGGCGGCGCGCACCGCCACATCGGAGTTTGATGAAAACTCCGCTTGCGAGCCGATGGAAACAATGTAATCCGCATTTTCGAGCCGTGGAATGGAAAGGCGCCTCCCCTTTCGCAACTTCACCGTGAACTGCACATCGAGCGACGTCTCCACACCGCTGCCGAGCCCCTCGCCATCACCCTGCAAGGCGTGCCCGTCGCCCACGTAGAAATACGCACCGCGATGGAAGACCGGAAAATACAGCGTCGCGCCTTCCACCACTTCGTTGTAGTCCATGTTGCCGCCGTAGCTTCCCGACGGCCCGCTGGTGGCCACATGCTCTCCCATCGGCGCTACGCCGATACATCCGATCATCGGCCGCACGGGTAGTTCGAATCCCGGCCCTTCCAGCAGCCTGGGACGCGCCATCCCGCGCTTCAGGTCGAGGTCCCACGGAATCAGATCCGCGCGCCCGGGCCGCAGCACGTCCATCTTGTAGAAGTTTTTGTACAGCTTCTCGGCCGCATCCGGGTTCAACACGCCCGGGTTCAGACGGTACGACGTGTACCCGTAGTTGCGATTCAAACGCACCTTGTCCAGGTGCACTTCAATCGAATCGCCCAGCTCCGCGCCTTCAATATAGAACGGCCCCATCAGCGGATTGCCGGTCTCCGGATAGACGTAGGGATGTGGAATGTGCTTGACCCCCTTCCAATCCGCGCCACCCGAATCCCACGTCCGCGTGATCACCGTATCGCCGGATCGAATCCGCGCCACGGGCTCTTTGTGGGGCGAGAACACGCGCGAGTGATGTTCCGGATAAACCTCGTGAACGGCCCCCATCGCGATGGCTTGGAGTAGCAGGAAAGGGATCATGCGGGATACGATACCATGAGTAACCGTATGCTCCGGCTGGCGTTCCTTCTCCCTATACTGCACGCCCTACCTGCGCTTGCGCAGACGGAGTACTTCGAATCGAAAGTGCGCCCCCTGTTGGATCGCAACTGCGCCGTCTGCCATGGTCCCAAGAGCCGCATGGGCGGCCTCGATTTCACTACTTCGGCGAGCATTACCGCAGCCAAGCCACGTCTCCTCGACGTCGTGGGCTACCTTGGCAAAGTGAAGATGCCACCTGCGGGCAGACTAAAGGACACGGACATCGGGATTCTCCGCGAGTGGCTCGCTTCCGGTGGGCCAGTGCCGCAACAATCCGCCGCGCCGGCCAAGTCGCCACGTCCCACGCTGTGGTCCACAATCCCGCCAGAACCTGTTCCCGTGCCGGTGGTGAAAGACACACAGTGGCCGCGCACGGAAATCGACAAATTTGTTTTATCGCGCATGGACGCGAAAGGTCTGCGGCCCGTCCAGGCAGCCGATAAGCGCACCCTCCTACGCCGCGCCACGTTCGATCTCACGGGCCTTCCGCCCACTGAAGCCGAAATGTCCGCCTTTCTCAGCGACCCAGCGCCTGGCGCATTCGAAAAGGTGATTGACCGCCTGCTCGATTCCCCTCGTTACGCCGAACGCTGGGCGCGCCACTGGCTCGATGTCGCGCGCTACGCCGACTCCACCGGCACCGACGAAGATCACCGTTATCCGCACGCCTGGCGCTACCGCGACTACGTCATCGACTCCTTTCGCCGCGACCTGCCCTATAACCAGTTCGTGATGGAGCAGATCGCCGGTGACCTTCTGCCCGCGCCCCCCGGCGAAGCCCTCAACACCCGCGGCATCGTCGCCACCGGCTTCCTCGCCCTCGGGCCAAAACTGCTGGTCGACGAGGATCGCGTCAAGATCATCTACGACATTGTCGACGAGCAGATCGAGGTGATGTCGCGAGGCATACTCGGCCTGACCATCGCCTGCGCGCGCTGTCACGACCATAAGACTGATCCCATTAGCACCAGGGACTACTACTCGCTCGCATCCATCTTCGCCTCCACCAAACAGGTGGGCGACATGAGTGAACGCGTCATCAAACTCTTCACCGTTCCACTGGTGCCGCAACGCGATGCCGCTGCCTGGACCGCCCATCAGAAGCAGGTCACCGCCAAGGAGCAGGAGATCACGCTGGTCCGCAACAAAGTCTCCAGTGCCCGCCTCGTCCGTCTGCGCCCCCATCTGGCCGGCTACCTGATTGCCGCGCATCAGGTCTATGCCGGCGGCGCCTCGCTCGATGCCACCGCGCAATCGGCCTCGCTCGACAAAATCGCGCTTCAGCGGATGGTCGACTACCTCAAGCCCGACGGCGAACGAAAGCCGCATCTCGAAGCCTGGCACAAGGCCGATGCCGCTGCCATCCCAACACTCGCTCACGACTACCAACGCCGCTTCGAAGCCACACAACAGGCCCGCGCCGTAGAGCTCGACGTCTGGCGCAACGCCGTTGCCACCGCAAAACAGGCTGGCCGTACCCCTCCTGAAATGCCGCGTTACTTCACCGGCGACGACCGCTTCCTGAGCGAAGTGAATTCCGGGTCTACCGGTCCGTTTGCGCTACCCGCCAACGAAGCCGAAGCTGCGCCGCTAATCCCGGACGAAGCCAAAGCACAACTGCTCCGGCTCAAAGCCGAACTCGCCGCGCTCAAGCAATCCGGACCACGGCAACCGCCCATGGCGTGTGCTGTTGCCGAAGGCGATCGTGTGGATCAGCGCGTCTTCATCCGCGGCAGCCATGAGGCAAAAGGCGACCCCGTCGCTAAAGCCTTCCCCGCGGTACTCACTACGCAGCAGCCCCAGATCACCAGCGGCAGCGGACGCCTGGAACTCGCCCGCTGGCTCGGCTCCAGCGGCAATCCACTCACAGCGCGCGTCATAGTGAACCGTGTCTGGCACTGGCACTTCGGACAAGGCATCGTTCGCACGCCCAGCAACTTCGGATTCACCGGCGAAGCGCCCACGCATCCCGAACTCCTCGATTGGCTGGCACTGCAATTCGCCGCCGATGGCTGGTCGATCAAGAAACTCCACAGGCGCATCATGCTTTCGAGCGTCTATCAGCTCAGCTCCCAGCCCATGGAATCGCAGCGCGACCGCGACCCCGAGAACCGCCTCATTACTCACTTCAATCGCCGCCGTCTGGAAGCGGAAGAACTCCGCGATGCGCTTCTCTCACTCGATGGTTCTCTCGACCTCACCATGGGCGGCACGCTGCAATCGGGCGAGGGTACCGACGATTTCAGCACGAAACGCCTCAGCTTCTCTCCCGAGGAATCCAAGCGCCGGACGGTCTACCTGCCCCTGCGCCGCTCCAACGTCCCCACCTCGCTCATGCTGTTCGATTTCGGCGACGCCACTACCACTATGGAATTGCGCAACCAGACCAACATTGCTCCGCAAGCGCTCTACCTGATGAACAGTCCGTTCGTCGCCGCCCGCGCCGAAACCATCGCGAAACAACTCCTCACCTCCGCAGCCAGCGATGCCGATCGCATTCGCAGCGCCTGGCTCCGCATCGTGAACGCGCCTGCCGCCGCCACCGACGTCGACGATGCGCTCACGTTCCTTCGCAGCTATCCGCGCGGCAACGCGGAACAAAGCTGGAAGAGCTATGTCCGCGCGCTCATCGCCTCCAACGATTTCCTCTACATCCGATGACTCACCGCATTCCCTCCCGCCGCGACTTGCTCCGCTACTCCGCCTGCGGTTTCGGCGCGCTGGGCCTGGCCGCCATGCTCGATGCCGCCGATCCGCGGCAAGCGCTGGCGGCCAAGCCCTCGCACTTCGCCCCGCGAGCCAAACGCGTCATCTTCCTCTTCATGCATGGCGGCCCATCGCACCTCGACACCTTCGATCCCAAGGACAAACTCACCGCCGATCACGGTAAGCCGCTCCCCTTCCAGGCGCCGCCGGCCTTCGCGGGCAATCAACTCGGCAAGCTGCTGAAATCTCCGTGGGAGTTCCGCCGCCGCGGCCAGAGCGGCATCCCGGTAAGCGAACTCTTTCCCAATGTCGCCACCTGTGCGGATGACCTCTGCATATTGCGCTCTATGGTCGGAGACAGCGTCGCGCACGGCGGCGCGTTGATGGAACTGCACACCGGATCATTTACCTTCACACGCCCCAGCATGGGCTCCTGGGTGGCCTACGGCCTCGGCAGCGAGAATCAGAACCTGCCGGCCTTCCTCACGCTGAAACCGCCCCTCGGTCACGGCGGCGCCAAGAACTGGTCATCCGCGTTCCTGCCAGCTTACTATCAAGGCACGCCCGTCGGCTACGGCGGCTCCAAGGCCGACGAGTTGATGAACAACCCCATCGAACACTTGCAGCCAATCGGTCAAACCACCGAGCAGCAGCGCTTCGAGCTCGATATGGTGCAGAAGATGAACAGGCGCAAGGCCACTCCGAGCGATCCCGAACTCGAAGCCCGCATCCAGTCCTTTGAACTCGCCTTCCGCATGCAGGCCGAAGCGCCCGGCGTGTTCGATATCTCCCGCGAATCCGCCGCGACCCAGAAGCTCTACGGCCTCGATCAGGCGCACACGCGCGAATTCGGATGGCAGTGTCTGATGGCGCGCCGCCTGACCGAACGCGGCGTCCGCTTCGTCCAGTGCTCGCACACCTACTACCCCGGAAACGATGTCGGTTGGGATGCGCACAATGAGCTGATCCGCCTCCACACCAAGACGGCCTCGCATGTCGATGTCCCCATCGCCGGCCTGCTCAAAGACCTCAAGTCACGCGGGCTGCTCAAGGACACGCTTGTGTTGTGGGGCGGGGAATTCGGCCGCACTCCCGTCGCCCAGGCCGGTGATGGCCGCGATCACAACCCCTATGGCTACACGATGTGGATGGCGGGCGCGGGCGTCAAACCAGGCTTCATCTACGGCGCCACCGACGATTACGGATATCACGCCGTCCAAGACCGCATGCACATCCACGACCTGCACGCGACGCTGCTGCATCTTCTCGGCCTCGATCACTTGCGCCTGACCTACCCCTATGCCGGCCGCAATTTCCGCCTCACCGACGTCGCCGGAAACGTCGCCCACAAGATGTGTGCCTAGTACCTACCACTCCCTTTGCGGTCGCGGCTCGGAAGCCGTTGCTGAGCCGTGGGCGTGAAGCAAGCGCAAGCGCATGATCGCATCGCCACAGCTCACGAACCGCGCAGCGCAACCACCCAACTCTCAAACTCGGCAGTCCGCTGTTTCCAGTTGACAATCAGTTGCAAATGGAGTTGAATAGAGTTTCAGGGAGTTGCGACTCAGTCGCAGCTCGTACGCTTCTGTGGGAACGCGATGCCGGTCTGTCGAACCCTGGAGCCATCGAAGAATCTGCGATCCATTTGCATCTGGCTGGTGCAGTGCGGCCGAATTGAAGAGTGTGGGTTCTGCAAGGCATGCAGCGCCCGGGATGGAAAGTTCTGGATTTTTGGAAGGGTCCTCGCGAATCACTTTTGGCGAAGCTCCGCGGGGACCCTCTGATCAGCAGCCCGGAGGGCTGGCGACCTCTCTCATTCTAGGTTTGCCAGCCAGGGTTTTCAAGGAGCACGAGACCATGGCTTGCAATCAAAGCCACAGAAGTTACCGTTTTGCCGGCGCCACGTCGTTTTTGGCCGCCGCACTCTGGTTTTCACTAGCCTCAATGGCGCCGTGTCAGGAGGCCGCCGGTCCATCCGTCCCTGGCGGCGTGATCGAGGGAGAAGTGAGAGACCCAGCAGGATTGCCGGTCTCTGGCGCTTCCATGACGATTCGCAACACGCTAACCGGATACTCGCTGCAGCGGTTGACGGACGATGTGGGCCGATACTCATTTGCAGGTGTGCGTCCTGGCAGGTATTGGGTTGTCGCCTCGC